>JBFXAY010000026.1:0-64025 GCA_050183815.1 Gemmatimonadales bacterium | reverse complement strand
GCGGGCCACCACCTCGGGCGTGAACACCCGCCCGGTACCCGTGCAGTGCGGGCACTCGGTCGTCATCGAGGCCCAGAGCGAGGAGCGGACCCGCTGCCGGGTCATTTCGACGAGACCCAGATCTGACACGGCCAGCGCCTTGGTACGAGCCCGGTCGCGGCCCAGGTGGGTCCGGAGTTCCTGCAGCACGCGGTCGCGGTTCCCCCGCGACTCCATGTCGATGAAGTCGCAGACGATGATGCCGCCGAGGTCCCGGAGCCGGAGCTGCCGGGCAATCTCGCGCGCCGCGTCGAGGTTCGTCTTGAGGATGGTCTTTTCGGGATCCTTCTTGCCGGTGTAGCGCCCGGTGTTCACGTCGATCGAGACCAGCGCCTCGGTCGGCTGGATCACCAGGGACCCTCCGGACGGGAGATCCACCCGCGGTTTGAAGAGCCGCTTGATCTCCGCCTCGATCCCGAACTTGTCGAACAGCGGGACCGGCTCGTCGTATTCGTGCACCCGGGTCATCAACTCCGGGTCCACCTGCTCGAGGTAGGTGTCGATCTCCCCGTGGATCTCCTTCGAGTCGACCCAGAGGCCGTCCACCTTGTCGGAGAAGACGTCCCGGATCAGTCCGCGGGTGAGGCTCGCCTCGCGCTGGAGCAGTGCCGGTGCCCGGCGGGCGTAGAACTGCTTCCGCTTGATCTTCTTCCACTGGGCGAGCAGCGAGTCGATCTCCCGCTTGAAGTGCTCCTCGGTGACCCCTTCCGCCACGGTCCGGACAATGACACCGCCCGCGTCCTCCGGGAGCAGCCGGGTGACGATTTCGCGAAGCCGGCCCCGCTGTTCGCGGCTTTCGATCTTGCGGCTCACCCCGACCCGGGACGCGTACGGCATGTACACCAGGAACCGCCCCGGGAGGGAAATCTGCGCCGTGACCCGGCAGCCCTTCGTGCTGATGGGTTCCTTGGTGACCTGAACGGGGAGATTTTGGCCCTTCTTCAGGATCTCACCGATGTTCGGCAGGGCGCGCCGGCCGGACACTTCCCGTTGGCGCGGTTCGGGCTGGCGGCCGGAGCGGCGACCACCCTTGCCGTTCCCGCCGTTGTCGTTGCCGCCCTCCTCCGCCGCCGCCTCGGCCCCGGCGAGTTCCTCGTCATCGGGAACGTCGTCGGCCTCGACCTGATCGGGTTCTTCGTCCTCGTCAGGTTCGAGCAGGTCGGAGGCGTGCAGAAACGCACTCTTCTCCAACCCGATGTCGACGAAGGCGGCCTGGATTCCGGGCAACACGGCATCGACCCGGCCCAGGTAGATGTCGCCGACGATGCGGCGACGGTCGGGACGATCGACCATCAATTCGGCCAGGCGGTCGTCCTCGAGGATGGCCACCCGGGTCTCCCGGGGGCCACTGGAGATGAGAATCTCGCGCTTCACGCGTCAAATCCTGAACCGGGGGACGCGGGCCGGTGCCGCGGTGCGGCGCCCGGCGGTCCCGCCCGGTGACAAAAAGGTGGGCGCGGGCGGCCGACCGAGCGATCGGACCCGCACGAACGCCTCCCGCACTGCGGCGGCGGGCATTCCGGGCTTCGAGCCGCCTCACCCCGGGCGTCGACAAACGCGCCTGGTCAGCCGCTGACACTATCGGGTCGGCGCCTGTCCGGGTCGCGGGCCTGACGCGATCTCGGTGGGGTGAGAGGATACGGCTCGCGACGGCCCGGAGAAGCCGTGCAGGCAGAAGGAAACGGAAAAACCCGACAACCAGCCGTGCGACCATGCCCGCGACGAGCGCGAAAGCGGTGCCGGACCGGCGGAGCGCCGGAGCAGGGGTCGGTCGCATACCGGTAAGTATAAAGAAAAACTAGGCTTAGGCGGTAGGGGGGGGGCACCGGTGCGGCCCCCCCGGGGGGCCGCCGGCACCGCCTGGGACCGGAGCAAACCGGGCCGGGCGGCAACTCGTGCCCCCCGGCCCAACCGGGTCAGCCGTTCGCCACCGAGCCCAGGATCTCCCGGGCGATCACGATTCGCTGGATCTCGCTCGTGCCTTCGCCGATCTCGCAGACCTTGGCGTCCCGCATCATCCGCTCGACCGGATACTCGGAGGTGTAGCCGTAGCCGCCGAAAATCTGGACCGCCTGGGTGGTCGCGCGCATGGCCAGTTCCGAGCAATACAGCTTGGCCATCGCCGCCTCCTTCTTGAACGGCTTGCCGGCCTGCTTGAGGCGGGCCGCGGAGTACAGCAGGTGGGTCCCGGCCTCGATCTCGGTGGCCATGTCGGCGAGCTTGAAGTTGACCCCCTGGAAGCTGCCGATGTAGCGGCCGAATTGCTTCCGGGTTCCGGCGTACTCCAGCGACGCTTCGTAGGCCCCTTCCGCAATGCCGAGGGACAGTGCCGCGATGCCGATCCGCCCGGCGTCGAGCGTCTTCAGGAAATTGACGAAGCCCTCGCCGCGGGTCCCAAGCATGTTCTCGGCCGGCACGATCGCGTTGTCGAAATGGAGCTCCCGGGTGTCGCTGGCCCGCCAGCCCATCTTGTCTTCCTTCTTGCCTGCGCGCACACCCGCGATCTTCGGAAGGTCGGGGGCATGACCGACCCCCACCGCAGCGCAGGTCTCGAGGTCGACGGTGTCCTTCGTCACGATGAAGCTGGTGATGCCCCGGTGGCCCGTGCCCGCATCAGTGCGGGCGGTCACCGAGAAGATCTCGCCGACGCCGGCATGGGTAATGAAGATCTTCGAGCCGTTGAGGACGAAGTGGTCTCCTTTGTCTTCGGCGGTCGTGGCGGTTCCTCCGGCATCACTCCCCGCCCCGGGCTCGGTCAGCCCGAAACCGCCCATGACCTGCCCGGAGGCGAGCAGCGGTACGTAGCGCTTCCGCTGGGCCTCGGTGCCGAACTCCGCGATCGGCGACGTGCCGAGATTGGTGTGGGCACTGATGGTCAACCCGTGCGACGCATCCACCTTTGCCATCTGGTGGATCGTGATGTAGTACGACACCTGATCCATCCCCGCTCCGCCGAGGTCCTCGGACCACGGCACGCCGAGGAGGCCGAGTTCACCCATCCGCTTGATGTTTTCCCAGGGGAAGGTCGAGGTGCGGTCGAGGTCGCGCGCCACCGGGGCCACGTGGGTCCGGGCGAAATCGCGGACCATGTCGCGAACCTGGAAGTGCTGGTCGTCGAAGTAGAGCGAGTCGTCCATGATGCCTGCAGGTCGAAGGGGCGTTTCAGGGCGAGCAGCGCAATATAGCAAGCTTCGGGCCCTGTCCCGCGGAGCAGCGGTTTCGGCCGGCGGGGAGGTAGATTGCCCCGCTCCCAATCGAACCGAGGTCCTGATGGCCCCCGACCCTGACCTGTCGGAACGCCTGCGTCAGATGGAGGTCCGGCTCAGCCGGCTTCGGCTGATCACGCTGCTGTCGTTCGCGACCGCGGCGGCGGCTTTGGCGTGGTCGCTTTGGCGGCGCGCCGATCCGATCACCGAGGGACAGCTCTGGATCGCGCGAGATGAAGCCGGGCGGGTCCGCGGGGTGTTCGGGGTGTCGGCCGACGGCGTCGGTCTGACCATGTACGACTCGACCGGCCAGATGCGGCTCGACCTGGGTATCGCGCCCGGGGGGACCCCCGGCTTGCTCCTCCTCACGGCCGGCGGCGAACCGGTGGCGACGATCAACGTCCCCGCGAGCGGACAGCCGGCCGTCCGGCTGACCGATCCGCGCACCAACGCCCGGGTGGAGCTGGCGCCGCGGACGGATGGCCAGCCGCTGGCCGAGTCCGTGCGCGGCCGGCCCGACACGGTCGTGGCCCGCCGCCCGCCGCCATGAGCCCGGTTCGTCGAGCGGCCGGACTGGTCGGCCTCGCGGCTGGAGGGACCGCCGCCCTGGCTGGCGTCATCAGCGCCCCCGTCGCGCTCGCTGGCGGCGTGGCGCTGGCGCTGACCGCCGGCAACCCGTACCGGACGGCCACCGAATCGCTGGCCCCCCGCCTCCTCCGCGTCGCGGTCATCGGGCTCGGTTTCGGGCTGCCGTTAGGCGTGGTGGTGGCGACGGCCCGCAGCAGCCTGCTACCCACGATCGCCACGATCGCCCTGGCGCTGATGGCGGGGCGATGGCTGGGCCGCCGGTTCGGCGTGGACCGGCGGCTGGCCCTGCTCCTCTCGGCCGGCACCGCGATCTGCGGCGGGTCGGCGATTGCCGCCGTCGCCCCCGTCATCGACGCCGAAGGCGACGATACCGTGGTGGCGCTCGCCGTCGTCTTCCTGCTCAACGGCGTCGGGCTGCTGCTGTTTCCGTTCCTCGGACATCTCCTCGGCCTGGGTGAGGCGGAG
This sequence comes from Gemmatimonadales bacterium, assembly GCA_050183815.1. Classification (GTDB taxonomy): domain Bacteria; phylum Gemmatimonadota; class Gemmatimonadetes; order Gemmatimonadales; family GWC2-71-9; genus SHZU01. The sequence continues at coordinate 59,727 of JBFXAY010000026.1, read as the reverse complement.
TTCGGCCTGTGGGCCGCCCTCGCGATCCACGACACCAGCGCCGTGGTCGGGGCCGGCGCCGCCTATGGCGGCGCGGCGCTGGCGGTGGCGACGACCGCCAAGCTCGCCCGGGCACTCTGGATCGTGCCGCTGGTGCTGGCGCTCGCCTGGCGCACCGGTCGCGGCCGGAACTGGCGGGATTTCCCAATCTTCATCCTGCTGTTTCTCGGGGCGTCCCTGATCCGGACCCTGGTACCGGAGGCGGCCGAGTTGGGCACCCGGCTTACGGGCGCGGCCCGGGCGGCGCTGGCGGCGGCGCTCTTCCTGATCGGGGCCGGAATGACGCCGAAACTCCTCCGGCGCCTCAGCGCCCGCCCGCTCGGCATGGCCGTGGTCTTGTGGCTCCTCCTGGCTGGCGCCTCCCTCGCCCTGGTTCGCTGGTAGCCGCTCCCTTGTCCCGGCGGAGCCGGACAGGTAGCGTGCCGTTCTGCCCTATTCCGGACGGCTCCATGCGCTACCCGCTCGCCTGCCTCGCCTTGTTCGTTGCCGCCGGGCCCGCGGCCGCCCAGGACCAGTTCCTCCTCCGCCGCGGGAACGACACCATCAGCATCGAACGTTTCCGCCGGACGCCCACCCACCTGCACGCCGAGTTGCTGCTTCGGGCCGGTGGGGTCCGGACGATCTTCGATGGCCCGATCGGGCCGGGCGTGACGATCCCGCGCCTCGAGAGCCGCTTCTGGCTGGCAGCCGACGACACCGCGGCCGCACCGCGGCAGAGCGCCGTCCTCGAGTTCCGAGGTGACTCGGTCGTCGCCGAGATCGCCTCCGGTGCCAACCGGCAGACCCAGCGGCTCGGGACCCAGGCGGGGGCGCTGCCGCACATCAACCCGTCGTTCGCCCTGATGGAACTGGCAATCCTGCGGGCCCGCACGGCGGGCGTCGCCGAAGTTCCGTTCTTCGCCGTCGCCGGCGGCGCGACGTTCACGATGAAGGTCGAGCCGCTGGGGCCGGATTCCGTGCTGCTCTCGGCTCCGGGAAGCGACGCGCGAGTCCGGGTGGATGCCCAGAGCCGGATCCTCGGGGCGGTCATTCCGGCCCAGCGCATCAACGTCGAGCGGGTCAGCGGAGGAGGGGCGGCGATGGGAGTCGCCAAGCCGGACTACTCGGCCCCCGCCGGCGCGCCATATTCGGCGCAGGACGTCACGATCCCCACGCCGATGGGTCACCAGCTGGCGGGAACGCTGACCATGCCGCGAGGGGCGTCGGCCGCGGCACCGGTTCCGGCCATCATTACCATCACGGGCAGCGGGCTCCAGGATCGGGACGAACGCCTGCCGCCGTTCCCCGCGTATGCTCCTTTCCGGGAGCTGGCCGACTCCCTCGGGCGGCGGGGAATCGCCGTGCTGCGGATGGATGATCGCGGCTTCGGCGGCTCGGGCGGCAACGGCGGTACGGCTACCAGCGCCGATTTCGCCGCGGACATCGCCGCCGGCCTGGCCTGGCTCCGGGCCCGGCGCGACATTGACGGGCGCCGGCTCGGACTGGTTGGCCACAGTGAAGGGGGCCTGATCGCTCCGATGGTGGCGAAGGAGGATGGGGCCCTGGGCGGGATCGTCCTCATGGCCGGCCCCGCGAAAACCGGGCGGACCATTCTCGAATTCCAGATCGGCAACAGCGTTCGCAACGACACCAGCCTGAGCGCCGCCGCCCGTGACTCCGTCCTGAAGACCGTGCCGGCCCGGGTGGACTCGATGCTCACGACCAATCCCTGGCTCCGGTTCTTCGGCGACTACGATCCGCTCGCCACGGCGAGTGCCGTGACGACGCCGGTCCTGATCATCAACGGCGGCACCGACCAGCAGGTCACGCCCGATCAGGTGGCGGCGCTGGAAACGGCCTTCAAAGCCGCCGGCAATCGCGACGTGACTGCCCGGGTGTTTCCGAACCTGAACCACCTGTTCGTGCCGGACCCCGACGGGTTCCCCGGGCGGTACGGAGAACTGCCGTCGTTCAAAGTGGATCGGTCGGTGATCGGCCTCGTGGCCGACTGGCTCGCGGCACGCCTCCTCAAGCCGGCGTCCTGACACCGCAGCGGTCGCAGCCCGAGCAGCGAATCAGGGGTTCGCCGAAGTACCGCAGCAGCATGGCCCGGCGGCACTCGCGGCCGACGGCATACCGTTCGACGGCGGCAATGCGCGCCTCCGCCGCTCTCCGTCTGGCGGCGATCCGATGCCAGTCCACGGGACCACGGTCGGGGCGGAGTTCCCTGGTGAGGCGCTCGACCGACGCCGCGACGTTCCGCGGCAGCGAGCCCGCGACCGCCGGCTCCCGCCAGACGCGCTCGAGGAGTGACCGGGGAGGAAAGGTCACGTCGAGTTCCCGACGCGGCAGATCGCCGTCACCGGCGCGGTGGAGCAGAATGCAGCGGCTCGCCGCGCCGTCGCGACCCGCCCGCCCCGCCTCCTGGTAATACGCCTCCGGAGTTGGCGGCATCGTCCAGTGGAGCACCAGCCGGACGTCCGGCTTGTCGATCCCCATCCCGAACGCGCAGGTCGCCGCGATGACCGGGATGCGGTCGGCGAGAAAGCCCGCGAGCACCTCGGCCCGGCGGTCCTTCCCGAGCCCGGCGTGGTATGCCACCGCGCCGAACCCGCGATACCGGAGCACCCGCGCCAGAGCTTCGACCGCGTTGCGGGTCGGCCCGTAGACAATGCCCCGCCCTCCCACGGCCGCCAGGTGCCGGAGGAGCGCCTCGAGCCGGGCCGCTTCGTCCCGCACCGCTTCGACACCGAACCAGAGGTTCCGGCGGTCGAACGACCCCAGGTGCATCCGATACCCGCCCGCCCGCCCGCGCCCGAGCCCCAGGGTGCGGACGATGTCGCTCCGACCGGCGGCCGTGGCGCTGCCGGTGAGGGCGACCGCCTGAGGCCAGCCCAACGCTTTCCGCAGCCGACCGAGGGCGCGGTACGCGGGCCGGAAATCCGGTCCCCACTCGGCAATGCAGTGGGCTTCGTCCACGGCGAGAAGCCCGACCTGGGCGCCCGCCGCCGTGAGCTCGGCCACCAGGCGGTTGCCGCGCTCCGGCGCGACGTAGAGCAGCCGGACTTCGCCGCGGCCCAGTTCGGCCCGGACGACATCCTGAGCGGCCCGATCCTGGAGACTGGTGAGGGAGCGCGCGGCGAGACCTCGACGACGGGCCGAGTCGACTTGATCCGCCATCAGGGCGAGCAGCGGCGAAATCACCAACGTCAGGCCATCCTGCAGCAGGGCCGGCACCTGAAAGCACACGGACTTGCCCGCGCCGGTCGGAAGGACGCCGAGGGTGTCATGACCGTCGAGCACGGAGCGAACCACGCGGGTCTGCGGGGCCCGGAAGTCCTGGTAGCCGAAGTGACGTTCGAGCAGGGCGCGGGCCGCGTCGAAGCGCGAGCCATCAGGGTCGAGGCGGGCCGCCATCGTTTGAGAGTGGCGAAGGACCCGGCGGCGGGACTACCCGAACGAGGGCAATCAGGATCCAAACAGTGCGGTGGCACCGGGCCCGCGGCCTGGCCGCCGTCTCCTCGCCCGCGACGCTGGGGCGCCCGCACCTCAACCGCCCGCCCGTTCCTTCCAGGCCAGGAACACCCGCATGACCAGGGAGACCGAGAGCAAGACGATGGCGGCCCCCGTGAGCCGGCGGTCGTCCCGCAACACGCCGGCGGCCGCCACGATGATTCCGACGACCGCGAGGCCGAGCCGGAAGTTCTTCATCTCATGATCGGACCCGAGGGTTCCGCCAGCGGGACTTCACGACCCCACAGGAGCCCACCCACCTCAGCGATCAGGTGGCCAATGGGGAAGAACCCGTCGCCCATCGGCCATGGGAAGCCGGACAGCGAGTAGGTGAACGAGGTGCTGTTCCCCGGGGCGAGCCGGAATTCGCCGGGCGCGCTGCTCTCCGCCAGGGACGGCGCCGCGGCGTAGAAGCGGATCGACAGCTTGCCGTTCCAGAGATCGGTTGCCCCCGGATCGGCGAGCCCGGGGGTCAACAGCACGGTCAGCTCGCGGCCTGCCGCCGTGGAATCGAGTTCCGCGGCCGCGCGCCCGAAGGCATAGTTGAGCGGCTGGGTCGTGACGATCCGGCCCTCCGCGTCGAGGACCGTGAGCCCCAGGTCGGTGAACTTCGGCCAGGTGTCCCGGCCCACGTCGAGATCGACCGCCACACGATTCGCCCAGGCCGGGACGGTGACCGTCACCCGGCGTTCCGCGGAGCCGCGCTGGCTGAACGCCAGCGTGCGCTCGGCGCCGATCCAGCCGAGCATCGCGCTGCCCGTGATCGGGGCCGCCGTCTCGTTCGTCAGCACGGCCTTGACCGTCTCCTTGCCCGTGCGGTTGGCCTCGAGCGCCACCGGCGACTGCTGCACGGCAATCCGGACGTCGGCCCCGCCGCTCGGTGGCGCCACCGCGACCGCCTCGTAGATCCCCCCGATCGCGTCCCGTCCGTCGACATCGTAGACGGCGGCGTCGTTGCCGAAGCCGCCCTCGCGGCCGTTCTCGACCCGGAACGGCTGGCCGCCGGGTTCATGCAGAAACGCGAGCACGGCCTGGGCCGGGGCGGTCGTGGCCATCGAGGCCCGGAACGGGCGCCCGGCCGTGGTCTGGAAGAAGATCCGGAAGGTTCCCGCCTGGCCGAGGCTCATCCGGGAGGCGAGGCCCGAGTCCGGAATCGCATACCCGGTGGCGATGGTGACCGGGACCCGGAAGAGGGGCCCGATCGTCGTGTCGGTCGCCCAGGCGGTCACGGTGCCGGCGGCGACGGCGCTCCCCACCAGGCTCGAGCCGCGGATGGCAAGGTCGAACCGGGTGGCCGGCGGGGTAAGCTGCACGGTGGCCGGGGCCGACAACCAGCCGACATTGCTGACGAGCCGGACCGGACCGCCTAACGCTCCTTCGATCACCACCGACACGGTGGTGTCCGCGGCACGACCGGGTGCCAGCTCGCGAAAGACCCCGCCGCCCGCGACGCCCGCCGAGCGGACGCGGACGGCGGCGATGGCGGGCAGGCGCCGGACGATGCGGTCCGCCGCGAGCAGGTCGAGCAGGCCGGCCCCTTCGTCGGCGCGGATCACGCCAGGCACCGGCCGGCCGGTCGCGGTGACGGCCTGCTTGATCTGGGCGGCGGTCCAGGTCCGCCCCTCCGCCTTGAGGCCCGAAAGCAGAAGCGCCATGGCGCCCGCCACGTGCGGCGAGGCCATGCTGGTCCCGTTCTTGTTTTCCGATCCGATATCCCAGCGCGGGACCGTCGAGTAGGCGATACCCGGCGCCAGGATGTCCGGCTTGGCGAGTTCTCCGCCCCGGCTGCTGAAGAAGGCGACGACATCGCCCGCGACGGCCGACCCACCGAAAAACGCCGGCGGGATCGTGGCGCCGACGGACAGGACGCGGTCGGCCGACCCCGGAAAGCCCATCGTGGAGAGACCCGGGCCATCGTTCCCCGCGCTCGTGACGAACACGACGTCCGGATTCGCGGTCAGGACCGAGTCGATCAGGGCGTCGATCCGGGCGGCGCCTTCGCGCTCGTTGCCCACCCCGAAGCTCATGTTGAGCACCAGCGGCAGCTGCCGCCTGCGGGCGAAGCGAATGGCGTAGTCCATTGCCCGGACCATGCTCCCGGTCACCGAGATCCCGCCGTAGGCGTTATTGGCGATCTTGAGACCGAGAAGCTGGGCTCCGGGGGCCACGCCGTCGAAGTCCGGGACCCCGTAGAGGTCGTGCCCGGCGGCAATCCCGGCGACGTGGGTGCCGTGCCCGCTGGTATCGAAAAACAGGTCCAGCGACGGCGCCCCGTCCGCGTCCGGCCCGAAATTGGCCGCCACAGTCAGCGGCGCAGGCGCCGCACCGGCGGTCCAGCCGAAGGTCTCGCGGGCCACCAGGTAGTCGTGCACCGGCTTGTCATTGGCGATCGTCCCGTTGCCGTCAGCATCGGCGAACAGGACCCACCCGTCTTTCGCCCGGGTCACGACGACGGGGAGGCGGTCCTCGTCGTCGCCGTCGCCGTTGAGGTCGCTCGCAGGCAGACTCCCAAGCGGTCGTTCGGCGATCGTGCCGCCGTAGACCGGACCGGTCCCCGCCAGCGCCACCAGCCGGGACGCCCCGCCCAGAGCGAGCCGTCCGATCCGGATGCTGTCGCCGCTCACGGCCGCCCGGGTGAGCGCCACCCGGCCCTCGCCGGAAAAGTCCCGGAGGTCGACGATCTTCGGGGCCTGGGTCGACGTGATGAGCAGACCGCCGATGCCGGCGTCGACGCCGCTGTCGAGAATCCCGATCAGGACCCCGCGGCCGTCCCGGTCGGGGTGCTGCTGCCGAAAGGCCCAGACGTTCGTGGACGCCAGCGGCATCAGCCCGCGGCGGTACGCCTCGCTCGGCGGGAGCAGGGGTTCGCGGGGCGGCGGAGGGGGCGTTTCGACCGGGGGAATGGGCACCCGTCCGGGATCCATGTTGGGCACCGGCGTCGGCGTGGCCCGCGGCGCGCACGCCGCGAGGACCAGCGCCCCGGCAGCGGCCAGGTCAACGGCTCGCATGATCGACTCCTTCGGGCAGCACGAACGCCCCGACATGGGGCCCGCCGTAGTTGGCCGCGGTCCGGAGCAGGAAGGCCAGCATGGTCCGGGTCTCCTCCGGTGTGACGATCGCATCCACCTGCCCCCGAGCCGCCGCGTGACGGGCATCGAGGTCGCGGTCGTAATCGGCCCGCATCTGGGCCACGGACGCCTCGACGTCCGGCGGCACCGGAGTCTTCTCCCGGCGGGCCTTCTCGAGGGCCGGTCCATGCACCGCCATCACCGCCGACTCGCCCTCCATGACGCCCATTCGCCCCGTCGGCCAGGACAGGATGAAGTCCGGGTCGAAGCCCTGGCCGGCCATGGCATAGTACCCCGCGCCCGAGGCGTGATTCACGGTCAGCACGATCCGGGGAACGACCGCGGTGGCCATGGCTTCCACGAACCGCGCGCCGGCCCGGATGATCCCCGTGTGTTCCGCGTCGGGCCCGACCATGAATCCGCTCACGTCCTGCACGAAGAGAATCGGGAGGCGCTCCCGGCTCGCCGTCTCGATGAAGTACGCGACCTTCTCGGCGCTTTCGGTGTAGATGATCCCGCCGAACCGGGGACGCTGTCCTTCCTTGCCCTTGATGACGCCGCGCTGGTTGGCGATCACGGCCACCGGCCGCCCGCCGATCCGCGCGTGGCCGCAGATCATCTCGGCGGCCACGGCGGGCTGGAACTCGTCGAGCTTGCCGCCGTCGAGGAGGCAGGCCAGGATGTCGCGCATGTCGTAGGACATCCGGTGGTCCTGGGGGAGCAGGTCGTACAGGTCGGTCTCGGGGCGAGCCGGCGCGACCGGTTCGGTGACGGCGTGGGCCACGGCCGACGGCCGGGGCAGCCGGGCGACGTACTCCCGGATTCGGGTCAGGCAATCAGCGTCGTTGGCGGCGAGGTAGTGGGCCACCGCGCTCACCTCGGTGTGGGTCCGGGCACCGCCCAGTTGCTCGCCGTCGACCGTCTGGCCGGTGGCGCCCTTGACCAGATTGGGGCCGCCGAGCCCCATGAAGCTGGTGCCGTCCACCATGAAGATCACATCCGACAGGGCCGGTAGATAGGCGCCGCCCGCCACACAGCTACCCATCACGGCCGCGATTTGCGGAACGTGGAGGTAGCGGCGCATGATCGAGTTGTAGAAGAAAATCCGGGCCGCGCCGTACTGCCCGGGGAAAACGCCGCCCTGATACGGCAGATTCACACCCGCGCTGTCCACCAGGTAGATGATCGGGATCCGCTGCCGCATGGCGATTTCCTGGGCGCGAAGAATCTTTCCGATCGTCTCGGGCCACCACGAACCGGCCTTCACCGTCGCGTCGTTGGCCACCACCACGACCTCCCGTCCCGACACGACCCCCACGCCGGTAATCACGCCGGCACCCGGCGCCTGGCCGTCGTAGCGGTCGTACGCGACCAGCAGCCCGACCTCGTACCACGGGGCCCCCGGGTCGAGGAGGCCGGCTACCCGTTCCCGGGGACTCTGCTTCCCCTGGGCGTGCATCTTGGCGACCCGGGAGGCGCCTCCGCCCTGGCGCAGGGTCTCGGCGAGGCCAAGGTATTCGTCGGTCAGGGCCCGCAGGCGGGGCGTCTTCGGGGCCTCTGCGGCGGCCGGCTGTTTGGAACGAGTCAAAATCCGGATCTCGGTTGGGGCCTGAGGATGAGGCGGGATCGGGAGGGTGCCACCTCGCAGCAACCTAACCCGAGCGTCGAGCGCCGATCAAGCAATCCCGCGGGTCCGCTGCTATGCTTCCCGAAGCAATCGGACGAGGTACGTTTCATGTTGCGATCCGCCATGCGGTTGCTCCTGCTGCTCCTGGTGGCGACGGGCTCGGCCGCCGCACAGACCACGTCGTTCGCCAAGTTGTCCGCCCGGCTGTCCGAGGACGCCGGGTTCTTTCACAGCGACAACCTGGTCTCCAACGAGACCGCCTACCTTCAGGTCCTCGATACGTTCCGCGCGATGGGGCTCAAGGGCGGCGCCTACCTCGGGGTCGGCCCGGAACAGAGCTTTTCCTACCTCGCCGAACTCGAGCCGGACATCGCCTTCATCGTCGATATCCGCCGGGACAACCTGCTCCTCCATCTGCTCTTCAAGGCGATGTTCGCCGCGTCGCGGAACCGCCTCGAGTACCTCGGCCTGCTGTACGGGCGGCCGATGCCGGCCGATCTGCCGATGTGGACCGATCTCGGACTCGACGCGCTGGTGGACTATCTCGACCAGACACCCTTCGACAGCACCCTGCACCGGCAACAGCAGCAGATTCTGCTCGCCGCCGTGGAAAAGTTCGGTTTCGGGCTGAGCGACGAGGATCGTTCGGTGATGCGCCGCTTCCACGACGACTTCGCCGTGAACGGCCTGGACCTCCGCTACTCGACCCGGATGTCACCGGTGCGGATGTCGTTCCCCTCGATCCGCCAGATCTACCTGGCCACCGACCTGAACGGAAACCAGGCGAGCTACCTTGGCTCCGAGGATCGCTGGCGGAAGGTCCGCGACCTCGAGCGCCGGGACCTCGTCGTGCCGGTCGTCGGGAACCTCGCGGGCCCGGCGGCGATCCGGAACATCGGCGCCTATCTCCGCGAAACCCGGCGAACCGTGTCGCTGTTCTACATCTCGAACGTGGAGCAATACCTGTTCCGCGACGATCTCTTCCCCGCGTTTGTCGCCAACGTCCGGAGCCTGCCGACGACCGACGAGACTCTCATCGTCCGGAGCCGGTACGGCCGGGGAGCCGGCTTCGGCCGCGGGGGGCTGTCCTCCCAGCAAGTCCAGCGAGTCAGCCGGTTCCTGGAGCTCACCGCCGTTCCTGACGCCACGAACTACTGGATGCTGCTGATGGACACGGTCCCGGTGCTACCCCGCGCCGGCGGGCAGCGGCCGCCCCGTTAGGCGGACTTCGGACCGAACCGCTTCAGCGACCGGGCCCGGGCCTTGGCGCTCTCCACGATCCGATCCTTCGGCGGCGCGGTCGTCACGAGCTGATCCAGCAGCCGGGCCACGGCGGCGCCGACCTCATCGACGGCAGCATTGAACGCCGCCTCATTCGCGGCGGACGGTTTGGTCGCTCCGCTCACCTTCCGGACGAACTGCAGCGACGCCGCGTGGATCTCGGCGGGGGTGGCCGGTGGTGCGAAGTTGAACAGCGGACGAATGTTCCGGCACATGGGCGACCTCGGCGGGAGCCCGGCGCGCGTTCGCCGGGCAGTTCGCTGGCGGCGAGCTACTCGAGGTGCTTGGCCGCCCAGCTGTTGATGTAGTCGATCAGATCGGCCAGCGGGGTCCCGGGCCCGAACAGCTTCCCGATACCTTGCTGCGCGAGGGCATCCGCGTCCTCCGCGGGGATGATCCCGCCGCCGGTGACGAGCATGTCCTTCCGGCCGGCCTCGTCGAGGAGCCGGCGCACCCGCGGGAAGAGGGTCATGTGGGCACCCGAAAGAATCGACAGGCCGACCACATCCGCGTCCTCCTGCACGGCGGCCGTGGCAATCATCTCCGGCGTCTGGTGCAGACCCGTGTAGATGACTTCCATGCCAGCGTCGCGAAGCGCCGCGGCCACCACTTTGGCCCCGCGATCGTGGCCGTCGAGTCCCGGCTTGGCCACCAGCACCCGGATAGGGCGAGAGAGCGGTTTCGTCTGAGTCATCGGATTTAGAAGAACACCGGTTCGCGGTACGCGCCGTAGACCTGCTCGAGCGCATGCCGAATTTCGAACAACGTGCCGTAGCTCCGGGCGCAATCGAGCATGGCGGGGATGACGTTGCGTCCCTCCCGGGCGGCCCGGCCCAACTCGGTCAGGGAGGCGTCCACCCTGGCGCCGTCCCGTTCTCGCCGGAGCCGGGCCAGCCGTTCCCGCTGGGTGCGATCAGCTTCCTCGCCGATCTTGAGGATTTCCACCGGCCGCTCGTCTTCGTCCTCGACGAAGGCGTTCACGCCGACGACCGGGCGCCGGCCGGCATCCACCTCGTCCTGGAAACGGGAGGCGGACGCCGCGATCTGGCGCTGGAACCAGCCCTTCTCAATGGCCGGCACGACGCCGCCGTGGGCGTCGATTTCGGCGAAGAGGCCTTCGGCCTCGCGTTCCATCGTGTCGGTCAGGGCCTCGACGTAGTACGACCCGCCGAGCGGGTCGATCACATTCGCCACCCCGGTCTCGAATGCCAGGATCTGCTGAGTGCGCAGCGCGACCCGGACCGACTCCTCGGTCGGCAGCGCGAGGGTCTCATCGAGCGCGTTGGTATGGAGCGACTGGGTTCCGCCGAGCACCGCCGCCAGTGCCTGATACGCCACCCGCACCACGTTGTTCATTGGCTGCTGGGCGGTGAGGCTCACGCCGGCCGTCTGGCAGTGGAACCGCATCTTCCAACTGCGCTCGTCCGTTGCCCCATATTTTTCCTTGAGGCGGCGCGCCCAGATTCGCCGGGCCGCTCGCATCTTGGCGATCTCTTCGAAGAAGTCGTTATGGACGTCCCAGAAGAAGGAGAGCCGCGGGGCAAAGCTGTCGACCGGCAGTCCGCGGGCCATGCCGTGCTCGACGTAACTGAAGCCGTTGGCCAACGTGAACGCGAGTTCCTGTGCCGCGGTCGCCCCGGCCTCGCGGATATGGTATCCCGAGATCGAGATGGTGTTCCACTTCGGGGTGTGGACCGACCCCCATTCGAACATGTCGACGATGATCTTGAGCGCATCCTCGACCGGATAGATCCAGGCGTGCTGCGCCTGGTATTCCTTGAGCATGTCGTTCTGGACCGTGCCCTGGAGCCGGCGGATGTCCACGCCCTGCTTTTCGGCCGCCGCGATGTAGAAGCACCAGAGCATCGCGGCGGGGCCGTTGATCGTCATCGAGGTCGAGACCCGGTCGAGCGGGATCCCGTCGAACAGTGCTTCCATGTCGGCGAGGCTCGAAATCGCCACGCCGCACTTGCCGACCTCCCCCTCGGACCGGGGGTGGTCGGAGTCGTACCCCATCAGCGTCGGGAAGTCGAAGGCCACGGACAGGCCGGTCTGGCCGCGTTCGAGAAGGAACTTGTAGCGCCGGTTGGTGTCGTGGGCGGTGCCGAAGCCGGCGAACTGGCGCATCGTCCAGAGCTTGCCGCGGTACATCGTCGGGTGAACACCCCGGGTGAACGGGTAGTCGCCCGGCAGTTCGTCGCCGCCGAGGGTGTCCAGCAGGTCGACCGGCGTGTAGACCGGCTCGACTTCGCGGCCGGAAATCGAGGTGAAATTCGCCTCGCGAAGCGGCAGCTTGCCGTAGGTGGCGCGCCACGCGGCGACCTCCCTGCGAAGGGCCGTCAGCTCGGCCGAAGCCCCCGAATCCGCCGCACCCGCGCCGTTCGTCGTCGCCATACCGACCGTTCCTCCTGTCGAGAGTCCCGAACCCGCCGGCGGACCTGCAAGAACCGCCCCGCCGGCCGGATGGCCTCCTCAAAGCTCGCCACCCGGGCCCAATGGCGCAAGTTGCTTCCCCGTCTCGATTTAGATCGACGGGAACCGGCCGGCGCCCGCCCGACCAGCCGGGGGCGGCCGCCAAACGGGCGGCGCCGGAACCGACCGCTCAATCCGGAGCCTTCCGCACCCGATACCTAGGGGTATGTCCAGGACTTCGGACGGCCTCCGAACCCTGCCGGTCCGGATCACCGTACTGGTCGCCCTGGCATTGGCGGTCGTGCTGCCCGCCGGCCGCTGGCTCGAGAAGGCCCTGTCCAATCGCCTCATCGAGAGCCGCCGCACCTCGTTGCGGGAGGGTCTCGTCAAGGGCGCCTCGGCCACCGGGGTCCGGCTGCAGATGGCGGAGATTCGAACCGCGGCCCTCGCCAAGCTGGTCAGCGCCGCGGCGCAACGAACCGACGCCGACGGGGCCCGCCGCTTTGCCGCCTCGGTGCGGACCAGTCCCGATGGCACCACCCGCCTTGCCCGCCGCCCCGACGTCCTCACGGAAGCGTTGGTCTGGCTCCCGCCCGGCCACCGGCGCGGGCCCGATTGGGACGGCTTGTTCGCGGCCACCCGCCCAATCGTTGGCCTGCTGGGCGCCGGCACCGTCGGCGAGTCGGTCGAGGACGTCTGGTTCATGACCGTGCAAGGCGGCGAGATCATCTACATCCCCGGCGACCCCGGATATGTCGACCGACCGGCCTCGGTCGACTACGAGCCGGAAACGTGGATCACGCCGGTCCTCCCGGCCAACAACCCCGGTCGGAACCTTCGCTGGCTTCCTGCCCAGCGTGCCCCCCGGCCGCCGACCTGGTACGCCAGCATCGCCGCACCGGTCTACCGGAACGACCAGTTGATCGGTGTGGCCGGGATGGACTTCGCCCTCGGCGGTCTCTTCACCGAACTCGCCCAGTCGGCGGTTGAACCCGGGAACGGCCTCCTCGTCGTCCAGGCCGACGGCTTGATCCCCTTCGGCCTCGGGACCACGAACATTCCGGACCGGGATTCGATCGGCATCGCCTCCCTGCCCGCCCCGCTCCGGGACTCCGTCGCCGCGCTCGTGGCCCGGAGCCGCACCGCGCCGGCCGGGACCCTGTCCCTTGGCGCGGTGGACACCAGGGAGATGCAGGCCATCCGGCTGCCCGGCCTCAACTGGACGGTGGTGGCCTTCATCGAGCGGGAAGCCGTCATCGCGCCGCTCCGGGGCCCGCTGCGGCAAATCCGCCTGGTGATGATCGGCGTCTTCGGTATCCTCCTCGTGGCCATTCTGGCGGCGGCCATGGCCGACGCGAGGCAACGGCGCCTGGTGGATAGCGTCCAGGTCCGGGCGCGGGAGCGGTTCATCCGGTTGTTCCAGATGCTGCCCGTGCCGGTCCTGCTGGCGCGGACCGACACCGACGAGGTCATCGAGGCGAACGACGCGGCACTCCGGATGGCCGGCGTCACCCGGGATTCGCTCATCGGCGGTACCACCGACAATTTCGGCCTCTTGCAACACGCCACCGACCGGCAGTCGGTGACCGAGCAGCTCCGGAGTCGGGGCGTGGTCCCCGAGCACGCCGGTGCCCTGATGACCGCCGGGGGCCGGCTGGTCGACATCGTGATGGCTGCCCGGACCGTCGACCTCGAAGGCGAGCCTCACACTCTCTACGTTCTGCAGGACCTGAGCGAACGACGGGCGCTCGAGGCCCAGCTCGCCCAGGCCCAGAAGCTCGAAGCGATCGGCCGCCTGGCCGGCGGCGTGGCCCACGACTTCAACAATCTGCTCACCGCGGTCATCGGATACACGGAGCTGCTGCGCGACTCGCTTTCCGAAGGGGACTATCGGCGGCTCGAGGCCGAAGAGATCCTCAAGGCGGCACAGCGCGGGGCCGGGCTGACCCAGCAGCTCCTCGGGTTCGCCCGGCAGCAGGTATCGGCCCCGCAGGCCGTGGTCGTCAATACCCGGATCAAGGAGCTGGAGGGCCTGCTCCGTCCGCTGATCGGCGAGGACGTGATTCTCAGCACCGACCTTCATCCGGACGCCGGTACCGTGCTGATCGATCCGGGCCAGCTCGAGCAGGTGATCACGAATCTCGTCGTGAACGCCCGCGACGCGATGCCGTCGGGCGGACTGCTCGCGATCCGGACCCGTACCGACGGGCGGCAGGTAGCGATCGAGGTCCGGGATACCGGCACCGGCATCACCGAGGCGGACCAGCGCCGGATCTTTGAGCCCTTCTTCACCACCAAGGCCGTCGGCCAGGGAACCGGACTCGGGCTCGCCACGTGCTACGGCATCGTGAGCCAGGCCGGCGGCACCATCGAATGCGATTCGGAGGTCGGGCTCGGGACCGTGTTCCGGGTGTCGCTGCCCCGCCTGGGTGACGCGACGGTGCCGCCGCCCGCGTTGCCCAGTGCCCGCCCCATTCCGATCCGGGAGCAGGCCGGCCGGATCATGGTCATCGAGGACGAGTCCATGGTTCGGGCCACCACCGCGGCGATCCTGCGCAGCGGCGGGTACGAGGTCGTCGAACACGAGGACCCGCGCGTGGCCCTGACCCAGCTCACGGCGGCCGACGACCGCATCGACCTGATCCTGAGCGATATCGTGATGCCGGGCATGAGCGGGCCGGCGTTTGCCCGCGAGCTCGCCCGGGACCGGTCCGATATCCCGATCCTGTTCATGTCGGGGTACAACCCCGAGCACACGCTCGAAAACCCCGCCGACATGGGATACGGCTTCCTGGCGAAGCCGTTCACCCGGGAGCAACTGCTCCGCGCGGTCGCCGAGGAGTTGCGGGCGCCGGTCCTCTGAGGCGCACCGCGGCGGCGCGTCAGTGGGTGAGGGCGTACACCAGGTAGTTCATCGCGAACTTGTAGGCATCGTTCGTGATGTTGACCGGCCACCAGCCTTCCCCCGAGTGCTCCATGTAGTCGCCGATGTCGGTGTTGTAGTTGATGACCACCTGCAGGCGGCCGACCGGATCGTTGTCCTCGAAGACGCCGAGGAATTGGGCTTTGAGTCCGGGAATCCCCGGGTAGTCCATGTCGAGCGACTCGATGCGGTAGAACGAGTCGAACACCGGATGGTCGGGCGGAACGGGCTGAATCCGGGCCCCGGGAAGGACCCGCAGCAGCTGGACCTCGAAATTGCGCCACTCCTGGCGCATGAAGTCGTCGACGATGAGGAACCCACCCTTGGCGAGATAGGTCCGGAGGCCGTCCACCTCGGACTCGCTCGGAATCCAGTATCCCGGCTCCGACAGGTAGGCCACCGGATACCGGAGCAGTTCGGGATCGTCGAGGTCGAAGATGTTGCTGCCGGAGACGTGCGGATCGAGCCGGGTGAGCTCCCGCATCATCGCCATCAGGTTCCGCTCCATGGTGGGATAGTCGAACTCCCAGCCGCTGCGGCGGTAGACGGCGTACCGAATCCGGGCGAAGGTGAACCGCCCGTCGTACGGCAGGTTCGGCTCGATCCGGATCCGCCGAAACCGTTGGGCCGCGGCCGGCCCCGCCGCGCCGGCGGCGAGCACGGCCGCCGCGAGGAGAAGTCGGGCCGGCCAACGCATCATCGGAGAATCCTCTCGCCGGCGGGCGCTCGCCGCCAGTCCTCCGTTCCGTTCGGTTCCCGCCCGTCATAGGTTTCGCCGATGCGAACCTTCTTTCTCGCGGTGGCCGCGGTCGCGTTGCCGGCCGCCGGCAGCGCGGCCCAAGTGCCCGGCCTGACCGGCACCATCGTCGTCACCAACAAGACGCCGTCCACTGCCACCATCATCGACCTCGGGTCCGGCCGGATCCTGGCCACGCTGCCGACCGGCGCCGGCCCCCACGAGGTCGCGCTGTCGGCCGACGGCGCCACGGCGGTCGTGACCGACTACTCCGGCCAGCCCGGCCGGACGCTGACGGTCATCGACCTCGCCGCACGGCAGGTCGGGCGCACGATCGACCTGGCCGAGTACCCGCGCCCGCACGGGATCCATTTTCTGCCGGGCGATTCCCTGGTGGCCGTCACTTCAGAGGCGAGCGGCCACGTCGTCGTCGTCAATGTGGTTCGCGGGGCGATCGTGAAGGCGGTTCCGACGACCCAGGCCGGATCGCACATGGTCGGGATCGCGGCGGACGGCCGCCGGGCATTTACCGGCAACATGCGGAGCCACACCGTGTCCCAGGTCGATCTCGCCGCGGGGTCCTTCGTCCGGTCGTGGCCCGTGCCGAACGTTCCGGAGGCGATCAACGTGACACCCGACGGAAGCGAAGTCTGGGTCGGAAGCAACGAGACCGGCAAGATCTCGGTCCTCGATCCGGCCACCGGCCGCCTCCGAACCGCTGCTGAGGGCTTCGGCTGGCCCTACCGGGTGCTGTTCAGCCCCGACGGCAACCAGGTCTTCCTGCCGGACCTCCGCAACGAGCAACTGCGGTTCCTCGACCGGCGGACCCATGCCGAGCTGGGGCGGCTCGACTTTCCGGGAGGCGGTCCGCAGGGGATCACCGTCACCCCCGACGGGCGGTTCCTGCTCGAGTCAATGAGCCGGCAGGCCCGAGTGGTGGTCATCGACGCCGCGACCCGAACCGTCGTCGGCAGTTTTCCGGCCGGCGAGACGCCGGACGGCATCGCCTATACCGGGAGGACCTTCACGCCGTAGGATCGCTCCCGGCCGCCCGAAGCGACGCCACCACCCGGTCGGCGACCTGATAGGGGCTCACCGACCCCGACTCCATCGCTGCCACCTCGGCCTGGATTTCCGCCTCCGCACCGGATTCCCGCCAGAGCCAGCGCTGGACGGAGCGAGACACCACCTCGCGGGCCCGGTCGATCAGGCGCCTCCGGCGGCGCTCCCCGAGTTCTCCGGAGGCCGTCATGGCGTCCCGGTGCCGATTCACGGCCAGGACGATTTCCGCCGCCCCGGTCCCTTGATTCGCGACCGCGAGGAGGATCGGCGGTTCCCACCCGGCGGGCGCCTCCTCCGCTGCTGCCGCCCCGGCCCGCTTCAGCGAAACGCCGTGATGGGCCTTGATTCGGCGGAAGGCGTTCCCCCGCCTGATTCCCAGCGTCACCTCGATTTCGTGCTGAAGCTTCTCCGCCCCGGGACGGTCGGCCTTGTTCACAACGAACACGTCGGCAATCTCCATCACGCCGGACTTGAGCGTCTGGATCCCGTCTCCCGACTCGGGCACGAGCACGAGGATGGTGGTGTCCGACATCCGGGCCACATCGAGCTCGGATTGGCCGACGCCGACCGTTTCGATCAGGATCCGGTCGAAGCCGGCGGCGTCGAGGACGTCGCACACCTCGCGCGTCGTGGTGGCCAGGCCCCCGAGCGACCCGCGGGTCGCCATCGAACGGATGAAGACTCCCGGATCGAGGGATACCGACTCCATCCTGATCCGGTCGCCCAGCAGCGCCCCCCCGGTGAAGGGGCTGGTCGGGTCGACCGCCACGATCCCCACCGTGTATCCCGCCTGCCGGTAGGCGGCCGCCAGCTGGAAGGTCAGGGTCGACTTGCCGGCGCCGGGCGGGCCGGTGATCCCGATCCGGTGGGCCCGACCGAGCCGCGGGTGGAGCGCCGAGAGCAGGCCTTCGAAGCCCGGCCGCCCGTTCTCGACGACCGAGATCGCCCGGGCGAGTCCAGCGGGGTGCTCGCGGGTCAGACCGGCGGCGAGGGAGAGAGGATCCATGGGCCGAAAATGGCAGGGGCCCGACAGGCCGAGCAAGCGGCGCCGTCGGGCCCCCCTGAAAGTGCCGGCCGGCCTCAGCCGATCGGCACCCGGCGATCGGTCGCCCGGCGGCCGCCGGCCACCAGCGAGGGCCGCTTGCCGTTGCTCTTGGACCGTTCGTGCTGCACGACGCTGTCGATGATTTCATCGAGCGACTTGGTGGCCCGGAAGCCCACCAGATCGCGCGCCTTGGCCGTATCCGGCACCCGGCGAAGCATGTCTTCGAAGCCCTCCTGATAGGCCTCGTCGTAGGGCACCATGACGATCTTCGACTTCGACCCGGTCCGCTCGCGGATCCGCTCGGCCAGGGCGAGGATCGAGACTTCCTCCTGGCTGCCGAGGTTGAAGACCTGCCCGACGGCGTCCGGATGGACCGCGAGCGACATCAGCCCGTCGATCACGTCGGACACGTGGCCGAAGCAGCGGCGCTGGGTCCCGTCGCCGTATACGGTGATGTCCCGGTCGGTCAGTGCCTGCTGCACGAAGGTCGGAATCACCATGCCGTACCGCCCCGTCTGCCGCGGGCCGACCGTGTTGAACAGCCGGACGATGACCGTGGGGACGTTCTTCTCCCGCCAATAGGCGAGCGCGAGGAACTCATCGATCGCCTTCGAGCAGGCATAGGCCCAGCGGGCCTTGGACGTGGCGCCGAGGATCAGGTCGTCGTTCTCGTTGAACGGGACAACGTCCCGCTTGCCGTACACCTCGGACGTCGATGCAACGATGACCCGCTTGCCCTTCTTGGCGGCCAGCTCGAGCACCACTTCGGTACCCCGGATGTTCGTCTCGATGGTCCGGACGGGGCTCTCGACGATCAGCTTGACGCCGACCGCCGCCGCCAGGTGATAGGCGACGTCGCAGAGGTCGAGCAATTCCGCGGTCTGTGCGGCATTGGTGACCGTGTCGATCACGTAGTGGAACGTGGGGAATCGCTTGAGCGGCAGAATGTTCTCGATGGACCCGGTGGACAGGTCGTCGATGACGAACACCTCGTCGCCCCGCTCGAGATGACGTTCCGCGAGATGGGACCCGATGAACCCGGCCCCACCGGTGATCAGCACTTTCATGAGTTCAGACTCCTTGAGGCATACTGCTATCGACCGCGGCGGAACAGCATATCCACCGCCGTTCGGATCATGATGACAAAGTCGAGATACAGCGACTGATTCTTGATATAGTACAGGTCGTACTGGAGCTTGACCAGAGTGCCTTCCGCTCCCTCGGCGTAGCCCTGCTTGACCAGCGCCCAGCCCGCGGTGCCCGGCCTGACGGCCAGCCGCATCCGGTAGAACGGGATCTGCGCCTCCAGCTCCGGCACATAACGTTCGGGGCGCGGTCCCACCAGACTCATCTGCCCGACCAGGACGTTCAGGAACTGGGGCAACTCGTCGATGTGCGCTCCGCGAAGCAGGCGGCCGATCCGGGTGATCCGGCTGTCTCCCTGACTCGTGAAGGTCGGGTCGCCCCGGCGATCCGCATCGGCCACCATGGTCCGGAGCTTCCAGAGACGGAAGGGTCGGCCTCCCCGCCCCAGGCGCTCCGGACGGTAAAACAACGGGCCCGGCGAGTCGAGTTTGATCGCCAACGCGATCAGCGGCATGAACGGCGCCAGGACCACGATCCCGATCACCGACACGACCACGTCGATGAGGCGTTTCGCCACCAGGTACACCGGGCTCGGCTCGCGATCGAGCGGGAGTGAAACCAGCCAGCGGTCACCGATGTGTTCGACCGGGATTCGGCCGGTCACCTGCTCGTACAGGTGGGGCATCGGCACGATCCGGGCGCCCCGCTCGTAGCAGCGCAGCAGCTGATCCACCGTCTCGGACGAGATCGCGTGGGTGATCGCCAGAATGATGTCGGTCGCGCCCAACTGGTCGGTCAGGCGGGCCAGATCTGCGGGCCGCCCCAGCACCGGCAAGCCGCCAATGCTCGCGGCCGCCTTGGCCTGGTCGTCATCGACGAACCCTGCCACGAGGTACGCCGGCTCTTCCGCGTCGAGCACCTCGGCAACCGTCCGCCCCGCCTGACCGGCGCCGACGATAATCGCGCGCCGGCGAAAGGCTACCCGGGTGAAGATCGCCGCGAACAGCACCCGCCAGACCAGGAGCGGCGCCGCCCGGAGGGCCATTTCCCCGGCCAACAGGATCCGGGCCGACGGCAGCGGCGGGGTGAGAATCGGAATCGCCAGGTAGATCAGCTCGGTGACGACGAACGCTTTCGCCACTCCGGCCAGGGAAGTCACCGGCTGGGCCGACCGCCCGCCGTGGTAGTTGTCACCCGCCAGGGCGATGATCGTCCAGATGGCGCTGTACGACAGGAACCAGGCGAGGTGCCCCGTGACCGTCGCCGGAGCAAGTGGCAGCCCGCGACAGAGATGGAGGCCGGCCAGCAGGCCGACGTTGAGCAGGAGCAAGTCGCCGATCGCCAGCAGGCGCTGGCGGACCGACACGCCAAGGCCAAAACGGCCTCGGAGCGAGGTCAGTGGGTTCGTCGGCATCGAGTTGCCAACAACCGGGACGAAAGGTTCGGCAGACGAGCTGGGCATGAGCATTCGGAGCCAGCGAAGCGACTGTCAAGTTTCGAGCAAGGAGGGTGCCGCATGTTGCGCACCGGTAAGTCGCTTGGCGTCATCAGCTTAAATGCGGCCTCCGCAGGTTCCGTTGCATCGATGCCTCTGGGACCGTTTCATCCTTGCAACTGCAAGATTTTGCGACAACCGGGAATCGGCCTCGAAGCCCGCCCCGGCCGACCCGCGGGGATTCGAAATCAGGCCATCGCCCGCTGGTACCAATCGCGCGCCTGATGGAGCCCCCGCTCGAGATCGAACCCCGGCTCGAATTCGAGCAGCCGCCGGGCCTTCCCCACCTCCGCGACCGAGTGGAGTACATCCCCCGGGCGGAAGTCCCGGTGGATCGGCTCGAGCTGAGCCACCTCCGGAAACGCCGGGGCGAGCAGCCGCTTGAGCATCGCGAACAGCTCGGTGAGCGAGGTCCGCTTGCCCAGGGCCACGTTGTAGACCTGGCCGACCGCCTCCGGGGTCTCCGTCGTGGCCGCGAGAATGTTTGCCTGCACGACATCCCCGACATAGAGGAAATCGCGGCTCGTCTCCCCGGTACCGTAGATCGTCACCGGCTGGTGCCGCATCATCGCCGCGATCCAGCACGGAATCACCGCGGCGTACGCCCCCTCCGGATCCTGCCGGGGCCCGAACACGTTGAAATACCGGAGCCCCACCGTTTCGATCCCCGCCAGGCGGCCAATGACGCCGGCGTAGAGCTCGTCGACGTACTTCGTCACCGCATAGGGCGACAAAGGCGCCCCAATCCGGTCTTCCACCTTGGCGGCGGCGGGATCGTCCCCATAGACGGCCGAACTGGACGCGTAGACGAACCGCCGGATCCCGGCCCGGCTGGCCTGATGGAGCAGGTTCAGGTGGCCGGTCACGTTGGCCTCGTTCGACTCGAGCGGATCGTCGATCGACCGGGGCACCGACCCGATGGCGGCCTGGTGCAGCACGACCTCGGCGCCCTGGATGGCCTCGGCCACGGCCGCGCGGTCGGCGACGTCGCCGCGAACGAAGCGGAACCGGCCGAACCGCTCCGGCCCGACAGCCTCGGCGACTTCGTCGAGGTTCGCCTGTTTGCCGGTCAGGAAATTGTCGAGACCGGTCACCTCCTGGTCGAGCGAGAGCAGCGTCTCGAGGATATTGGATCCGATGAAACCGGCGACCCCGGTCACCAGCCACCGTCGCGGCCGGGCCCGGAGGGCGGCCTGGACCACGTCGTAGCGACTCATGCGTGCGACTCCGATCAAGTGAGTAAGGCGTCGTCTGGCGACCCGCGGGCCGGACCTCAGTCCGGACCTAGAGCAGCAGCCAGCTCGACAAGCCGAGTAACAGGAAAAACCCGCAGGTGTCCGTGAAGGTGGTGACGAACACCGATGACGCCAAAGCAGGATCGATGCCATACCGCTTGAGCAGCAACGGGATGAAGGCGCCCGCGAAGCCGGCGACGATCATGTTCCCCGTCATCGCCAGAAACACCACGAGGCCGAAGGTGGCCGTTCCCTGAATGGCCAGCGCCACGATGCCGGCCACGAGCCCGGTCGCCACGCCGTTCGCCGCACCGACCAGCATTTCCTTCTGGATGACCTCCCGGAACTCCCGGAAATCGATCAGGCCGAGGGCGAGGCGCCGGACGTTGACGGCGAGGGCCTGCGTTCCGGTGTTGCCGCCCATGCCGGCGACCATGCCCATGTACGCCGCGACGAAACCGAGCCGCTGGATGGTGCCGCTGAAGAAGAGCGGCACCATCGCCGCGAAGAACGCCGTCGCGAGGTTGACGAGCAGCCACGGCAACCGGCTGCGAACGGCTTCCTGCCAGCCGGCGCCGAGTTCCTCGTCGCCGGAGACGCCGCCGAACTTGAGGAGGTCTTCGGTGGCCTCGGCCTCCCGAACGTCCATCACGTCGTCGAAGGTGATCCGCCCGAGCAGCAGTTGCTCGCTGGTGACGACCGGAATCGCCGACACGTTGTACCGCGCCATCAACCGGCCGACGTCCTCCTGGTCCATCTCCGGATGCACGGTCACGTCCGGTTCTTCCATCACGTCGGCCACCGGCCGATCCGGCGAGGACAGCACCAGTCGCCGGAAGGTCATCACGCCCTTGAGCCGGCCGCCGGCATCCACCACATAGGCCTCGGAGAAGTCCTCGACCTCATCCGCCTGTCGCCGGATCTCCTCGAGCGCCTGGGCGATGGTGTCGGTCTCGTGGAGGGTGACCATGTCCGCGGTCATCAGGCCGCCGGCGGACTCCGGGTCATACTGGAGGAGTTCGGCCACCTCTTCCCGCTGCTCGGCGTCCTCCACCTCGGCGAGAATCCGGCGCTGATCCTCGGGCTCGAGTTCGCCGAGGAGGTCGGCCGCGTCGTCGCCCGGGAGGGTCTCGACGATTTCGGCCGCGTCCTCGGGCCCGAGGGCCACGAGCGTATCCTCGGCGTGCTCTTCCTCGGGCAATTCCCAGAGCGCGGAGCCGGAGAGTTCCGGCGGGAGGAGCTTGACGATCTCGACCCGCTCCTGCTCGTCCGCCTCGGCGAGCACGTCGGCGAGGTCGGCCGGCTCCAGTTCGAGCGCCACCTCGACGAAGTCCGCGACCCGGCCTTCGCGAATCAGCGACAGGAGCGCCTGGGCGTTCGGCGGGCTCATTCCGCGTCCCGGTCGAGGACCAGCGGGTGGGGACCGATCCGCCGGACCAGGATCCGCTCGACCCGGGTCGGCGCGGCCGCCAGGACGTCGAACTCGAGGCCGCCGGCCTGGAGCCGCTCCCCGGTCCGGGGGAACCGGCCCAGGAGCTCGGCGAGCCGGCCGCCAATGGTGCCCGAACTGCCGGGCGAGAGATCGACACCGAAACGCTCCTCGACATCGGTTACCGGCGTACTTCCCGTCGCCTCCCAGACGGGCGCCTGGGGCAGCCGGCGCTCGGCGGTCTCGTCGTGTTCGTCGTAGATCTCGCCGACGAGGGCCTCGAGCAGATCCTCCATGGTCACGATACCGAGCGTCCCGCCGAACTCGTCGAGGACCACGGTGAGGTGCCGCCGCTCCCGCTGCATGTCGAGGAGGACGTCGCCCGACGCCCGGCTCGCCGGCGCCGCGCCGACCGGACGGACCGGGACCGGGTCGGTGGAGCCGACCTTGAGCAGGTCCAGGACGTGGACCATGCCGACGATTTCGTCCACCGTGCCGCGGTACACCGGCAGCCGGCTGTAGCCGCTCTGGATGAACGCCGCCCGGATCTCGTCCTGGCCGGCTCCTTCCGGAATCGCGGCCAGGTCCGTCCGCGGCGTCATCACCTCACGAATCGGCCGCTGGGCGAACGTGATCACGTTCCCGATCATGATGAGTTCGTCGGAGGCCCCGCCGGCCGCGCCTTGCCGCCAGAAGGCCCGGATGTCCGCGACAGGACGCCGGGCCGGCTCCGGGAGAAACAGGCCCAGCACTCTCGCCCAGGGCCGAAGGGCCGGCCGCAGCCGCGCCGCGACCCGCGTCGCGCGGTGGGCCGTGAGGAGCCGGGGGAGCACATAGCCGCTCATCAGCACGAACGGCACTGCGCCGACGATGAGCAGGACGAGCACCGCCCAGAGCGGCAGTTGGCCGGTGATGCCATCGACGACCCCGGACAGGCCGGCCGCCATCACCGCGATCCCCAGGCCCGTCGTGGCGGCGGCAGCGGCCAGTTCCCGTTCCGCCGAATAGAGCCAGTCGAGCGACTCGGTGCCGCCGCGCAGGCGGCGGGAAACGGCCTCGGCGAGGTCCGCCCGGCTGACGGTGAGCAGGGCCGCGGCCGAGGTGGCACCGAAGACGGTGACCAGAAGACCGATCGCCACCGCAAGCCAGATCATGAGGCGGCCTCCTCCGCGCCGGCCGGCCGTTCGCTCGCCGCGCCCATCACCGGTCGCACGGTGACGCGCCGGACCCGGCGCCGGGCGATCTGATCGATGGTGAACCGATAGTCGCCGGCCACGAACGAATCGCCGGCCCGGGGAACCCGGCCGGCCAGCGCGAGGATCAGGCCGCCGACGGTGCCGACGTCCTCGCGATCGAAGCTGGTATCCAGTTCGGCCTCGAGTTCGACCAGGGGCACGCTCCCCTGCACCGCGAGCGCGCCGCCCGGTTCCCGCTGCATCGGCACGACCTCCTCGGTGTCGTACTCGTCCTGGATCTCGCCCACGATTTGTTCCAGCACGTCTTCCAGGGTCACGATCCCCGAGGTGCCGCCGAACTCGTCTACCACCACCACCAGGTGCCCGCCGCCCCGCTGGAAGTCGCGCAGCTGGCGGTCCAGCCGCTTCGCTTCGGGAACGAACTCGACCGGGCGAACCAGGCTGTGCCAGTCACCCGGCTCGGTGCCGGTCGCGAGCAGGTCCTTGGCGTACACCACCCCGACGACGTTGTCGGGATCGCCGTCGACGACCAGGAGTCGGGAATGTTCCGCGGCCCGCAGGATATCGAGTACCTGCGTCTTGGTGCCGGACAAATCGGCGACGACGACGTCCATCCGCGGCGTCATCACCTCGTCAACGGTCATCTCCCGAAGACTGAAAACGCCGGCGAGCCGCTCCCGGACATCGTGGTCGCCCGAGCGGACGTCCGGCGGCAGATCGAGCGGTCGGCCACCCCGGTCCGCCCAGGCCACCAGCTTGAGCAGCGGTGCGAACGCCGCGATCGAGGCACTCGCCAGCCGACCGTCGAACCGGACCACGTCCGGTTCGTTGGCCGCCCAGAGCCGCGGGAGGAGATCGCCGACGACCCAGACCCAGAAGACGGCGAGGAACAGGCGGAAGGCCGCTTGCGGCAGCGGCCAGACCCACCATGCCAACGCGAGGCCCGCCAGAAACGCCCCGATGGCAAGCAGAGCGAGATGCACCACCTGCAGGGCCCGTGCGGGTGGGAGCACCCCGACGTCGCCCGGATGCGGCACCAGCAGCCGCGGCAATCCGGTGTCGCTCTCCGACGCCAGAGCGATCGCCGCCGCCCACAGCGTGCAGAGACCGGCCAGGATCGGCGCGACGCCGAGTTGGAGTGCCGCGATCAGACCAGACACGACAGATAGCGCTCCTGACGCCGCCACATCGGCGAGCGGGTTCGGGTCTCATCCTCCGGGTGATCCCAGCCCAGGACGTGGAGCGTCCCGTGAATCACGAGCCGAAGCAACTCCTCGCGCACGGGGATCCCCCGCTGGCGCGCCTCCCGAGCAGCCACCGACCGGCAGATGTAGACGTCGCCGGCGAGGGTACCGTCCGGCTGTGGCAGCGCGAAGGCGAGGACGTCCGTGGGCCGGTCGGCGCCTTTCCACTCCGCGTTCAGCCGGCGCATCCGCGTCGGGCCGACGAAGGTGACGGCAAGAGACACCCGGGCCCGCTCCCGGTCCAGGACCAACGCCACGGCGCCGACGACCGCTCGGCGGGCGAGCGGCGGATGGCGCCCGGAGACCGAGACCGGCTCCGGCGGCCGCTCAGCCGTTCTGGTCCTCCGCATACGCCTTGATGATCTCGCGAACCAGCCGGTGGCGCACCACGTCGGCCTCGGTCAGGTAGCGAAACGCGAGGCCGTCGATGCCCGGGAGGATCCGCTCGATCTGGATCAGGCCCGAGTCTTCCCGCTTGGGCAGGTCGACCTGGGTCTTGTCGCCGGTGACGACGACCTTGCTGTTCACGCCGAGGCGGGTGAGAAACATCTTCATCTGGGCGCCGGTGGCGTTCTGGGCCTCGTCGAGGATGATGAATGCATCCGAGAGGGTCCGCCCCCGCATGTAGGCCAGCGGGGCGATCTCGATGGTGCGGCTTTCGATCGCTTTGTGGACGCGATCGTGCGGCATCATATCCTCGAGCGCATCGTAGAGAGGTCGGAGGTACGGATCCACCTTGGCCTGGAGATCGCCCGGCAGAAACCCCAGCGACTCGCCGGCTTCGACCGCCGGCCGGGCCAGGATGATCCGCCGGACCCGCTTCCGGGCGAGCGCCTCGATCGCCTTGGCGACGGCGAGATAGGTCTTGCCCGTGCCGGCGGGCCCGATGCCGACCACGATGTCGTTCTGCGCGATCGCCTCGAGATAGTCCTTCTGGCCGGCCGTCTTCGGCACGATCGCCCGCCGGAGTCCCGGAAGCACGATCCGGCCCTCGCCCGGCGTGGACAGTTCCGGCGGCATGACGCCGTCGCGCACCAGGCGGTCGATGAGATCCGGCGTGACCGGATCGCCCATCCGGGCCAGGTCGATCAGGCTCTGGACGACCCCGCCCGCGCGATCGACCTGCTCGCCGGGACCCGTCAGGGTCAGCGTGTCGCCTCGGAGTGTGGCGCGAACGCCGAGGGACCGGCCGAGTTCGACGAGGTTGGCATCGTTCACGCCGGCCAGCAGCAGCGGGTCCGCACCCTCGGTGCCGAAGCGCTGGATGGTTTCTTCGGTCACCCGTTCAGCTCCGCTTCGCCGGCCGGATGGCCAGGCTCAGGGCGTCGAGATCGCGCGGGTTCACCTGCACCGGTGCGCCTTCGAACAGCGCCCGGGCCGCCGTGGTCTTCGGGAATGCCACGACATCCCGGAGGGACGTCGCACCGGCCAGCAGCATCGCGACCCGATCGAAGCCGATCGCGAACCCGCCCATGGGCGGCGCGCCGGTACCCAGGGCGTCGAGCAGGAAACCGAACCGGCGTCGCTGCTCGTCCGCCTCGATCCCCAGCAGCCGGAACACCCGCTGCTGCAACTCGGGATCGGTGATCCTGATCGAACCGCTCCCCAGCTCGTTGCCATTGTACACGGCATCGTAGTGGATGGCCCGGCACCGCCCGGGATCCGACTCGAGAAACGGCACGTCGTCCGGATGGGGCGAAGTGAACGGATGGTGGACGAAGATGTGCTGGCCGGTTTCCGGGTCCGGTTCGAACAGCGGAAAGTCGACGACCCAGAGAAAGGCATGCTTGGCGCGCGGTCGAATCCCGAGCCGCCGGATGAGCGCCGTGCGGACCGCGTGCAGCGCCGGCGAGGTGACCCCATCCGGGCCGACGATGCCGACGAACACCTGCCCCGGCGCGCCGGGCAGCGCCGCGGCGAACTCCGGACCCACGGCTTTGAGGCCCTGCCCTTCCCAGGCCGCGCCATACCGCATCCAGACGAGGCCGAGCGCACCCGCATCCTTCGCGGTGGCAACCAGACTGTCGAAGTCCTTCCGCGCCAGTTCCGCCGCACCGTCCACGACGATGCCTCGGAAGCGGATCCCGTCCTTGCCGGCGGCGGCCAGAAACGGAGCGGCCCCGGCGCCGACGTACCCGGTGCAATCACCGATCTCCAGCCCGTAGCGGAGGTCCGGCTTGTCGATCCCGTAGCGCTCGAGCGCCTCGGAGTAGGTGAGGCGCTGGAACGGTGCCGGAACGGTCTCGCCAGCCTCGTCCCAGAGGGCGACCAGGACGGCTTCGATGAACGCCATCACGTCGTCCGCCGTCACGAAGGACGTTTCGAGGTCGATCTGGGTGAACTCGGGCTGTCGGTCGGCCCGGAGGTCTTCGTCGCGGAAACAGCGGGCGATCTGGAAGTACCGGTCGAAGCCGGCGACCATGAGGAGCTGCTTGTAGATCTGGGGCGACTGCGGCAGCGCGTAGAATTCGCCCGGGTGGACCCGGGACGGCACTAGGTAGTCCCGGGCGCCCTCCGGCGTCGGCTTGGTCAGGATCGGTGTCTCGACCTCCAGAAACCCCAGGTCCGACAGCGTGCGCCGGGCGCGCATGGCGAGCCGGTGGCGGAGGACCAGGTTGCGTTGCAGTTCCGGGCGCCGCAGGTCGAGCACCCGATGCTTGAGCCTGAGTTCCTCGGCGGGCAGGTCCTCGTTCTCCTTGCGGGCGACGGGAATCGCCGGGGTGCCGGCCGGCCCCACCACTTCGAGGGCCGTCACGTAGACCTCGACCTCGCGGGAGATCATCGTGTCGTCCCGGGCCGGGTTCGGCCGGCGCTCGACCCGGCCCGACACCAGGATCACCGTCTCGACGCCTAACGCTCCGGCCCGGGCCATCACCTCGGGCGGCGTCCAATCCGGGCTGAGCGACAGCTGCACCAGGCCATCGCGATCGCGGAGGTCGATGAAAATCAGACCGCCCAGATCCCGGCGGCGGTGGACCCAGCCTCCCAAACGGACGGTCTGGCCGACCAGCGACCGGTCGACCGCGCCGGCCCGGTGGCTCCGGAGGGCCGTCGTCACTGGATCGGGGCGCGATGCCGTGGGCGAAGATGCCATATCCGGCAAACGTAACTCCCCCGGGGCATAGGCAGCAAGCCATTGCGAGCAAGGAAGTTACGTTGTTTTGGCCAGACCGCCGGCCGGGGGCCTCCGAGCCAACCGTTCCCGGAACGCGTCGCCGGCCTTCGGGGTGGCCGAACCGGCTATCTTGGGCCCATGCCGCCGGCCCCAACCATTCTCGATCTGCCGCCAGCCGCCGCCGCCGAGCGGATCCGCACCTGGGTGGCCGACCGGTCGCTCCCTGGTTACCGGGCCGGCCAACTGATCCGACGCCTCTGGCAGAGCCCGGTGTCCTCCTGGATGGACGCCACCGAACTGCCCGCCTCCCTCCGCCGGGAGCTCGACGGGGCGTTCCCCCTGCCCCGGCTGACGGTGGCGTCCCGGGAGCAGTCTGCTGACGGCACCGTGAAGTACCTCTGGCGGCTCCCGGACGGCGAGGCGGTCGAGTCGGTCCTCATCCCCAGTGGCACCCGCCGAACCCTTTGCATCTCGTCCCAGGCCGGCTGCGCCCTCGGCTGCGTCTTCTGCGCCACGGGCCGCATGGGGTTCCGGCGCAATCTGACGCCCGCCGAAATCGCCCTGCAGGTGCGGGAGATCGTCCTCGCCAACCCGCCCGACAAGCCGACCAACGTCGTGTTCATGGGAATGGGGGAACCCCTCCTCAACTGGAATGGGGTCGATGTGGCCCTCACCATCCTGAACGACCCGCTCGGCTTCGGCATCGGGGCCCGCCACATCACCGTGTCGACCGTTGGGATCCTGCCCGGCATGGAGGCGCTCCGGCAACGGCCGGAGCAATTCCGGCTGGCTATTTCGCTCCATTCGCCGGCATCGTCCGACCGGCTCGGCCTGATGCCGATCGAGCAGAAGTACCCACTCGCGGACGTGCTGACCGCCGCGCGATCGTTCGGCCGGCGAGTCACGTTCGAATACGTGCTGATTGCAGGCCGCAACGACCGCGACGCAGATGCCGATCGGCTGATCCGCCTCGCCCGCCCCCTTGGCGCCCACGTCAACCTGCTGCCGCTCCACCCCGGCGGCGCGCCCGACCTCACCCCGAGCTCGGGCAACCGGATCCGGGCCTTCGCCGACCGGCTCCGCGCGGCCGGCGTCGAGGCGGTCGTCCGCCGCAGTCGCGGCCTCGATATCAACGCCGCCTGCGGCCAGCTCTTCGTCGAAATGGAAGCCAGGCGACGGCGGACCCCGGCGGCCGGGCCGGCCTGACCCAATGCTCCGGCGAGTCCTGCGGTTCGTCTTCTCGCGGGCACTCGGGCTGTTCTTCCGGCGAATCGAAGTCGCCGGCGTCGAGCACGTGCCAGCCGCAGCGCCGACGATCTTCGCCATCAATCATCCCAACGGCCTGGTCGATCCGCTCCTGCTGCTCTGCGCGGCTCCCCGGCCGGTCTCCTTCCTCGGCAAGGCACCGCTGTTCTCGATGCCGGTAATCGGGTGGTTCGTCAAGGCGCTCGACACGATTCCGGTTTATCGCCGGCAGGACGATGCGGACACGGCTAGAAACCAGGAAACCTTCACCCGAGCCCGGGCCCTGTTGGACCGGGGCGGCACCATCGCGATCGCCCCCGAGGGAACCAGCCACAGCGATCCCGATCTCCGGCCGCTCAAGACGGGCGCCGCCCGGATCGCGTTGGGTGCCGGCACCCGGGAGCCGGTGGCGATCGTTCCCGTCGGCCTGTTCTATACCGACAAAGCCAGGTTCCGGAGCAGCGCCCTGGTCCTCTTCGGGGAGCCTCTCGTCGTGGCTCCGGTCACCAGCGGTACTGAACCGCCGGCTCCCGACGTCGAAGCCGTCACCCGGACTCTCATCGACCGGATCCGTTCGCTGGTCGTCCGGGCCGACCGCCAGGAAGCGTTGACGGTCGCCACCCGGGCGGAACGGATTCTTACGGCCGCCCTTCCCGACCCGAAGGCTCGTACCGTCGAGGAAATCCGGGTAGTCCGCCAGCGTCTGGCGGACGGCTATCTGACCCTACGGGAACGCGCCCCGACGCTGCTGGCGCGGTTCGTCCGGCGAATGGATCGCCTGGAGCGTGCCTTCCGAATGGCCAACCTGGACCCGGCCAATCCGGTGCCGGCACCTGCGGGCGCCGGGGCCATCCTCCGGGCCGCGATCTGGTTGCTGCTCCGGATCGTGATCTTCCTCCCGTTGGCGCTGCCGGGCCTCGTCCTCCACCTTCCGGGCTACCTCGCCATCGGGGCGATCGCCCCGCGGGTGGCCAAGGGGCAGGACGATGTCCTGGCCACGATCAAGCTCATCGCCGCCGCCCTCTTCTATCCGCTGACCTGGATCGCCGCCGGCGTCGTCGCCGGTCTGCGGTTCGGTCCGGTCGCCGGCGCGCTGACCGGCGTCGTCCTGGCCCCGCTGTCGGGATATGCCGCCCTCAAGCTCGTCGAACGGTTCGATCGCTTCGTCTCCGGGACGCGAGCCCTGGGACTCTCGCTGTTCGAGCGGGATCACTTCGATCGGCTGGTGAGCGCCCGCGAGGAATTCCGCCGGGATCTCCTGGCCCTCGAACGGCGGCTCGGAGATCCGGCCCCCCCGAACGGAACCACCCAAACGACAACAGGCCCCGCCTGATGCGACGGGGCCTGCGCCAACCTGCCGCGCGGCGACTACGGCCGGCCGTGGCCACCGTGGCGGCCCGGCCGACCGCGCCGGGCCAGGTCGAAGTCGAACGTTTCCCCGTCCACGGTCACCGTGGCGTACTGGGTACCGTTGAACTCGATCACCGCCGTGCGATCGACCGTCTCGCCATCCCGCGGACCGCCGGTGAAGGTCGCCACCACGTGCTTCGTGATCTTGCCCGACAGCGGCCAGCTGCTGTCGGTCTTGGGGACCGGAATCACCACGTTTTCGATCGAGCTGCTTTCGGTCATGTCGAACTGAATGGTGCCGCTGGAGTCCGTCATTCGGAGCCGCTGGGATGATCCCGAACTCGTTCCATTCCAGGTGCGCGTCGTCTCGCTGCCGGCCAGCCCCGTGACGAGCACGTCCGTCGTTCGAGTCATGAAACCGGAGAGCTGATCGCGCACGACGGAGTCGGAGACCTCGGTGTGAACCGCGACCGACTCGGTCGTCAGGCTGTCGTAGGCCGTCTGGACGGCGCCAGAGGCATCCTTGTAGATGCAGGATCGGACGACGGTGATACCGTGATGCTGCGGTACGTCACAGCGCAGGTGCCTGACTTCCGGCCAGAGACCAATTCCGAAATGCCCGCCCGGACCGTGCATCACTTCGACGTCGTGCGACGCCCCTTCGGCCGCCACCGCGGCGACCGCCAGCGTCACGTCGGAATTGGCCGCCGGGTCCGTTGAACACGCTGCCAGCACGATCATGCTGCCGACGGCACTGAGCGTCCGTCGTCTTGAATGCTTCCACCGCATTGGTTCCAATCCCTTCGAGCAGTGAGGTCAGCCTCGCGAGCGGTTCATGATGTCAGGATCCTGCATCGGAGACACGGATCCGGAGGAACCCCCTGACGCTCGGTACCAGTCGGCCTGCCGGATACCGGCCAGACGACCGAAAGCGAAAATGGTCATTCAGGCAACCGGGCTGGGTAGCGGCCGGCCGTCGAAGTAGGCCTCGAGGTTGGCGGCCATCGCCATCCCCATCGCGTTGCGGGTCTCCTCCGTGGCGCTCCCGAGGTGCGGGAGCAGCGTCACGTTAGGCAGGGCGAGCAGTCCATCCGGAATCGCCGGCTCGGCCCGGAAGACGTCGAGCCCGGCGCCGCCGATGCGGCCCGTTCGGAGCGCGTCCTCCAACGCCGGCTCGTCGACCAGCGCGCCCCGGGCGGTATTGATCAGGACGGCCCAGGGCCGCATCAGGGCCAGCCGTCGGGCGTCGATCAACCCGGTCGTCGCCGCCGTCGCCGGGCAATGCAGCGACACGACGTCAGACCGGGCCATCAGGTCGTCGACCGAACACCATTCCAATCCGAGCGACGCTTCGGCACCCGGCGCGAGCCGCCTTCGGCTCGCATAGCGAACCCGCATGGCGAACCCCTGCGCTGCCCGCGATGCCACGGCCTGGCCGATCCGGCCCATGCCCACTATGCCCAGTTCGGCGCCGGTGACTCGACGGCCGAGGTGATGCGTCGGCCGCCAGCCGGCCCATGCGCCCTGCCGAAGCAGCCGTTCCCCATCCGTGAGACGCCGCATCGTCATCAGAATGAGCGCCATGGTGAGGTCCGCGGTGCAGTCGGTCAGGACGCCCGGCGTGTTCGTCACCGCGACCCCGGCCCGGCGGGCCGCCGCCACGTCGATCAGGTCGTAGCCGACGCCGTAGTTCGCGACGATCCCGAACCGGCGGCCTGGCGCCGCAAAGACCTCCGCCGGCAAGGGATCGGTCACCGTCGGGACGAGGGCATCGAACTGCGGCGCGATCTCCAGGAGTTCAGCCACCGGCGTCGCGGGTTCGGCCCCCCACACCACGTCGAAGCGGTCGTCGAGGCGGCGGCTCGTGGCGTCCGGGAGTCGGTGGAAGCAGAAGATCCTGGGCCGGGTCACCGGCAGTCCTTTCGCGGGAGGATATATTGGCGGCCGTGCACCGGACGACCGATCGCCTGCGGCTCGATGCCGTGTCAATCTACGAAGCTGGCCTCGCGGGGGTGGACCCCCGCCGGGTCCTCACGCGGGCGCTCGCGACCACCGCGCCTCCAGGCCGGGTCCGGCTCCTGGCCATGGGCAAGGCCGCGATGCCAATGGCCGCGGCGGCGGTTCAGCATCTGGACCGCCTGGACATTCCAATCGTCGCCGGGGTGCTCGTCACCCCGGATGCCGGTGGCACGCCGGATCCGCGGTTGGTTCGGATCGTCGGCGACCATCCGATGCCGGGCCGGCGCTCCGAGGCAGCTGCCCGGGCCGTGGCCGACGCGGTGGCGCAGACAACGACCAAAGAAGAGGTCTGGGTGCTGCTCTCGGGCGGAACGACGAGCCTCATCGGAGCACCGGCCACCGGAATCTCGGCGACCGAGTATGACCTCCTCCTCCGGCTCCTGGCCCGCGCGGGCCTGCCGATCAGTCGGCTCAACGCCGTCCGGAAGCGGTTCTCCCGCTGGGGCGCGGGGCGGCTGGCGGTCGAGTGCCGGGCGGAACGGATCCGGGTCTACGCCCTGTCCGACGTCCCGGGAGACGACCTCGCCGACATCGGCTCTGGTCCCTGCTCCCCCGACCCGACCACCGCCGCCGGGGTGCGAGGCATCCTCGAGGCCGCCGGCGTGCTGGCCGATCTGCCACCCGCGCTGCTCCAGTTTCTCGATCGGGTCGAGCGGGGCGAGGTCCCGGAGACCCCGAAACCGGGCCATCCGTCGTTCGATCGGGTCGCGGCCCGGGTGATCGCCTCGAACCGCACCGCCGTGGCGGCCGCCGGCGCGCGGGCCGAGGCCCTCGGCTACCGGGTCGTCCTCGGTCCGGATCTCCTCCAAGGCGAGGCGGCCGCGGCGGGTGCCGGCTTGCTCGAACAGACCGGCCTGACCGGGACGGCGGAGACCGCCTGGATCGGCGGCGCGGAGACGACCGTGGCGTTAGGAAGCGACCATGGACGTGGTGGTCGGTGTCAGGAACTGGCGCTCGCCGCGGCCCGCCGGCTGGCGGAGCACCCGAACCCGGTGGCGGTCCTGGCCGCGGGGACCGATGGGCGCGACGGTCCGACGGACGCCGCGGGCGCCGTCGTCACCAACGAGACCTGGGCCGGAATCCGGGCCGCCGGCGCCGATCCGGGTCGCGCCCTGGCCCGCCACGACGCCTATCCGGCGCTCGCCGCCGTGGGCGCCCTCCTGCGGCCGGGCCTCACCGGCACCAACGTGATGGACCTGATCATTGCGCTGGCCGGCTCTCCACCACCAGCGAGCCGCTCCGAACGTGGAGATCCCGCTGGGGAAACGGGATCTCGATCCCCCGCCCTCTGAGCTCGGCGAAGATCGCCGAATTGAGTTCGCTCACGAAGATCTTCGGCACGTGGATGTGGCTCGCAGTCCAGACGCGGAGTTCGAAGAGAAGCGCGCTGTCGCCGAACCCGGCGAAGATCACGTCCGGTTTTGGGTCGACCAGCACGCCCGCATGGGTGGCCGCCGCAGCGACCAGGGCGGCGCGCACTGCCTCCGGATCCGCCGCGTAGGAAACGCCCACGGGCACCACGAACCGGACCTTGCTCCCGGTATAGCTCCAGTTGGTCACCCGCTGCACGACGAAATCGTTGTTGGGAACGATGATAGCGACCTCGTCGTTGGTAACGATGGTCGTCGCCCGGGCGCCGATCCGCCGCACCGTGCCGACCAGCGAGCCGACTTCGATTCGGTCGCCGACCTTGATCGGTCGTTCGAGCAGGATCACCAGGCCGCTGACGAAGTTGCCCACCACGGTCTGGAGACCGAAACCAATGCCGATGCCGAGGGCACCGGCCACGACGGTGAGCGAACTCAGATCGATCCCGGTACTCTGGAGCACCACCGCCATGCCAAGAGCGACCAGGATGTAGTACGTCACCGTGGACGCCGCGTGGGCGGTGGCGGGTGAGACCCCCCGCGCCTCCAGCGCCCGTTCGATGAGTTGGCGGAGGACCCGCCGGGTGACCCACAGCACCAGGAGCGTGAGCGCGATCGTGGCCAGCAGCTGACCCCAGGTCACGCCCGCGCCGAAGAACGGCGTGTTCGCGAAGCGCTCGATCGGCGCGGGCGTCTGGAGCAGATTGACCATCTCGCCTCTCCGGGCCGGGGGAAATCGCCGCCGGGACACCGGCGGGATTCGGTATCATATCATCTACCCGCCCGCCACCAACAGCGCCGGATTGGGACGTTGCGATGCGCCGCGGGATGGTGACCGTCCAGAAGAACTGCGGGAGTGATGACCGCTACGCGTTGAAGGATGCGGCGGATGGCCGGTGCTACTTCAATCTGAAGGCCGCCAACCCCCAGGTCATCGGCACCAGCCAGAGGTACTCCACGACGCAGAGCCGGGCCGGCGGGATTGAGTCGGTCAGGACGAAAGGGCCTCGACCGCCGTCAACGACAAGACCGGCTGACGTCTCGCAGGCTAAAGGGGCAGCCAGCCCTTCGGAAAGCGGAAGTCGGGGCCCGCGAGGACCGTACAATCGACGCGGCGGCTGCTGTCGGGCTGATCTACGACCTTGGAAACGCGGAGGATCCGGGCCACGTCGCGGCATTTGCCCGGGTCCCCGCGTCGGGTCAGGACCGTGGTGGAATCCACCCCGGCGGTCCGGGATACCGACCCGAGGTACACGACGTCCACACCGCGCTCGCGCAACAGCCTGGTCATCTGGCGGGCCAGGCCCGAACGGGCCGCACCGCCGTTCCAACTGGCGTTCAGCACCTCAACAGTGATCCCGGTACCGCGGAATCCCTCGGCTCGGCCTCGCTGGAACCAGACCACGAGCAGCACCACGGTCGTTCCAGCCACGGCGAGTCCAAGGAGGGTCCGCCAGTGGCGGGCGGCGGCGTGGATGAGCTTCGTGGCGGCGTTCATGGGCGCAGGCGGCGGCTTTCGATCCAAGGAACTCGGGCCCGATGCCGGACGGCGCCGGCGAAAAAAAACGAGGCCCGGCCGTTTGGCCGGGCCCCGCAATCTACTCTGGCTGCCGTCCGGCTCAGCTCTGCCGACGCCGGCGGACCAGACCCCGCCCACCGATGGCGACGAGGCCAAGGGCGAGGAGCGTCATCGTGGCCGGCTCCGGCACCGAGGTCGGCGGCGGCGGCGGCTGATCGGGATCAATCGCGACGCACTCGCCGGGCGCCGCGGTCTTCTGCCAATCCTTCACGCCCTCATAACACTTCGCGTAGACGTACTTGCCGCTCGCGACGTCCTGACCGAGCCAGGCAAAGTGGATCTTCGACCAATCGGTGACGCCGGTCAGGGAGAACACGAACGTGCCGGCAAGGCCCGGCGCGAGGGTGTGATCGTTCCAATAGGTGGTCCGGGCGCCGCCGATGAACGACCCGACATGGCCCTGCCACGAATGCAGCGACCGCTCGAGGTGGTCTCCGGTGGCCAGAGAGGCCCACGTGGTCGGCAGATTCTCGGACGCGAGGGCCATCGACCCGCCGGTCGGCTTGCCATCCAGATAGAAGAACCCGAACTGAGTGAGCCGGCCGATGTCGAGATCGCCAGCGGTGTTGCTGATGTTGCGCACGACGGCCGTGAGCGTCGTACCGGACACGGTGACCGACGCACTGGCGCAGGCGTTCAACCCACCGATGTTCAGGCAATACTGCACCACATGGCCGGTCACGTCGAGCGCGCGCGCTTCCGACGCCCCAACGGTGCCAACCACTGCCGCCACAACCAACGACCGAACCGCGAATTTCATTGCGTCATCCCGATCAAGAATTAGCCGGCGCCGAGTCTTCCGGCCGCCTCAGCAGGATTGCTCCAAGCCGAAGTGTACCAAGGCCGTAGACGATTGACAAGACCACTCCCTTAACCGCCACCACCCGCATCCCGATGGCCTGTTCGGCCAGAGGAGCCCCGCGCGAGGTCGCAAAGACGATCGGGAGGTCCAGCGCGACGACCGCGCTGCCGGCCAGGGCCCAAGCCCCGACGACGAGACATCCCAACGCCACCAGAATCGCTCGCGTCCACCACCCCTCATGCCGAGCGACCCCGCCGAGGATCACCAAACCCAAAACGAGCGTGGCCAAAGTGGCCGAAAACTCGCCAAGGTAGGCTACTTCCCACTCCGGTCTGCGCCATTGCGGCGGGAGGAAGGCCTGTACCTGCCCAACCAACGCCGAGAGGGTCAAGCCGAGACCCAACAGTACGAAAACGCGACGGAGAGGAAGCCATTCCTCTGCCGAAACTCCGAGCATCTTCCGGGCCATCGTTTCCCGTCCTGGCACCGTCATCTAACTCCTTATCAATATTCAACTTTAGATCAAGTTAACCACCCAACTGCAAACCTTTTCGTGCGGCTGTCAATCTTCAATCGTCGCGATCCCGCAACAGGTTTCGGCTCATCAATCCCGCGACATGAACCCCGATGAACAGCAGGCCGCCCGTCAGTGCCCTGGCGAACCCTCGCGAGATCGCGTCAGCACCCGGTCCGGCGAGCTGCTTGACTGTCCCGAAATCGATCACCAGTGATCCGACCAACGCCAGCAGCGCGACCAGACCCACCGCGTGGACCGCCGTCGCCGCAAGCGCCGCCGGCCGGGATCCCTTGGCCACCGCACCCACCTGGAGCGCGACCGCCCCGATCGCCAGAATCGGCCAGCCGGAGGCCACCCCCGCTGCCGTCCCAAAGCGCTGGGGGGCGTCTCCCAGGTTTGCCGGACCGATGGCCAGCCCGATATCCACCATTCCGGCCGCCAGCAGGAGCGCTCCTGTCGTCAGAAGCAGCGTTCCGACCTGACTGGGATCGGCCTCGCGGCGACGCGCGGGCTTGCCTACGACGATCTTCGAATTCGACACGACCTGTCCCCCGAAAGACGGTTGCATGTGACAACCCCGGCGGCCCGCCTGCACGAATGGCGCCAGCGGCCCCTTCAGTCCCCCTCCGCGTCCCGCCACCGCTGCCACAAGGCCTGCGTCGGCGGCGGGACGGACTTTCCGACTCGCTTCATGTGGTCGATCCGCTGCTCCACGACCTCCCGGAAGACCCGCTCGAAATCGCCGGGAAACCGCTTGGCCAGCGCGGCCCGCTCTTCCCGGGCAAACGGTCGCCCCGGCTCGAGGAAGTCGGCGCAGTACAGCATCCAGCCAAGGAGCCCCCACCCCGGATGCCCGACCGAGTGGTACCGGACGGCGTCGAGCAGCTCGCGGTCGGTTTCCCCGTCCCGCGCCGCCCGGGCCGCCGCCGCCGGCCCGTGCAGCAGTGGCGCCGGCCACTCCGGCTCCCCCGCCTCCGCCCGGAGGCTCTCCGGCTCGGCATCCCGCAACGCGTCGTGCAGCCAGACCGCGCGGGCCCATCGCTGCCGCTCGGCCGCGGGCAGGCCGAGTTCCGCCGCCCATCGGGCGGCGAGCGCCGCGACCCGTTCGATGTGCTCGAGGCGCCGCGGGGTAACGACGGCCCAGGGCACCAGCCGCGGGTCCGGCATCGGCCTCACGTCTCCACGGCGAAATGCCGGGCCAGTTCCTTCAGATCCGCCGCCACGCGCTGGAGTTCGCCGATCGCCGCTTCCAGATCGGACTGCCCCCGATTCGCCTCGGAAGCCTGCGACGCGAGCGACTCGGTCTCCCCCCGCATCCGCACCGACGCCTCCGCGATCTGGCGGATCTGATCCGCGAGCCGACGACTGGCCATTTCCTGTTCCGCCTCGCTCTCCGCGATCGTGCGGGACTGTTCGCCCGCCTCGCCGGTCGCCTGGACGATGACGTCGAGGGCCCGCGCGGCCTCCGAGCTGAGTTGGCCGACCCCCGCTACCAGCTCCTGACCCCGGGCCATTTGCTCGGCGATCGCGGCGCTTTCCCGGGAGATGTCCGCGGCCAACCGCGACGCTTCTTCGCTGGACCGACCGCCCTGAATCGCCAACTGCTGGATCTCCTGGGCGACGACCGCAAAGCCCCGCCCGGCATCGCCGGCCCGGGTGGCCTCGATCGAGGCGTTGAGGGCGATCAGGTTGGTCAGCTCGGACAGCTCCTGAATCGATTCGAGGAACCCGCGGATCCGCGAGGTCGTCGCGCCCAGGGCCCCCACCTGCCGTGAGCTATCGGCCACGAACCCCTGGATCTGGAGGAGGCGCTCGATTGCCTCGCCGATGCCGGTCCGGTGCTTTGCCGCGTCGGTTGCGGCTCGGTGGCTGACGCGAAGGGCCCGGGCGCCCGCCGCCGCCGCCCGCTCCGCCCGGCTGGACAACTGGGTGGTCGCGTCGAGTCCGATCCGGGCGAACGACTCCTGGGTCGCGGCTTCCCGCCGCATGTTCTCCGACGCGGTCGCGAGCGCCGCCGCCGAGGTTCGCAGCGAGTTGACCGCCCGGGCCAGTGCCTGCGACTGGGTCCCGATCTGCTCGACCGTCTCGAACAACGGCCGGCGCAGCTCCGCGATGTGAATGGCCGTGGAGATCTGGGTCGCGATGGCGGAAATCGCGGCCAGGTCCCGGGCCCGATAGTGGTACCGCTTGTGATGCTCCAGCTCGAGCGTGCCGAGGGGTTGCTCGGCAAATCGGAGCGGGTGGACGACGATCGTCCGCACGTCGTCATTCCGGTCGAGGCCCGGGCGCTGCCAGGTGTCCTCGACCACCACCACCCGCCCCGACTCGATCGCCTCCGATCGAACGCGATCGAGACCCGGATCCGGATCCTTCCGCCCGGGCCGCCCCGCCGTGGCGCGGTACGCGAGGGCCGGAGCCGCCGCCCCACGGTACACCCGGAAATCGCCCCAGTCGAGCAGCCGGTAGGCCAACAGTTCGAGTTGCTCGTAGGACAGGCGGAGGTTGACGTTGCTCGTGATGGTGGACTGCATCGTGTGGACCTTGTTGAGGTCCTCCGCCGCAATCGCCTCTTCGAGCAGCATCCGGGTCAGGAAGCCGAGGACCGCCAGGGCGACCGCCACGGGAATCCAGCCGCCGGGCGCGAGCGCCGTCACGGCCCACACGACCACGCCCGCGGCCAGCACCGTGACCAGATACGTCACCACCTCCCACCGGAGGAGGAAGGACCGGTCTTCCGTGGACAGTTTGTCCCGGATCAGCAGCGAGAAGTAGAACAGCAGCCGGCCGACGATGAAGTAGGCCCCGATCAGCACCGCGGCGGCCGGCAGAAACTCGAGCCGGAGGGCCACGATCCCGCCGACCTCGAGGGCCGCCGCGTAGAAGCCGTACGCGGCGGCAAACGACACGACCTCCCGGCCGGCGTTCACGAGCACCGCGAGCGGCGTCTTCCGGAGCACCAGCCAGTCGGTGACCACCACGCCGAAGAAGAGCCCGAT
Organism: Gemmatimonadales bacterium; assembly: GCA_050183815.1. Lineage (GTDB taxonomy): Bacteria > Gemmatimonadota > Gemmatimonadetes > Gemmatimonadales > GWC2-71-9 > SHZU01. Next base: position 19,367 of record JBFXAY010000026.1, on the reverse strand, counting down.
CGACGTCGTCGAGGCGGGCACCGCGACGGCCCCGACGAGGGCGGCGACGCCGGTCTGGGTGAGGTACGAGAACTTGCTGAGCCGGACCGGGGCGGACCGGAGGATCAGAATCGCGACGACGAAGACGCCCAGAACGGCGGGATGACTGATCCACCGGGGATCGAGGACCGCCATGGCCACGACCAGGGTCGGCCCCAGGACCGCCAGGGCGCGGGCGTACCGGCGCGCGACGCGCTCGACGTCGATCATCCGCGGATCAGACGAAGAACTCGCCGGCGACGAGCCCGTACCGTTCCGGGTTCGTGACCTTGACGATCGAGCGAAGATGCTGGCCGTTCGGCCCGGTTTCCTGGAGGTCGACGGCGATGCCCGGCGGGGGCACGACCCCGCCGTTGGCGTCGATCGCGATCCGGACCATCGGCCGGTTGAGCTGGTCCCGGTCGGTGACGGTGGACGCCACCACGGCGACCTCGAAGGTATCGAGAATGACGCAGGTGCCGATCGGATAGACACCGATGAGGTTGATGAGCGCCTTGACGATCATCGGGTCGTAGCCCCGCTTCGGATTGCTCCACATCTCCTTGAGGACCTGATCCGGCTCGATCGGCACGGTCTGGTAGCTGCGGCGGGTCGTGGCCGCATCGAAGCCGTCGGCCACCGCCACGATCCGGGAGAACAGGCCCAGATCACGGGGCCGGATGTGCCGGGGATAGCCGGTGAGGTCGATCTTCATGTGGTGCTCGTGCGCCACCAGGATCGGCCGGTACGGGATTTCGTCGTAGCCGCGGAGCCCGAACAGCGTCATCGCGCCGCGCCAGGGATGCGCCTGCATTTCCCGCCACTCGAATTCCTCGAGGCTGCCGGTCTTGTTGGTGATCTCGATCGGGACCCGGGCCTTCCCGACGTCATGAAGCAGTGCGGTCATCCCGAGATCGTACAGCTGCAGCTTGCTGAAGCCGATCTTCCGGCCCAGCGCCACCGCGAAGATGCAGACGTTGACCGAGTGCATGAAGGTGTACTCGTCGTAGTCCCGGAGGGTGGTCAGCCCCATGATCGAGGTCTCGTTGTTGAGCACCTGGTCGACGATCATCTGGACAGCGCGTTTCACCTTCTTGAGACTCGAGGTCCGCCCCATCCGGACGGAGTTGACGACCTCCTTGGTCACCGCCACGCCCTGGGCGTAGGTCCGCTTGGCCACCTCCTTCGCCTCGCGTTCGCCGCCGATCTCCTCGCCCGCCTCGCTGCTGGGCTCCAGGTCGAGACTCGGCAACTGGGCCGGCCCCATCCGTTCGAGGAGGGCCACGTAGCGATCCTCGGCGGGCTGCGCGGCGAGATTGAGCATGATGCTCAGGAACGCAAGCCATTCCCGGCGCTCGATCGTGCCGTGGACCCGCAGCACGCCGATGTCGAACGCCCGGAGCACGGACAGTACCCCGCTGAACGCGGCGAAATTGTCGAGCTCGAGCCGGAGCCGGACGCCGTTGAGGAACAGGAAGTCCCCGGCAAGGCGCATCTCGATCTCCTGCTCGGCCGACACGAACGCCACGGTGGCCGCCTGGAGTTCGTCGAGGGCCTTCTGGGTGGTCGCGTTCTCCACCGGGTACAGCTTGAGCGCCCGCAAGGCCGAATGGAGTCCGATCAGGAAGGCCCGGCCGCTGGTGCGGATGAAGGCCTCGTTGCCGGGCTCCCGTTCGCCGCCGCGATGCTTGAGATCCTCGGTCATTCTTCATCCCACTCCCGCAACGCCCGGCTGGCGGCGTTGCGGACCGAGAGTTCCTTGTCGTTGGCGGCCCGCTCCAGGGCTTCCCGGGCCGGCCGCGTCCGGATTTTGGCGATGGCGTAGGCGGCGCAGGTCCGCGTCTCCGCGTTCTCCCGGCGGCGGAACATGCCCTTCGGCTCGAGGATGTCGCTCAGCAGCTCGAGCCCGGGCGCCCCGGCCACCATGGCAAACGCCTCGAAGAAATGCCGCTTCTCGGCCCGTTCGAGTTCATGACGTCCCTTCCCCTGCACCACCGCCTCGAGCCGCTTGAGCGCACCCTTGTACCCGCGGGCCGCCACGATGCTCACGGCCGCGAGACGCACCGTCCGGTCATTGTCGTCCACCGCGCGCTCGAGGAGCGACAGCGCTCCCGGGGTCCCGAGCGCCCCGAGCGCCTCGACCGCGGACGCGCGCACCGACGGGTTCTGGTGGCCCACCAGCTCGCCCAGGGGCGCGATCGCCTGCTGGAGTTCGAGCCGGCGGGCCACGGCCGCCGCCCCGGTCAACCCGGGCGAGTCCCGGCGGCGGAGGAACTGGAGGAAGTCGTCGAGATGGGAACGGGCGATCCGGTCGGCGGCCGCTTCGAGAATGCCGCGGGTCCGGTCGTTCTTGACGCCGTCGAGATGAACCAGCAACGGCTCGAGGGCGGGCATCCGGAGTTCCTTGAGGAGCTCCGACATGTCGTCGTCCTGAACCAGGCCCACGGCCTCGTCGACGGCCTGCAGCATCTGGGCGAGAATGCCCGGCTCGCTGAGGCGGTTCTCGAACGAATCGAGTTTCGCCCGCACCGCCGGATCGATGGCCGCCACCCGGCTACCGATGAGCCGGAGCTCCCGGAGGAGCCAGGCCACGATCCGGAATTCGCCGCGGTTGAGCAGGTTCGGAAAGATGGACTCGAGAATCGAGATCACCTCTTCCCGCACCGCGGTGGCCGGCTGCAGCTCGAAAATGTCGAGGAGCACGGCCAGCGACGAGGACCGGATGTCCCGGAGATATTCCTGCTCGACCTGCTCCTTGAGCGCGTTGATTTCGGCTTCGTCGAGGAAGTAGAGGGTCGAATCGAAGTCGTCGAGGTCGACCATGCCCGGCCCGATCGTGCCGAGCTCGTCCCGAACCTTCTGCTGCGTCTGGGCCTGCTGGAAGGGGTCCTGCCCCATCCCCATGTCGACGGCCTGCGGATCGAGCACGGTCAGGGTTTCCGTGATGATCTCCGCGAACCGGTAGTCGATACAGGCGTAGTCGTATTCCCAGAGCAGGGTGAGCAGGTCGTCGCCGGCGTCCGCGGTGAGCAGCCGGGCCCGCACCACCGTCTGGAGGAAGATCGCGATCTCCTCCGCCTCGACACCGGGGCGAAGGGTGAGGACCCGGAGGCCGTCCTTGTAGAGCAGCCAGGCCAGGCTCTCGGACCGGCTGGGCTGGTGGTAGACGACCTGATCCTCCCAGAGGAGGTCGGTTTCCACGACCTTGAGGACCAGGGCCGGCACACTGGACCAGATCGGATCGAACGCCGCCCGCAACGAATCAACCGCCCGCTGGTAGATCGGGTTGTTGGGGAGGTACATCTGAAACGCGCGCACCGCCTTGGCGAACGCCCGGATCAGCTCCTCGACCTGTTGCGGTGGCAGGGGAAGGTCTGTTTCCCCCGCCTGGGCGGCGTGGCCGGTCAGTCGGTCCCCCCCGAATCCGAAGTGGCTGCCATGGCGCTACATCCCGGGTTCCCCACCCGGGTGGAAAGCACTCGAAGATAACCATTCCAAGTTCCGTGCCCGCAACGACCTCCGTCTTGCATTTCGGGTACCATTCGGGTACTTTGGCGTTACTTCGGGTCGTTCAACGCGGTTCTGTCCCCCGACGGAGGCCACCGGGCTCATGGCACTCACCAAACGGCAGCGGGAGATCCTCAGCTACCTCGAGGAACACATTCGGGACCATGGCTATGCGCCAAGTTTCGAGGAAATAGCTGAACGATTTTCGTTCCAGTCGCTCGCCACGGTTCACGAGCATCTCACGAACCTCGAGCGGAAGGGGTACATCCGCCGGAACTACAACGAGAGCCGGTCGATCGAGGTCCTCCCGCCGCGCGGTACGGCCGGAGCCACCGAAATCCCCCTGCTCGGCCTGGTCGCCGCAGGCGCGCCGATCGAGGCCGTGGTCCACGGCGAGACGATCCCGGTGCCGGATCAGATGCTTTCCCGCCGGGGACCCAACTACGCCCTCCGGGTCCGGGGCGACTCGATGATCGACGACCACATCCTGGACGGCGACTTCGTGGTCATCCACGGCCGCCAGTCCGCCGACAATGGCGAGATGGTGATTGCGCTCGTCAACGGTGCGGAGGCCACGGTCAAGCGGTATTTCCGGGAATCCGGCGGGTGGGTCCGGTTGCAGCCGGCCAACGCCACGATGCAACCGCTCCGATTCCAGGAGTCGGATGTCATGATCCAGGGAGTCGTCGTCGGCGTCATTCGCCGGTTTCAGTAGCCGGAGCGGCGGGGCCGACCACGGCCTCGCCGGCCGCTGCCCACGCCGCTCGGCGCGGACGGGTATCACCGCGGTTTTGCGCCTCCCGTTCGACCTCTTTCGCGACTACATTTCGCCCCGATGCCGCGAACGTTTCTCGCGACGCTCCAATTCGACGGCACCGCCTTCGTCGGGTGGCAGCGACAGCGAGAGGGCCGCGCCGTCCAGACAGAGTTGGAAGCCGTTCTTGAGCGGCTCGCGGGCCATCCGGTGCGCGTGCACGCGGCAGGACGGACCGACGCCGGGGTCCACGCTTTGGGAATGGGGGCGAGCTTTGCCCTGCCCGATCGATGGACCCCGGCTGCGTTGGAGCGGGCGCTCAACGCCCTGGTCCCGGCCGACTGTTTCGTGACCTCGGTCCGGGAGGTTCGGGAAGGGTTCCACGCCCGCCGCGCGGCCACCGAGCGCCGGTACCGCTATCTCGTGGGGACCGATCCGGGGAGCCGTTCCCCGTTCCGCCGGCCTTTCGAATGGGCGTTAGGCAGGCCGCTCCGGCCGGAGCCGCTCGAGGCGGCCGCGGCGGCGCTCCTCGGGGAGCACGACTTCGCGGCACTGTCGGTCCGGCGCTCGAAGCGACCCCACACGCGATGCCGGATCCGGGTGGCGCGGTGGGTGCCGCGGGCCGACGGAACCGGTTGGGCGTTCGAGGTCGCGGCGGACCGGTTCCTCCACCACATGGTCAGGATGTTGGTGGGAACGATGGTCGATATCGCCCTCGACCGGCGGCCGGCGGACGACCTTGGCCGACTGTTACAGCGGGATCCGGCGGTGATCACCAGCCCGCCGGCACCCGCCCAGGGGCTCTACTTCATGATGGCGGTGTATCCGGAAGAATGGTTCGCCCTGACGTGAGATTCCTGCTCGTCCTCGCCCTCTCCACCGGGTGCGGCGCTCCGGCTGGCGGTCCCCTGCGGATCGACACAGCCAACGCCCAGCGCACCACCGCGACCCGCAGCGACAGCATCACGGCCGGGCGCCGGACGGCGATCGTGGAAGCGGCCGAGCGGGTCGGCCGGTCGGTGGTGTCGATCAGCGTCGTCTCCCGACGCCAGGTGACCACCTCGGGCGACCCCTTCGACTTCTTCTCCTTCTTCGTTCCCCGGACGACCGAACGGCTCGTGCGCGGGTATGGGACCGGCTTCGTGATCCGGCCCGGCGGCATCATCGTCACCAACCAGCACGTCGTCGAGGACGCCGATTCGATCACGGTGTCGTTGCCGGACGGGACCGATCTGCCCGCCCGCCTCCTCGGCGATGATCCGACCACCGACATCGCGGTACTCAAGGTCGGCCAGGAATTGCCGCCGGCGGCCATCGGCCGGAGCGCCGACCTCCTGATCGGCGAGTGGGTCATCGCCCTCGGCAATCCCTACGTCTACCTCCTCGGCGATGCCGAGCCGACGGTCACGGCGGGCGTCGTCAGCGCGACCGGCCGGAACGTCGTGCCGAGCGGCAACCAGACCGGTCTCTACCTGGACATGATCCAGACCGACGCCGCGATCAACCAGGGCAACTCGGGCGGACCACTGGCCAACTCCCTCGGCGAAGTCGTGGGCGTCAACTCCTTCATCTTCACGAACTCGGGCGGATCGGTCGGCATCGGCTTCGCCATTCCGATCGAGCGCGCCAACCGGATCGCCGACGAAATCGTCCGGAACGGATCGGTCCGTCGGGCGTGGACGGGCCTTTCGGTGGGCGATGCGACGACGATGCGCGACTGGAAGAGCGCCGGCGGTGTCCAGGTCGCGGAAGTCGTGGCGGGCGGCCCCGCCGCGACCTCGGGGATCGCGCCGGGCGCGATCCTGGTCGAGGCCAACGGTCGCCGGCTGCGGAACTATCTCGATTGGGAGGCGGTCAAGCTCGACCTCCACGTCGGGGATCCGGTCACCCTCCGGTTCAAGAGCAGCCCGTCGAGCCCGATTGAAACCCGGCGGATCGTTACCGGCGACCTGCCGAGCGTCACCGCCGCACGGGTCTCGCTCATCCGCGGCCTCGATCTGATCACCGTCACCGCGAGCGTCCGCGCCGAGCGGCAGCTGCAGCGAGAAGCCGGCGCCCTGATCTACCGGATCGCCGACGACGTGAGCCGGGCCACCGGCCTCCGCGAGGGCGACGTGATCTGGGCGATCAACCGTACCGTGGTCCGCACCGCCGATCAGGCCGCCCAGCTGCTCGAGTCGATCGGCTCCAATCGGCAGTTCCAGATCTATTTCGAGCGCGGCGGGGTCAACTCGTCGGTGCTGCTCTCGTTCCGATGACCGACGCCCGTTACCAATCGCCCCTCGGCGCCCGCTACGCCTCGCCGGCGATGCAGTCGCTCTGGAGCGAGCGACACAAGATCGGTCTCTGGCGGCGCATCTGGCTGGCCCTGGCCGAAGCCGAGCGGGAGCTCGGTCTCGAGATTCCGGAGGCTGCCCTCGCCGACATCCGGGCCCACCTGGACGATTGCGACCTCGCCGCCGCCGCCCAGTACGAACGGCGCTTCCGCCACGACGTGATGGCGCATGTCCACGCCCTGGGCGACCAGGCTCCGGCCGCGCGGGCCTACCTGCACCTCGGCGCCACGAGCGCGTTCATCACCGACAACGCCGACCTCATCGTGATGCGGGATGGCCTCCGGCTGCTCCTCGGACGACTCGTGGCGCTGGCCCGGGCGCTCGCGCGCTTCGCGGAGCGGGAGGCCGACCGTCCCTGCCTCGCCTACACGCACTTTCAGCCGGCCCAGCTCACCACGGTCGGCAAGCGGGCCACGCTCTGGGCCCAGGATTTCGCGCTCGACATCGAGGAGTTGGTCCATCGGCTCGGTTCGCTCCGGGCTCGGAGTGCCAAGGGCACGACCGGCACCCAGGCTTCCTTCCTCGAGCTGTTCGGCGGTGATCACGGGAAGGTGCGCGAGCTCGAACGCCAGGTGACCCGGCGGCTCGGGTTCGAGGACCACTACCCGGTCACCGGCCAGACCTATCCGAGGAAAGCCGACGCCCAGGTGCTGGACACCCTGAGCGGGATCGCCCAGTCGGCGTCGAAAATGGCTGCGGACCTCCGGCTCCTGCAGCACGAAGGCGAGCTCCTCGAGCCGTTCGAGTCCGAGCAGATCGGTTCGAGCGCGATGGCGTACAAGCGCAATCCGATGCGGTCGGAGCGGATCAACGCCCTCGGCCGGTTCGTCATCTCGCTCGCCGCAAACGGGGCCCAGACCGCGGCCACGCAGTGGCTCGAGCGGACCCTCGACGACAGCGCCAACCGGCGACTGACCCTTCCCGAGGCGTTTCTGGCCACGGACGCGGTGCTGATCCTGGCGACGAACATCGTCGTCGGCCTCGAGGTTCGGGACCAGGTGATTGCCCGCCACGTGACCGACCAGATGCCGTTCATGGCCACCGAGCGCTGGATGATGCTCGGCGTTCAGGCGGGCGGCGACCGGCAGGTTCTCCACGAAGTCGTCCGCCAGGCGAGCCACCTGGTGCACCGCCAGGTCAGCGAAGGTGGCCCCAACGACCTGCTCGATCGCCTGGGCCGGGCACCCGAGTTCGGCGGAGTGCCGATCGACCGGCTCCGGGCCGAACTCGAGCCGCACCGCTACGTCGGCCGGGCCCCGGAGCAAACCCGCGAGTTCCTGCGGGAGTACCTCGAACCGCTCCTGGCGCGGGCCCATGCCCTCGCGACCGACGCGCCGACCGCGGAGGTGCGGGTATGACGACCGTGACTCGAAGCGACCTGCCCCTGCCCCTCTTCCGCGGCGGGAAAGTGCGCGAGGTCTACGAGGTGGGCAGCGACCGGCTGCTGCTCGTCGCGAGCGATCGGGTCAGCGCCTTCGACGTGGTGATGACCGAGGCGATTCCCCGGAAGGGCGCGGTCCTGACCCAGCTCTCGGCCTTCTGGTTCGGCCGCATGGCGTCGCTCGGGCCGACTCATTTCCTCACCGCCGATGCCGACGCGATCATCGCCGAGGTGCCGGCACTGGCCGGGCACCGGGCCACCCTTGCGCAGCGGGCCATGCTGGTCCGGCGGACCGAGCCGATTCCCTTCGAATGCGTGATCCGCGGCTATCTGTCGGGCTCGGCGTGGAAGGAGTACCGCCGCTCCGGCACCCTGGCCGGAGAACCGCTGCCGGCCGGCCTCGTCGAGAGCGACCCGTTCCCCGCGCCGATTTTTTCGCCCGCCACCAAGGCCGAGTCGGGCCACGACATCAATGTGACCCGCGACACCGTGGCGAGGGCGTTAGGCGCTGACCGGGTCGCCGAACTGGAGCGCCGGAGCCTGGCCATCTACTCGGCCGGCAGGGACTACGCCGCCGGCCGCGGCATCATCATCGCCGACACCAAATTCGAGTTCGGGGTCGGCCCGGACGGCGAGCTTCGCCTGATCGACGAGGTCCTCACCCCGGACTCGTCCCGCTTCTGGCCGGCCGACCGGTACGAACGCGGGCGGTCCCAGCCGAGCTTCGACAAGCAGCCGCTTCGGGACTATCTCCAGTCGCTCCACGACGCGGGTCAATGGAACATGGAATCCCCGGGACCGACCCTCCCGTCCGAGGTGATCGACGCCACGAGCCGGCGCTATCTCGAGGCCTACCGGCTCCTGACCGGAAACGACCTGCCGGAGCCGGCCGCGTGAGGGTCGCCCGCGAGGGAATTCCGTTCATCGCCATCGCGGCGTTGATCTTCGGCGGCCTGCTCGCGCTCGGCTGGCAGGTGGCGGCAATCGTCTGGTTCCCGATCCTCGTCTGGGTCGTGGCGTTCTTCCGGGACCCGCCGCGCGACCGCGTCCGGGGCGACGACCTCATCCTTTCGCCGGCCGACGGCCGGGTGGTGAGTGTCATCGAGATCGACGAGCCGGCCTTTCTCGGGGGCCGCGCCACCCGGGTCGCGATTTTCATGAACGTCTTCAACGTCCATGTGAACCGGTATCCGGCCACCGGCACCGTGGCCTACCGCGAGTACCGACCCGGTCAGTTCCTCAACGCCGCCGTCGAAAAGGCCAGCACCGAGAACGAGCAGTCGTCGATCGGCCTCGAAACCCCGCGAGGACGCCTGCTGCTCCGCCAGATCGCCGGCCTGGTGGCGCGGCGGATCGTGACGGACCACCAGACCGGCCACGAAGCCCGTCAAGGCGAGCGGCTCGGGCTGATCCGTTTCGGATCGCGAGTGGACGTCTTTCTGCCCCCGAACGCGGTGCCCGCCGTCGCCGTCGGCGACCGGACCCGGGCGGGAGAAACGGTGGTGGCCCGATGGACGACCTGACGGTGGTCCGGCGCCGCCCCGACGGCATCCGCAAGGTCGTCGTGGTGGTCCCGAGCTTCTTCACCCTGGCCAACCTGTTCTTCGGGTTCTGGGCCGTGGTGATGGCATTCAACGGCAACTTCAAGTGGGCCGGATTCCTGATCGTCTTCTCCGGCGTGCTCGACATGTTCGACGGGCGGATCGCCCGGTTGTCGAACACCGGGAGCCGGTTCGGCGCCGAACTCGACTCGCTGGTGGATATCGTGTCGTTCGGCGTGGCCCCGGCCCTGGTGATGTATTTCCTCGAGTTCGCGAGTACCGGCCGCTACGGGTGGGTGGTCTGCTACCTCTACGTCGTCGCGGCCGCGCTCCGGCTGGCCCGCTACAACGTCTCGTCCCACGGCAAGCCGCATTCGAACTGGTTCACCGGCCTGCCCTCGCCGGCGGCGGGCATGACGCTGGCCAGCTACTACCCCTTCAGCCAGACGCAGTGGTACAAGGCCAGTATCGAGTACCTCGACCTGCAGCAGCAGGGCCTGACCGTCCTGGTGCTGCTGCTCGCGGCGCTGATGGTGAGCAACGTGAAGTATCCCCGCTGGCCCCGGATCGGCTTCCGGTCGCTCTCGGGGATCTTCGGACTCGTCCTCCATCTCGGCATTCTCTTCGGGGCGGTGCTGGCGCCCAGCTCGTTCCTGTTCCCCATGTTTCTGACCTACATGGCCGTGGGCATCGCCCGCAGCACGGTGCTGAGTCTGTTGGAGCGCCGCCCGGCCGACAACGGCGACGCGGAGGCCCCGCCGCTCCCGCGCCATCATCATCGGGAGGATCAATGACGTATCGCGTGCACGTCCGGGTCATGCCCCGCCGCGGTCTGCTCGACCCGCAGGGTCAGGCCGTCGAACACGCGCTGCAGGCCCTGACCTTCAGCGGCGCGGGCAACGTCCACGTCGGCAAAGCCATCGAGCTCGATCTCGAAGCGCCGTCCGCCGAGGCCGCCACGGCGACGGCCCGGGCCATGTGCGACAAGCTGCTCGCCAACCCGGTGACCGAGGACTACGAGATCGAGGTCGAGAGCCGATGACCCGGGTTGCCGTGATCCGGTTTCCCGGCAGCAACTGCGAGCCGGACGCCTTCCGGGCCGTGGAGCGCGAGGGCGGGACCGCCTTCTACGTCTTCCACCGCGAGACCGACCTTCGCGATGCCGACGCGATCGTCATCCCCGGCGGGTTCAGCTACGGGGACTACCTCCGCAGCGGCGCCATCGCCCGGTTCAGCCCGATCATGGCCGCGGTCGAACGGCACGCCGCCGACGGCAAGCCGGTCCTCGGCATCTGCAACGGGTTCCAGATCCTCTGCGAGGCCCACCTGCTGCCCGGGGCGCTGATGCGGAACCAGAACCTCAAATTCCTCTCCCGGCCGGTGGACCTCCGGGTCGAGCGGGTGGACACCCCGTTCACGTCGGCGTACCGGCGCGACGAGGTGATCCGGATCCCGATCGGCAACGGCGAGGGCCGTTTCGTCGCCTCCGAAGACGTCGTCCAGGATCTCGAGTCGGCCGGCCTCGTCGTCATGCGCTACGTGGCCACCGGGCTCCTTGACGCCCCATACAACCCCAACGGCGCGGTGAACGATATCGCCGCCATCTCGAACGCCCGGGGCAATGTCGTGGGGATGATGCCCCACCCCGAGCGACTCGCCGACCCGCTTCTCGGCAGCGATGCCGGGGCCCGGGTCTTCGTCTCCCTGGTCCGCGGCACCCGTCCGGCGCTCGTGACCAACTCCTGAAACCTTCGACCCGATAACGCCGATGTCGACCGACAAGCCCAGCCAGAACGAAGAAGAGTACTTCGCCCTCCGCGACGCGGAGCTGGTCAAACAGCAACGGGCCGCGCAGGAGAAGGCGGCGGCCGATGCCGAGCGGAAGAGCCACTACCTCCGTTGCCCGAAGTGCGGCGGGCATCTGACGACCCAGAATCTCAAGGGAGTCCAGATCGACCAGTGCCCCGACTGCCTCGGCATCTGGTTCGACGCCGGCGAGCTCGACGTGGTGGTCAGCCACCGGGACCCCGGCCTCATGGGCCGCGTCTTCGGCGATCTCTTCACCAGCCTCAAGAAGAAGTGAGTCGCGTGCCCGCTGCCTCCGCTGCGCCAGCGGCCCGCCCGTTCCCGGGCGAGCCGCCTGTCACGCCCGAACTGGTCCGCGAGCACAAGCTCAACGATCGCGAATACGCCGAGATCACCGGGATGCTCGGCCGGACGCCGACGCTGACGGAACTCGGCGTCTTCAGCGCGCTCTGGTCGGAGCACTGTTCCTACAAGCACACCCGTCCGGTGCTCAAGACCTTTCCGACCGAAGGACCGCAGGTGCTGCAGGGTCCCGGCGAGAACGCGGGCGTCCTCCGGCTCCCGGACGGCTGGGCGGTCGCCTTCAAGATCGAGTCGCACAACCATCCGTCGGCCGTGGAACCCTATCAGGGGGCGGCCACCGGCGTCGGCGGCATTCTCCGCGACGTCTTCACGATGGGGGCCCGGCCGGTGGCGGTGCTCAACAGCCTCCGGTTCGGCCCGCTCGAGGAAACCCGCAACCGGTACCTCTTCAGCGGTGCGGTCAAGGGCGTCGGCGACTACGGCAACTGTGTCGGCGTGCCGACCCTCGGCGGCGAGGTGGCCTTCGCCCCCGGGTACAGCGGCAACCCGCTCGTGAACGCGATGTGCGTGGGCATCCTCCGGGCCGAGGATCTGATCACCGCCCGGGCCCACGGGGTCGGTAACGTCCTGATGGCCGTCGGTGCCCGCACCGGCCGGGACGGCATCCACGGCGCCAGTTTCGCGTCGGAGGATCTTTCGGCCGAGAGCGAGGCTCGCCGACCGCAGGTCCAGGTCGGCGACCCCTTCACGGAAAAGCTGCTGCTCGAGGCGAGCCTCGAGCTGATTACCTCGGGGACCATCGTTGCGATCCAGGACATGGGGGCCGCCGGTCTCACCTCGTCCTCGGCGGAAATGGCGGCCCGGGGCGGCGTCGGCGTGGAGCTCGACACCAGCAAAGTGCCGCTTCGCGAACCCGGCATGACGCCGTACGAGATTCTCCTGTCCGAGTCCCAGGAGCGAATGCTGCTCGTGGTCGAGCCGGCCCGGATTGCCGAGGTCGAGGAGATCTGTGCCCGGTGGGAATTGTCGGCCACCGCAATCGGCCGGGTCACCGACGACGGCCTGTTCCGGGTGATCCACGACGGGATCACGGTCGTGGCGATCCCCGGCGAGCCGCTGGTCAACGGGGTACCGATCTATCACCCCGAGGCCCGGGAGAGCGCCGACGCGGTCGCCCGGCGCGCCGCAACACCCGCGATCGCGCCCAAGGCCGGCCTCGAGGAGGCCCTCGAGCGGCTGCTCGACGATCCGACGATCGCCAGCAAGCGTTGGGTCTACGAGCAGTACGATTCGACGGTCCAGGCCAACACCGTCCTCGGCCCCGGCGGCGACGCCGGCGTGCTCCTGGTCGAAGGAACCCGTTTCGGCCTCGCGGTGTCGGTCGATTGCCCGAACCGGTACGTCGGGCTCGACCCGTACGAGGGCGGCAAAATGACCGTAGCGGAAGCGGCCCGGAACGTCGCGGCCACCGGCGCCCTTCCGCTCGGTATCACGAACTGCCTCAATTTCGGCAATCCGGACAAGCCGGACGTGTTCTTCCAGTTCCGGGAGGCGGTCCGGGGGATGAGCGATGCCTGCCGGGCCTTCGAAACGCCGGTGACGGGCGGCAACGTGTCGCTCTACAACGAGAGCCCGACCGGGGCGGTCGATCCAACGCCGACGGTCGGCATGGTCGGCCTCATCGACGACGTCTCCACCCGGCTCCCGAGCGGGTTCCAGCAAGAGGGCGACCTGATCGCCCTGCTCGGTGATACGCGCGGTCACCTTGGCGGCTCGATGTACTGGGTTGTCCTGCAGGACTTTCTCGGCGGCCCGCCGCCGCCGTGCGACCTCGATGCCGAGCGGCGGCTGCAGCGCTTCCTGGTGGCGGCCGCGAAGGCCCGGCTCCTTCGCTCGGCGCACGACTGCGCAGACGGCGGACTCGCGGTGGCGTTGGCGGAGGCCGTCGTGGGTGGCCCGTACGCTCAGGCAACCCGCGGCGCCGGCGTGCAGTTCGCCCTGCCGGCCGGCGTCAGCGCCGAAGGATTCCTCTACGGCGAGGATGGCGCCCGCGCCGTGGTCTCCTTCGACCCCGCGGCCGTGCATCCGGTCCGGGCGCTCGCCGCCGAACACGGCGTGCCCTTCGCGGTCGCCGGCACGGTCACGGCGCCGAACAGTGAACTGCGGATCACGGTCGGGACGACCAGCCTCCGATGGTCGACGGCCGAGCTGCGCCGGATCTATTACCACGCGATCCCCCGACGAATGGCGGCCTGACGATGTGCGGAATCATCGGCGTTTCCAACCTCCCCGACGCTTCGCGCGCGGCCTATCTCGGCCTCTACGCGCTCCAGCACCGTGGTCAGGAGAGCGCCGGTATCGTCACCATCGGAGATGATGGGCGGCCCCGCGTCGTCCGGGGCATGGGGCTCGTCGGCGACATCTTCCGGGAGACCGACCTCCGCGCCCTCGATGGCGATGTGGCGATCGGTCACACCCGCTACTCGACCGCCGGATCCTCGGTGCTGGCCAACGCCCAGCCTTGCGTCGCCGAGATTGCCGGCGGGCCCCTGGCGCTGGCCCACAACGGCAACCTCACCAATGCCGCCCTCATCAAGCGAGAGCTGGTGAACCAGGGGGCGATTTTCCAGAGTTCGTCCGACTCCGAAGTCATGGTCCACCTGATCGCCAAATCCACCGCACCAACGCCCGAAGGCCGCCTGCGGGACGCGCTCACCCGGGTCGAGGGGGCGTTCAGCCTGGTGGTGACGATGGGGCGAACGCTCTATTGCGTGGTGGACCCGCACGGCTTCCGGCCGCTGGTCATCGGGCGGATCGGCCAGGCGGTGGTGGCGGCGTCGGAGACCTGCGCGCTCGACCTCGTCGGCGCCACGGTCATCCGGGAACTGGGGCCCGGCGAGTTCGTCGAAATCACCGACGGCATGATCCGGGATCTGCCGCCGCTCCGCCGGGCACCGGTGGCCCATCGCTGCATCTTCGAACTCGTGTACTTCGCCCGACCCGACAGTTCGATCTTCGGCGAATCGGTGGACCGGGTCCGCCGGGAACTGGGCCGCCAGCTGGCCCGCGAGCATCCGGCGCCCGGCGCGGAGGTCGTCTTCAGCGTGCCGGATTCCGCGAACATGATGGCCCTCGGCTACGCCGACCAGAGCGGGCTCAAGCTCGAACATGGCCTGATCCGGAACCACTACATCGGACGAACGTTCATCAACCCGACCCAGGCGCTCCGGGTGGCCAAGGTCAAGATCAAGTTCAACCCGGTGAAAGAGGTCATTGCCGGCCGGTCGGTCGTCGTGGTCGATGACAGTCTGGTCCGGGGAACCACCAGCAAGGGGCTCGTTCAGATGATCCGTGGCGCGGGCGCCCGCGAGGTCCACCTTCGCCTCAGTTCGCCCCCGATCATGGGCCCGTGCCACTACGGCATCGACACGCCGACCCGCGAGGAGCTCATCGCGGCGAACCACTCCATCGAGGAGATCCGCGACTACCTGGGGGTCGATACGCTTGGCTACCTCTCCCTCGACGGGATGGTCCGGTCGGCCGGAACCCGGAACAGCTTTTGCCACGCCTGCTTCTCCGGACGCTACCCGGTCGAGCCGGTCGACGACCTGGTCCAGCTCCGGCACGAGAAACCGCTAGCAGGGAGCCCGGTATGAGCGACGCGCTGACGCAGCCGCTGGTCTATTTCTTCGGACAGGGCCGGGCCGACGGCACTGCGGCCATGAAGGAGGTCCTCGGCGGCAAGGGAGCCGGCCTCGCCGAGATGACGAATCTCGGGATCCCGGTCCCACCCGGCTTCACGATCGCGTCGACCGTCTGCGGCACCTACCTCGCGATGCAGCACTTCCCTCCCCGTCTCAACAACCAGGTCGAAGCCGCCCTCCAGCGCCTCGAGGCGGCCACCGGCAAACGGTTCGGCGGGCAGGACAATCCGCTGCTGGTCTCGGTCCGGTCGGGGGCTGCGCTGTCGATGCCCGGGATGATGGAGACCATCCTCAACCTGGGACTGAACGACGAGACCGTCCTCGGCCTGGTGGCCCTTTCCGGCAACGAGCGGTTCGCCTGGGACTCCTACCGCCGGTTCGTGCAGATGTTCGGCGGCGTGGTCTTCGACGTGCCGAAGAAGCGGTTCGAGGAGCGGCTCGAGCGGCGCAAGCACCGACTCGGCGTGACCCGCGACATCGATCTGCCGGTGGAGGAATTCAAGGGGCTCGTCACCGAATTCAAGGAGCTGATCGCCGCCGAAACCGGGAAGCCGTTCCCCGAGAAGCCGCTCGACCAGCTCTGGGCCGCCATCGCCGCCGTCTTCGAGAGCTGGAACACCCGGCGGGCCATCGATTACCGGAAGCTGCACGACATCCCCGACACCATGGGTACGGCGGTCAACGTCGTGGCCATGGTGTTCGGCAACATGGGCGAGGACTCCGGCACCGGGGTGGCGTTCACCCGGGATCCCTCGACCGGCGAGCACCGTCTCTATGGCGAGTTCCTGATCAACGCCCAGGGGGAAGACGTGGTGTCCGGCGCCCGGACGCCGGAGCGAATCGACAACCTCAAGGATCATCTCCCCCAGGCGTACACGGAGCTCGACCGGGTGGCCCGCACGCTCGAGCGCCATTTCCGCGACGTCCAGGACCTCGAGTTCACCATCGAGCGCGGCCGGCTCTACATGCTGCAGACCCGCCGCGGACAGCGCTCCGGCCACGCCGCGGTCCGCATCGCCGTGGAAATGGTCGGCGAGGGGTTGATCTCCGAGGAGGAGGCGGTCGCCCGGATTCCGCCGAACGACCTGAACCAGCTGCTCCACCCGACCATCGACCCGAGCGCCCACCTCGACCTGCTGTCCATCGGCCTGCCGGCCTCGCCCGGGGCGGCGAGCGGCGCGGTCGTGTTCGACGCCGACCACGCCGAGGACCTCGGGAAGCAGGGTCAGGCGGTGATTCTGGTTCGCCGCGAAACCAGTCCCGAGGACTTCCACGGCATGGTGGCCGCGAAGGCGATCCTCACCGCCCGGGGCGGCATGACCTCGCACGCGGCCGTGGTGGCCCGCGGCATGGGCAAGCCGTGTGTGGCCGGCGCGGCCGACATCGAGGTCGACGAAGCGAGTGGCGAGTTCCGCGTCAACGGCCGATCGGTGGCCGGCGGCGAGTGGATCACCGTCAACGGGACGACCGGTCAGGTCTATGCCGGCCAGGCGGCACTCGTGGCCCCGGTGCTGAGCGAACACTTCAACCAGCTCATGGTCTGGGCCGACCGGATGCGCCATCTCCGGGTGCGGGTCAACGCCGATACGCCGGGCGATACCCACCGGGGCCGCGATTTCGGCGCCGAGGGCATCGGACTCTGCCGGACCGAACACATGTTCTTCGAGGGCGACCGGCTCCCGGCCATGCGCGAGATGATCCTCGCCGCCGACGAGGACGGACGGAAGCGCGCCCTGGCCAAGCTGCTGCCGATGCAGCGGGCCGACTTCGAGGGAATCTTCCGGGCGATGGAGGGATACCCCGTCACGATCCGGCTGCTCGACCCGCCCCTGCACGAGTTCCTTCCCAAAGAGGACGAGGAAATCGCGGCCCTCGCGAGCCAGATGGGGAAGACCAAGGAAGAGGTCCTCCGCGCCATCGACCACCTGAGCGAGATCAACCCGATGCTCGGCCTTCGCGGCTGCCGCCTCGGGATCATCTATCCTGAGATCACGGCCATGCAGGCCCGGGCAATCTTCGAGGCGGCCTGCACAGTGGCCGAGCGCAAAGGCCGGGTCCAGCCCGAGGTCATGATCCCGCTCGTTGCCCACGTGATCGAGTTCCGGAAACAGGCGCTGATCGTCCGGCAAGTGGCCGAGGAGGTCTTCCGCGAGCGGCAGATCACGGTGCCCTACCTGCTCGGCACCATGATCGAACTGCCCCGGGCGGCCCTCACCGCCGACGAGATCGCCCGCGAAGCACAGTTCTTCTCGTTCGGTACCAACGACCTCACCCAGACCACCTGGGGACTCTCGCGAGACGATGCGGGCGTCTTCCTCCCAAGCTACCTGGAGCGCGGGATCATCGAGGCGGACCCGTTCCAGGAGCTCGACCAGAACGGCGTCGGCAAGCTGATCTCGATGGCGGTCCAGCTGGGCCGGAGCACGCGGGCGGATCTCAAGGTCGGGATCTGCGGCGAACACGGAGGCGAACCGCAGGCCGTCGCCTTCTGCGAATCGCAGAAGATGAACTACGTGTCCTGCTCGCCGTACCGGGTTCCCATCGCCCGGCTTGCCGCGGCGCAAGCCGCCCTGGCCGAGCGCGGCACCATGAACCGCACCCGGGGAACGCTATGACCCGATTCGCACCGGGTCCGAGGAGGGGGCCTTGAGCGACACACCGCTGGTCGGCGTCGTCATGGGCTCGACCTCGGACTGGGAGGTCATGCAGCACGCCGCCCGCCGCCTCGCCGACTTCGGCGTCCCCCATGAAACCCGCGTGGTGTCGGCGCATCGGACGCCGAACCTCCTCTTCGAGTACGCGGAAAGTGCGGTCGGTCGCGGCCTGGCCTGCATCATCGCCGGCGCCGGCGGCGCGGCCCACCTGCCAGGCATGCTGGCGTCGAAGACCAGCCTCCCGGTCCTCGGGGTCCCGGTCCCAAGCCGTCATCTCAAGGGTCTCGATTCCCTGCTGTCGATCGTCCAGATGCCGGCGGGGATTCCGGTGGCCACCTTCGCCATCGGCGAGGCGGGCGCCCATAACGCCGGTCTGTTCGCCATTGCCCTGCTCGCGGCCCGCGACGGCGCGCTGCGGGTGAAGCTCGACACCTTTCGGCGAACCCAGGAAGCACAGGTCCTCGCCGCCACCCTGCCGCCGAAGTGATCGAGCCGGGCGGCACCCTCGGGCTGCTCGGCGGCGGGCAGCTCGGCCGGATGTTCGCCCAGCGGGCGGTCGGCATGGGGTACCAGATCGTGGTGCTCGAGCCCGACGCCGGCGCTCCCGCGGCGGCCGTGTGTCACGACCATCTCGTCGCACCCTACGACGACCCTGGCGCTCTTACCGCCCTCGCCGCCCGGGTCGCGGCCGTCACCACCGAGTTCGAGAATGTGCCCGCGGCCACCCTCGACTGGCTGGCCGACCACGTGATATGCCGACCGGCGAGCCGGGCCGTCGCCGTGGCCCAGGACCGGATCCGGGAAAAGACCTTCCTCCGGTCCCACGGCCTGGCCACCGCGGACTTCGAGCCCGTGACGACCGAGTCCGAGCTGGACCAGGCCTGGGGCCGGCTCGGCCCGCCGGCGCTGCTCAAGACGAGCCGGCTGGGCTACGACGGGAAGGGTCAGGCCATGGCCGGAACGCTGGAGGAAGCCCGGGAGGCCTTCCGCCGGTTCGGGTCGGTGGGCTGCGTCCTCGAACGACGGCTGACCCTCGAGACCGAGCTCTCGGTAGTGCTGGCCCGGGGGTCCGATGGCGAGATCGCGGCGTTCCCGGTGGGCGAGAATGTCCACCGCCGGGGAATCCTCCATACGACGGTCGTTCCCGCTCAGGTCCCGTCGGCAGTCGCCGCCACGGCCTCGGCGACGGCCATCCGGGTTGCCCACGCACTGGACTATGTTGGCGTGCTCGGAGTCGAGATGTTCGTGGCGGCCGGCGGCAACATCTATGTGAACGAGATCGCGCCGCGGCCCCACAACTCGGGGCACTACACCACGAGCGCCTGCGTCACGGACCAGTTCGAGCAACAGGTCCGGGCCCTCG
>JBFXAY010000025.1:0-66270 GCA_050183815.1 Gemmatimonadales bacterium | reverse complement strand
TGGGTGGCCCTCGACTGGCCGCTCGGCGCCCTGGGCGGATACCTGGCGAGCGCCCACACCGGCCAGTTCATCCTCATCGCGCTGGCGGCGCCGCCGCTGCTCCTTCTCGGCCTCCGCCCCTCGTTCGCGTCCATCGCCACGGAGGGCCGCGCTGGACGCTGGCTGCGCCTGCTGACCCATCCACTCCCGGCCTTTGTGGGCTTCAACGGCGTGGTCCTCGGCACCCACGTGCCGGACCTGGTCGACGGCCTGATGGCCAGCCAGCTCGGGTCGCTGGCACTCGATCTGGCCTGGTTGGTCGGCGGGCTGTTCCTCTGGTGGCCGGTGGCGGCACCGGAGCGGTTCCGCCGGCTCTCGCCGCCGCTCCAGATGGCGTACTTGTTCGTGCAGACGATTCCGGCCACGCTGCCCTCCGCGTTCCTGGTCTTCTCCACCTACCCGCTGTACCAGCTCTACGAACTGGCCCCGAGGGTCACCCCGGCGCTCACCCCCCGCTACGATCACCAGATCGCGGGGCTGATGATGAAGGTGGTGGCGGACCCGGTGGTCTGGATCGGCATCGGCGTCGTCTTCTTCCGATGGGCGCGGGCCGAGCGCCAGGCGGACCTCGACAATGCGCCTCGGGCGGGCGGCGGGGTTAGATTATCGGCCGACGGCACCAACCACGCGGAGTGACGATGAAGCGGATTCGAATCCTGGCCATGGCGGTGGCCCTCGCGGCGGCGATCAGCCTGCCGGTCTACGCGTTCCACAACCACCTGACCAAGAGCACCCCCGCCGAGGACGAGGAACTGGCCGCGTCACCGACGGCGATCCGGCTCTGGTTCGCCGAAAAGGTGGAGCCGAAGTTCTCGAGCATCACCCTGATGACGGCGGACTCGGCCAAGATCGAAGTGGCCAAGCCCAAGGCCACCGACGATCCGAAGTCGGTCGTGTCCGACCTGGCCGCCCCGCTCGCCGCGGGAACCTACCTGGTCAGGTGGCGGACCGCCGGGGACGACGGTCACGCCGTCCGCGGGACGTACCAGTTCAAGGTGAAATGATCGAGGACCTGCCCTCGGTCCTGTATGCGGCGGCGAGGTGGCTTGGCTACCTCGCCGTTTTCCTTCTCGCCGGTGCGGCCTGCAGCCGCTGGCTGGTCCTGCCCCGCGCCGGTGCGGCCGGGGACGGCTTCGCCGCGCGGCGGACCATCGCGGCCGGCCGGTTGGGGGCGGTGCTGCTCGCCGCGGCCCTGCTACTCCGCCTCTATTTCCAGACCAGGAGCCTCCTCGATCCCGAGGACGCCGTGACCGCCGACCTCGTTCGGCTGGTGCTCGAGAGCCATTGGGGCCGAGGCTGGATCGTTCAAGGAGCCGCCGCGCTCGCGGCGCTGGCCGGCTGGCGGCTGCTCGCCCGGGGGCCGGCGTCCCGGGCGGCTGCCGCGCTGGCCCTCGTCGGCGCGGTGGGCAGCGTATTTGCCTCGCCGCTCACCGGCCACGCGACCGGTCTTCCCGCCGCCGGCCGACTCGGGTATCCCGGAACGGCGCTCCACCTGGCGGCGGCGGCGGCCTGGCTCGGAACGTTAGGCGTTCTCTGGTACGCGACGCTCGGGCGGGCCACCGACCGGAACGCCCACCCCGCCGTGGTTGGCGCGTTCTCGCCGCTGGGCCTCGGCGCCGGGCTCACGGCCATGGCCGCGGGCGGGATCGTGGCCTGGCGCTACGTCGGCTCGATCGAGGCCCTCACCGGATCTCTCTACGGCCGGACCCTGATCCTCAAGGTGGCCGTCCTGGGCGTCGTTGCCCTCACCGGGGCCGTGAACTGGCGGGTGATCCTGCCCCGGTTGCGCCGCGGGGAACCGGCTCCGATCGGCCGGACGGCGGCGGTCGAGCTGCTCGTCGGCCTGGTCCTCCTGGCCGTCACCGCGGTGCTGGTCTCGCTCGCGGCACCCGGCGAGCACGAGTAGCCCTCTCCCAGGTTTTCCGCCGCAACCAGCAAGGCTTTCCGGCAGGTCCGACCGGAATCGACCGGTTTCAATCCCGGGAGTGCTTGTCATTCCGTCACTTGGGCGTGGCCCCCGGCTTGCTTCATCGGCGGGTGAGCCGCAGCGCCGGGGAGGCGCGCGGATGCAGGCCCGCTCACCCGCGGGTCAGCTCACCCCCGCAGCGAGGACGAGAAATGAAGCGAGGTGCACTGTTGGTCCTGGGCCTTTCGGCCCTGTTGGCGGTGCCGGCCGACGCCCAGGTCGGCATCGGCGTTCGGGGTGGCACCCTGGGTGTCGGCGGCGAGTTGTCGATCCGGCCGAGCCGGTTGATCGGGCTCCGCCTCGGGGGCAACTACCTGACGTTCACCCGCACCGCCACGATCGAGGGCATCGAATACGATCTGAGCCCGAAGCTCCAGAGCGGTTCCGGCATCGTCGAGTTGCATCCCTTCGGCGGGGCGTTCCACCTTGCCGGCGGGATGGTCTGGAACTCGAACGAGGCGGGCGTCGTCGCCCGGCTGACCGGTCCGGTGACGATCGGCGCCACCACCTACCAGCCGAGCGACATCGGCGACCTTCGCGGCCTCGTGAACTACGACACCAAGTACGCGCCGTACGCGGGCCTTGGCTTCGGCGGTTCAGGCCGGGTATCGCTCCTGTTCGACGTCGGTGTGGTCTTCTCGGGATATCCGCAGGTGGCCCTGACCGGTTCGACGAACCTCACCGGGCCGGCCAAGACGGTGTTCGACCAGAACGTCGCGCTGGAGGTGCAGGACATCCAGGCGGAAATCGAAAGCCGCAGCTACCTCAAGTACACGCCCGTCATTTCGCTGGGACTTCGCGTCGGCTTCTAGCCGGCCATACCGCCGGGGGGCGAACTTCCCTTCCCCCCCGGCACCCTCCCGGCTTCGGCCGGATCCGCCCCGACCTCGAGCCCGACGGCCTTCATCAGCGCCAGCGCGTTGCTGCGCCGCACCACGCCCGGCTTCAGCCGATAGTCGAATTCGAGACGGCCTTCCACCAGGGTGTCTTCGAGGTGTCGGTTGTCACCCGCCGCACCCTGTCCGGCGGCGATTTCGGTCAGCGCGAGATCGTGGGTGGTCACCAACCCGACCGCGCCCCGGGCGAGCAAGCCGTCGAGAATGCCCCGCGCCCCGATCGCCCGGTCGTGCGAGTTCGTGCCGCTGAGGAGTTCGTCGAGCAGAAACAGCACCGGCCCCTCGGCCGCCGCCGCGACGATGTCCCGGAGCCGAAGCACCTCGGCATAGAAACGCGACCGGCCTTCGAGCAACGATTCCCGGAGCACGAGGGAAGCCCCCAAGCGCCACTGCCCGGTGGTCCAGGCGCGGGCTCGGACCACGCCGCCGGCGAAGGCCAGGACGAGATTGGTTCCGACCGCCTTGAGCAGGGTGCTCTTGCCCGACATGTTCGAGCCGCTCACCATCAGCAACCGCACCGGGGCGCCGAGGGTCAGGTCATTGCGGACGGCGCGCGCCTGCGGCAGGAGGGGATGGGCGAGGCCTTCGGCCGCGAGCGGGGCGCCCGGGCCCTCGACGGCAGGAAATACGTCCTCGGGGTGCTCGAACCGGGCCGCCGCGAGCGAGGTCAGGGCCTCGAGTTGGCCGATGGCGCCGAGCCACCGAACCGCTTCGACCCCCCAGTCGGCCAGCCACCGTTCCACCCCGGCCGCGAGCTGGGTCCCGAGCAGCAGGGCCGCGGCCACGGGCGCGAACAGCTGATTGCCCCGCGCGTCGGCCAGGTCCACGAGCCGCTCGAGCCGGCGAATCGCCCCGAGGGCCTCGGCGCGTCCGCCTAACGCCCCAAGCGATTCCGCCAGCAGGGGGGCGTCGAAACGCTCGCGACCGACCCGCTGGACCAGCGCCGCCAGGGCCCGCAGTTCACGGGCGGGCCGGTCCGCCTCGGCAAGGATCCGGCGCGTCCGGGCCCCGAGCCACGTGGCCAGCAGCGCCGACGCCCCCAGCGACGGCAGGATGACGAACCCGGGCGCCCAGCCGGCAAGCGCGATCGCGATCGTGGCGACGTTGGCGAGGGCCAGGAGCCGGGCCGCGGTGAGCGTCCAGCCCGGGAGCGTCCGGCCGGGTCGCTCGAGCCACCGGCGGAGCACCCGCGAGTCCACCGCGCCCCCCGCGGTGCCGCCTTCGATCGCCAGGTCGTGCCGGAGCCGGAGGTTGGGAGCGAGTTCCGCGACGGCCTGCTGGCGCCTGACGACCGTGGCCGCATCCGCCGGCACGAGGAGCCAGCCGGCGAGCGTCGCCGCGCCGGTTTCGGTGACCGCCGTCGACAGTCGCTGGAAGAGCGAGCCGGGGCCGAAAAGTTCGAGATCCGCGGCGTAGAGGTGATGCTGATCCCCGAAACGGCCGCCGTCGTCGCCGGTGCCGGCCCATCGGTCCTCGAGCCGGGCGAGGCCCCGCTCGAAGTAGCCGACCGAGCGGAGCTCGCGTTCACGGCGGCGGGCCACCTGCTCGTGCCGGACGACGAGAAACGCGAATCCCGCCGCCGCCAGACCGCTCAGCCAGACCCCCGGCCCGCCCCGCGACAGCACGGCGGCGACCGCACCGGCCACGGCGGCCAGGAACAGGAGGAGTCGGGCGGCGCTCAGGCGGGCGGACTGCCGCTCGAGACGCGCGAGGCGATCCCGGGCGGCCGAGAGGCCGTCCCGGTAGGCGGCTTCAGGAGACATCGACAGCGGGGCCGGCCGGTTCGACGTTAGGCGACTTCGCCGATCGACTCCGGCGACACGAGATCGGGCAGCAGGGAGGCGAGGGCGCGTTCCCAGAATCGGCCGAGTTCCCGGAGCGCGGCATCGGAGGCGCCGGCGGGGGCCAGTCCGGTGGCCTCGCCGGCGGCGCTGCGGGCGGCCTCGAGCGGCTGGAACAGGAAGGCGAGAATCCGCCGCCGGATCTCGCGCGGATCGGTGGCGGCCCCGATGATCGGCCGGTCGGCACAGACCGGCCGATCCCGGAGGCGCTGTTCGAGCTGGACGAGGACCCGGATGAGGGGCCAGGCGGAATAGGGTATCGTGACCCGGCGGCCCGCCGGCCCCGGACCGGGCTCCGGCACCAAGCCGGCCCAGCCCGCCTGCGGGACGGTTCCGTCGTCCGCCGCCGAGCCCTCGAAAAACCACTCGAGCGGGAGACCGTAGGTGCGGGCCAGCCGGCCAAGGGTCTCGAAATCGGGGCGGCGGCGGCGGCCCGAGTGCATCTCCCGCAGGGTGGCGTAGGGAACGCCTGCATGGGCCGAGGCCTCCAGCAGGCTGCCATCATGCACGTCGTCGATCAGGCGGCGGACCCGGGCAGTCACCTTGGACCAGGGAGCAGCCTGCGACGCGACCGAGTCGCCTCGGCGTCGCTCTCTCAGCATGGGGCTCGATTTTCGGGTTATGGACTGAAACTACCCCAGCCCGGCCGTTCCGCCAGAGGGGCCGCAAACCGGCCCGTTGCCAACCGGTTGAGGTTCGGTTGATCGTCCGGCATTACCGTAGTCCAGTACCCAGGCCGGAGCCCCGATGGTCGACTACGTCTCGTTCTCCAAGTATTGCGCCACCTGCCACTTCTGGACCGGCGAGCGGCGGCCCGATCACGCCGAGGGCCGCGTCTACACGCCGAAGCACGCCACCATCGGGCACTGCGATTGCCCCCACGGCCACTGGCGGGGCCGGCTCAAACCGGGAGAGTCGAACTGTCCCCATTGGTCCCGCTGGGCCTCGACCCGGCCGATCGACGATCTCGGCTTCGGGTTTGCGGCTCTCGACGAGGGCGGCGGCGGCGTCTAACGTTCCCGGATGCACCCCATTCGCGCTCGCGCCGCCGCCGTCCTCCTGGCCGTCATTTCGGCCCCGGGAACCGCCGCCGCGCAAACGGTCACCTCGTCCGCCGGCCTCGTCGTCTCGGCCTCGGCTCCGGCCTCCGACATCGGTGCTGCGATTCTCGCGCAGGGCGGCAATGCGGTCGATGCCGCCATCGCCACGGCCTTCGGGCTCGCGGTCACCTACCCCGGCGCCGGCAACATCGGCGGGGGCGGCTTCATGGTGGTCCGGATGGCGGACGGCCGGACCACGACCATCGACTATCGCGAGCGGGCCCCGGGTGCCTCGGCCCCCACGATGTACCTGGATAACGCCGGGAACATCGATCGGGCACTCACCCGGGAGGGCTACCTGGCGCCCGGGGTTCCCGGCACGGTCCGCGGCCTCGAGATGGCCCACCGCAAGTTCGGCAAGCTGCCGTGGAAGGCGCTGGTGGAACCGG
Source organism: Gemmatimonadales bacterium (assembly GCA_050183815.1). Lineage (GTDB taxonomy): Bacteria > Gemmatimonadota > Gemmatimonadetes > Gemmatimonadales > GWC2-71-9 > SHZU01. Next base: position 60,039 of record JBFXAY010000025.1, on the reverse strand, counting down.
CGGCCCGGCTGGCGAGGGACGGCTTCCCGCTGTCGCCCGCCTTGGCTACCGAGCTCAACTGGCTGGTCAAGCAGACGCGGGAGCATTATCCCGCGACCGCGCGGGCCTACGGGAAACCGGACGGCGGCGAATGGTCGCCCGGCGACGTGATTCGCCTGCCCGATCTGGCGCGGACCCTCGCGGCGATCGGCAACCAGGGTCCGGACGCGTTCTATCGCGGGTGGATCGCCGACTCGGTGGTGGCCGCCATGAAGGCCGGCGGCGGCATCATGACAGCCAAGGACCTGACGGACTACCGCGCGGTGGAGCGGGCCCCGGTCACCGGGACGTTCCTCGGCTATGACGTCATTGCGATGCCGCCGCCGAGTTCCGGCGGGACCGCCATCGTCGAGATGCTCAACATCCTGGAGCGGTTCGACATCGCGTCCCGGGACCGGTTCGCCCCGATGACCCTCCATCTCATGATCGAGGCCCAGCGCCGGGCGTATCTCGACCGGGCCGAGTTCCTCGGAGACGCCGATTTCGGCCCGGTCCCGGTCGGCCGGCTTACGTCGAAGCTCCACGCCAAGGATCTCGCCGCGTCGATCGACACCACCGGGGCTACCAGCAGCGTGGCGCTGGCCAAGGGACGGATCACCGTCGCCGAGGCGCCCGAGTCCGAGGAAACGACGCACTTCTCGGTCGTGGACCGGGACGGTAACGCGGTGGCCAATACCTACACGCTGGAGAGCGGCTACGGCTCGCGGGTGGTGGTCAGCGGGGCCGGATTCCTCCTCAACAACGAAATGGGCGACTTCAACAAGAAGCCCGGCACCACCAACGAGCTGGGCGACATCGGCACGAAGCCCAACCTCATCGCACCCGGGAAGCGGATGCTCTCCTCGATGAGCCCGGCCATCGTCACGCGGAACGGCAAGACCGTGCTCGTCACGGGCTCGCCCGGCGGCCGGACGATCATCAACACGGTCCACCAGATCATCCTCAACGTTCTGGCCTTCCGGATGCCGGTCCGGGAGGCCGTGGACGCGCCCCGGTTCCACTCGCAGTGGCTGCCGGACCTCGTCAGCTTCGAGGCGAACGCCATTCCGGACGCCACCGTCGCGGCACTGGAGGCCATGGGTCACCAGTTGCGCGTCGGCGGCCGGATCGGCGACGGTCACTCCATCACGATCGACCCGGCCACCGGCATCGCCACCGGCGCGAACGACCACCGCAGTCCCGATTCGAAAGCCTCGGCTCCATGAGCGCCCGCGCCGCCTCGCACGTTCTGCTGATCGCCCCGCATCGCTATCGGACGAACGCCGAGACGGCGGAATCGAACGCGTTCCAGAAGTCGGTCTCGAAGACGGAGGCCAACCGGCTTGGGGCCCTCGCCGAACGCCAGCACGCCGCCCTGCGGGCGCTGCTGATCGCGAACGGAGTCCGGATCACCGTGGCCCGGGCGCTCGAAACCACGCCGGACGCACCGTTCTGCAACAACTGGTTCTCGACCCACGCGGCCGCCGGCAGTGCGGAACGGCGGCTGGCGCTCTATCCGATGCTTGCCCCGAGCCGGCGGCTCGAGCGCCGTGAGGATCTCATCCGGATGCTCTCGGCCGGCTACGGGTCGGTCGTGGATCTATCGCGCCGGGAGGAAGAGGAGACCTACCTCGAGAGCACGGGGAGTCTGGTGCTCGACGAGACATCCCGGGTGGCGTACGCCGCGGTATCCCCACGGACGGACCTGGCGGTGGCGCGTGAGTGGGCCGGTCTCATGGGGTTCCGGCTCGTGGCGTTCCGCGCCACCGACGCCGGCGGGATCCCGTACTACCACACCAACGTGATGATGTTCATCGGGCACGGCCAGGCGGGCATCTGCCTCGACGCGGTGGCCGAAACGGGCGGAGACGGCCTGAGTTCCCGGGGCGAGGTGCTCGCCTCGCTGGAGAAGAACGGTCTCGACATCGTGCCGATCGCCCGGAAGCAGCTGCTCGACTTCTGCGGCAACTGTCTCGCCTTGAGCAACGACCGGGACGAGCCGTTGTTCGTGATGTCGAGCCGGGCCTACAAAGGGTTCTCCAATCCGCAGCGGAAAGCCTTGTCGTCCCGGGCCAAGTTGCTCCACACCGACCTCTCCGCGTTCGAAACGCTCGGGGGCGGTTCGGCTCGCTGCCTGCTCGGCGAATTATTCTAGGACGGGCCCGTTCAGCGGGGCGGACCGCGGAGGACCTCGGAGGGCGGCTCGGGAAAGAGTCGGTCCGGCCGGGTGCGCTTGACGATGTCCGGGGCGCCGATCGCCTGGCGGAGCGGCTCCCCCATCCGGCGCGGCTTGCCCGTCACCAGATCCACCACACAGTAGCTCGATGCGCCCCGGGCCAGCAGCGCCCCGTCGGCGGCACGGCGCACCTCGTAGAACCGGTCGCAGGTGAGCGCCGTGCAGCTCGGCACCCAGGTCAGAATCTCGAGTTCCTGTCCGGGGAACGACGGCGCGAAGTAGTCCAGTTCGTGGCGGAGCACGACCCACCCGACGCCGGCCACGGCATCGACGGGCGCCCGTTCCTGATACCAGGCCCAGTGCGCGGTGGCCGCCTCGAGCATCCAGCGGAGGTAGTGGACGTTGTTGGCGTGCCCGAGGTCATCGATATCGGCCGGGTCCACCGTGACCCGGATCGCAAAGCCCGGCGGCGCCATCAGGCCGCGCGCCGGGCCGGGCTCAACCAGTAGCTCACCGACGCAAGCGCCGCGACGACCAGCATGATCACGGCTTCGCGCGTCGTCATCCGGACCGCGAGGCCCAGCGTGATCACCACGCCCAGGACGGCCAGCAAGGTCCCCGCGGGCAGGCGGAACCGCGCCGGACCGATCCGCGGGTCGGTGCCCTCGCGGCGCCGCAGCACCGGCAGCGCCAGGCACACCAGCGCGTAGGTGAACAGCCGCGAGATCACCGCGATGGTGAGGTTCTGGAGGAAGCTCCCCGAGATCGCCAGGACGAAGGACAACACCGCGAAGGCGACGATCGAAAAGGCCGGCGTCCGGTAGGTCGGGTGGACCCGGCCGAAGATCTTCGGGGCGTCGCCATGCTCGGCCATCGCGTACGTGAGCCGGGGCGACAGCAGCACCACGCTCATCCCCCAGCCGATCAGCGACAGGACCGCGCCGAGGGCCATGAAGGTGGCCCCCGGAGCGCCGACGAGCGCCCGGGCGGCGTCCGCCAGGGCCCGCGAGTGGCTGCCGGCGTCCGGCAAGGTGAACGTCACGACCAGCTGGACCGTCGTGAACAGCAGCAGGCACCCGACGAGCCCGATCAGCAGCGCGAACGGCGCATCCCGCTCCGGATTTCGGGCCTCGCTCAGCGGAAACATCGCCGACTCGAAGCCGCCGTAGGCGTAGATCAGCACCAGCACCGCTTCGACCCAGGTCAGCGACCCGCTGATCGCCACCGGATCCGGCACGACCGCCCCACGACCGAGGGCAAGCCCGAGGCCCACCCCGGCGAAAGCGAGCAACGGCACGATCTTGATCAGCAGGAGCGCGGAACTGACCCAGGCGGCCTGTTTGACGCCGATGACGTTGAGCCACGCCATGGCCCCGAGGTAGACGGTGGCGACGATGATCGGCCCGGCGCCCTGCCCCACCGTCGGAAGGAACTCGGCCAGGTAGATCGTGAGGAGGTTGACGTTCGTCGCGACCGACGTGGCGCGCACCAGGTAGCTGGCCCATCCCATCTGGACCCCGACGAACGGGCCGAACGCCACCCGGGCGTAAAGGTACTGCCCGCCCGCCTCCCGGAACCGCGAACTGACCTCGGCAAAGCAGAGCACGATGACGCCGATGGCCGCCGCCGCGAGCACCCAGGCGATCCACGCCGACCCGCCCACCTTGCCCGACACCACCGACGGGAGGCCGTAGACGCCGCTCCCGATGATCGTATTGAGGACGAGGCCGGCAAGCGTCCACCGGCCGAGGCTCCGGACCAGCCCTTTCGATTCCGCCGTCATCGGCCGACCCGCCTAACGATCGGTCGCGCCCGGGCGCCCGCCGGCCCGGAGGAAGTCCACGGCCAGATTGGCCATCGAGCGGACCCCGACCGGAAGCCCGGCCTCGTCGGCAAAGAAGTAGGGTGAATGATTCCGCGGGGCGGTGGCCGGGTCCTGGCCTTTCGGCAGGACGCCGAGGAAGTAGTACAGGCCCGGGATCTCCCGGGTGAAGGCCGGGAAGTCCTCGGAACCGGTCACCGGGTTGATCTGCGAGATCCCGGCGTCGCCAGCCGTGCGCTTCAGGGTCGGCAGCATCTGCTCCATGAGGCCGGGATCGTTGTAGGTCACCAGCCCGCCGCCCGGGATCGACACCTCGGCCGTGGCCCCGCCCGCCGCCGCGATGTCCTCCGCGGTCCGCTTGACGCGGTCGTGGATTTCCTTCCGCATGCCCTCGTCGAAGGTGCGAATGGTGCCAAGCATCACCACGCTGTCGGGAATGATGTTGCCGCGGTTGCCGCCCTGGATCATGCCCACGGTGATGATGGCCGGTGCCGCGGTGACGTCGATCTGGCGGCTGGCGATGGTCTGGAGGCCAAGGATGATCTGCGAGGACACTACGATCGGATCGACCCCGCCCCAGGGCAGCGCCCCATGGGTCTGGCGGCCCCGGACGACGATCCGGAGGCCGTCGGCGGCGGCCATGGCCCCGCCGGCGCGGTAGCTGATCGAACCCACCGGCGCCGGCCAGACATGGAGCCCGAAAATCGCATCGGGCCGCGGGTCCTTGAGCGCGCCCTCCTCCACCATCAGCGAGGCCCCGCCCCGCTCGCCGGCCGGCGGCCCTTCCTCCGCCGGCTGGAAGAAGAACTTCACCGTGCCCGGCAGCATCGAACGCATCCCGGCCAGCACCTCGGCCACGCCCATGAGGATCGCGACGTGATTGTCGTGCCCGCAGGCGTGCATGACGCCGACGTCCATGCCGTTGTACGTGGTCCGGACCGTGCTCTTGAACGGCAGATCCACCTGCTCGGTGACCGGCAGGGCGTCCATGTCGGCGCGGAGTGCCACGACCGGCCCCGGGCGCCCGCCCCTGAGCACGCCGACCACGCCCGTCTTGGCGACTCCAGTCGTCACCTCGATGCCAAGAGAACGGAGGTGGTCCGCCACCAGCTTGGCGGTGCGGATCTCGCTGTTGCCGAGTTCCGGATGCTCGTGGATGTCGCGCCGCCAGGCGACGACCTTCGGCATGACCGCGGTCATCCGCGAGTCGATTTCCCGGGAAAGATCCGCGTCCCGGCGCTGAGCGGCGGCCGGGGCGGCGGCAAGGGGCAGCAGCAAAGCGGCAAGCAGCAGACGAGCCACGAGATTCCTCCGAAATGGCGCGGGAAACGCCGGCCGACGGCCGGTCCGCCGAAAGGTACGGCCAAATGGCCGGTCGTGAAGGGGAAGCGGCCCGCCCCCTCACCCGGGACCGCCGATCCCGGTAGATTCCGGGCATGACCACGACCGCCCCGACCTCGCTCGACTTCGGCGACGCCGCCCAGGTCGACCAGGCCCTGTCCGCGATGGTCCACCGGCTGCGCGGCTCGGCCATTCTCAAGACAGCCGCCGAAGTGCGGGCGATGATCGCCTCCGGCAAGCCCGTCTGCAATCTCACCGCCGGCGACTTCGATCCGAAACAGTTCCCGATCCCCGAGCCGCTGCGGCGGGGAATCGTCGCGGCCCTCGAGCAGGGCGAAACCAATTACCCGCCCTCCGAAGGCCTGCTCCCGCTCCGAGCTGCCATTCGCGATTACGTGGCCCGCGAGCAGGGCGTGACCTACCCGATGGAGTCGGTCCTGGTCGCCGCGGGGGGGCGCCCGCTCGTGTACGCCGCGTTCCGGGCGGTCCTCGATCCGGGCGACACCGTCGTCTATGCGGTGCCCTCCTGGAACAACGACTACTACGCCGACATCGTCGGCGCCCGCGCCGTCGAGGTGGCGGCTCGTCGCGAGAACGGCTTCCAGCCCACCCTCGCCGAATTGGCGCCGCACCTCGCCGAGGCGAACCTGCTCTGCCTGTGTACGCCCGGGAACCCGACCGGCACCGTCATGGCCGAGCCCGCGCTCCGGGAGGTCCTCGAGGCCGTGGTCGCGGAAAACGCCCGCCGGATGGCGGCCGGGAAGCGGCTGCTGTTCGTGCTGTTCGATCAGATGTATGGCACCCTCGCCTTTCCCCCGGCCGAGCACCGGAACGCGCTCGCCGTGGTGCCCGAGTCCGCGCCCTACGTGATGGCGCTCGACGGCGTCTCGAAGGCCTTTGCCGGAACCGGCCTCCGGGTAGGCTGGATTCTGGCCGCCGCGCCGGTCGTAGCCCGGATCAAGGACTTCCTGGGCCACGTTGGCGCCTGGGCCCCGCGGCCGGAGCAGGCCGCGACGGCCGCGTTCCTCAGGGACGAGGCCGCGGTGACCGAGTTCCGGACCGGATTCCACCGCGGCATTCGGGCCCGGCTCGACGCCCTCTACCACGGTTTCTCGGCCCTTCGCGGCGCCGGTTTCCCGGTGGACTGCATCGAGCCTCAGGGCGCGATCTACCTGTCGCTCCAGCTGGCGCTGATCGGCAAGCGCTTCGACGGCCGGCCGATCACCACCAACGAGGACATCCGCCAAATCATGCTGCAGCAGGCCGGACTCGGCGTGGTCCCGTTCCAGGCCTTCGGCCTCGCGGGCGACACCGGCTGGTTCCGGATGTCGGTCGGCGCGGTTTCGCTGGCGGACATCGACGCGGCCTTCCCCCGGATCCGGGCCTTCCTCGACCGCATCGACTGACCGGTGTCCCGCAGCAGCAGTCTCGTCACCGCACTGGTATTCGGGCTGGCCGCGCCCCTGGCCGGCCAGGCGCGGGGCACGGGCTCGATCCGGGGCGTCGTCTACGACAGCCTCGTCACCGGTGCCCCGCTCGCGGGGGCGCTCGTGGAGATCGCCGAGCTGGGCCGGGAAACCCGCACCAATACGCAGGGCGTCTTCCGGTTCGACAGCCTCCCGGCCGGCACCTTCACCGTCTCCTTCACCGACTCGACGCTCCGCGCCATCGGCTTCACGCCGCCTGACCGGACCGTCCAACTCGGCGACGGGATCGATCTCGCCCTCCCGCTGGCCACTCCGTCCGGCCGGACCATCTACCGCCTGCTCTGCCCGGGCGTCCGCGACGACGCCACCGGCGTGCTGCTCGGCACCCTGCGGGAGGCGTCCTCCGGCCGGCCGCTCGCCGGGAGCGAGGTGCGGGCTGACTGGACGGTCACCTCGCTGACTCGCGAGAGCGGCTTCGTCCGGCGACCGAGCGTCGTGCGCGCAGCAGTGGACTCGCTCGGCCGATACCAGCTGTGCGGGGTCCCGACCGATGTGCCGGTCCTGTTGCGCTCCGTCGTGGCCGGGACCTCCGGCGCGCCACTCGAGTTGCGGATGAGCGAACATGCGTTCGCGGTGCGACACCTTTCCCAGGACGTGGGCCCGGCCGGCGCCGGGAGCGCGGTTGCCGCCGGACGGGTCACCGCCGACGGTGCCCCCGTGGCCGGCGCCCAGGTCCTGGTTCTTGGCGACGACCGAATTGCCCGCACCGATGAGCAAGGCCGGTACCGGCTGGCCGACCTGCCGGCAGGCAGCCACACGATCGAAGCGCGGGCCATCGGTTTCGAGCGGCGCCGGCTCGGGATCGAGCTGCGGCCGGGGGACACCACCGGGGCGGACCTCACGCTGGCGCGGCTCGCCGTCACCCTGCCCGAACTCAACGTCACCGAACTCGCCGGCCAGGGCGGTTTCGACGAGCGTCGGCGCCGGGCGGTCGGCGGCTACTTCATGTCGAGCGAGGACATCGCCCGGTTCGGCACGGTCAGGGTCGAGGATCTGTTCCGGCACGTCCCCGGCATGCGGGTCGAGCCGGTCGGCGTCAACGACTACCGGATCCTTTCATATCGCGGCCAGGGCATCTCGGCCGTCTGCGAGCCGACGGTCTTCATCGACGACGTCTACATCCCGCTCGATCCGGCATCGGGACTGGCCCTGCCGCTGGCGCCCGAGGAAGTCCACGGTATCGAGGTGTATCAGGGCCCCGGCTCGGCCCCGCTCCAGTATCGGAACCGGGGGGAAGCCTGCGGGGTCATTCTCATCTGGACCCGCCGGTCCCGCCGATGAAACGCGGGGTCGCCGCCGTCTGGATCATGCTGATCGGCAGCGGTGGCGGCCTCACCGCGCAGGCGCCCGAAGGCTCGGCCGCCGTCTTCCAGCGGTACGCCGGCCGGATCGCCAAGGTTCAGGTCGTCGAGACCGGCTCCGGCGCCAAGGCATCCCTGGGGTCCGCCTTCTTCGTGTCCGCCGACGGGCTCCTGCTGACCAACTATCACGTGATCGCGGAAGCCGTGGACGCCGATCGCTACCGGGTCGAGTGGCTCAGCGACCGGGAGCCGGCCCGGCCCGCCGAGGTCCTCGCCGTCGACGTGATTCGCGACCTGGCGGTGCTGGCAACCGGCACCTCCGCGCCGGGGCATTTCAGCCTCACGGTCCCGCAGGTCCTCAAGGGAACCCGGCTGTACTCCCTCGGCCATCCGGCGGACCTCGGCCTCAGCATCACCGAGGGCGTCTACAACGGCCACCTCGAGCACAGCATCTACCCGAGGATCCACTTCACCGGGCCGCTCAACCCGGGAATGAGCGGGGGGCCCTCGCTGACCGGGGACGGCGTCGTCGTCGGCGTCAATGTGTCGACGGCGGGCCAGAGCCTGAGCTTTCTGGTGCCGATCGAGGTTGCCGTGCCGCTGATCGAGCGGGCCCGCCGGGCGGAGGCCGAGGGCCCCGGTGACTTCACCGCCGACATCGGCCGCCAGCTCCTCGAGAACCAGGCCGCCTACCTCGGCGCCTTGTTCGACCAGGCCGATTCCTCGGTCGTCATCGGCCCGTTCGAGCTCCCGACCCAGCCGGCGGACTTCTTCCGCTGCTGGGCGGACGCCGACCGGGGCGAAGAGCTCCTCTACGAGATGGTGGATCACCAGTGCTCGACCGACGACGACATTTTCATCTCCGGCTCGCAGTCGTCGGGCATTTTCTCGTTGACCCACCGGGTGCTCGTGTCCCGCGGCCTCAGCCCGCTGCGGTTCTATTCGCTCTACACGGCCCAGTTTCGCGCCGCGCCGACCGCGACCGATTTCCTCGAGGAGGACGAAGTCACCGACTCCCGCTGCCGCGATCGCAACGTGCGCCGGAACGGGATGCTGATCCGGACCCGGTTCTGCCTCCGGCGGTACACGCGGTTCGAGGGTCTCTATGACGCGGTGCTGGTCGCCGCGGTGCTCGGCGCCAGGGATGCGGGGGTCGTGACCACGCTGTCCCTCTCCGGCGTCAGTTACGAGAACGCCGAGCGGCTGGCCCGTCACTATCTGGAGCGGATCCGATGGGCCCGGCGCTGATCGTCGAGGTCACCGATCATCGCGGCCGGGTCACCGCCCGGATGCCGCTCCCCGAGGCCGGTCTCGACATCGGCCGCGGCTACCGCAACGGGCTCGTCCTGGACGATCCCTACGTCGACGCCCGGCATCTCCGGGTCTCCGCCGCGGAGGACGGCACCCTGCGGTTCGAGGACGCGGGCACGACGAACGGTACCTGGGACTCCAGGCGCCACCACCGGCTCCCGAGCGGAGCCGTCGTGCCCGGCGTCGAACTCCGGATCGGCCGCTCCGTCGTGCGGTTCGTCTCCGCCGATCAGGAGGTGCCGCCGGCCCTGTTCGATCCGGCCGGGCACGCGCAGGTCCGCTGGCTTCTGGCACCCCAGCGGGTTGCGGCGGTGCTGGTCGGGGTGGTGCTGCTGTCGGGAGTGCTCCACTACCTGGGCAGCTGGACCGATGAATCGGTTGCGGCCCTGCTCCAGCCCGGCATGGCCGCATTGCTCGTCGGCGCCCTGTGGGCGGCCGGCTGGGCGTTCACGAACCGGATCGTCGGGCAGCGCTTCCGATTCCTGCCCCATCTGGCGTGGGCGGCGGTGATCGGGGCCGGCTACGCCCTCATGGCGCAGGCCGTCGAGTGGTTCTGGTTCGCCACGCCGGGGTTCGGCTGGACGACCGTGACGGGGTTCTTCTCGATGGGCCTGTTCGCCTGGCTCCTGGCCGGGCATTTCCAGTTGGTGACCGAGTGGCCCAACCGGCGGACCTGGATCACCGCGATCGCCACGACGGTCGGCCTCGCGGTCATCGCCGTCGTCCTGGCCCGCGGCACGGACAGCTCCGGCACCGGCCCGTCCGACATCGGGCCGCTCAAGCCCGTCGACGCCGGTCTGCTGCCGGCCACGACGTTCGACGAGTTCTTCGCGGAGGCGAGCCGGCTTCGCACCGAGGTCGACGACCTGGCCGGGACCGACGAGCCAGGCGCCTCCGCTGCGGACTCGACGGCGGAGGCGCCGAAGTAGGCTACCTCGGGGCGCGGTTGCAGGCCGCCTCAGGCGCCGAATCTCGGCGTTGGGCTGTCCCCCGGCACGCGAACGGGCTTCGGGAGGGAGCCGCCTCAGGCGCCAGCGACCGGTGCCACCGCGTCAGGAATATCCCTGCGGGTTTTGTGACTGCCAGCGCCACACGTCGGCGCACATGTGATCCAGGCCCCGCTCCGCCTTCCAACCCAGTTCCCGTTCCGCCAGGCCTGGGTCGGCCCAGCACTCCGCGGCATCGCCCGGGCGGCGAGGGGCAAGCCGGAACGGAATCGGCCGCCCGGAAGCCCGTTCGAAGGCCCGCACCATTTCGAGTACCGTGTTACCCCGGCCGGTGCCGAGATTGTAGGTCACGAGGCCGGGCCCTTCGGCCAGTTTTTCCAGCGCCTTGATGTGTCCGAGGACGAGGTCCACGACATGGATGTAGTCCCGGACACCGGTACCATCCCGGGTCGGGTAGTCCGTCCCCAGCACCGCCACCTCCTTGAGCCGCCCGACCGCTACCTGGGCGATGTACGGCACCAGGTTGTTCGGAATCCCGTTGGGGTCCTCCCCGATCCGGCCGCTCGGGTCCGCTCCGCTCGGGTTGAAGTAGCGGAGCAGCGCGATCCGCCAATCCGGTTCGGCCCGAAAGAGGTCCCGGAGCATATCCTCGATGAAGAGCTTCGACCGGCCATACGGGTTCACCGCGCTCAACGGGAACCCCTCGGTGATCGGCACCGAGGCCGGATCGCCGTACACCGTGGCCGACGAGCTGAAGACCAGGGTCTTCACGTCGAACTGCTTCATCGTTTCGAGCAGGACGATGGTGCCCGTGACGTTGTTGTCGTAGTAGCGGAGGGGCTGGGCCACCGACTCGCCCACGGCCTTGAGTCCGGCGAAGTGCATCACCGAGTCGATCGGCGCCAGCCCGAAGGCCTCCGCCATCCCGCCGCGGTCCCGGATGTCGGCCTTGAGGAAGGGAAAGGAGCGCCCGGCAAGCTCGGCCACCCGGGTGATGGCGGCCTCGTGGCTGTTGCTGAGATTGTCGACCACGACGACGTCGAGGCCGGCGCGCAGCAGTTCCAGCGTCGCGTGGCTGCCGATGTAGCCGGCCCCACCGGTAATGAGAATCGCCATGGGTTCTTCCGGGCTCGGGATGAGGCAGTCTCAGGGTCGAACTCCGGCCGGGCAGGCGTCCGGCCGATCCCAAAAATGAAGCCGCACGGGCTGGTGGGGAACCCGTGCGGCTTCGTAGTGCTTGGCCAGGTTTTGACTACGGAGGGAACTACCGGGTGTGAGGACAGCCCAGGGCGCGCCGAAGTGACTCGGACCCGAGACTGCTGACGCGGAACCCACCAGACTCCATTCCGCGGGAGGGAAATCCGGACAGGCCGCCCGGGGGCAGCCAGGTCGATTCTTCCATGACCTCGGGAGTCCAGGTCTCATCGTCCGCCGGACCGACGCGAAGCAGCCGGACCGGCACCGGCAGGTCCGCCGGCAGCGATCCGACGAACCAGGCGCGGCGGCCGGTTTCCGGGCAGCGTTCGAAGAACCCGCAGAGCGACCGGGCCGGTTCCGCCGGCGCTTCCGCGGTGGCCGCGCGGAACCGGTGGTTGCCGCCGCACTCGGCGCAGGGGCCGGCGGTCAGCGTGAGGACGTCGACGGTTTCGAGTGCCGGGACTGCTGCGAACATGACCATTCCGTTCTCCCGAGCGCCGCGCGCCATGCGCGGCGACGGCATCACGTTAGGGATTTGCTGAGGGGAGAACAAGTTGGGAAAAAACCTTGGCGCTGGACCAAGGGAAAACCGCGGTCTAGTCGGCGACGATTTCCGCCACGCTTGGCGCGCCCGGCTGGCTCATCCGCTCGATGCTCAGCTGGTGCAGTGCCCTGACGTGCTTGATCCCGAGGGCGCGCTCGAGCTTGACGCGGTGGAACTCCACGGTCTTGGTCTCGACCCCGAGGAGATCGGCAATTTCCTGCGTGGTCTTGCCGTGCCCCATGAGCGCAAAGACCTGCCGCTGTCGGCGGGACAGCACCTCGAGGGGATCGTTGAGGCGGCTGGTAGCGTCTTCCCGGCCCTCTTCCGCCACCGGACGGGTACGCGCCTCGAACCTCGGATTCCGGTACTGGCCGCCGGCCAGCACCGTGGCCACCGCGGTGAGGAGATCGGCGTCCGAGGAGAGCTTCACGACGAAGCCCTGGGCGCCGGCCCGGAAGGCTTCATCCACGTAGATCCGCTCCGTCTGCATGCTGACCACCAGGATCTTCGTGCGCGGCGCCACCTGGGCCAGATCGCGGCAGACCTCGAGGCCCAGGCGGTTGGGCAGGAGCAGGTCGAGCAACAACAGGTCCGGCTTGAGCGCCAGGACCCGATCCACCACTTGGGCCCCATCGTGGACCATGCCGACCACGTCGTAGGTCGGCTCGAGCAGGGCCTTCATGCCTTGGCAGACCAGCGCGTGGTCGTCGGCCAGGAGGATGCGGGGTCGTGTCATTGCTTGCCTCCGGATCGCGGCACTCGGGCCGTGACCTTGGTTCCCTTGCCCGGCGACTCGACGGTGAGGCTTCCCTGCACCGCCCGGAGCCGCTCGTTGAGGCCCAGCAGTCCGAGCCCCATGCCTTGACCCTTCTCCGCGGGCAACCCCTTACCGTGATCTTCGACAGACAGAGTCACTTCCCGATCCGTCATGCCGAGCGTTACCCTGGCTTCCCGAACGCCCGAGTGCCGCACCACGTTTCGCAGCCCTTCCTGGGCAACCCGATACAGGGCCAGGCCGGCCGGCGCGGAGAGGCCTTCGAAGTCGGCATCGGGCGGCGCGATCACCTCGACCGCGAGCTCGTCGGAAACCTGCATGTCGGCGCCGAGGTTCTGGACGGCCTTGAGCAGACCCAGGTGGTCGAGAATCGCCGGATGGGCCCGGCGCGCCATGCCGCGGACCTCCTCGGCCAGGTCGTGCAGTTCCTCACGAAGCCCGTCGATCCGTTGGGCAACGGCCGGGGATTTATCGGGAATCAGGCGGCCGAGGGCCGAGAGTTCCCCGCCGATCAGGGCGACGCGCTGGATGACGTCGTCGTGGAGGTCGCGGGCGATGCGGGAGCGTTCGGCTTCCTGGGCTTCGACCAGCCCCTGGCTGAACCGGCGGCTCTGCTCAACCTGCTTCCGCTGAGCCGCAACCAGAACCCCGATGACGACCGAGAGGAACAGCGCGGCGGTGCCGCCGGTCAGCACATACGCGTAGAACAGTGTCGTGGCATCAGACATCGGGCGACCCCAGACGGTCGCAGCTCACAGAGGAGCCGTCGCCGCGCCGGCGAGTCCGTCAGCCCTCCCGGTGCGCGTCCAGAATGCCCACGCGACGACGAGATAGGCAACAATACTGGAGACGAGATGGATTGTATACGTCGCCAGTTGAAGGTCGGGCCGGTCGCCAAGGTTGCTGAATATTAGGGTCAGCAACACCTCGGTCCCGAAATCGAGCATCAGCCCAAGGCACACCCAGAACCAGAGAGAGTCGCTCCAGGCACCGTCGGTGGCCCAGACGCGGCGTACCAGCGTGTACCCGGCGCCGATGCAGATGGCCATCGAGGCGATCGAGTTGGTGTAGACACTATATCCCCACCCAAGGCCCTGGGCGATATTGCCGGCGACCATGAGCGGGATGAAGATCGCGATTCCTCCAATGACGAGCCGCTTGTCCCCCGCGGTCGACTGCCAGGCGGCGAAGCCCGACAACATCGACAGGCCGCCGAACAAGTGACCGACCTCGTTCAACAGCCGGTTGGAGTACCCCGCCCGGATCACAAACGACGAGGCGATCGCCATGAGAAAATGGATGGCCACCGCGACGACGATCAGACGAGCCCCCAACTCGAGCAGCCGCCAGCGGACCAGGCCAAACGCAGCCACGAGGCCCAAGGCCGCGATAGCCAGAGCGGCGAGTACCCAGTAGGCCTTCATGCGCCCTCGACGCTTAGAACTGCAAGACCTCGTTCTCGTCACTGCAGAACGGCGGGCACCACAACGGGTTGTCGCCAATGACGCCTTTGAGGACGTCGTTCCCCTTCGAATCAACCCCGCAGAACAGGAGCGTGACATCTCCCTTGTCGGAGATGCCGGGGTAGAACCGGATCCCGACGACGCCATCCTGGGCAAGGATCTTGTCGAAGATCTGACGGCCGTACGCGGCCGGCCGGGCAAAGGCCGCGTCGGCCCCGAACAACCCGATGAACCGCTTCCGCATCCGCCGCGCCACGGCGTGAGTCACCTGGTGCTCGGCCTTGGTGAGATCGTACCCCTTGCCACCGCGACTTGGCCGCTTCGCTCCCCGGCTGGCCTGCTTCTTCCGATCCCTCACCGCTCACCTCGATGCATTGGAGTGTTCCGCAAAATAGGGCCGTCGCCGTGCGACATGGAGCGACGCGACCGGTTTCCCCCGAAACGTGGCCTATGGCTGGAGAATGCTGTTCGGCGCCGAGCGCCACGGCGGACACCGCAGCGGACCGCAGCCCACGACGGTGTCGGTAAGGTCGTTGCCTTTGGCATCGATCGCGCAAAAGAGGAGGGTGTAGGCGCCGTCATCCGCCACGGCCGGATAGTAGCGCACCCCGGCCGCGCGCGGATGCGCGAGCAGCTTGTCGAACGCGCGCCGGCTGAACAGCATCGGCGCTGAAAAATCGAGTTCCGGCCCCAGGAGGGTCAGGAACCGGTTCCGCGCCCGCTGGGCCTGGGCGTGGGTGAGCTGGTGCTTCGCGCGCTTCAGGTTGGGCGACTTCTTCGCCCGGGTGGACGTCCGCTTGGCCCGCATCGCTCGGGATCTCCTGGATGGATCGATTGTCTCGACAAGACGAACCAAGGTTGGGGAGGGGGTGAGACAGGAACAAGTTGGGAAAAAACCTTGCTTTTCCCGATAACAACCCGAACACCTGGGATCCAATCTGGTTATTCAGGCAGCTCCCTGTGCGTTGGCGCACAAGCAGTTGACGTTTGGTTGACGATTGGTGGCACCCGGTGGGTCCGCTGCCCGCGGGCCCCGCGCCACCCCGGAGCCTCGGCCGGCCAAGAAAAGACGGACGCCGGCCTGGAAGCCGGCGTCCGTCCGTCCCTCGAAATGCACCGCCTAGGACTCGAACCTAGAACCTACTGATTAAGAGTCAGCTGCTCTACCAATTGAGCTAGCGGTGCGGATGGTGACCAGCGTCCTGCATGACCCCAACGGGAATCGAACCCGTATCGCCACCTTGAAAGAGTGGTGTCCTAACCGTTAGACGATGGGGCCGGGAGTACCTCGATACCGCTAACGGGATTCGAACCCGTGTTCCAGCCTTGAGAGGGCTGTGTCCTAGGCCTCTAGACGATAGCGGCGCGTGTCACTCCACAGGCCCGGAGGGAATCGAACCCCCAACCCCCGGTTTTGGAGACCGGTGCTCTACCAATTGAGCTACGGACCTACGCCTCCGTTCGAACCCCGGGCTCCCAGCCTTGTTCGCCCCCGGTTTCGACCTTCTAAGGGTGGCTGACGGGGATCGAACCCGCAACCTCCGGAGCCACAGTCCGGCGCTCTAACCGATTGAGCTACAACCACCACGCGGACAAGCGCGAGAAATTACCCGTCCCGCCGTCACTCGGTCAAGCCCTTGGCGCCTGAAAACTTGGCCCCGGACAACCCGCGTTATCGGGGACTAGCCAGCCCCCAGACCCGGGGCCTGGAACTTGCCCCTTTCATGGCAGGCGTTCAAAAAATTGACGGGTATCGGCAGGCGATTGCAGGACCGAATCTTGCCCTGCCAAAAGATTTGAAATCCGGCCAGGCAAAGCCGAAAGCATTGCCCGGACAATGGATACAGCAGTTCTGATGTGCAGGACCAGGACCGGAATTCGTCCGGTAACATGAGCGAAGTTCAAAAGAAGTCGAACACTTGGAGGACGCATATGCAGTGGCGTTCAGCCTCGACCCGCCGGCTTGCCGCGTCAATGCTGGTCGCAATGATCGCGGCGGCTTGCGAAAACAAACCCGAAGACTTCATCGGCCCCAAGGTCGCGGTCGTCTCGATCGTGTCCGGCAATGGCCAGACCGGCCCCGTCGGTAGCCAGTTGCCGCTCCCGCTCGTGGTTCGGGTCGAGGACCAGCGCGGTGCGGGCCTCCCGGGCGCCGAGATCCGCTGGGTCATCGTGACTGGTACCGGCACGACCCTGACCCCGATCGACACCACCGACTCCGATGGCTACGCGGAAACCCTCGTTCAGCTCGGCCCCGAGGTCGGCGAACAGAAGGTCTCCGCGCGCCTGGCCGACATCTCCCCCGTGGTCTTTACCCTGAACGCCGCCACGGCCCCGGCAACCCGCCTGGTCGCCGACAGCGGCGACGCCCAGACGGGCCCGGTCGGCGGCGCGCTCGACCGACTCCTCGTCGTCCGCGTCACGGACGCATTCGGCAACCCGAAGGCCGGCGTCCCGGTGAACTTCACGGTCGCGGTCGGCGGCGGCACCGTCTCGGCCGCCACGGTCGTCTCCGATGCCGCCGGCCGGAGCCGGACCCGGTGGACCCTCGGCACCTCGGCCGGCACTCAGTCGGTCACCGTGACCGCCGGGGCGCTGCCGTCGGCCTCGTTCACCGCCACGGCCACCCCCGACGACCCCGCCCAGTTCATTCTGGTCAGCGGCGGCAACCAGATCGCGTCGCCCGGCGCCACCCTGCCGGACTCCGTCGTGGTCCGCCTCGTCGACCAGTTCGGCAACCCCGTCGGCGGCGTGTCGGTCGATTGGACGCCCGGCGCCGGCAGCGGCACCGTGAGCCCGACGACCACCTCCACCAACGCGAGCGGCCGGACGGCCGCGCGCTGGACGGTCGGCAGCACCGGCGGCCCGATGAACCTGCGGGTCCGCGCCGGATCGGTCACGTTCAACGTGCCCGGCGGCGCCTTCATCAACTTCGAATCCGTGTCCGGCGGCGGCCGCAGCACCTGCGGCGTCGATCAGGGCGGCGTGCTCTACTGCTGGGGCTACAACGGCGACGGCCAGCTCGGCATCGGCAACGCGGCCGAGGGCAGCGGTCCGATCTTCGCGCTGCCGCAGGCCGTGCCGCCGATCGGCAACCAGACCTTCGCCGCGATCTCGAGCGGCCGCTATACCAACTGCGCCGTGACGCTCTCGCACGTCGGCTACTGCTGGGGCGACAACAACAACGGTCAGGTCGGCAATGGCGGCGCAACCCGCACCGTCAACTCGCCGGCGTCGCTCTCGGGCGGCATCCCCTTCATTCAGGTGTCCGCCGGCCGGAGCCACAGTTGCGGCGTCTCGCTGGGCGGCCGGGCCTACTGCTGGGGCTCGAACGAACGGGGCCAGCTGGCCGCGAACGTTGCCTTCGACTCGACCACCAGCCCCGGCACCACGCTGGTGACCTTGAACAGCAACTCCGCGCCGGCGGAACTCGGTTCGCCGTTCGGGTCCGGCGCCTACTTCTTCGGTCCGTGGGACTGGTCGGCGATCGCCGCCGGCGGCGTCCACACCTGCGCCATCCGCCAGGGCGGCAACGTCTACTGCTGGGGTCTCGGCCGCGAAGGCCAGCTCGGCAACGGGACGAACGCGGTCGACCAGTACCTCCCGCAGCTCGTGGGCGGTGCCGGCCCGGCCAACGTCGTCACCGCGGGCTACAAGCATTCCTGTGCCCGGTCCACGAGCGGCACCGTCCGCTGCTGGGGCGACAACACCAGCGGCCAGCTGGGCAACGGCTCGACGACCTCGAGCAGTGTCCCGGTCACGGTCGGCAGCTTCGCCACCGTGTCGGCCGGGTTCGCGCACACCTGCGCGCTCACGGCGGCCGGCGAGGCCTTCTGCTGGGGTGCCAACGCCTCCGGGCAGCTGGGCAACGGTTCCACGACCGGCAGCTCCGCGCCGGTCGCCGTGGCCGGCGGTCTCACCTTCCGTTCGATCTACACCGGTGACGACCACACCTGCGGCGTTACCACCGGGGGCGTGGCCTACTGCTGGGGCGACAACGAGTACGGCCAACTGGGCGACGGTACCCAGCTCAACCGGGCCTCGCCCGTCAAGGTGAAGCTGCAGCAGTAATCGCTTGAGGGAACACTACTCGAAGGGGCCGGGGCAACCCGGCCCGGGCCGGGGCAACCCGGCCCGCTTCGTATCCCCGACCCCGCGATGAAACGAGATCACTCCCCCCCCCTCGACCACCACGCGATCACGACCGTCCTCGACGCGCTCGCTTCGCAGCTCGCGGGGGTCGATGGTGTGGGGCAGGTCGTGGCCGCCAACGCCGCCTGGCGCGAGCGGACCCGCATCGGAGACTACTTCACCGCCCTCCAGATGGTGGCGCGGCCCTCGCTCGAACTCCTCGAGGAGATCCGCCAGGGCGTCGAGGACGTCCAGACGGAACGCCGCCCGGAGTTCGTCGCCGAATTCGAGATTCCCGCCGAGGGCGATACGGTCTGGCTCCTCCTGCGGGCGGCTCCACTCGGGCCGGCGGCGGAACGCCGGGTCCTCATCGCCCACGTGGACATCACCGAGCGGAAGCGGGCCCAGCGGCTCTCCGCCCTCCAGCACGACACCCTGGCCCTCGTGGTGGCCGACACGCCCCTCCGGACCACCCTCGACCGACTCGGCCGGGCCCTCGAGGCGGAAAGCGCCGGCAGCACCGCCGTCCTGCTCACCTCCGTGCCCGAAGGAGACGAACTCGAACTGGTGGCCGGACCGTCGCTCCCCGCGGGCATGGCCGGGCCCTTCGACGGCACCTCGCTCGCGAGCATGATGCACTTCGGCGACGGACCGGCCACTGCCGACCTGCACCAGCTGCCGCAGGTGCCCTGGGTCGGGGCGGCCCTCGCCCACGGGTTCCAGTCGCTGACCAGTACCCCGATCCGGTCGCGGAGCGGTACCCTCCTCGGGGTCCTGCTGCTTTGCTATCGCACCCCCGGCGCCCCGCCCCGGCACACCCGCGGGCTCCTCGAGGTCGGCGCCTCGCTCTCGGCGGCGGCCATCGAACGAAACCGCACCGTGCGGGCCCTTCGGGAACGGGACTCACGGTTCAACTCGGTGTTCACGCTGCAGCCTGACGCCGTCTTCACCGTCAACAACGACGGCGTGATCGCCACCGCCAACCCCGCGGCCGAGCAGCTCCTCGGCGAGGCGAGCGCCGATCTGGTCGGCCAGCCGTTCGCGGACCTGGTCGGCGAACGCGAGCGTCCCAACTACGTGCGGCACCTCGACAAGGCCCGCAACGGCTACCCCCAGCGGTTCAGCCTGACGCTGGAACCGCCGCAGAGCCGGCGGATCGACGTCGACATCACTCTCGTCCCGCTCGCGACCGAGGGCGGCGTGGGCGGCGTCTATTTGGTGGCCAAGGACATCACCGAGCAGCTCGCCGCCGCGGACCGGCTGGCCCAAACCCACAAGCAGCTCCGGCAGTCGGCCAAGATGGAGGCGGTCGGCCGCCTCGCGGGCGGGATCGCCCACGACTTCAACAACCTCCTCACCGCCATCCGCGGCTACACCGAACTGCTGCTCGGCAACGAGGAGATCGGCGGCGCGCCGCGGAACGACCTCGAGGAAATCTCCCGGGCCGTCGCGCGGGCCTCGAGTCTCACGCGGCAGTTGCTCGCGTTCAGCCGCCAGCAGGTCGTCCAGCCACGGCTGGTCGATCTCAATGCGGTGGTGGACGAGTGCCGCGGCATCCTCACCCGGCTGGTCCGGGCCGATACCGACGTGTCGGTGATCACCACGCCGAGTGCCACGTGGGTCCAGGCCGATCCCGTCCAGGTGCATCAGGTGATCATCAACCTCGCGGTGAACGCCCAGGACGCGATGGCCACCGGCGGCCAGCTGGTGATCGAGACCCGCCATCTCCCCGCCGACGAGGCCGGCGGGGCGCTGGTTCCCCTCGAGTCGCGCGACTACGTGGTCCTGCGGGTGGCGGACACCGGACGCGGCATGGACCCGTCGGTCCAGGCGCACATCTTCGAACCGTTCTTCACCACCAAACCGGCCGGGCACGGTACCGGACTGGGCCTGTCCACCGTCTACGGCATCATCGAGCAGGCCGGCGGCCGGATCGGGTTCCGGAGCGCCCTCGACCAGGGCACGACATTCGAGATCTACCTGCCGGCGGCCCCGGGGGCCGAGGCGGCCCACGAACGCGCCTCCGCCCTCCCCCGGCTCGCCACGGGCACCGAGACCATTCTCGTTGCCGAGGACGAGGAAAGCGTCCGGACCATGGTGCGGAAGATTCTCTCCAGCGCCGGCTACACCGTGCTGGAGGCCCGGCACGGCGCCGACGCCCTGCTGGTGAGCCGGGAATACCGCGGGCGGATCGACGTGCTCCTGACGGACGTGGTGATGCCGGAAATGAACGGCATGCGGCTGGCCGAACTGATCGGGGCCGAGCGGCCCGACACCCGGATCGTCTTCATGTCGGGCTACACCCGGGACGAGGTCGACCGGAAAGGGCTCACCCAACCCGGGGTGACGTTGATCCACAAACCCTTCACTGTCAACGAGTTATCAGCGACGATCCGGCAGGTTATCGACCGCGCCGACGTCGCGATTTCCTAGGGCTCGCGGTTCCCCCGGCGCCTGCCCCGACCCAGGTTGTGCATGGTCGGGACCCCGCGGCATCTCCCGATCGTTTCGCCGGCTGAGTAGCGTCCACCGAGGAGAGCCGAGATCCCGCGCTGATGACCGACTTCGTCGCCGACCTGTACGCCCAATATCGGGACTCCCTGATCCGGATGCTCCACCGCCGGACGGGAGATCTCGAGCGTGCGGAGGAGCTGACGCAGGAGGTCTTCGCGCGGGCGGTGGCGGCCCCGCCCCGGAATCCACGGCCCTGGTTGTTCGCCGTCGCCCTCAACCTCCTCCGCGAGGAAGGTCGGCGCGCCACCCGACAGGGCCGACGCCTCGAGTTGTACCGGGCGGAGCAACCGGCGGCGAGTCCCAGCCCCGCAGACGAGCTCCTCCAGGAGGAGCGGATCCGGCACGTTCGCGCGGCACTCGGCACGCTGACGGATCGGGATCGCGAAGCGTTGTTGTTGCAGGCGGAAGGTCTGAGTTACGAAGAGATCGCCCAATCGACCGGGCTGGCGCGCGGCGCCATCGGGACCACGCTCGCGCGGGCCCGCCGCCGGCTGGTGGAGGCGTATCGGGCGCAGGAAGGACGTCGTCATGTCGCATCTTGAAGAAGGAACGCTGCACGCGTTGCTCGACGGCGAGGTCCCGTCGGAGGAACTCGGCTCGGTGGAGCGTCATCTGGCGGCCTGCGCCTCGTGCCGCGCGGCGCTGGATGAGGCGAGGCGCTTCCGCGAGGACGCGTTCGGCCTGATCGAGTCGCTCGATCAGCAGCCGGTGGCGGCCCTGGTCGTCCGGGAACCAATGCTCGATTGGACACCGGCCGGCGCTCCAGCACCGGCGGCGGCACCCGCCGGTTCGGCTCGCGCCGTGCCGTTGGAAGCCAGGCGCCGGGAACGGCGCTGGGTCGTTCCCACCGCGCTGGCAGCGACGGCCGTGCTGGCCATCGGACTCGGCTATACCCTGGGCTTCCGCCAGGCGGCGGACGCACCAGGCACCGCGCCCGCCGAGGCGCTGGCCGTCCAGGAACGCGAGGCGCTTGCCCCGGCGAGCGAAGAGGGCCCGCCCGCCGCCGCGCCGCCGCTCGTCCAAGCGCTCCCCCAGCCGGCCGCCGACCTCGCGTTGAACCAGACGGCGCCAGCCGAGAAGAGCGAGTTCCGGGCGCGGGACACGACGGCTCCCGCCAAATCGGCCGGCCCCGTCGGCGCCGCGAGCAGCCAACCCATCACCACCACCGCCGGTGCCGAAGCCCGCACCGAGCAGGCCGCTCCGCCGCCGCCGGCTGCCCCATCGTCCGTGGCGGCCCTGGAGTCGGCCCGGACCGCCCGCAATCTCCCGGAGCGGATCGACGCCGTGCAGTTCCGAAAGGCGGCCGACAGTGCCGCCGGGTTCGCGGCCAGCCCTCGACCGGGCCGCGCCGCGGGGCTCGCCGATCGGGCTGAAAGCGGGGACCGGTATCCAACCCGCGGCCAGTCGCTCGGGGCTCGCCTGGTGCGGGATACGACGACGCCCCGGCAGGTGGACGGCGTCGGCGTCTCGGCCAGTTCGCCGGCGCGCCAGGTCGTCGCCGGGACGGCCATCCGGATTCTGGGCGGCTCGATCCGGCTCCTCGACGGGATGGAGCCGTACCGCTACGAAGCGGCCGGCGCGGTGGTTCGGGTGCTCTACCGGACGAGCTACGGTCTGCTGGCGCTGGAACAGTGGCGGGAGGACAACGTCCTGTCCTGGCAGCTGGTGGTGCCGGCGGGAGCGCCGGTCGATTCGGCCTCGGCGTGGGAGGAGCGGGTCCGTTAGGCACCCGCTCCCCGGCCGGATCACATCGCCCGGAAGGCCTGGAAGAGGGCCGGCAGCGCGCCAACGAACCAGACGATGACCGCGCCCAGCGCGGCCTGCCCCGTGCTCATCTTGCCGATCACTTTGAAGCCGATCCCGATCAGCAGCGTCACCCAGAGGGTGAATACATCGATGCGCCCAGCGAGGGCAAACAGCATCGGGTTGGTCTGATCGGGGTCGAGAAACCGGCCCACGCCCAGGCTCACACTCATCCGGGAAGTGATCGAGGCCGGATCGAGCCGGGTGGCCTGCAACGCGCCGGCCACGCCCTCGAACAGGCGCGGAAACAGGGAGTACGCGCCGATGGCAAACCCCTGGCCGAACCCGAGGCTCGAGCCGAGGAGCTTCCCGACGATCGAGACCACGAAGCCGAGCATCAAGGCCGCGATCGGGGCCCCGATCACGACGAAGACCGCTCCGAAGGTGCCGGCGATCTTGCGCCCGGCCTCCATCTGCTCCTGGGTCATCTGCGGATTGGCCTTGAGGGCTGCCGCCATGCCCCGGTCGAACTCCGCGTCCCAGACGGGTTGCATCGCGTTCCGGGTGGCGAAGTAGAGGACCGCGCCGGCGATCATGAACACGAGGATCGCAACGCCGAAGCGGCCATCGGCCCGCCGGCGGAACAACGCGACCGGCGAGAGGAACACGTCAACGAAGTCCTCCAGAATGGAGGCCTTCTCGGGCCCAGCGGTCTGTTCGGTCATACTTCATTGTCCAACTTTGGAACGCCCGTGTCAACCGACCCGGTCGGCACCGCTAGATTGGCCGGGTCATCCCACACCCCGGTGGCTCCGTGCGTCTGGCCCTGGCCAACCTGCCCGCCCCGAGCACCCCGGACGAGTCCGTGTTGCTGGCCGAAGAGGCCATCGCCGCGGCCGGGCGCCTCGGGGCCCTGATCGTGGCTTTCCCGGAGTGCTTTGTCCCCGGATACCGGTCCCCGGGCCGGCCCTTCCCGCCACCGGACCCCGCCTTTCTCGAGCGAGCCTGGACGGTGCTGGGCGTCGCGGCGGGTCGGGCCCGCGTCGGCGTGATTTTGGGCACCGAGCGGGTCGTCTCCGGCGCCCTGCGGGCCACCGTCCTCGTGCTCGACACCGACGGCACCCGGCTCGGTTTCCAGGACAAGGTCCAGCTCGACCCCACCGAGGACGCCACGTACTCCCCCGGTACCGAGCGCCGCGTTTTCACGGTGGCCGGCGTGCCGATCGGCGTGTCGATCTGCCACGAGGGCTGGCGCTATCCGGAAACGGTTCGCTGGGCCGTGCGAGAGGGCGCCCGCATCGTGTTCCACCCCCATTTCCACGAGCCCGAGCCCGGCGGCGTCCGGCCGACGTCCTTCGCCGACCCCGCCAACACGTTTCACGAAAAAGCCCTTCTCTGCCGCGCGGCCGAGAACACCTGCTTCGTGGCCTCGGTGAACTGCGCGGCCGCCGGATCGCCGACGACCTCGGTGGTGGTCGCTCCCGATGGCACCGTCGTCGCCTGGCAGCCATACGGCGAGGCGGGCCTGCTCGTGGCGGACGTGGATCCCGCCGCCGCCACCGGCCTGCTCGCGCAGCGGTTGCGGCCGGCTTGACCTCCGAAACGCCCGGGTATCTTGCCCGGATGGGATTGAGCCGCCCCCCCCACGTTGCCGGCCACCCGCCCAGCCGCTCCGAGTTCGGCCGACGGTGCTCGTCGTGGCGTGGAGCGGCGTGGCTCGGCGCGGGCATCGCGATCGCGGCCGGGGCGACCCGGGCGGCGGCGCAGGAGCCCGGCGCCTTCGGGGCGTGCCTGCAGGGGCTGCGGGCCGAGGCCGTGAAGCTCGGCGTGGCGGGCACCGCGTTCGACACCGCGGTGGCCGGCCTCGAACCGGATACCACGGTCATCACCGCGCGGGCGAACCAACCCGAGTTCCGCCTGGCGATCTGGGACTATTTCGCGGCGCTGGTGGATTCCGAACGAATCGCCGACGGCACCGCTCGGCTGGCCGAGTGGCGGGACACGTTCGCCGCGGTCGAGAAGCAGTACCGGATCGATCGCCACGTGCTCGCCGCGATCTGGGGGGTGGAGTCCGACTACGGGAAGGCCCTCGGCTCTCGGCCGGTCCTGCGCTCGCTCGCCACCGGGGCCTGCCAGGGCACCCGGCGCCGGTTCTTCCGCGGCGAGTTCCTCGCGGCGGTGCGGATCGTCAGCCGGGGCGACATCCGCGCGGACTCGCTCCGGGGATCGTGGGCCGGCGCCTTCGGGCACACTCAGTTCATGCCAAGCACCTTCCAGAGCCGCGCCGTGGATGGCGACGGCGACGGCCGCCGGGACATCGTCGGCTCGATCCCCGACGCGCTCGCCTCGGCGGCGAACTACCTCCGGGTCGGCGGGTGGCGTCCGGACGAGCCCTGGGGCTACGAGGTCAGGCTGCCGGCCCGGTTCCGGCTGGCGACCGGCCGACGCCAGAAGCTGGCGGTGACGCGCTGGCAGGCCGCCGGGGTCCGGCAGATCGACGGGACGCGCCTGACGGGAACCGGCTCCGCCGCGGTGCTCCTCCCGGCGGGGCGCAGCGGCCCGGCCTTCCTGGTGTTCCGCAACTTTGACGTCCTCTATTCCTACAACGCCGCGGAGTCCTACGCGCTCGCCATCGGGCATCTGGCCGACCGCCTGCGAGGCGGCGAGCCGTTCGTCACCCCCTGGCCGACCGAAGACGGCGGCCTCTCCCGCGCCGAGCGCCGCGAGGTCCAGCGGCTCCTCGGCGACCTGGGGTTCGACGCGGGCGCGCCCGACGGGATCATGGGCCGGAAAACCAGAGAGGCCGTGGCCGCCTTCCAGGCGACCGCCGGCCTCGATCCCACGGGCCGCGCGGGCACCGTGGTTCTCGATTCGCTCCGGACCCGCTCCGCCCGCCCACGTTAGGCAGGCGTCCGGCGGGCCCCGGACTCCGCGCTACATGTTCCCCACCATCGCCCGGGCGAACTCGCTCGTCTTGAGCAGCGTGGCGCCGTCCATCAGCCGGTGGAAATCGTAGGTGACCTGTTTGGCCGCGATGGTCTTGTCGAGCGAGCGGATGATGAGGTCGGCCGCCTCGGTCCAGCCGAGGTAGCGGAACATCATCTCGCCGGAGAGAATCACCGAGCCGGGGTTCACCTTGTCCTGATTGGCGTACTTGGGCGCGGTCCCGTGGGTGGCCTCGAAAATGGCATGGCCGCTCACGTAGTTGATGTTGGCGCCGGGGGCGATTCCGATGCCGCCGACCTGCGCCGCCAACGCGTCCGAGATGTAGTCGCCGTTGAGGTTCAGGGTGGCGATCACGTCGTACTCGGCCGGCCGGGTGAGAATCTGCTGGAGGAAGGCGTCCGCGATGACGTCCTTCACCACGATCCCGTTCGGCAACTTGCACCACGGGCCGCCGTCGATCTCCACGCCGCCGAACTCTTCCCGCGCCAGCTCGTAGCCCCAGTCACGGAAGCCGCCTTCCGTGAACTTCATGATGTTGCCTTTATGGACCAGGGTGACGCTCTGGCGGCCGTTGGCGATCGCGTACTCGATGGCCGACCGGACCAGCCGCTTGGTGCCTTCCGAGGACACCGGCTTGACGCCGAGGGAGCAGGTGTCCGGGAAACGGATGTTCTTGACCCCGAGTTCCTTGATCAGGAAGTCCCGGAGCTTCTTCACCTCCGGGGTGCCGGCCTGGTACTCGATGCCGGCGTAGATGTCCTCGGTGTTCTCCCGGAAGATGATCATGTTCACCTGCTCCGGGTGCTTCACCGGCGAGGGCACGCCCTCGAACCAGCGGACCGGCCGGACGCAGGCGTACAGGTCGAGCTGCTGCCGGAGGGCCACGTTCAGCGAGCGGATCCCGCCGCCCACCGGCGTCGTGAGCGGCCCCTTGATGGCCACCAGGCGCTCGCGGATGGTGTCCAGCGTGGCCTGCGGCAGCCAGCTGTCCACCTGGTTCTTCGATTTCTCGCCCGCCAGGACTTCTTCCCAGACGACCTGGCGCTTGCCGCCGTAGGCTTTGGCCACAGCGGCGTCGAACACCAGGCGGGACGCCGACCAGATGTCGGGGCCGGTACCGTCACCCTCGATGAACGGGATGATGGGCTGGTCGGGAACGGACAGCGTCCCGGCGGACATCGTGATCGGCGCGCCCACGGCGGTGGTCATTGACGAATGGCCTCGACGTTGATGGTGATGTCGACGTCGTCGCCGAGCATGTTGGAGCCCTCGACGAGACGATTCCACTTGCGGCCGAAATCTAGCCGGTTGACCCGGGTCGTGGCGGTGAAACCGATCCGCTGCTGCTTCGGGGCCGGCTGGCCGTAGGTGCCGCCGTATTCCCCGGTCAGGACCACTGATTTGGTCACCCCGCGGATGGTGAGATCGCCGGTGACCTTGAGGTCGCTGCCGGTGACCTCGACCCGGGTGCTCTTGAAGGTCATGTCCGGGAAGCTGTCCACCGCGAAGAAGTCATTCGACCGGAGGTGGGTGTCCCGGCGGTCGTTCTTGGTGTCCACGCTCGCGGTCTTGACGGTGACCTCGACCTGGCCGCCGGCGAGGTTGTCCGGGTCGGCCACGATCGTGCCGGCCCAGTCCTTGAACGTCCCGGGCACCTTGGTCACGAAGTGCCGGACCCGGAAGGTGACCTCGGAATGAATCGGATCGATCATCCAGGTCACGGGATCGGTGATCGGGGCGGCGGGTCCGGCGACGGCGGCGGCAACAAGCAACTGAAACAACATCACGAGCCTCTCGAGTGGTGGTCAGGGACGTTCGATCGGCATCCGGACCGCATTACCCCACTCGGTCCAGGAGCCGTCGTAGTTGCGGACGGTGGTGTAGCCCAGCAGATAGGTCAGCACGAACCAGGAGTGGGACG
This sequence comes from Gemmatimonadales bacterium, assembly GCA_050183815.1. GTDB lineage: Bacteria > Gemmatimonadota > Gemmatimonadetes > Gemmatimonadales > GWC2-71-9 > SHZU01. The sequence goes on along the minus strand of JBFXAY010000025.1, from coordinate 32,402 downwards.
ACCGCTCGCCGATCCGGCAGTAGACGACGACGTCGTCGCCGGAGGCGAGCCCCTGTTCCTGCTCGTAGATCGCGCGGAGGTCGGCGGCCGGCTTGAACGTATGGGTTTCCGGATCGACCGCCCGGGCCCAGGGCACGTTGCGCGCGCCCGGAATGTGGCCGCCCCGCACCGCGCCCTCGTTGGGATAGTCGGGCATGTGGAGGCGCTCGCCCCGGAATTCCTCCGGGCTCCGGACGTCCACCAGCTTGCGGCCGGCCCGCACATGGGCGAGCACTTCCTCGCGCAGGGCGCGAATGGCGGTGTCACGACGTTCCGTGACGACCACGTTACCGGGCGGCAGGACCGGGCGCTCGGTGGTCAGCGGCCGGCCTTCGTCGATCCAGCGCTGGCGGCCGCCGTCCATGACCTTGAGGTGGTCGATCCCGAAGAGCCGGAACACCCAGAGGGCGTAGGTGGCCCACCAGTTGTTCTTGTCGCCGTAGAAGACGATCGTGTCGCCCCGGTTGATACCCTTCCGCCGGAGCAGGGCCTGCATCGCCTCGGCGGAGAGATAGTCTCGGACGACCTGGTCGTTGAGCTCGCTGACCCAGTCGATCTTGCTCGCGCCGGCCACGTGGCCGGTGTCGTAGAGAAGCAGGTCCTCATTGGATTCGACGAGCCGGACGGTCGGATCTGACAAGTGTTGCGACACCCACTCCGTGCTTACCAGCACGTCCGGGTGCGCGTAGCCACGCTCGGCAATCGATACCAGCGCCATCGTCCGTCGTCCTGATCCAAGGGGCCGGATAAATACGACTTGGCCAGTCGGAATGTCAACTATTGATCGAACTCGCCCAGGAGGTCGTCGAGAACCCGGTCCACCAGCTCGCCGGCCTTGCCTTCGACCAAGGTCCGCAGCACGTCCGCCGTTTCGAGCGCCAAGCTGTCCGGGTGCTTCCGGTCCCGGTCGAACCGCACGATCTGGCCCAGGAAGACCATGCCCTGGGTGCCGTCGCCCGACTCGGCGTCCGTCTCGGCTTCGGCCTCCGCCTCGAACCGTGGGACCGAGGCCGCCCACGGTTCGTCCGGCTCCCCGTCCTCCTCCTCGGGCTGCTCGACCTCGACGAGGGCGTACAGCCGGCACTGGAGGCCGGGCGGATCCTCTTTCCCGGCCAGGACGAGCTGGACCGGCTCCTTGAAGAGGTCGCCGGCGAGGATCACCTCGGCGGCCTCCGGGCTCACCGCACAACGGGCAATGAGGCGGTCGCCGAGGTGGGTCCCGATGCCCACCATGCCTTCCGGAACGCGCTCATCTTCGATCCGGCGGACCAGAACCGGCAGCGGCCGGTCGGTCGCCGCCAACACGACATCGGACATGAAAACCAATCTAAGCCCGTTCCGGACGGTTGACCCGAATCGCGTCACATCTACGTTCCGGGCCATGACCTCCGCCCAGCCGGCTGCCCGCCTCGAACCGACCGGCGAACCCCGGGCAGCGGTGGCCGCCGTCCAGCTGGTGCTGGGAATCGGCGCCCTGGTCGCCGTGCTGGCCGTGGTCAAGGCGCCGATGTTCGACCTCGACCGGTTCGCGGTCCCCAAGGAGCTGGCCCTGCTCGCGACGGCAACCCTCGCCGGGCTGGTCGCGCTGGCGGGAGCCCGCCGGTTCGCGGTCGGGATCGTCGGCTGCTGCCTGCTCGGGTTCGCGGCGCTGAGTGTAGTGTCGGCGGTCGGGGCCACGAATCACTGGCTGGCGCTCCGCGGTGTCGGGATCACGCTCGCGGCCGCCACCGTTTTCGCGGCGGCGCGATGGGCCGGACACCGTTCGAGCGGCGTGTTGGTGGCAGCCTGCCTGGTGGCGGCCATCCTCGCCGGCTCGGCGACCGGCCTGCTCCAGGCGTACGGGTGGACGGCCGACCTCCTGGCGGACACCCGGGCGCCGGGCGGCTCGCTCGGCAACCGCAACTTCATGGCGCATCTCACGGTGATCGGTCTGCCGCTGCTGTTTCTGCTGGCCGCCACGGCTCGCCGTCGGCCCGTGTTTCTCGTGGCGGCGGCCGGTCTCGCCATGATGACTGCAGCCGTCGTCCTGTCGCGTTCGCGGGCCGCCTGGGTCGGCGCGGGTGCCGTGGCGATCGTGACTGCCATCGCGGTGCTGGCCGGGCGGCGCGCCGGCTTCACTCTCGACCGGCGCCGGGCCGGGAGCCTGGCCCTCGCCGCCGCCGCCGGCCTTCTTGGGGCGCTGATCCTCCCCAATCGCCTCAGCTGGAGCTCGTCCTCGCCGTTCCGGGACTCGCTGCGCGGCGTGCTCAACTACCAGGAAGGATCCGGCCGAGGCCGGCTGATCCAGTACCGGAACAGTCTCCGCCTGCTCCGGCGCGATCCGATCTTCGGCGTGGGCCCGGGCAACTGGATGGTGGCCTACCCGCTGGTCACGACACCGGGCGACCCGTCATTCGCCGGACACGATCCGATTCCCACCAATCCGTGGCCCTCGAGCGACTGGGTGGCGACGGTGACCGAGCGGGGCCCGCTCGCGGCGCTCTGCTGGACCGGGTTTCTGCTCACGGCGGCCGTGGTTTCCCTGCGGCGGATCCGCGATCCGGAGCGGGGTCCGGCGGCCGTTGCGGCGCTGGGCGTGCTGGCCGCGGTCGGAACCCAGGGTCTGTTCGACGCGGTGCTGCTGCTGGCCCCACCGACGCTGATCGCGATGGCGGCGCTGGGCACGCTGCTGCCGCCGACCCGGCCGGTCGTTGACCGGCCGCTCGAACGGAAAGCGCGCTGGGTGGCGGGATTTCTCGCGGTGGCGGCGGTGCTGCTCTGGCACTCGGCCGGCGAGCTCCGGGCCGTGGTCACGGCCGGCAACGGGTGGTCCCGGCCCGACCTCGTCGAAGCGGCCCGGGCGGATCCGGGCAACTACCGGCTCCACCTGGCCCTGGCGCAGCGGCTCCCCTGCCCCGCGGCGCGGGAACACGCCGAGCGAGCCGCGGCCCTCCTGCCGAACCATCCGTTTCCGGCCCGACTCCTCCGGCGCTGTCGTTAGGCAGGACCGGTCGCGACCGGGGTATCCGCCCGGCCGCCCCATTCGGTCCAGGCACCGTCGTAGACGGCGTGTTCGCGGTGCCCCACCGCCTCGAGCGCCAGAAGGAGGGCGCAGGCCGTTACCCCGGACCCGCACGACGTGACCACGGGCCGGTCGAGATCGATCCCGGCCGCGCGGAAGAGGTCGGTCAACTCCGCCAGGGATTTGAGGGTCCCGTCCGCGGCGACAAGGTCGGTGAACGGGATATTCCGCGCGCCGGGCACGTGACCGCCCCGGAGACCGGGCCGGGGCTCGGGCTCGGTGCCCTCGAACCGGCCCCGGCTCCGCGCGTCGAGGAGCTGCACCGAGGGATCGCCGACGGCCGCCCGGACCATGGCCAGATCCCAGACGGCGCCGGGCACCCGCTCGGCCCGGAACTCCGCCGGCGGCCTGGTGGCCGGTCCGCTCTCGACCGGCCGCCCTTCGGCCCGCCAGCGACCCAACCCGCCATCGAGAACCGCGACCTTGTCGTGTCCGTGCGCGCGAAGGTGCCACCACGCGCGCGGGGCGCTCAGGTTGGTACCGGAACCGTCGTAGACGACCACCGCATCCCGGTTCGAGACGCCGAGTTCGCCGAGCTGGCGGCCGACGGTGGGCTCGTCGGGGAACATGTGCGGCAGCGTCGTTGCCGGCTCCGACAGGGCGTCGAGATCGAAGAACGCCGCTCCCGGAATGTGGGCGTCGAGGAACTCCTGCCGCGGATCGCGGTTCATCGCGGGCAGATACCACGAGGCGTCGAGCACGACCAGGTCCGGCCGGTGGAGATGTTCGGCCAGCCAGGCGGGGCTCACGATCGGTCCGGGCAGCAGCGTGACCATCGGTTTCCGGGGTTCGGGAGTCGGTTTGCCAAAGGGCGCGGGCCCGGGCAATTTGCGCCCAGCCCATGACGATCGACAAGCTGATCCGCCGATTCCAGGCAGCCGACAAGGATCTCCGGCTCGAGAGTCTGCTCGCCGCCTCGAAGCGGCTGCCCGAGCTGCCCGACCGGCTCGCCGCCGACCGCGATCGCGAGGCGCACCGAATCACCGAGTGCCAGACGCCCGTCTTTCTCTGGCTGGAACGGGAGGGGGACGCGCTCCGTCTCGCCGCCGACGTGCCTCGCGAGTCGCCGACCGTCCGGGGGTTCGTGGCCCTCCTGGTCGAGGCGCTCGACGGCCAGCCGGCCGCGGCGGCGGCGGCGCTGCCGGTCGACTTGCTGCACCTCCTCCGCCTCGATGAAGCCCTCGGGATGATGCGGACCCAGGGACTCTCGGCCATCGTGCAGCGGGTGCGGCGCACGGCGGCAGCCCTCGGGTGACGATCCGGGCCGTCGGGTTGCCGGCCGCCGTTCACCTCGCGGTCTTCCTCCTGCTGCTGCCCCTCGCAGCCTGGCTGAGTGCCGGCCGGCTCGCGACCCGGCCGCTGCCGCCGCGGCTCCCCTACTTCGTCTCGGTCATCGTTCAGCAGGGAGTCCTGCTCGGCTTCTCGCTCCTCGTGGCCCGGGCGGTGGGGATCGATCCCATCGGGAATTGGCCCCCGGTGTGGCCCGCCGCCGGCTGGGCCGCCGCGATGCTGATCGTAGCGGTGGCGACGTTCCGCCCGACCTGGGTCCGCCAGGTGCGGGCGCGGCACCGCAGGATCTACCTCTTTGCGCCTCGAACTCCTCCGGAACGCCGGCTCTGGGTCGGGATCTCGGCCATGGCGGGCATCGGCGAGGAGATCAGCTATCGCGGGGTGCTGTTCGCCATCCTGCACTGGATGACGGGCTCGGCTGCGGCGGCTGTGGCGGTCGCTTCGGTGGCGTTCGGGCTCGCCCACTGGGTGCAGGGCTGGCGGGGGGCGGCGGCGATCACCGTCTTCGCCGCCGCATTCCACGGACTGGTGCTCGCGACCGGCTCACTCCACTGGGCGATCCTGGTGCATGCCGGCTACGACGTGATCGCGGGCTTTTCCATCGGGACCTTGGCGGACCGCCACGGCCTGCCGGTCGATCCGCCCGGCGACGACGCGCTCCTCAGCGATTCGCCAGCTCGAACTCCTTCATGAAGGCCACCAGCGCCGCCACGCTTTCGCGGGGGCAGGCGTTGTAGATGCTGGCCCGCATCCCCCCGACCGACCGGTGCCCTTTGAGCCCGGCCATGCCACGCCGGTCCGCCTCGGCACAGAACTTCTGTTCCAGTTCCTCCGACGGGGCGCGGAAGGTCACGTTCATCAGCGACCGGCTGTCCCGGTCCGCGGTGCCGCGGAAGAAGTCGCTCTGGTCGAGGAAATCGTAGAGGAGGGCCGCCTTTTCCTCGTTGCGGCCCGCCATCCCGGTGAGTCCGCCCTGATCGCGGATCCAGTTGAGCACCTGCCCCACCAGATAGATCGCCATCGTGGGCGGCGTGTTGTGGAGCGAGTTCTCCTTCGCGTACGTCTGGTACTGCATCATGAGCGGCAAGTCGGCCGAGCCCATGGCGGCGAGGTCGTTCCGGACGATGACCAGGACGATCCCCGACGGGCCCAGGTTCTTCTGGGCTCCCGCGTAGATGAGCCCGTAGCGGGACACGTCGATCGGCCGGCTGAACATGTCGCTCGAGGTGTCCGCCACCAGGGGTACGCCCGCCGGCACCGCCGGCTCGCTTCGCCACTCGGTACCGAAGATCGTGTTGTTGGTCGTGAGGTGGACGTACGCGGGGTTGCCGGAGTAGGCGATCTCGCCCGGCGCGGGAATCCGGGTGTAGTTCCCGTCCTTGCCCGTGGCCGCGGTGTGCACCGCGCCGAACTTCTTCGCCTCCTTGAGCGCCTTTTCCGACCAGGCACCCGTGACCAGGTAGTCCGCCGTGCGCCCCGCGGGCAGGAGGTTCATCGGCACCATGGCGAACTGCTGGGTGGCGCCGCCCTGGATGAACAGCACGTGGTAGTTGTCGGGGATTCCGGCCAGGCTCCGGGCCGCTTCCACGGCCTCGTTGATGACCTTGTCGAAGAGCTTCCCGCGGTGGGAATGCTCCATGATGCCCATGCCGGAGCCACGAATGTTCCAGATGTCCTGCTGGGCCTGCTTGAGCACCGGCTCGGGCAGGACGCCCGGGCCGGCGTTGAAGTTGTGGATCCGGTCCATGGTCAGTGCCTGAGTTCGTTGAGGAACACGCCGAGAACGTTTTCGTTCCCGATCTTGACGAGTTCGAGGGCCCGCTCGCTCGGGGCCCCGGACACGTGGATCCGGGCGCTTGCGGCTTCCTCGCCGCGATAGGCGAGATTCTCGATCTCGTCGACGTTGATGCCTTCGTCCGCCAGCACCCGGAAGACGTGCGCCAGGACGCCGGGCTGGTTGCGATGACGGACCGAGAGGACGTGGGTGGCCGAGCTCCGGGCGAGCCGGTTGACGCAGTGCGGCGCCTGGCCGGTCTCGTTGAACTGCTGGACGATCCGGATCACCTCGTGGGCGATCGCAATCTGGGCCTGGTCGGTCGAGGCGCCGACGTGGTGGGTGCCGTAGACCCCGTCCGCCTTGGCGAGGGCCGAGTCGAAGGCGCCTTTCGAACCGCCGGGTTCACCCCGGTAGACGTCGAGGCCGCACCGGATGCCCTTCGCGGCAATTGCCTCGAGGAGGGCCGCCTCGTCCACCACGGAGCCGCGCGACGTGTTGATCAGGTAGGCGCCCGGCTTCATCGCCCCCAGGAACTCGGCGTTCACGAGGTTCTCGGTTTCCGGGGTCGAGGCCACGTTGATGGTGACCGCGTCCGCCCCGCGGATCGCGTCGAGCGGAGTCGCCGCGTACTCGATGCCCAGCTTTTCGCAGTCCTCGATGGTGAGCTGGCGGGACCACGTCACGATCTTCATGCCGAAGGCCTGCGCCCGCCGGGCGATCTCGCGGCCGATCTGGCCGAGCCCGATGATGGCGAGGGTCCGGCCGTGGAGGCCCTTGGCCTTGCTGTAGGTGCCCTTGTTCCACTCGCCCCGCCGCAGCTCGATCACCTGGTCGGGGATCCGGCGGTCGCACGAAAGCAGCAGCCCGAGGACCAGCTCGGCGACGGCGATCGAGTTCTTGCCGGGACAGTTGGCCACGAAGACGCCGAGGCGGGAGGCGGTCTTCACGTCGATTGTGTCGATCCCCGCGCCCGCGCGGATCACCAGGGAGAGCTGGCCGGCGGCTTCGAGTGCGGCGGCCGTAACCTTCTTGCTCCGGACGACGAGGATCCGGGGATCGAGCTCCTGCAGGAGGGCCGGCAGTTCTTCCGCCTTCACATCGGGCCGCTCGATCACCTCGCAGCCGATGTCCTTGAGTCCGTCCACGCCGACCTTCTCGAACTTGTCGGCGATCAGTACGCGCTTCATACCGTCTCGGATTGGGGTTTAGTCGAGGGTGTGCACGAAAAGACCGCTCTTGAGCTTGGGCTCGAACCAGGTGGTCTTGGGGGGCATGATCCCGCCGCCGTCGGCGACGAGCATCACCTGGTCCATGGACACCGGGTGAAGGGCGAACGCCACGGCCATCTCGCCCGAGTCGACCCGGCGCTCGAGTTCCGGAATGCCGCGGATGCCGCCAACGAAATCGATCCGCTTGTCCGACCGGATATCGGTGATCCCGAGAATCGGGTCGAGGATCCGGTCGGCGAGCAACTCGGCGTCCAGGGACTTGATCGGATCGGCCTGGTTGATCGACTCCGGCGGAATCGTGAGCCGGTACCAGCTCCCCGCCACGTAGATCCCGAAACCGCCCGGCTGCTCGGGCTGGGGGGAGGTGGTGGGCGCCAGCGTTCCCACTTGCCGGAGCCGGTCGAGGAAGTCTTCGAGCGACAGTGCCCCCAGGTCCCTCACCACGCGGTGGTAGGGCATGATGTGCAGCTGGTTGGCCGGAAACAGCACCGCCAGAAACCAGTTGTACTCCTCGAGACCCGAGTGGCCCGGGTTGGCCGCCTTCCGCTCGTTGCCGGCGCGCCAGGCGCTGGCCGATCGGTGGTGGCCGTCGGCCACGTAGCCCACCGGAATCCGGCGGAACGCGTCAAGGTAGGCCTCGGCGTTGCGAATCATCCAGATCCGGTGCCGGACGCCGTCGGACGAGGTGAAGTCGTACAGCGGCGCAGTGCGGGTCGCGTCGGCGTTGAGCTGATCGACGAACGGCTGCCCCTGGTACGTCAGGAACACCGGTTCGGCATTCGCATTCAACTCCAGCACATGCCGGGTCCGGTCGTCTTCTTTGTCCTTCCGGGTCCGTTCGTGCTTCTTGATGACGTCGGTCTCGTAATCCTCCACGTGAACGCAGCCAACCACACCCAGCTGGCTTCGGCCGTCCATCGTGAGCTCATACAGGTAGAGCGACGGGTCGCGATCCTGGATCAGCGTCCCGTCGGTCATGAAGGCCCGAAGATTATCGCGGGCCTTGAGATAGACGCGTTCGTCGTAGGGGCCGACGTCGTCGCCGACATCGATGTCGGCGCGCCCGACGTGAAGGAAACTGAAGGGATTTCCCTGCGCGATCTGGGCGGCTTCGGCGCGGTCGACTACGTCGTAGGGCGGGGCGGCAACGCGGGCCGCCACGGCGGGATCAGGCCGCCACGCCCGGAAGGGTTTGAGACGAATCCTCGGCTCCTCGAGCCCCGAGCGGGCCGGTGAACGGGTTCCAAGCAGACCGGCATCCTAGCGCCCGTCCGCCGATGCCGTCAAGGGCGGGTTTTCCCCTTGGTGAACAAGACGTTACGAACCCGTCCGCCGCTGTAGCGAAACCCCGTGACGCGCCCCTTTTCCCGAACGAACCGAAGGACGGAGCTGCCCAGGGCGAACGCATCGCGATAGAGCGGCAGAAACCGGAGATCGTCGCCCTGGAACTTGGAGGGAACGACCCGCAACACGCTGTCCGCCGCGACCACCGTCATCGGGGCGCCCACCTCGTCGCTCCAGTAGGCACCCGCGTATTCCGCGAGCGCCCCCGGCGCCGGCGCGAACGGCTCCGCCCGGATCACCGAATCCGCCGGTGCCCGGCTCCGGAGCACCCGGCCGCCGGCCGGCACCGTGCCGGCGTCACCGCCGAATTCGAACGTCAGCCCGCTCCCCTCGAACCGGCGAGGTGCGGTGGATGTCAGGGCAACGCCGACACCGTCAACCACCAACCGGCGCCCGCGGACGACCAACCGGTATCCCGCGTCGGAACCGAGCGACCGGTACACCCCGGCGAACCGGCCCAGTTCAGCCGGGTCGCCGACGACCGGTTCCGGCGGCACCGGCCGCGCCGCCAGGCGGTCGCCGACAACCACCTCCGCCACGGCGTTGGCCAGGCCGCCGGGGCCCGCCTCCGCGAAGTTGCACGCCACCGCCACCGCCAAACGGTGCTCCGGATACCGCACGACCTGGGCGCGGTAGCCCGCGTCCGCGCCGCCGTGGCCGAGCGCGGGCGTGCCGCGAAACTCATCGAGGGAGATCCCGAAGCCGTAGTTGGCCGGACGGCCGTCGTTCAGGATCGCGCTCCGAACGGCTTCCGCCCGGAGCCCAGCCGAGCCGACCCGGCCCGATTCGAAGTTGGCCTCCCATTTGAGCAGGTCCTCCGGCGTGGTGAACAGGCTGGTGGCGCCGTGAGTATCGAACTGGGGCACGCTGATTTTCCAGCCGCCGGCCGCCCATTGATAGGCCGAGGTGCGGCCCCGGACAATCATGGCGTGGTCGTCGTGCACGTGGGTCCGCGTCATGCCGAGGGGCTGGAACACCCGGGTATCGAGGAACGCCCGAAGCGACATCCCGCTGACCCGTTCCACCACGACGGCCAGCAGCGTGTAGCCGGTATTGCTGTAGAGCCACTCGTCGCCCGGCTTGAAGTTGAGATCGCGCTGCCGGGAGATGATCGCCAGGACATCGCCCTGGGTGAAGAGGTCGTCCGGATACCGCCACCCGGCGAGGCCGAGGAGTTCCCACTGATCCCGGAGGCCGCTGGTGTGATGCATCAGGCGGCGGAGGCTGAGCGGGGTCCCGTAGTCGGGAACTTCGGGCACGTACTGCCGGATCGGATCGTCGAGCGACAGGGCCCCGTCGTCGGCCAGCAAGCCGACGGCGAAGGCCGTGAACTGCTTCGACACCGACGCCACGTGAAAGATCGATTCGGGCGTGATGGCGGTACCCTGCTGCAGGTCCGACATCCCATACCCATGGAGGTACCGGGCGCCCGCGTGGCTCACCCCGACCGAGCAGCCGGGCCGGTCGGTCCCGTCGAGCCGGGCGAACACCGAGTCGATCCCACGAACCTGGGCCGGCGTCAGCGTCTGGGCGGCGGCCGGTGCCGCCGCGAGCCAGCACAGCAGGAGGCTCGGCCGCGTCACCGACGCACGACCTCGCCGCCCTTCATGACGAAGCGAACCTGCCGCAGCGCCGAGGGAGTCGCGGTGGGATCGCCGTCGACGGCGATGAGGTCGGCAAGCAGCCCCTCGGCGACCCGGCCCCGATCGGGCAGATCGAGGACCCGGGCGTTGACGCTGGTAGCTGCCTTGAGCGCGGCGAGCGGCGACAGGCCGTACTCGACCATGATCTCGAGTTCCCGCACGTTGTCGCCGTGGGTGAAGACGCCGACGTCGCTGCCGTTGCAGATCGTCACCCCGGCCGCGAGAGCCGCCGCGAAGCTCTGCCGCTTCCGGGCGATGCCCGGCGGATCGGGATCGACGCCGCGGCGCCAGCCGTCGTATCGGGCGATCGCGTCGCCGGCCGCCACCGTCGGGCAGAGTGCCACGCCGCGTTCCACCATCAGGCGGAACACCTCGGGGGTCCCGCCGTCGCCGTGATCGACCGTCCGGACTCCGGCCAGCACGGCCCGGCGCATCCCCTCGGCGGTGGAAGCGTGGGCGACGACCCAGCGCCCGCTGCTCGCCGCGGTTTCGACGATACGGGTGAGTTCTTCCACCGAGAACGTCGGCCGGGCCTGATTGCCGGGGCCCCAGCGATAGTCCGCATAGACCTTGATCCAGTCGGCGCCCTTCCCGATCTGGCGCCGGGTCACCTTGGTCAATTCCTCGACGCCATCGGCCTCTTCGGCTCCCTGCGGAATGTCCCACCGGGGATCGAAGCCTTTGGGGGCGTAGCTGCCGGTCGCGACGATCGCGCGGGTGGTGACCAGCATGCGCGGGCCGGGGATGATGCCCTGGTCGATTGCCTGTTTGAGCCCCACGTCGGCGTAGTCGGCGCCCTCGGTCCCGAGATCGCGCACGGTGGTCCAGCCCGCCATGAGCGTGTTGCGGGCGTGATTGGTCGCGCGGGCCACCCGGAGCGAGAGGGCCTCCTTGAGGACCTGGTCCACCCAGGGCGTCTCGTCGTAGGGATGAAGCAGCAGATGCGAATGCGCCTCGATCAAGCCCGGCAGGAGCGTCAGGCCGGGCAGCGCAATCGTTTCGGCGCCGGCCGGCCGGCTCTGCCGCGGACCCGCCCAGACGATTCGCGACCCGCGCACACCGACCGCCCAGCCGGTGCGGAGCGAATCGCCGTCGAAGACCCGGGCGGGCTCGAGCACCACGGTCCGCTCCGCCGCCCCGGCGGGGCGTTGCGCGGCGAGTGCCGCCGGCGACGCGACGAGACAGGCGAGGGCAATGCTGCGGGGGAGAACAGTCACGGTTGGGGCTCCTGGTTGCCGATCGAGTCGAGAACGCGAGTCGCGGCCGTGGCCGAATCGGCGACCTTGATGGCCCGGTCGATACCGACCGCCCCGGGCAGGCCGCTGCGGCCGATGGCCTCCTGCCGCTCGCGGGTGGTGAGGGTGTCCCCGGCGGCGGCGGCCGCGGGCTTCTCGGCGCGGCAGGCGACGAGCGCCGGCACAGCGAGCACCATGATGACGGTGCGACGTCTCATCGTCCACCCTCCGCGGCTACGATGGCAATGGCGTCGCCCCGGGGGGACACCGCCAGGCGGCTCAAGCCGGATAGACCGGGCAGCCGCGCGGCTTCCACCCACGCGGCGTCGGACCCGGGACGGAAGCGATAGAGCGAGGACCCCTCGGCGGACAGCAGCGACCCGTCCGGGAGCCAGACGTAGTACTCCGCGCCCGGCGGCATGGCCACGATCGGCTTCGCCGCGGCGGTGGTCGGGTCGACCTCGACGATCCACCAGGTGCTGTCACTGACCTGCTGGGTCACGGAGAGGGCGCGCCGGCCCGGAATCCTCTGCACGGCGCGGCCGATGCGGGACAGCAGGATCCGGGCGCCGCCCGCCCCGAGATCGGCAACCTGCAGCGTGGCCGGTGACCCGAGGACGTAGAGCCCCACCGTGTTCGCGTCGAGCCAGGCCTGGTAGCCCACCGGGGCGAGATCCGGCAGCAGCAACCGCGGCGTGCCGCCCGCCAGGGGGAAGGCCCAGAGACGCTGGGTCGAATCGCGCTCCACCCGGATCACGGCGAACTCGCGCCCCCCGGGCATGGGCGTCGCGGAGTACTCGCTTTCCGGCGTCGAGACGACCGGCGCCGACCGGCCGGTCGCGAGTTCGAGGCGGAAGATGTCGGCCTGGGTCGTCCCGCCGGGTCCGCCCTCGCGAACGACGGTATAGAGAAGCGCTTTGCCGTCGGGAGTGAAGGAGGGCTGGTTGTCGTAGCCGGGACGGTTCGTGAGCCGGCGCGGCGGACCGATAGTGAGCGCGCGGCCGGCAAGCGTTATCGGCACGAGATGGATGTCGGTCCCCGGAGGGCCCTGCGCGGCGGCGGCTTCACTCAGCACCACGGCGGACGCCACGGCGATCCACACTCTCATTGTTGCCCGCCTCGTCAAGACGCGGTAACGTTACCCTGAATCCCCGTCACCCCCAAGACCGCTCATGAACGAATCCCTCCGGGCGCTCGCCCGGCTCCGCTGGCGTGTGTCGCTCGCCTTGACCGGCCTCATGGTGCTCATCTACTTCGGCTTCGTGCTGCTGATCGCGTTCGACAAGCCGCTGATGAGCCGGCTGGTGAGCCGGGGCCTCAGTCTCGGCATCCTCCTCGGCGCCGTGGTGATCGTGGCCTCGTGGCTCCTCACGTGGTGGTACGTGCGGTGGGCCAATCGCCGCTGGGATCCGGAACTCGAGCGCCATCGGGGGGCCCGATGACCGGCGAACTCGTCGCCGCGGCACAGGGCGCGCCCGCCACGTCGATCGGCGAGTCGAACCCGGTCGCGATCGGCTTCTTCTTCCTGTTCATCTCGATCACGCTCGGGATCACCTGGTGGGCCGCCCGCCGAACCAAGACGACCGAGCAGTTCTACGCGGCGGGCCGCTCGATCAGTGCCGGCCAGAACGGCTGGGCCCTGGCCGGCGACTACATGAGTGCCGCGTCGTTTCTGGGGATCGCCGGGCTGGTCTCCACGACCGGCTTCGACGGGCTGATCTACTCGACCGGGTGGCTGGTGGGCTGGCCGGTCGTGCTGTTCCTGATCGCCGAGCCGCTGCGGAATTTGGGCCGGTACACCTTCAGCGACGTGGTGGCGCTGCACCGCCGCCAGGGACCGGTCCGGGTCGCCGGCGCCATCGGAACGCTCGCCACCGTGACCTTCTATCTGATCGCCCAGATGGTCGGCGCCGGCGGTCTGATCAAGCTGATGTTTGGCCTGTCGTACGAGGTGGCGCTGGTGCTGGTGGGCACGGTGATGATCCTCTACGTGCTCCTCGGCGGAATGATCGCGACGACGTGGGTCCAGATCGTCAAGGCGGTCCTGCTTCTCTCCGGGGCGCTGCTGCTCGCGATCCTGGTGCTGGCCCGGTTCGGCATGAGCCCCACGGCGCTGTTTGCCGCCGCCGCCGAACGCTATGGCGATGCGGTGCTGGCCCCCGGCAAGCAGGTTACCAACCCCTGGGACGCCATCTCGCTCGGGATGGCACTGATGTTCGGTACCGCCGGACTGCCCCACATTCTGATGCGGTTCTTCACGGTGCCGGATGCCCAGGCCGCCCGGAAGTCGGTCTTCTACGCCACCGGCCTGATCGGGGTCTTCTATCTGCTCACTTTCGTGCTGGGTTTCGGGGCGATGGTGCTGGTGGGACCGGACGCGATCCGCGCAGTGGACCGGGGCGGCAACATGGCGGCCCCGTTGCTTGCCGAGGTGCTCGGCGGCACGCCCTTTCTCGGCTTCATTGCCGCCGTGGCGTTCGCGACGATTCTCGCGGTGGTGGCCGGCCTGACGCTGTCCGGGGCGGCGGCGCTGTCGCACGATCTCTGGGTCAACGTGTTCCGGGGCGGCAAGGCCGGCGCGGAGGAGCAGCTCCGGATCGCCCGGGTGGCCACGATTCTCCTCGGCATCCTGGCGGTGGTCCTCGGGATCGCGTTCAAGGGCCAGAACGTGGCCTTCATGGTGAGCCTGGCCTTCGCCATCGCGGCGAGCGGCAACTTCCCGGCGCTGTGCCTGGCGATGTTCTGGCGCCGGGCCACGACCTCGGGCCTCCTCGCAGCCATGGTCCTCGGGACGGTGAGCACCGTGCTGCTCATTTACCTGTCGCCCACCATTCAGGTGGACATCCTGAAGCACGAGGGCGCGTGGTTCCCGCTCAAGAACCCGGCAATTCTCACGATCCCGCTCTCGTTCCTGACCGGGATCGTCGTCTCCCTCGCCACCCAGGCGCGGAGCGCCTCGGAGATCGAGTCTTTCCCCGACCGCGAGCACCAGATGCTCTGGGGCGGGGACTCGACCCAGGCCTGAGCGCCCTCGCATGCCCGGCCCCGGACGGCGCTTCTGGACGGCTCTCACGGCCTTCCTGGCGCTGCCCGGGGTCGTTGCCTTCCTGGTGCCGTGGCTGCTGCGCCCCCCCGGCGAGCCGCTTCGGGCCGACGGCCTGGGGCTGGTCGCGATCGGCGCCGTGCTCCTGGCCTGGTGCATCCGCGACTTCTACGTGACCGGCATGGGCAGCCTGGCTCCATGGGCGCCGCCGGAGCGGCTGGTCACGGTTGGGCTCTACCGGGTGAGCCGGAATCCAATGTACCTGGCGGTCCTCGCGATTCTGGCGGGCTGGGCCGTTGCCTGCCGGTCCCGGGGACTCGCCGGGTACGCCCTGGCCGTGGGCCTCGCCTTTCACCTCCGGGTCGTGCTGGGCGAGGAACCGTGGCTGGCGGCCCGTCATGGCGAGGACTGGGTGAGGTACCGGACCCGGGTGCCGCGCTGGCTCGGGATCAGTCGGGGCGGCTAGAGCCGCTCGACCAGCATCTTGAGTTCGGTGAGCCGCTGCTGGAGTCGGGCACGGCCGCCCTCCTTGTCCACCAACTTGCGATGCTCCGGCAGCAGGAAGCCGCGATCGGTGCACTCGAGGATCGCGGCCACTTCCTGCAGTTCCTTCTCGAGCCCCTGGGTGGAAGGCAGGAAGTCGTCCAGCACGGCGCCGAGCGCCTCGCCGGTAACGTTCTGCTCGCCGGCGATGAGACATTGGCGCCAGGCCCGGCCGACGATGCCTTCGACGTCCGCGCCGGACAGCTTGCCTACGTTCGGCAGCGACGGGATGTCCTCCCGGCGGAGGCTCGCGCCGGCCTTCCGGGCCATGGCCACGAACATGTCCTTGAGTTCGTCCTCGGTGGCCGGATAGAAGAGCGGAATGTGGACTTCGGCCCGCCCCTGCCGCTTGAGGTCGATGGGGAGCAGATCGGGCCGGGCGGTGAGCAGCATCCAGAGAATCCTGCCCCGGTAACGGGTATCGCCCATCTGGCTCGCGATCATCCCGAACACGCGACTCGAGGTCCCCGAGTCCCCTTCCGATTCCCGATCGCCGAGGGCCGCATCGGCTTCGTCGATGATGACCATCACCGGCCCCATCGCCCGGAGCACGCCGAGCACCCGCTCGAGATTGCCCTCCGTCTCGCCGACGTACTTGGAGCGGAAGTTCTTGAGGGTGACGCAAGGGGCCCCGATCGCGCCGGCGGTGCACTGCGCGATGAACGTCTTCCCGGTGCCGACCGGCCCGCAGAGGAGATAGCCCATCGGCAGCGTATCGAGCGCGCCGCGGCGGAGCAGGTCGGCGTCTTCGAGGAGCCGCTTCTTGGCGGCCTCGTGCCCGATGACGATGTCGAGGTTCCACTTAGGCTCGACGAATTCGAGCAGGCCCTGGCAATGGCGTTCGATGAGCCGCTTCTTGAGGTCGCGGAACACCTTCTGGTCCAGCCGTCCGGCGCCCTCCCGGGCCATCTGGATGAGAACCCCGACGTCGGCCAGCGTAATTCCCGCCGTGAGCCGGGCCAGTTCCTCCACGCCGTAGTCCGAAAACGACTCGATCGGCTTGGCCCCGACGACGTACCGGATGAACGACGCCCGCTCGGCCTCCTCGGGGAGGGCCACCTCGACGGTGGCGACGTGCGGATTGGAGAGCAGGCGGCCGCTCACGTCGGCGGAGCGCTCGTCGATCAGCACCACGGCCATGTTGAGCCGCTTGAGGTGCGGGCTCTGGGCCCAGTTGAGCAGCGTCACCAGGAGGCCGGAACCCTGGAACGACATCCGCCCGGGCTCCCCATCCGGGAAGAGATACGACGCCTGGTCGATGATCAGCGCGAAGCTTGCCCGCCGGTCCTCGGGCGCCACGATGGTCGTCCGGATGAACTGGTCGAGCCGGGCCAGCACTTGGCCGGGATCGTTCTTGAGTTCGGAGAACCCGCCGATCTCCTTGTTGGCCCGGATGACCATGTCGCGGAGCCGGGCTTCGTTGCTGCCGGCGAAGGCGCGGAGCCCGCGGCCAAGGTCGTAGTGGAGGACCAGGTCGTACCGGCCGAACATCTGCTCGGCGAGGAACTGGGCCACCGAGCCATAACCGGCCTCCGGCGTCGGTCCGAGCGGCACGAAGTCGAAGGTGTTCCCGTGGAGGACGAACACCGAGGCGCTGCCGGACGCCGACAGATCGCCGAGGCGCTGAGCCCAGCCGGGGAACCACTCGGGCAGGGTGATGCCGCTAGGCTTCACTCTTGAGCACTCCTCCCAGATCCGCGTCGAGAATCGGCGGCGGCTCGACCAGTTGATCCGCCATGCCGGTGATCGTCTGCAGTTCCTTGATCGCGCTTTCCGTATCGGTCATGCTCTGGGCCGCCTGGTCCACCTGGCTGGTGAGCAGGTCCGGGTCCTGGCGGTTCACCATCATCTCCGTGAGCGTCTGGATCTTGCTCTCGATCCGGTCGAGCTCGACCATCACGTACTGGGCGTTCTTGTCGGCCTTGCGGTAATTGTCGAGCCGGAGATGCGCGAGGGCGACACTGTCCTTGAGCGAGGTGATCAGCCGCTCGTCACCCTCGGCCTCGGCCCGCTTCAGTTGCTGGTCGAGGTCGCTGACCCGCTCGGTCAGCTGGACGTCGGAGGTGCTCCGGAGAAAGCGCCGGAGCGACTCCTGCGACACCAGCAGCCGGAGGAAGATCCAGAGCAGCCGGTCGAGCGACCCGCGTCGGAGGTCGTCCCCCCCGCCGATCGGCGACAGGCCCTTCCCGCCGGCCGCCCCGGTGGCGAGCTGCTGCATCTCGATGCAACGAAGCCGGATCTTGTGGAACCGGATTCGGGCCTCCTGCGGCAGCGCGGCGAGCGCTTCGGTCAGCGCGGAGTTGGGCAGTTGCCCGGCCGTCCCGGCCTCGCGCCGTTTGGCCGCATCCTCCGCATCAACGGCATCGCGGAACCGCTTGATCGACACGAGGCCGCCGATGAACGCCACCTCGCCCGCCACGACGAGGGGGATGAGTGCGTCCGGCCAGGGCGACAGCGCGGCGCCCACCAGCCCGCCGAAAAGCGCCAGCAGATTCCACGGAATCCGGAGCGCCTTTCGGACGTAGCGGCGGATCCCTCCGCGGCGCGGCTCCTCCCGGAACGGCGCCGGCATCAGCGACCCTCACCCCGGGCCTGCGCCGCGGCGACCTCGAGATTGTCGAGCGCGTTGCGGAGCCCGTAGACGATCTCCATGAACGCGGCATCCCGCTGCATGTCCTTCGCCGGCCGGTCGGGCGGCGGCACCGGCACCTGCTTGAGGATCGTACCGGGCGAGGGCGACATGACGTAGACCCGGTCGCCGAGATACACGGCTTCCTCGATGGAATGGGTGATGAAGAAGACCGTTGCCTGGAGGTCGTGCCAGAGTTCGACCAGCAGATCCTGCATGTTGTAGCGGGTGGCCGGATCGAGGGCCCCGAACGGCTCGTCCATCAGGATGATCCGGGGATGGAGGACCAGGGACCGGGCGATCGCCACCCGCTGCCGCATGCCGCCCGAGAGTTCGTGGGGGTACTTGTCGGCGTCGCGGTCGACGGAGAGGCCGACCCGGCGGATCCACTCCATCGCCTGTTCCCGCCGTTCCGCCGCCCCGACTCCCCGACATTCGAGCCCGAAGGCGATGTTGTCGGCCACGGTCCGGTGGTCGAAGGCAGTGTAGTCCTGGAACACCATGCCGCGGTCCGCTCCGGGCCCGGCCACCGGCGCTCCGCCGACCAGGACCCGGCCGGTGGTCGCCGGATACTGAGGCCGGAGTCCGGCAATGAGCCGCAGGATTGTCGACTTGCCGCAGCCACTCGGCCCGAGAATCGCAATGAACTCGCCGCGGTCGATCCGGTCCTCGACGGTGAACGAAACGTGGCGGATCGCGGTGAGACCGTTGTCGTAGGTCTTGGAGACCTCGTCGAACTGGACCACGGGCGGGCGAGGCCCCGGGGCAGCCGCCGGAGGCGCCGCGGCGCCCGCGGCAGCCGGATCGGCCGATGCCGCTCCAGCCGGAGCCGGCGGCGCCGGCCGTTCGTCAGGAGCAGCCGGCGGCGGCACCGGGGTGTCGTCGGGCGGATGCGTCACTCAGCTCTCCTCCCGCCGGTAGGGGAACAGCCCCCGCTGGAACCAGAGCAACAGCCGGTCGATGCTGAACGCCAGCAACCCGATGACCACCAGAATGAGGATGATGTGTTCCGTGAGACCCCGCCGCTGGCTGGTGCTCAGGAGGTAGCCAAGTCCGTACTTCGCGTTGATCAACTCGGCCAGCATGATGTAGCCGAACGCCAGCCCGAAGAGATTGCGGAGCGAGTTGTAGACGTCCGGCATCGCGAGCGGCACGAGCACCTTGCGAACGACCTGGCCGGCGCTGGCTCCGAGCGTCTGGGCGGTATCCACGTACCGATCCGCCACGCCGACGATGGCCGTGACCGTGTCGGAGAAGATGAACGGGAGGCAGGCGATGAAGATGAACATGACCTTCTGGGTCTCGCCGATGCCGAACCAGAGAATCGTGAGCGGGATCAGCGCCGCGATCGGAATGTTGCGCCCGAAGAGGGCGAGCGGTGCCGCGGCGGAGTCGATCACCCGCCAGGAGCCGGCCAGGATCCCGAGCGGCACCCCGATCACCACGGCGAGCCCGAAGCCGAGGACCACCCGCCAGAGGGTGGCCGCGATGCTCTGGAACAGGGCCCGCTCGGTCACCAGGCTGCCGACGCTCCGGGCCACCTCGAGCGGACTGGGCAACACCACGGGCGAGATGATCCGGGTTTCCGGCGTGGCCCCGGCCGTGAGCAGCCCCCAGACGCCGATCACCGCCACGACCGCCCCCGCCCCGACCAGCTTGCGGGTCAGGGGCGGCGGCGACAGGCGAAGCGTGAAGAGCGGACTGCCCTTCCGCTCCGACATCGGCTATTGCGCCTCGGCCGGGTAGACCTTCACCTCCACCCGGCGGTTCTTGGCATGGTTGTCCGGATCCCCCGGCTCGGCCGGCCGATCCCAGCCCTTCCCGACCGCGGAGAACTGGTTCGGTTGGAGCGACGGGAACTTCCGGACCAGGGCCTCCTTGACCGAGTTGGCGCGGTTGAGTGACAGCTCCTGGACCAGCGAGGCGGGCACCGAGCCGCGCATCGACCCGTCGGTGTGGCCTTCGATCACCACGCGGGCCGCACCGTACTGGCCCGCCAGGCGGCCAATTTCCTCGACGACGGCGTCTACGTTCGGGTCGTAGAGTTCCTCGACGACCTTTCCATTGACCGTCTTCGTGATCTTCTTGGCCAGGTCCCAGGAGTTGGGATAGAAGTGGATGACCACCGTCTTGGTGAGGATCTCGTCGCTCTCGCCCTGGACCTGCGCGGCCGAGGTCGGGGCGAACTGGACCTGATACTCGTTCTTCTGGCTGGCGTACTTGGGCTCGGCCTCCAACTTCTTGATGACCGAGAAGTCCATCACCTGATCGAACGGCACCGGGGTGCTGACCGCGCCGATCTTGCGATAGAGATAGTACGCGGTATTCCAGAGCCGCTCGAAGTTGGCCGGGTTGTTCTGGTTGAGGAAGAAGTCCTTGTTCTCGGCGAAATTGGTCGAGTGGGCGTCACCCAGCATGCTGAGCGCGTCGGTTTCCGGAATCGAGTACCCGGTCGCCATCAGCTTGGCCACTTCCTGCTTGGCCGGTTGCTCCTTGAGCGCCTCCATCGCGTCGAAGATCCCGCGGACGAGGCCCTCGATCACGGCCGGATTGTCCTTGGCGAAATCCGCGCGGGCGAACCACACGTCGGCAATCAGCTTGTTGGCCGTGGCGGTGGTGACGAGCAGCTTGTTCCCCTTCACCTCGGACAGGTTGTAGATATCCGGCGCCCAGCTCACCGCCGCCGAGATCGACTTGTCGGCGTTGAACGCCGCGGCGGCCTGGAACGCGTCCTGGGTGTATTTGAACTCGACGTCGCCGGGCTGGAGCCCGCCGTTGATCAGGGCATTGAGCAGGAAGAACTGCGAGGGCGAGTTCTGGGCCAGCACGATCGATTTGCCGCGGAGGTCGGCGATCGACCGGATGTTCTCCCGGACGACGATGCCGTCGCCGCCGTTGGAGAAGTCCACCTGCTGGAAAACCCGGGGCATGGTCCGGGAATCGCGGCGGAGGCCGTCGAGGAAGAGCGGCAGCATGTCGAGGGTCGCCCAGCCGATGTGGACGTCGCCGGCGGCGTAGGCGTCCCGCATGGCCACCGGGTCGTCGATCAACACCAGCTCGAGCTTGAAATCCTTGCCGCCGGGCGCTTTCCACACCTTGCCGGCCTTGAGGCCGCCGTTGGCGTAGATCACCGGCGCCCAGCCGGCCCAGACGTTGAGGGCCATGCGGACGGTATTGTCGGCCAGCGGCTTGTAGTTGGAGACGCCCTTGACCTCGGGCAGTCGCTGGGCCGGGATGTAGCTGTATTCCTTGACGGTGGTGATGCCCTGGGCGTCCGGCGCCTCGACGCCGTTGTCGGCACCGAACTCGGTGTCGCCGCCACCGCCCGTGCCGCCGCCGATGATCCCGTTGAGTGCGCCGAAGCGGTAGAGGCCAAGGAGCACGAGCCCCACGACCACGAGGAACACGGCGCCGTAGAATGCCGGGCGCGGACGTCCGCCTTCAGCCATCGTTCCCTCCCCTTTCGATCATGAACCGGCGGGCCGTCGCCCGCCGGGCCGCAGAGACCGCCCCCGGGCCTCAGTTGGTTTCGGTACTGGTCTTCTTCTCCTCGACGGGCGGGCCGAGATTCTTGGCGGCGTCGGAGATCGGGGTCGTCTCCGGCGCCCGGAGGCCGAGTTCCACCTCGTACCGGCGCAGGGCGTCTTCGGCCATCGACTGTTCGACCCGCTCCTCCGCCGCGATCTCCGCCACACCGCGGGACGACATGTCGGCCGACACCCGAACCTTGGCCCGGTTCTGGTCGATCTTCCGCTGGATGACGTCCTCGATCTGCCCGAAGTCGGTCGTGATGTTGAAGTCGAGCGCTTCCGCCAGCTTGGCGATCTCGGCCTCGGCACCGCTCATCTTGAGCTCGGCATCGTACTTCTGAATCTTCTCGCGGACCGCGAGGAGATTCTTGTGGGCGTGCTGGATCTTCTTGAGATTGTTCTCGTAGGCCTGCTCGTGCATGCCGAGCTGTTCCTCGTTCTGGGCCAGCTCCTTCTTGGCCTTCTCGAGTTCGAGCGCGAACTTGGCCGCCGTCTCCCGCTCGCCGGCCTTGAGGTAGGCCTTGATCTGGGCCTCCAGCTTGGCGGCGTGGTCGCGGTTGGTGCTCACCTGGCGGCCCACCCGCTCCACCAGCGCCCGGTAGAGTTCGAGCCCTTTGCGGCCCTCCTGCAGCTGTTCGACCGAGCGGTCGTACTCGTACTGCATCTGGGCGATCGGGTCCTTCTCCCAGAAGAAATTCGCCAGCTTGTTGAGCTGGGCCCGGAAGGCTGCGAAGAACTTCTCGAGGATCACGGTCGTCCCCTTTCATGGGAGCGCACCGGCCGGCGCCCGAACGGCCCGGCCGAGGAACCCCCAAATGTACTGAAACCCGCCCGCCGAGGCAGGTCGCGGCCCGGGGGGCGACGGGTAGCGAGGGACGAGGCGCGCCGCGATCTTATCCCCGACCTGCGCTCGAGGACCCCCGGATGCTCCCGATCCGTCTCGCCACCGCCGCCCTGCTGGTGCCGGCCCTTGCCTCGGCACAGGCCGTCGGCCCGGTGCTCGATTCGGTGTTCGCGCCGTGGCGCGCCACCGGCGGCCCGGGGTGCACGGTCGGCGTCGACTTCGCCGGGGTCCGCACGCTGCGGGCCTACGGCATGGCCAACCTGGAGGCCGGCCTGGCGCTCGAGCCGGAGTCCGTGCTCGAGACCGGATCGGTCGCCAAGCAGTTCACCGCCGCCGCGGTCGCCCTCCTGGCACAGGAGGACCGCCTGGCGCTCGACGACGACATCCGAAAGTATCTGCCCGAGGTTCCCGACTTCGGCAAGCGGATCACGATCCGCCACCTCCTGCACCACACCAGCGGCCTCCGCGACCAGTGGGCGCTGCTCGGCCTCCAGGGATTCCCCCCCGGCCAGGAGGTGCACACGTTTGCCCGGATCCTCGACCTCGTCGCTCGCCAGCAGCGGCTCAACTTCGATCCGGGCGCGGAATACCTCTACAGCAACACCGGATTCGCCCTGGCCGCGATCATCGTGCAGCGGGTCAGCCGGCAGTCCTTCGCCGAGTTTTCCCGCGAGCGCTTCTTCAAGCCCCTCGGCATGCTCCGGACCGAGTGGCGGGACGACTATCGGAAGGTGGTGCCGGGCCGGGCGGTGGCGTACACCCGCGCGCCGGGCGGCTGGCTCCAGGACATGCCTTTCACGATGGTGCACGGCAATGGCGGCCTGCTGACCACCGTCGGCGATCTGCTCACCTGGAACCGGGCCCTGAGCGACAGTTCGGTGCCAGGCGGGGGCGCCCTGGTTCGCGAACTCGAGACCACCGGCCGCCTCAACGATGGGGCGCCGATCCACTACGCCCTCGGACTCAGCATCGACGCGTTCCGCGGCGTTCGCACGGTGGAGCACGGCGGGGCTACCGCCGGGTACCGGACCCAGCTCACCCGGTGGCCCGACCGACACCTCTCGGTCGCCATTCTCTGCAATGCGGCGCAGGCCAATCCCGCGGGAATGGCCGACCGGATCGCCATCCGGCTCCTCGACCTGCCGGCCGAAGCCGCCCCGCCGGCTCCGGCGCAGCCACTGGAACGGGACCTCGCGGACCGGCTGGCCGGCAGCTATCGGGATTCGGTCGTGGACCAGACGCTGACGGTCTCGGCTGCGCCGGACGGGGGCCTGGCGGTCCGGTCCGCCGGCCCGGGTGCCCGCCTCACCTACCTGGGCAACCTGCGATTCTGGGCCCCGGGCCCCGGGGAACTGCGCTTCGAGCAGGTCGGCGATCACTGGGAAATCGTCCAATTCGCCGAGGCGTGGCGCCGCTATCGGCCCGAGCCGCCGATCGACCGGACCACGGTGCGCAACGCCGACTACCTGGGCGAGTACCGGAGCCCCGAACTCGACGTGACCTACCGGCTCGTCGACGACAATGGCCAGTTGGTGCTGCTTGCCCGGCCCGACGATCGCCTGACCCTGATTCCGGCCTATCGGGACGGCTTCCTTGCCGCAGGACGGTCGGTCCGGTTCATTCGCGACCGCCGAGGAACCGTGACCGGACTCAGGATCTTTGCCGGACGGGCCCGGGACGTCCGCTTCGAGCGGGTGCCTGGCGGCCGCTGAGCCCCCGGATCAGCCCGGCCGGGCCGCGGCCTCGACCACCCAGGCCTTCCAGGTATCCTCGGCCGCGCCGACCGTGAGCCGCTGCTGCCAGCGCACCAGCGGCATGACCAGGGCCTCCGGTTCGGTCAACAGCCGGTCGAGCCATTGCGTATCGGGGAGGCGTGCGGCCCCCCAGCCACGGTCCCGAAATGCCCGGGATTCCCGGTCGATCAGCGACTGAATTCCGAACTGTCCGGCAAACCGGCTCAGTTCGCCCTTGGAGGGCCCGCGCACCGCGAAATCGACGAAATGCGTCTTGATCCGCCGCTCCGCGAAGAACCGCAGGGCGGCCCGGGTGGCGCTGCTTTTCTTGAGGCCGAAGATCTGGACGTCCATGGCGGCAAATCTAGTGCGACCTCGCGGTCGCGACGTACATTTGATGCCGTCGTTCCCTGCCGCGCGAGCGGCGACCTCCTCGAGCTCCAAGCGGGAGACCTCATGACCCGAACTCCACTCCGATGGCTCGCCGCCGTCGGTGCGGTGGCCTTCGCCCCGCAGGCGGCGGCCGCCCAATCCGACGTCTGGGCCCTCACCAACGTCCGGATCCAGACCGTTACCCGCGGCGTGATCGAGAAGGGCACAATCGTGATCCGCAACGGTCTGATCGAAGCCGTCGGGCCCTCGGTCCCGATCCCGGCCGATGCCCGGGTGCTCGACTGGTCCGGGCGGACCGTGTCGCCGGGGCTGATCGATCTGGCCTCGACGATCGCGCCGGTGCCGAGCCAGGGCGGCAACGACACGCCTCGGGGCTTCGGCGCCCCACCCGCGCCGCCGACCGCCTCCGGCCGCCCCAGCGGGTTCGACCCGGCCGCGAGCGTGGCCGATGAACTCAACCCGGCCGCGGCGGATCTCCAGTCGGCCCGCGACGCGGGGATCACCTCGGTGCTCCTGTCGGCCAGCCGGGGCGGGCTCCGCGGCATGTCCGCGCTGGTTCCGACCCGCGAGGGGCTCGAGCGGCGTCACGTCGTCCGGGCGCCGGTCGCGATGCACTTCGGGTTCAACGGCGCCCAGGGGACCTATCCCGCCACGCTCCTCGGCGTGATCGCCTACGAGCGGCAGACCCTCTACGACGCGCAACGCTACGGCCTGATCGCGGACCGCTACCGGGCCGATCCCCGCGGGCTCGAGCGGCCGGTGTTCGATCCCGGTCTCGAGGCGCTGGTGCCCGTGGTCCGGGGCTCGCTGCCCGCGTTCTTCGCCGCAAGCAACGAGAACGAGATCCGGCGAGCCGCGAGCATCGCCGGGGAGTTCGGCCTCAAGCTCACCGTCATCGGCGCCACCGAGGGCTGGCGGGCCGCCGACGCCCTCGAAGGCCGGAACGCCGTGGTCTCGGTGAACTTCCCGCGGCCCGCCGAAACGACCGGCTGGGCCTACCGCCTGGCCCGCCGGGGCGGCCCCGACAGCGTCCGGGCCGATTCCCTGGCGCGGCCGGTCATCGAAGGCAATGCCGCGGCCCTGCACCGGGCCGGCGTCACCTTTGCCCTCGCGACCGGCGGGACCCGGCCGGCGGACTTCCTCGGCGCGGTCCGCAAGACGGTCCGGGCGGGTCTGCCCGAACAGGCGGCGCTCGAGGCCCTCACGATCCGGCCGGCCGAGATCGCCGGCGTCGGGCGGGCGTTAGGCAGCATCGAGGCCGGCAAGATCGCCAACCTCGTGGTCACCGAACGGGGCGACCTGCTGGCCGACAGTTCCCGGATCCGGGCGGTCTTCGTCGACGGCATCCGCTACGACGTGACCCCGCCGCCGGCGGCGCGGGCCGGCGCGGGCGGCGGCGGCGCGGCCGCCCAGGTCGGCGGCACCTGGTCCGTCACCGTCAACGGCCCCCAGGGCCCGATGGATATGACCCTGGTCCTCAACCAGAGCGGCACCGCCCTCACCGGCTCGATGACGAGCATGATGGGCACCACCGAGCTCGACGAGGGGCAGGTCACCGGCCGGAACGTCTCCTGGGCACTGACCGTGTCGATGGGGAGCCAGCCGCTCACGCTCAACTTCCAGGGCGAGGTCTCCGGCACCCGGATGACGGGCTCGGCGGCCCTCGGCTCCTTCGGCAACGCCTCGTTCACCGCGGAGAAGAAGCCATGAACCGCCTCCTCACGTTCGCCGCCATCGGAGCCGGCCTCGGCGGCTGGACCACCGCGGCCCAAAGCCAGAACCGGCCGCCGATCCGGCGGGTCGAGCTCGAATGGTCGTACGCCGAGGCACCCCTCAGCGGCCCGGTGCCGGCCGCCGGCCGCCTCGTGGCGATCACCAACGCCACGGTGATGACGGCAAGCCACGGCACGATCGAGAAAGCCACCATCCTGATCCGCGACGGCAAGATCGCGGCGGTCGGTCCCGACGTGACGGTACCCGCCGGGGCCGAGGTGATCGACGGCACCGGGCGCTACGTCACCCCGGGGATCATCGACGCCCACTCCCACAGTGCCGCCGAAGCGATCAACGAGGGCACCCAGTCGGTCACCGCGGAAGTCCGGATCGAGGACGTGATCCGGCAGGATGGCATCAGCCTGTTCCGGCAGCTGGCCGGTGGCGTCACGACCCTCAACATCCTCCACGGGTCGGCCAACACGATCGGCGGCCAGAACGCGGTCGTGAAGCTCCGGTGGGGCCTTCCGGTGGACAGCATGCTGTTCGCCGGCGCCCCTCCCGGGATCAAGTTCGCGCTCGGCGAGAACGTCCGGCAGACCAATGGGCCGCAGATTCCCGGCCGCCAGGCCCGCTACCCGCGGACCCGGATGGGCGTCGAGGAACTGCTCCGCGATTCCTTCACCCGGGCCCGCGAGTACCAGCACGAGTGGCAGGTGTACGAGTCGGCCAGGAAGGCGCTCAAGCGGGGTCAGGCGGAGCCGATCCCGCCGGCCCGGGACCTCGAGCTCGACGCGCTGGTCGAAATCCTCGAGGGCAAGCGGCTCGTCCACGCCCACTCGTACCGGTCCGACGAGATCGTGATGCTGCTCAACGTGGCCAAGGAATTCGGGTTCCGCGTCGCCAGCCTGCAGCACGTCCTCGAGGGCTACAAGGTGGCCGACGAGATCGCGGCGGCCGGAACCGGCGCCTCGACCTTCGCCGACAACTGGGCCTACAAGCTCGAGGCCTGGGATGCGATCCCCCACAACGCCGCGCTGATGGCCGAGCGGGGCGTCAAGGTGTCGATCAACTCGGACTCCGACGAGCGGGCCCGCCGGCTGTATCAGGAAGCCGCCAAGGCGATGAAGTACGGCGGGACCTCCGAAGAGGAGGCGCTCCGGATGATCACCCTGAACGCGGCCCTCCAGCTCGGCATCGACAAGTCCGTCGGCTCGATCGACGTCGGCAAGGATGCCGACCTCGCGATCTTCAACGGTCATCCGTTTGCGCCCGCGAGCCGGGTCGAGATGACGCTGATCGACGGCCGGAAGTTCTTCGACCGCAACACGGCCCCGACGCTCGAGCAATTGCTCGAACAGATGCGGCGACGGGCCCGTCCCAACACCACCGACCGAGACGGAGCGCTGCCATGAGCCGCCGCCTGCTGACCGCCCTCTGCTGCGCCGGGTTCGCCGCGCCGGCCTCGGCCCAGTCGCCGGAACCGCCGGCCTACGCGATCACCAATGCCACCGTCGTCCCGGTGACCGGGCCGCGCCTCACCGGCGGGACGGTCATCATCCGCCGGGGCCGGATCGAAGCGGTCGGCGCGCAGCTGCCCGTGCCCGCGGACGCCACCCGGATCGACGGCACCGGCCTGTTCGTCTACCCGGGAATCATCGATGCGGGCAGCCGCCTCGGCTTGACGGAAATCGGCTCGGTTCCCGGCGGCGAGGACACCCAGGAAATCGGTGACTTCAATCCTCACAACGAAGCCCTCACCGCCGTCAATCCGTCGTCGGAGCTGATCCCGGTTACCCGGGTCAACGGTCTCACCACCGCGATCACGTCGGCCCGCGGCGGACTCATCCAGGGCTGGGCCGCCCTGATCGATCTGGCCGGGTGGACACCGGACGAGATGGCCGTCGCGCCGAAAGCCGCGATGGTGATGACATATCCCAGCTCCGGCGGTGGCCGGGGCCGGGGATTCCGCCGCGGCGGTGCGGAGGGCGGGGCCGATGCGGCCAGCCGGCAGGTCCGGGACCTCACCCAGTTCCTCCGGGACGCCCGCGACTACAACGCGCTGAGCACCCATGACCGGACCGACCTCGCCTTCGCCGCCCTCGGGCCGGCGCTCCGCGGAGAGGTTCCGGTGATCTTCGACGTGACCAGTGCCGCTCAGATCCGGGGGGTTCTGGCGTTGGCCGACAGCTTCAAGCTCAAGCCGATCCTCCGCGGCGCCACCGAGGCCTGGATGCTGGCCGATCAGCTGGCCCAGCGGAGCGTACCGGTGATCGTGGGCCCCATGACCCAGATGCCCGACGGGGACGACCCCTACGACGCGTTGTACGCAATGCCCGGGGTCCTCGCCAAAGCCGGGGTCCAGATCGCCTTCCAGAGCAACGATGCCTCGGATGCCCGGAACCTTCCCTACAACGCGGCGCTCGCCACCGCCTACGGCCTCGACCCGGACGAGGCGCTCAAGGCCCTGACGATCAATCCGGCCCGGATGTTCGGCGTGGCCGACCGGATCGGGAGCATCGAGGCCGGCAAGGTGGCCAACCTCCAGGTGACCACTGGGGACCCCCTCGACGTGCGGACCCAGGTCAAGCACGTCTTCATCCGGGGCCAGTTGATTGCGCCCACGGATCGGCACACCACGCTCTATGAGCGCTTCCGGGCGCGGCCGAAACCGTGATCGCTCGGCGGCGCAGTACCCACCGGGGCGGCCTACTGGCCGCCCTTTTGGTCTTGGCGGCCTGTGGTCGCCCCGGCACCGACCCAGCGGAGGTGCTCCCGGCCGAGGGGTACGAGGACATCGCCGCCCGGCTGAGCGCGCTCATCGACCACGAGATGCGGGACAAGGGCATTCCCGCGGTGTCGATCGTGCTGGTTGACGGCGACCGTACCGTGTGGGCCCGCGGCTTCGGCGAGGCAGATCCCGAGCGCCACATCCCGGCCGATGCCAACACGGTCTACCGGATCGGCTCCGTCTCGAAGCTGTTCACCGACATCGGCATCATGCAGCTGGTCGAACGCGACCAGCTCGACCTCGACCAACCGGTCACCCGCTGGCTTCCCGACTTCCAACCGGCCAACCCCTTTGGCGGCGACATGACCCTGCGGCAGCTGATGTCGCATCGGTCCGGCCTGACTCGGGAACCACCGGTCGGGAACTACTTCGATCCGAGCGACCCGGTCCTCTCCCACATGGTGGCGAGCCTCAACCGGACGACGCTCTTCTACCCGCCCGGCGCCCGGACCAAATACTCGAACGCCGGCATCGGCACCGTCGGGTTCGTCCTCGAGAAGCACGCCGGCACCCCCTTCGCCCGCTATCTCAAGGAAGCCGTGCTCGAGCCGATGGGACTTCGGTCGAGTGCATTCGAACCCGAGTCGGCCCTCGTCGACCGCCTGGCCAAGGCCGTGATGTGGACATACGACGAGCGAACCTTCCCGGCCCCGACCTTCCAGCTTGGCATGGCACCCGCGGGCAGCATGTATTCGACCGTGCACGACCTGGCGCGGTTCGCCCGATTCCTGTTCCACCGCGGCGAGGGGCTCGACGGCCGGGTGCTCGAAGCGGAAACGCTCGAACGAATGTGGGAGCCGCAGTTCGAGGCCCCCGGGGCCACCTCGGGGTACGGTCTCGGGTTCCGGGTATCCCGGCGCGACTCGAGCCTGATGGTGGCGCACGGCGGCGCGATTTACGGCTTCGCGACGGAGTTCGCGGCCCTGCCCGGGGAACGCCTGGCAGCTGCCGTCGTCGGCACGAAGGACGGCGTCAATACCGTGGTGGGCCGGATCCGCACGGCGGCCCTGGACATGCTCCTGGCGCACCGCCGCGGCCAGCCGCTCCCCGGCATCGACACCACGACGGCGCCGGGGGCCGCGGGCGCCGCGCCGTACGTGGGCCGCTGGCAGGGCGGCGACGGCTGGTACGATCTCTCCTGGGAGAACGGCAAGCTGATCGCCTGGCGCCGCGACGGAGCCATCCGGATGACGCTGCGCCAGCGGGCGGCCGACACCCTGATGGTGGACGACGAACTGTCCTGGGGCCCACTGGTCTACCGGACCGCCGATCGCCTCGTCTTCGGTTCAGACACGCTCGATCGGGCCGCGCCCGTCGCGCGGCCGCCCGATCCGCCGGCCGCCTGGCAGCCGCTGATCGGCGAATACGGATGGGATCACAACATCCTCTTCATCACCGAACGCGCCGGGCGGCTCAACGCCCTGATCGAGTGGTTCGAGTCGGATCCGCTCACGCAGGTGGACGACTCCACCTGGCGGTTTCCCGAAACCGGACTCTACCCGGGCGAGGACCTGGTGTTTCGCCGGAGTGCCGACGGACGGGTGACCGAGGTGCGGGCCGCCAACGTCGTCTGGCGGCGCCGGTCGGTCGGGCCCGAGGACGGGTCCGCGTTCAAGGCGGCGCCGACCCGGCCGGTTGAGGAACTGCGCCGGGAGGCCCTCGCCGCGACTCCGCCGGAGGAGGCGGGCGACTTCCGGACCAGCGACCTCGTCGAGTTGGTGAAGCTCGATCCGACGATCAAACTCGATATCCGGTATGCCGACACGACGAATTTCATGTCGACCCGCTTCTACGAACAGGCGAGGGCGTTCCTCCAGCGGCCGGCCGCCGAGGCCCTCGTCCGGGCCCACCGCCGGCTCCGGGCCCTGGGCTACGGGCTCCTGGTCCACGACGGCTATCGCCCCTGGTATGTGACCAGGATGTTCTGGGACGGGACCGAACCGGCCAACCACACCTTCGTCGCCGACCCATCGCAGGGCTCCCGCCACAACCGGGGCTGCGCGGTCGACCTGACGCTGTACGATCTCCGGACCGGACGCCCGGTCCGGACGACCGGGACGTACGACGAGTTCTCCGACCGGTCGTATCCGTTCTATCCCGGCGGTACCTCCCGTCAGAGGTGGTACCGCGACCTCCTCCGAACCGTCATGGAGGCGGAGGGCTTCAACGTCTACGAGGCTGAATGGTGGCACTTCGACTATCAGGATTGGCGTCACTACCGGATCGGCAACGCCCGCTTCGAGGAACTCGGCCGATGAAACGCATGGTACACTTCTTCCTGGTTGGGTTCGTCGCCGCCTGCCGGCCGGAGCCGCCGGTCCCCGCCGCGATCACCGCGCCGGCGGCGGACTCCGCCCCCGAGGTCCGGTTTCTTGCGGTCGGGCGCCAGGGCTACGGCAACGAGGCCGCATCCCGGATCGCGGCGGCCATGGAGCGGGTCGCGGCCGAGAAGCCGACCCACGGCGTGCTCTATCTCGGTGACAACTTCTACCCACGGGGCGTGACGTCGACAACCGACCGCCAATGGCGGACCAAGTTCGAGTCACTCTACGACGGAACCCACCTGCGCGGGATGCCGTTCTTCGCCATTCTCGGCAACCACGATCATGAGGGGACTCCGGCGGCGGAGCTGGAGTATGCGGCCAAACAAGTGGGCTCCGGCCGCTGGCGAATGGATGCCCCCTACTACGTCCGCGACTTCGGGCGGGCCGGTGACCGCGTCCTCGTACGCATCGTCTTTCTCGACGCCATCCCGATGCTGGAGCAGGCCGAGACCCAGCTGACGTTCGCTCGGGAGGCGTTCGCGGCAACCGGCAATCCGATCTGGAGAGTGGTGGCCAGCCACTACGCCGCGCGCAGCCTGACCCTCGACGCCTACACCCGGGACCGAACGCTCACCCGGTGGCTCCCGGAGATCACTGCGCTGCACCCCGATCTCTGGCTCAGCGCCAATGACCATTTTCAACAGATCCTCGATCGGCCCGGCGACATGATGCACGTCAGCACGAACGGTGGCAGCAACAAGCAGGACACCGAAATCGGTCCGGGCGACCCGACCACCGATTTCACGGCCACGGGGCCCGGCTTCGCGACGGTCGAGTTCGCCGTCGATCGGATGACGGTCACGGGATACGACGACCAGGGCGTGGTCCGTCATTCCGCGACCCGCCGGCAGCCGGGTTGGGCCGCCGGCCCGGCCCCTGTGGCGGGAAGGCCGGCCCGATGAGCCACCCCATGGATCCCGCCCGAGGCCTCGGCCGCGCGGCCATCCGACTTGCGTCGGGGCTCTTGATCCTGGCGGCGTGTCAGTCCGAGGTAGCCCACCGGCCGCCGGCCGTCGCGCCGCCCGCCGCCGACTCGGCAACCGACCTTCGGTTCTTCGCCCTCGGACGCCAGGGCTACGGCAACGAGGCCAGCCGGCGGATCGCCGCGGCGATGTATTCCATCGCCGCCAACACGCCGACCCACGCCGTGCTGTACACGGGGGACAACTTCTATCCGGTAGGCGTCGAGTCGGTTACGGACCGCCAGTGGGAAACGAAGTTCGAGAACCTGTACGCCGGAC
>JBFXAY010000024.1:0-66333 GCA_050183815.1 Gemmatimonadales bacterium | reverse complement strand
CGCCGCAATAGACGAGTGCCGCCGGCTGGGCGAACCGGCCCCATACGTACGGGTGCGGGTGCCGCCGGCCCGCCGCCCGCGCGAAGTCCGCCACCTTGAGGACGGCATATTTCGCCTTCAGCACGCCGCGGCTGGTCGGCACGTCGATTCGGAATACGTTCGGCGGAACCAGCCGGTTCAGCACCGCCAGCCGGCGGCTCCGGTACGCAGTGCGGTAGGAGTCGACGAGTACGAAGTAGTCCAGCACGCCTTCGAGCGTCCGCCGCCGAAGGCACGAGCCGTAGTGGAGGACGGCCGCCACGCCGCCGTGGCGGCGCCGGATCGCCGTCGCCAGCTCCGCCACCCCCGGGTCGACCGGGACGGCCAGCTCGCGGCCGATCCGGCGATCGAGTTCGGTGTGATCACCCATGGGTCGCCGCCTCCGGCGCCAGGAGCTCGCGCACCAGCTCGAGATCCCCGATCCGGTCCACGTCCACCGCCGCCTCGGCAAACGGCAGCGGCACGGCGGCAATCCGCGCCCCGATGCGGCGAGACGCCCGGACCATGGCGTCCGCCAGGGAGAGCCGCCTGGCCAGAAAGAGGACCAGGGCCCCGAGGCCGAACGCCCGGGCCAACCGCCAGGGGTGCTTTCGGAACCGCTCCGCCCGAACCCAGAACTCCGCGGCACGGCCCGAGGCCGGGGTCCGGAAGAGGAACAGATTGGCACCCGAGTACCCGTCCTCGCGAAACGGGACGTAGGTCCGCCGAGAGGCCGGGAACCGGGCCCGCACGACCGTGGCGGGCACCAGTCCGAAGGCGAGATCGGCCCCCGACTCCTTCGCGCGCCGAAGGAAGTGCTCGGCGATTTCACGGGTGAGGAGGGCGTGGTCGGCCGTCGTCACGAAGACCGGTGTCCCGGCCGCTGCCACACCCGCGGCCACGCTGCGGCTCGGCGACGGCTCGGCGGGGAGCAGCACCAGATCGCCGGAGGCCAGGAGGGGAGCCAGCTCCGAGGCCGCTTCGACCAGGTCCGGCCGATCGATGCTCAGGTAGATCCGGCCCAGCGACGGCACCGTGCGAAGCACCCCGATCACCCGCTCGAGCATCGGGACACCGTGAATGTCCAGCAGCGCCCGGTGGGTGGCCCCCGCCGCCGCCGCCAGGTCGTCCGGTCCGCCGCGCCGGCCGGCCAGCACCAGCACCGGCAACAGTTCGGACCTGATCGGCTCACGAGTCATCGCAACCGCCTCCATCTGAAGGACGGTGCATGAATACCGGCCCGCCGAAACCCTGCCGTGACCCGCCGAGAACCGCCGGGACCAGCCCGGTCCCCGAAGAAACCCCGGGATTCTCCCCGCTCCGCGGGTCGCCCGGTCCGCCTGAGGCCGCCGTTCGCCAAATGATATGGCCCTGAGACCGGGGTGAGGTCCGGGCTGGATCTTGGCGCCAGGTACTCGAACTCACCCTTCCCTGGGAGGTCACCCATGAAGTCCCGATGGACCC
The DNA here is from genome assembly GCA_050183815.1 of Gemmatimonadales bacterium. Lineage (GTDB taxonomy): Bacteria > Gemmatimonadota > Gemmatimonadetes > Gemmatimonadales > GWC2-71-9 > SHZU01. Next base: position 64,851 of record JBFXAY010000024.1, on the reverse strand, counting down.
TGGCGATTCTGGTGCTCGGCCTGGCGGCCGCCCCCGGCTCGGCCGACGCGCAGCTCAAGAAGATTCTGAACAAGGCCAAGGGCCAGCTGTCGGGCAAGAAGGGCGATTCCGCGACCACGACCGACAAGTCCGCCGCTCCCGCCGACGCCCCAGCCGCGACTGCCCCGGCAACGGCCGCCAAACCGTTCGTCCTGGACGAACCGACCTTCGCGGACTTCCTGGTCACCCTGCGCCTCGACGCCGATCGCCGGAAGGCGCTGCTGGCGTACAACCAGGCGTCAGCCCGTTACAGCACCTGCTCCGACTCCGTCCGGGCCGATCGCGCCGCGTGGACCCGCCGCTATCCGGCGAACCCGGAAGCCGACAAGGCCAAGACCGAGTACGAGCGCCTGGCCGCGCGGTTCCAGGACGGGAGCCTCGATGAAACGGCCCGGGCCGCGGCCTACGACTCGATGAGCTACGCGCTCAAGGTCCTGATGCACTACCAGTCGCCGCCGCTCGCGAAGTGCGGCCTGCCGGTCCGCGCGCCCGAGGGGCTCCAGGAATCGGTAACTGACGGCGATGGCAAGCACCCCTTCAAACCGGTCGGTCCGAGCCCGGAACTCCCGAAGGGGATGACCGCCCAGCAATACGGCCGGACCCGGGAGCGAGTCGCCGCCTATCTCCTGACCAAGGGAACGTTCACGCCGGGCTTCGAGCGATTGATTTTCACCGAGGCGGAACGCGCCGTGGTGGACAACCACCTCGCCGAACTGCAGCCGTTCCTGCCGTACTTCCAGGAAGAGGCGATGCCCTACCTGGCCTGGGGCGACGTGTGGGACTGGAAGCGATGACCCGGACGACGGCCTTCGCGGCGGCGGCGCTTCTTGCCCTCGGCGCGAAGGCTGCCGCCCAGCCGGCCCGCGGAACGGTGGCGTTCCGCGCCGGGACGGCATGGGTCGAGATCGGCACCCGCCACCGCACGGCGTCCGCCGACGGGGAGCTCGTCGCCGCGGTCTCCTGGCGGGAAACGGCCCCCGGCGTCGAATACGGCGAGGTCGATCTGCGCGCCGATCCGGGCGGCATCATCGTCCGCGCGGTGCTCGTCCGGTTGCGCCCCGACGCACTCGCCATCGCCCTCGACGCCAACGTCGTCGGCACCCATCTCGAGCAGTGGACCATCGGCACCGCGGGAGCAGACGCGCTCGTCAGCGTGAACGCCGGCCAGTTCTCCGAAACGGGGCCCTGGGGCTGGGTCGTCCATCAGGGCCGGGAGATTCAGCGCCCGGCGGTTGGCCCACTGTCGATGGCGCTGGTGATCGACTCCACCGGCGGGGCCGCGCTGCTCGCTCCGGAGGAACTTGCCCGCCGCCGGGAGCGGAGCCTCCCGCTCGAGGCGCTGCAGTCCTACCCCGCGCTGCTCCGCGGCGAGGCCGAGGTGCCGCCTGAAGTGAGCGGCCTCGCGGCGGGAATCGACCGGGGGCACCGGGACGCCCGGCTGGCGGTTGGAATCGATGCGGAGGGGCGGGTGCTGCTGGTGCTCACCCGCGCCATCGTCTTCGGTACCGTGGTGGGGCCGCTCCCCGTCGGGTTCACCGTCCCCGAGATGGCCGTCGTGATGAAGGGACTCGGCGCCCGGCGTGCCATGCTGCTCGACGGTGGGCTGTCCGGCCAGCTCGCGGTGAACCCGACCGCCGGCGAGCCGATCCGCTGGCGCGGACTGCGCAGCGTGCCGATCGGGCTCGTCGTCAGAACCCGGGAGGTCGCCGACCGCTGAGTCCGTTGGTCCGACGCGTCGCAAGCATCGCGGCGGCCTGCGGGTGCCGACTCCGACCGAGGCGCGACGATGGTGGCGATGAAAAAGCCCCCAAACGGGGGCCTGGCAGGCCGGCGGGCTCGCTGCCGGACCTGCGAACGAATGGGCCTGGGTAGAGTTGAACTACCGACCTCACGCTTATCAGGATCGAGTCGAACAGGCTTGAAACCGTCAACTTACCATTCCACCATAGGATGGCTCGCGCAACCTGCCCAGGTTTGAGCCCCGAAACGGCCAATTTGCTCGCCTGAATCGACACCAAAATCGACACCATGAACCGGGAGTGGCGCAAAAGACCGCGCTGGGTCCCTGCGGGCTGCCCCCCGGGCCCCCTTGACCCTGTACCTAGGTCCAGAGTCTATCTTGCCTCTGGTCCGGAAGGGAGGCGGGGCATGCCCCTGAAAATCGGCCAGGTTGCAAAGGCAGCCGAGGTCAACATCGAGACGATCCGCTACTACGAGCGGCGGGGCCTATTCCCCAACCCCCAGCGAACGACTGCGGGCTACCGCCAGTATGACAACGACGCCGTCCGTCGTCTCAAGTTCGTCAAGCGGGCGCAGGATCTCGGCTTCTCCCTCAAGGAGATCAAAGAGTTGCTCGCCCTGCGGGTCCGACACGGTGCCGCCTGCACCGCCGTCGAGCGACAGGTCAGGCAGAAGATCATTCGGGTCGAGCAGATGCTGAGCGAATTGAATCGCGTCCGCAAGGTCCTTGGCCGGCTGGCGGACGCGTGCCATGCCCGAAGCCCGACCGAGGAGTGCCCTCTTCTTGAGATCCTCGACGACGATGCCGTCGCCAGCCGGTAAGAGCTTATGGGCCGCTGGCGGTGGCGTGGCGGCTGCCTTCGCGTCGGCGCTCTGCTGCGCGGGGCCGCTGCTCGCGGTGGCCGCCGGGATCTCGGGTGCGGGGATCGCCAGCACGTTTGAGCCGCTCCGGCCGTACTTCCTCGTGGCCACGGCCGGGCTCCTGGGCACGGGATTCTATCTCCTCCGACGCGAGGAGCGGAAGGCCTGCGAGCCCGGGAAACCATGTGCCGACCCCGCGGTTCGGCGTCGCATGAAGTGGGTGCTTTGGACATCCACCGTCATCGCGGTGATGTTCGCGGCCTTTCCGATCTGGTCCGCGTGGGTGCTGTAACCCAAGGAGGAATCATGTCCAGGTTTGCGTTGGTTGCGCTCGTCGCCTTGGCCGCGCTCGGCGCCCGGCCGTTTTGTTCTCTCTGCGGAGCGGGGGCCAATCCCGCAGTCAGCGATGTCGCGCGAAGGCGTGCTGTGGCGCCTGTCGATACGGCGAGGGCGAAGCTGGCCATCACTGGAATGACCTGTGGGAGCTGCGCAACCACGGCTCGAATCGCCCTCGAACGAGTTCGAGGGGTTTACCGGGCGCGGGTTTCGTACGACTCGGCAAGCGCCGTCGTTTGGTTCGATTCGACGATGACCACGCCCCCGAAGTTCATTGCCAAGCTGCAGGAGTCGACCGGCTACCTGGCACGGGTCGTCGCCGACTCTGCCCGAAAGGATCCCACGTGACCCGACCCGACTTTGACCTGCTGGTCGTAGGCGGAGGGTCGGCTGGCTTCGCGGCGGCGATTCGGGGCGTGGAACTCGGCGCCCGGGTGGGCCTGCTCGAGGGTGGCACTCTTGGCGGCACTTGCGTCAACGTCGGTTGCGTCCCGTCAAAGACTCTGATCCGGGCGGCCGAGGCGCTACATCGGCGCACCCATCATGGATTCGCCGGTATCCCCGCGAGCGATGGGAAGCCCGACTGGACGGCCGTCCGCGCGCAGAAGGACGAGCTGGTCGAGGAGCTACGTACCGCCAAGTACTGGGACGTCCTTCACTCGTACGCTGGTATCGATCTGATCGAACAACGCGCTACGCTGGAAACGGGAGGCACGGTGCGGCTGGCGGACGGCACGAACGTCTCGGCTGGCAAGGTTATCCTGACGACCGGGGCGTCGCCGTGGGTCGCGCCGATTCCGGGTCTCGCCGCCTCGCCCTACCTCGACAGCGCAGGCGCGACGGCTCTGGAGCAACTACCCGCCTCGATGATCGTCATCGGCGGAAGCGCCGTCGGCCTCGAATTGGCGCAGATGTTCGCGCGGCTCGGCGTGGAGGTAACGGTGCTCGAAGCGCTACCGACGGTGGTGCCGATGGAGGACCCAACCGTTGGGACGGCTCTTGCTAAGTACCTCGTTGCTGAGGGACTCCGCATCGAGACGAACGTTCGGATCGAGCGGGTCGAGAGCACGGCGAAACGCCACGCAGTCCATTACCACCGGGGAAGCACGAGTGGCAGTGTTGTGGCCGAGCAGGTTCTCGTCGCGACGGGCCGGCGACCGAACACACACGGCTTGGGACTGGAAAAGGTCGGGATCACCGTTGGCCATAAGAGCGAGATCGTCGTGAACGAATATCTCCGGACGGCCAACCCCAATGCGTACGCCGCCGGCGACGTAATCGGCGACCCAATGTTCGTCTATGTCGCCGCGTATGGCGGCGGCATAGCGGCGGGGAACGCCCTGACCGGCGACCAAGTCCGGTACGACCTAACGGCGCTGCCCAGGGTGACGTTCACCGACCCCGCCGTCGCCGCGGTGGGGCTGATGGAGCCTGAAGCGAGGGCGAAGGGTATCGACCCACTGGTGAGCCGGCTGCCGCTGGACCAGGTGCCCCGGGCGCTTGCCGCCCGAGATACACGGGGGTTCGTCCAACTGATCGCGGACAAAGACTCGCGGCGCCTCATCGGGGCTCAGATCCTCGCGCCCGAAGCAGGGGAACTGATTACCGAAGCGGCGGTAGCGATTCGGTTTGGCCTCACGATCGAGGATTTGAGGGCGACCTTCCATCCCTATCTCACATTGGGAGAGGGGATCAAGCTCGCCGCGATGGCCTTCGATAAGGATCTGGCGAAGCTCAGTTGCTGCGCGGCCTAATCCGATTTTTGATCTGGGATGGAGTCGAACTCCGCCTAACCCTTATCAGGATCGAGTTACTTCCGGCCAAGAACGCCAATCTGTTGTCCAACAACAAGATGGCTCGCGCAATCTGCCCTGTCTGACCCTCAAAAACGGCCAAGTTGACGACCTGAATCGACACCAAATCGACACCAGCGGGAGCGTTGCTGGCCCTGCCGTCGAACCAGCTCGGCCTGGATCGAGCCCGCGACGGGAGCCCGTCTCATAGCACAAGGGTTCCTATGTAGTAGCCGCCGTGGGCGTCAGGGACTCCACTCTCGAAAGTGAGACAATCCACTTGGTAGTCGGGCTCGGAAACGTAAACGCGCACTTTCCCCGTGATGCAATCGAACGTGATGTCCCCGGCGGAGTTCTGAGTGATGGTGTCGCAGCCAGCGTAGTAGCAGAGGTCGTCAGCGGGCGCCTCTCCCACGACGATGATGCGCGGAGCGATCGCGTCCAGCCACGCACCCGGCACACGCCCTGAGTCCCGGCCATGATGCGGCGCAAAAAGGATGTGCGCCGACTCCGGCGTAAAGGCATCGGCGATGTTCTCCATGAAGCACGTTTCGAGATCACCCATCCACATGACGCTAGCACCATCTTCGACGCTGTACCGAATCACGGGGGAAATGTTGTTGGGGTTTCCATCACACTCGGCTTCCTGAAGAGCCTTCTTGAACTCGTGGTTGGTCAGCACTGGCCACCGGATGTTAAGTCCGGAGGACCCGCGTTCTTCATTGCTCTCGTTCATCCATTTGCGCTTACAACCGCGCTCCACGTAGAACGCCTTCTTCTCATGATCACGAAGGAACTTGTAGCGCTTGAAGTCCTCGGTTTCCTCAGCCTTAGTCGCCTTGTTCTTGACTACGTAGAAGTTAAGGAGGTCAAAGCGGTTATCGAGTTTCACGAGGCCAGCAATGTGGTCCTGATCCGGGTGGGTAGAGATGAAGCGGGTAATTCCCTTTCCTTTCTTGGCAGCCTCCACGTCGGCGAGGATACCGTCTGCTCTATCGTCGGGGAGATTACAGTCGATAATGGTGAAGTTGTCACTGTTGTGCTGGATATAGAACATGTCGCCGTTTCCAACGGCAAACGACTTGATCAGCGTCATGAGGCCGCCAGGCCCAAGGATGCCTCCAGGAGGAACCGAGCGTATCGCTCGGCTGGAAGCCGGACGGCGTCACCTCTAACGCCAAGGACCCAAGCAAGCAACACCGTTAGGCACAGGAGCCCGCAGACCAAGGGAACGGGAGCCAGACTCCGCTGCGCGTTCCATTCGGTCCAAAGGATGTAGCCGATGACAAGCGCACTGCTCACCGTCACGAATAGCCCAACACCCTTGAGCCCCAAGAGATTGCGCCGAAATCCGTATTCGATGTTCGCCTCTCGGACGAGAGGGAACCGCTTGGCATCGCGGGTTAGTCGGCGGAGCTCTTCGACGGCCGCTTCATAGAGCTTGACCGCCCGCTGTTGATCGGCACGTTCCTCCGCCGCGGTCGGGATGGCCAAGCCAAGCGATTGAAGAGCGGTATGAACGCGAAGCCGCGTTCCAGCGTTGAATTCATCGTTGTCGTGGCGAAGATAACGAACCGTAGGAACGCCCCCCCAGGACCGCCATAGCCTCGGTTCGATCCGCTTCCCGCGATCCGCGGCGATCTGGCCGAAGAGGTATGCGAGGGGCAGAAGTACAACTGCCGATAGCCCTGTGAGCGGCACGTTCGCACCGGTCGGCAGCGCGGCGGCGACTGCCAGCAACGCCGGCGCAGTGGCAAGGTAAACCGGAAAAACCCGGGCGCGGAGAGTGTACAGATCGATGAGCACGAGACACTACGGCCCGAACGGCGGGGAGCAAGGAAGCGCTTCCGAGACAGACGCTCCGGGCTTTTGAACGTCTGTCCCGCACGATGCCGCTGAACGCGCGACTAGGTTGAATAGACGAACGCCGAGGTCAGCAAACGTCGACGTTGGCGCGGGACCGGTCATGGGACCAAAGATCGATCAAGCGGTGGAACGGCGCAAGTGCCAGCCAGTAAAGGAATTAGCTTAAGTGACCATCGACATCGTCGACCGCGGCAAGCCGGAACCGGCCGACGAGGTAAGTACCGTAGATCGGGGAGCGGCCTACCACTTCGGGGTTCGTTCGGCTATGGTTCTCGCTACCGATCCCAGGGTGTGCGAACATGGTCAAGCTCGAAGTCCCGATCACCTGCCCGAAATGCCGAGCACCGTTCAAGCAGCGCCTCGAAACCATGCGGCCCGGTTCGCAACGAACCTGCCCTCGCTGTCGGACCGAAATTCGGTTCACCGGGGACGACGGGGCTTCGGTTCAGCGGGCCGTTGACAACCTAGAGCGAACGCTGAAGCGGTTGAGTCACCAACTGAAGCCGTAACCGACCAAGCACCGCCTAACGACCAACGAAAGCGGCGTGCCGATGCCCAACTGTGCCCCCGTCGCCTTCCTCAGTCACACCTCAGAAGATCGCCCAATCGCGGCCCGCGTAGCCGCGGACCTTCTGGCTAACGGCGTTCAGGTGTTCTATGCCGAGTGGGAGATTCGGGCTGGAGATAGCATCGTTGAGCGGGTGAACGCCGGACTGGCCGACTGTACCCATTTTATCGTGCTGGCCACGCCTCGCAGCATCGCAAAGCCCTGGGTGTCCGCCGAGATGGACGCTGGTTTCATTCGTCGCATTCAGGGTCGGAGCGTCTTCGTTCCCCTCCGATCCGAGCTGGAGGTCAACCAGCTTCCACCGCTCCTTCAAGCCCTCTACTCGCCTTCCCTGGATAGCTACGACGAGGCGATTCCGCGTTTGATCGCGGACCTCTATGGCGTTTCGATCGCCCCTCCCCGTGGCGAACCGCCCCACCGCGTTGTGTCAGCCCTTCCCGTGGAAGCCGGGCTATCAATCGGGGCCGGCAAGGTCGCCGCCTTGCTCACTCTTCAATCGGAGAACGGTCGCTGGCATGATCCGGTTCTCAAGGTCGGCGAGATTCTTCAAGAGACGGGTCTGACGGAAGAGGATTTGGTCGAAGTTGTCGACGACCTGGAGGCGTATGGCCTTGCGAGTCGCCTTGTTTCTTTGGGCTCGCCGCTGGGTTTCCACGCAGTGGCCGCTGAAAAGGGGCTATTTGTCACGACGGACCCCCTGCTAATGGGATGGAACCCGGTCGAAGACGCCCGGCAGGTTGCGGCCGCTTTGGTCGCATCGAGCACTGGTGGGCTGGTGGTTCAGGAGTACGCTCAGTCTGTGGGATGGTCGCCGCGCCGTTTGAATCCGGCTATCTATTACCTTGACGAGAACGAGTTGGTTGATCGAGACCACTCGATCTCGTTCCCGTACGAAGCGTTCAACCTACGAAGAAACTCGCGCACGCGGCGTTTCGCTCTCGCCGCGTGAACTTTCCGACGCCACGGCCGAAGTTCACTCCGGGCGTTACGCAACGAAAACAGAAAAACGGGGCGCGAATCGAGATGGCAAAGCGACGGTCGACAGCTCAACCTCGAACTACCCAGAAGCCGGCGCCCGCGGCCGCTACCAAGTTCGACTATTCGAAGCGACCGCCGTTCGTCCGGATTCTGAGGGTGGCAGAGCCGACTGCCAACACCCTGCCCGACCGTGCTGGCCGCTACCCTGAGTTTCGGTACATGGGGAGCAAGCATCGACTGCTCCCTTGGCTACACGGCATCTTTGCGAACTTGGACTTCTCGACTGTAGCCGACCCGTTCTGCGGAAGCGCGAGCGTGGCCTATCTGCTCAAGTGCATGGGTAAGTCGGTACATGCCTCCGATTTCCTCAACTTCCCCACGACGATTGCTGCGGCGGTGGTTGCCAATTCGGTCGAAACCCTGTCGCCGGATGATACAAAGGCGTTGCTCAAGCCGTCGACGGACCATGATCGGTTCATTGAGCAGACTTTCGGTGGAATCTTTTTTTCGGTTCCGGACCTCCACTTTCTCGATACGTTATGGGGGAATCTCGGCCAAATTGGCGGTAGCGGGCGGCGCGCCCTCGCTCTTACCGCCGCGATTCGCGCCTGCATGAAGCGTCAGCCTCGCGGTGTATTTACTGTAGCCAATGACGTAGGCGGTGGCGGTCGCTATCAAGACGGGCGGCGAGATCTTCAGCTCTCGCTTCGTGATCACTTCCTAGAACAAGTCGAGCTTTTGAACCGACTCGTGTTTGACAACGGACTCCGTCATTCCGCTGAACGCCGAGACGCGTTCGGGGAAGCTCCAAGCAATCCACCCGACCTTGTTTACCTCGATCCGCCGTACGTGCCCCGCGCAGACGACAACTGCTACGTCAAACGGTATCACTTCCTCGAAGGGCTGTCATGCTACTGGCAGGGCGTGAAGATCATGCCCGACAGCAAGGTCCGGAAGATCGAGAAGAAGTTCACCCCGTTCAGCTATCGCCGAACCGCCTTGGACGCGTTCGATCGCCTGTTTCAGAAGTACCGGGCCAGCACGATCGTGCTCTCCTACTCGGAAAATGGCTATCCCGATCGCTCGGTGATCGGGGAGTTGCTGGGCCGTTACAAGCGGGCGGTCACCGTGCATGAGAGGGCTCACCGTTACCACTTCGGCAACCACGCAAACGTTAGCCGCGCCGAAACCACGGAATACGTCATGGTCGGTGTCGGCGAATGAAGGTCGTTCGGCAAGAGCTGGATGCGATCGCCGCATCTCTTACGGAGATGCACGCGGAGTGGATGGACGACACCGCAGCCGCGATAATCGCCGCGATTGCTGAGGTGCCTACGAAGTCGAGCTACGCCCGAGAAGACCTGGACGGGTTACTCTCGAAGGACTTTCAGACAGCACTATCGGTCTTCCGCCTCTTCCTCGACATTTCCAAGGATGAGTTTGAGACGCGGTTGCCCGTCGCTCTCGGAGGCGGGACCGCGGGAATCAAGAGATACCGAGCCGATCGAGATGGCTTTCTCGATGCGATAGAAAGGCTCGGCGTCCCTCAAGCTATGGCCGAGCTTGCTAGCCGCCCGGTTCGATGGTCGGACCTCCTCGTGGAGCGATTGAAGGGAGGCCGTGGCCGAGCCGTTAGAGGTCAAGCCCGAGGTCGATCGCTGGAGGATTTCGTCGAGACGATCGTGAATCGTGTATTTGGCGCCGGCGGCTACGATTCGAGGTGTTCGTTTGTCGGCAAGGATGGAAAGGCACTCGCGAAAGCTGATTTCGCCGTCCCGTCCCGTCTTCACCCTCGCATCGTCGTGGAAAGCAAGGGATATGCCGCGACGGGCAGCAAGCAGACTGACGTGCTCGGCGATTTGCGGTCGATCGTCGACACCAAGCGCACCGACACGACGCTGCTTTTTGTGACGGACGGCCTAACGTGGCGCCGTCGGCTCAACGACCTACGTAAGATCGTCGCAATGCAGAACGCCGGTGAAATCGCTCGGATCTACACGCGCGCGATGGTCGAGGATATGGAGAGCGACCTTCGGACCCTTAAGCAAGAGCACGGCCTTTGAGGGTCTTACCGACGAGTTAAGGCTATGGACACGTAGCCGTTGCCTCGATTGCGACCGCCTTCGCCGTGATAACCGAGAAAGCGTTGCTGACAACAAGGTGGTACCTTCCTGGCCCGCGAACGGTCTCCTTCGGAGACCACACAACGACGCGGCCAGACTGGATCCCTTTGGCTTCATGGTTCGTTGACCAGTTCCGGAAGTTGTCGTCGTTCATGATGAAGCTCTCGAAATCCTTTCCACCCCCGGAAATCCCTTCGACCCGCCCACTGATAGTGCAGAGCCGCGGCGGAAGCTCGAAGGAGAAATCGAGGTATTGACTGGCCTTGACCTCGACTGCCTTGCCTGAAGCGATCGGAAGGACGATCGGAGGCGGCGGCGGAAGAGTCTTTGGGGGCGCCGTCGCCGCGCTGCTCTCGTTTGGCGAGAGACGCGAGAGTGCCAGCGCCACAACAGCCACCGCCAACATCCCGATTAGGGCGTAAGTAGTCGATCTAGCTCGCTTGCCGGGTGTCCCAGCGCCCGCCTCTTTGCCCGAACCTCCCACGTCACGGCCACAGTGTTTGCAGGCGACGGCCGCATCTTGAATCTCCTCGGCGCAGAATGGACAAGCTTTCATGGCTTCCTCCGAACCCCATCGAAAATCGGGTGAGGCCGGGCATCGCCGGCGGCTAACTCGTTGTCCACCGATTAGTTACAGCCGCTCGCCACCTCTGGCAGCGGTGGTCAGTCTTCCCGGACCCGGACAGACAGTTGTCTGTGGTATTGCAACGGGTGTGCCGCCAGACTCGGGCCGATCTTATGGCCCGTCTAACGCTTTCGAGAGCCTTCGGGCTCGTTCTCCGCGAGCACCGCCGGAAGGCGGGCCTCACGCAGGAAGCCTTCGCGTTTCGGGCGAAGGTCCATCCGACCTACGTTGGGCTCATTGAGCGGGGGAAGCGCAAGCCAGCTCTGGACTCGGCGCAACGCCTCGCCACCGGACTCGGGCTAGCGCTGTCTTCTCTGATCGCAGAGGCGGAGAAGCGGTGCTAATCTGAGGACGAACCCGGGGTTGGGTTACCGGCTTCGGGGGCATCCTTGACGAGAATTCGCCCCCATACCAGTTTGCCGGGCACCTCTTGGATGCCCCAAAGCCGATGGAGCCTCGTATGGGAGTCGCCACCCGCAGCGAGCACGTCGTTCCGAAGCTCGTTCCTTCAAGACCACGCCACCCGCAGCCAATCGCCTACGTGGTACCGTTGGTCGAAAGGGCGGTGAACGCCCGCGCGTTCTTGGTCGCGATAACGAGTTGGCTTACAGACGACGATTTGACCGTGCAGGCCTGGGACCCAACGACTCAGTCTGACCGACGTTGCACGATTTTGGAAGCGCTTCGAGTCTACGCCGCCGGGTTTGGCTGCGACGACCGCGCGTTCGCCGAAGGTGTCGAGGTGGTTCGCGCCCGGCTCGGAACCGAGCCGGGCGAGCTACCGACCGGTTTGTTCGCTCGCGATGACGTCGCGGGTTACCCCTGGGCCACGGGGTCCACTGCAGACTTCCTTCAGCAGTTCCTGGCCACCCGAGCCGGGAGTGCCTACGTCGCGGTGGTTTCCCCGTCTTGTTTCGTACTCCGATCGGGGGAGCAACCAACCGAGCTCGACCAGGCGTTTCCGAAGGGTGCTCCTTTCTGGCATGAAAGACCGGCGACTCAGGTCGTTGACTTGGACTTGGTGTTCCGAATGAACGCCATTGCCGGGCTTAGAGCTGTGCTTGGGGACTTGGTGCCGGCCTCAGGGTCATTGGCCTTCGAGCGCGCCATCCTAGACGGCAGGGCACACAAATGGAACGGCGCAGGGTTCTCCTCGACGGAGGCCACGCGAGAGTCGTACCAACGTGACCGCCTCGATTCGATCGATCGGCTGGGATCGAACACCTTCCGGCTTCCAGTCGCAAGCCAACGTTGGCAATTCGTCGGACCGGCCGTTCGCCGGCGAGCCCGTGAGTCGCGCCACTCGATCGCGGATGAGGTAACCGAGGGGCGACGCCGCAACCTAGGTGTAGTCCTTCCAGAAATTGTTGCGGAGGAAATTGGGCAGTACGAGCAAGCCATCATGGCTTCACCGCCGTGGCCACTGCCGAGGTACGCCGCTGCCTTTGAGGCGTTCCGGGAGGGCCTGACGACAAGGATTCGCCGGGCTCTGAACGCGGCCTTCACCGAGGATTATCTCGACGATCCCCAGTGGCGGCGCCAGCTCACGGGAAGTCATGTTGTTCTCGACAGGGCCCGAGCGGCCGACCCGGCACTTCGCGTCGAGGCCAGTCTTTCCCAAGCGCCAAAAGGGACGATTCAAGAAGTTTTGGCCGCCCGATTCGGCCGTACCCTCTTGACCCGGGCCAATTTGACTCCAATGCAAGAGGCCGTGGTCGCGGCGGTCCTTGTGATGGAGCCCGGCGATACTTTGGCAGACTGGGCACGGAGGAGCGGGATGAACCCGAAGACCGTCCACGTTCATTTGTGCAACGCGAGAAAACGCCTCGACGGCGCCATGAAACTGCCCTAAAGGTTCTCGCGCCACTGGGAGGGATTAGATCGATGGCCCCGGACGTTCAAGTTCGGGGCCTCGTTCTTTTCAGGAACCAACGAAGGGAGAGGCAAGCATGTCACGACGCACCCGCCGGGAGCTGGCCGCTGAGAATGCGGTGCTCCTCAGCAAGCTGGAGGAGCTTCACGACGAACTGCGGGACTTCCTCGCCGATGCCGATGACGACGGCGAGGACGACCCGGAAGACGACGTGGAGGTGCTGGAGGACGACGGGGAGGGCGACGAGGGCCCAATGGACCTCGACGATCCCGGAGACGACGACAACTCGATGGAAGACGATGGAGCGGACGAGTGAAAGTGCAGACTCGCCGGGTACTGGCCGCACTAATGAACCCCCGCGCCAAGGAAGAGACCGCTCGGGAGCATGTCCGCAACGCCATTCAGGTGTTGTCGAACCTGCTCGACTTCGGCCTCCTCGAACCAGCCGGTCGCCAGCAACTCCGTACCGCGATCGAGCGATGTTGGCGGGCTCTTCGCGAGATCGAGAAGGGCAACCCGTGAGCGCAGTGCCGTGAGCACGTTCCTCCGTCTCGGCGAAGCGGCGCGCCAGCTCGGGGTCTCCGTCGACACCGTCCGGCGCTACGTCGAGGAAGGTCGTCTACCGGCATTCCGGACGCCGGGGGGCCAGATGCAGGTGCGCGCCGAGGATATTTCAGCCCTTCGAGGGCTCGGCGCCGTCGCTCCGCGAAAGCGCGCGCCGCGGGACTCGGATGAACCGGACGACGAGCCCGCGAGTCCGCCGCCGGCCCGAGCACCGGAACCGAGACGACCAGCCTGGCAAGAATTGCCCCCGTGGGAGCAGCGGCGAGCCGAGTTCAAGGCTGACCTGGAGATCGAGCAGATACAGCACGAACGCGGCCGCATCGAAGCCGAAGCCGGTCGCCGAGCGGCCGAGGCTCAGGCCGACGCGGAGGAGGCCGAGCGACTTCGCAAGCTCAAGCGATACGGCAAGCAATGGTGCCTGGACTTCACCATTGAGCCGACCGTCGTTCGCAAGCTCGATCAGTTCGTGACGACGGAACGAGTGCCACCGTGGCTCACCGAGTTCGAGCAACGACACATCGTCCAGCAATTCGTGCTCGGTCTCGTGAATCGACACGCCGAGAGACAACGGGAGGAGTCGCGCCGCAAGACCGAGGAGGAGGTCAAGCGGATTCGCCAGGGTTGGGGAAGCCGGGACGATGACTAGGCAAACCTAGGAAATCGGCGCATCGGCTGAATTCGAGGAAAACGAGGCGTGCAGCCAGGTTTCTGGCGACTCCTGAGCTGCATGGGCGGCATACCGGAGCATCGGTCTGCCAGGGGCGTCCCGGGGGGTTGGACTACCTCCGGGCGCCGCCCCAATCAAAGTCGCCCGGGGGGTTCGGGGGGCGGAGCCCCCCGCTACGCCTGAGCCGGAAAAGAAACGCGCGCGTCATCGGGCTGCCACCCTCGGCGCGCGCTTCCAACTGAACCGCAAGGCACGGTGGCCTTGAGGCGCCCGAATCCTATCAACGGGTTCGGACCCGCACAAGACGCCTCGACGTTGCCCATGCCTTGCCTGCCGCCGACGGATCGCCGGTGAAAGGGTAGCCATGATGACAACCGCGAAGGCGTTAGGCACCGGCTCCAATGCGGACCCTGCCCCTCTTGATACTGAGACGCAGAAGGTTTCCGGGGCGGGGCGACGGAAGCTCCACCAGCTCCGCGATTTCCTTCGGGGAATCACCAAGGTAAATCGCTGCACCAAGTGTGGTCACGTCGCCGTTGACCACGTTTCCACCGTGCATCTGGTCCAATCCAGCTCGGGCCAGGCTCGGTACAGCGGGGTCATGGCCTGCAATAGCCTATGGCTCTGCCCCGTTTGTAGCGACCGAATCGCACGGAAGCGGGCCAGGAACCTCACCGATCTCCTCGGTCGCTGGGTATTTGCCCGAGGTGGCCTCTGCTTCCAGACGTTCACCATGCCTCACCGAATCGGCGATCCCCTTGAGTCCACCGTTTCAGCGGTGACTCGAGCCTTCCGAGGAGTCCTTGCGGGGCGGGCCTGGCACCGAATCGAGCGCAAGTTCGGCGTTGAGGGACACGTCCGTGTTCTCGAAGCCACCGTAGGGCCGAACGGTTGGCATCCTCATCTGCACGTCCTGTTCTTCACCAAAGCACCGCTCTCACCCGAGCAGCTACAGGCCCTACACCTCGAACTATTTGAACGATTCAGTCGAACGCTTGCCCGTCGGGGGTTCGACGTACCAGACCCCAAGAACTGCCCATTGAAGGCCGTGGACGACACCGGAATCGGCGGGTACGTCGCCAAGGTGTCAGCGGCGGCTGAGCTGACATGCTGGCACACCAAGCTAGGGCGAAGAGCGAACCGGTCACCTTTTCAGGTCCTCCATGATGCAATGGCCTACGGTGACCCGAGGGACTTCGCGCTCTGGGGTGAATGGGAACGGACAATGCCCGGCCGGCGCCAAATGACCTGGGCGAAGGGGTTTGAGAAGAAAGTCCGAGCACTACCGGCGCCGCCGGCCGCCGAGCTGGCCGAAGAGGATGGGGAGCTGAAGTCGATCGCTCGACTCTCACACGCACTCTGGGGTCGGATTCGGCGGCGGAAGGGCCTGGACCTGGCTGCACTGGAAGCCGTCGAGGTAGGCGGCTACCAAGCGGCCGCTCGTCTTCTCAAGGCAACTGTCGGGCAGGATCTCGACGACTTCGAGGTGTTCCACTTCGCCGACACCTCGGCGGACTTGGTGGGGCTGTCAAATGACACTACGTGACGTGGTTGCGAGGTGGCGCGCCGAACAGCTTCGATTTGAACGACTCGGCGTGCTGGCCGACGGCGGCAAGCTAATCGGCCAACTCCTCGACGAAGTAGAGAACGCAACGATCGCCGAAGCCGAAGAGATACTGTCGCTCGCTGAGGCAGCGGGCGAGACCGGTTATTCGGCCAATCACCTCGCCAGGCTCCTTCGGGAAGGCCGCATCTCGAACGCAGGGAGGCCTCACGCGCCCCGGATCAGAAGGTCCGATCTACCCAAGAAGCCGCCACCCTTGCGCTCGGCCCGGCCGAAGGTGCACCTTCTCGGCGTAGGGCCTGGGCAGGTTGCGCGGGCCATCGTCGCCAGAGGGGAAGAGGCGCCACGATGAGCCACGCAACCAAACGGTGGAGCTATTCCACCGGTGAGCGAGGCCGGAACCGGGTGCGGGTGTTCGAGCATCCGGTCACCGGCCTCCTGTTCCTGGAGCACTACGCCGAGGATAGGCGCCAGCGGATCGCATTGGGGCATCGCGACCGAGAGCGCGCCAAAGCAAAGGCCGAGGAAGTCTCGGTCGGGTTGCGGAACGAGGAGTTTGTTTCAAGAGCCCCGGCGACGCTCCAAACGCTCTTTGACATCTACGTACGTGAGGTCACACCACAGAAGTCCGGAAGCAGCCAATCGCACGATCGGCGGGCAGTGGCCTTGTTCCTGGAATGCTGGGGGTCGAGCAAGATCGTTGGGGACCTAACGCGGCGTGAATGGGACGGCTTCATTCAATGGCGGCGCCAACGGGGCGATCGACGACCAGGCAAGAAATCGAAAGGCCGTCCGATCGGAAATCGGGTCATCATCCAGAATCTGAAGTTCCTCCAAGCGGTTCTGAATTGGGCGGTCTACGCCGGCGATGGGACCGGGCGCTACCTGTTGGAGAAGAACCCGTTCAAGGGAATGCCGTACCCGAAGGAAGGCCCGGTGAGTCGGCCGGTTCTTCCGCACGATCATTACACCGCGATGCGAGACGCCGCAAAGGAGCTGGGCGCTGAGTACGAGTTGGCTATCGTGCTCGCGCATGAGACCGGCCATCGGATCGGTTCGATCCTTCGGGTTCGCTGGTCCGACATCGACCTCGACCGCTCGATGGTTCGTTGGCGCGGCGAGAATGACAAAGTCGGTCATGAACACTCGACACCGCTTACGAGCACGGCTGCCGATGCTCTTCGAGCCTACCGAAAGCTTCAAGCCAGGATCGGTGACGGTTGGGTTTTCCCTTCACCGGAAGCACCCGAGGTGCCAGTGTCGAGGCATCTCGCTCGAACCTGGTGGCGAAGGCTCCAGGATCGCGCTGGAGTCCCGAAGCGGCCCGGGTTGGGCTGGCACAGCCTCCGGCGGAAGTTCGCGACCGAGCTACGCCAGGCTCCGCTTCGCGACCTGGTCGATCTGGGCGGCTGGAAAAGCGCCCAAGTGGTCACTCGCTGCTACCAGGGAGCGGACCACGAGAGCCAGCTTCTGGCGCTCGCAGCTCGCCGCAACACCACGGCGCTTGCAGTCTGAGCCGCCGAATCGACACCACGAATCGACACCATAGACCCGGCCAAGAAAAAGCCGCCTCGATCAAAGTCGAGACGGCCTAACAACTTGCAACAATGGGCCTGGGTAGAGTTGAACTACCGACCTCACGCTTATCAGGCGTGCGCTCTAACCACCTGAGCTACAGGCCCTTACGACCCGCTGGATCGGATCCGTCGGGGCGGAAAGGTTAGCCGGTCCGGCGCATCCGGGCAACCCTGGTCGAGCCGTGCCAGCCGCCGGAACGCCCTCCACGCCCCGACAACCGAACCGCTCGGCCCAAGCCGCCCCCTTACTCCTCTTCTTCTACTTCAAAGCCGTCGAGGTCTTCTTCCGAATCCTCGTCGTCATCGAACTCGTCGTCCTCGTCGAACTCCCCGTCCTCATCTTCCTCGTCGTCGTCATCGTCGAAGCTGAAGCCGTCTTCGAACTCTTCCTCGTCGTCGTCGAACTTCCGACGCAGCTCCACTTCCTCCACGGACGCCACCAGGGCCGACATGAGAACTCCATCCTTCCTCGAGTAAGGGTGAAACGATACTTCAACCGGTCGCGTTGGCAACCCGGGCCGCCGCCCGAGCCGCCCGCTTCCGATCCGTCTGGGACAGCACCCGCTTCCGAAGCCGGATGGTCTTCGGCGTGACTTCGATCAACTCGTCGTCCTCGATGTACTCGAGGGCGTATTCCAGCGTGATTTCCCGGGGCGGCTCGAGCAGCACGTTCTCGTCCGACGCCGTGGTCCGCATGTTCGTGAGCTTCTTTTCCTTCGCGACGTTCACGTCCATGTCCTCGGGCCGGGAATTCTCCCCGACGATCATCCCCTCGTAGGCTTCCGCCCCCGGCGCGACGAAGAGCTGAGCCCGCTCCTGGAGATTCCCCAGCGCGAACGCCACCGCCGTCCCTTCCCGGTCGGCGACCAGCACGCCCCGCTTCCGCCCGGCCAGGGGGCCGGCCCACTCGCCGTACTCCAGGTAGCGGTGATGCAGCGTCCCGGTACCCCGGGTGTCGGTCAGGAATTCGGAACGGTAGCCGAAGAGTCCCCGGGCCGGAATCTTGAACACCAGCCGGACCATCCCCTGCCCCGGGTTCTTCATTTCGGTCATCTCGGCCCGGCGGGGGCCAAGCTTTTCCATGACGGCGCCCATGAAGGCATCCGAAACGTCGACGACCAGCTCCTCATAGGGCTCGAGCCGCTCGCCGCCCGGCCCTTCGCGGGTGATGACCCTCGGCCGCGAGACCTGGAACTCGTAGCCTTCGCGCCGCATCGTCTCCATCAGGATGCCGAGGTGCAGCTCGCCCCGGCCGCTCACGGCGAGCGTTTCGGGGCTGTCGGTCTCCTCCACCTTGAGCGCTACGTTTCGCTCGAGCTCCTTGAAGAGCCGGTCCCGGACCTGGCGGCTGGTGACGAACTTGCCCTCCCGCCCCGAAAACGGTGACGTGTTGAGAGAGAAGTCCACCGAGATCGTCGGCTCCTCGACGGCGATGCCCTCGAGCCGCTCGGGATGATCGACGTCGGTGAGCGTCTTGCCGATTTCGATGCCCTCGAAGCCGCTCACCACCACGATGTCGCCCGCCGAGGCGGATTGCACCTCGACCCGGGCCAGGCCGTCGAACGCATAGAGCTTGGTGATCCGGCTCCGTTCAATGGTGCCGTCGGTGACCATCCCCGGGACGCCCAGCGGCAGCAGCGCCACCGGATCGCCGACGTGGACGGTGCCCCGCTCGATCCGGCCGATGCCGAGCCGGCCGAGGAACGAGGAGTAGTCGAGGGTCGAGATCAGCATCTGGAACGGGCCGTCCGTCTGTCCCCGCGGCGCCGGCACATGCTTGACGATCGTCTCGAAGAGCGGCGTCAGGTCGGTGCCGGGCTGCTCCAGCTCGACGGTGGCGGTCCCGTGACGGCTCGAGGTGTAGAGGAACGGCGCCTCGAGCTGCTCGTGCGAGGCCTCGAGATCGATGAAGAGCCCGAGCACCTCATCGTGCACCCGGAAGGGCTCGGCGTCCGCCCGGTCGATCTTGTTGATCGCCACGATCGGCTGCAGCCCGAGGGCGAGCGCCTTGCGGGTCACGAACCGGGTCTGGGGCATCGGACCCTCGGCCGCATCGACCAGGATCAGGACGCCGTCCACCATCCGGAGGATCCGCTCGACCTCGCCGCCGAAGTCGGCATGGCCGGGGGTGTCCACGATGTTGATCTTGGTATCGCCCCACCGGACGGCGGTGTTCTTCGCGAGGATCGTGATCCCGCGCTCCCGCTCCAGCGGATTGGAGTCCATGACGCGCTCTTCGACGTGCTGGTTTTCCCGAAAGACTCCGGCCTGCCGGAGCATCTGGTCTACCAGCGTCGTCTTCCCGTGGTCGACGTGCGCGATGATGGCAATGTTACGAATCTGCACAGCTTTACCGCCCCCTTCGGCGGGCCATATATAGGCGTCGGGAGAGGAGGGCGCAAGCCGCCGGAACCCACCCTCGCCGGCCCCGATCCGGGGGCCGGTTTTCGATGCTGGGATTATCGGCTGGAATCCGCCCCCGGCTCAGTGCCGATGCCCGGGTCCGTGGGAATGGGCGTGGCCGGGACCATGGCTGTGGGCATGGCCGTGGGCCCCGTTGCCGGCGGCCTCGCGGCGGAGGCAGTCGAGGCCCTCGCAGTGGTCCTCGACCTCGAGCTGGAGCGTGGAGTGCTGGATGCCGAGCCCCTCGAGCTCGTCCAGCATCCGCTTGAGGGCCGCCGGGTGGGCCGCGAGGTCGGGGACCACCGCGTGGCCGCTCATGGCCACCACGCCGCTGGTGACGGTCCAGACATGCAGATCGTGAACGTCCTCGACCCCTCCGACCGACAGGAGCCGGGTCCGGACCTCCTCGAGCGGCACATGCGGTGGCGCTGCCTCGAGCAGCACGTCGGTCGATTCCCGAAGCAGGTGCCACGCCCCGCCCAGGATCAGGACCGAGAGCAGGATCGAGACGATCGGGTCGGCCAGCGTCCAGCCCGTGAACTGCACGACGATCGCCGCGAGCAGCGCACCGACCGAGCCGAGGGCGTCGCTCAGGACATGGAGATAGGCACCCCGGACGTTGAGCCCGCCGTGCCGGACATCGTGCAGCACCTTGAGGCTGAGCAGATTGATCAGAAGACCGGCCGCCGCGGCCGCCAGGAAGATGTCCACCCGGATCGGCTGGGGATCCCCCAGGCGCTCGATGGCCTCCTTGACGACCGCCACCGAGATCCCGATGAGGGCGGCCCCGTTGACCACGGCCGCGAAGATCTCGAGCCGGAGGTACCCAAACGTCTTGGTGGGGGAGGCCGGCCGCCGGGCCAGCCACGCGGTGAAGGTCGAGAGCCCGAGCGCGCCGACATCGATCAGCATGTGGCCGGCGTCGGCCAGCAGGGCCAGGGCCCCGCTCACCCAGCCGGCCACGGCCTCGATCACCATGAAAATGGTGGTGAGGACCAGGACCACGATCAGCTTCCGGGAGATGGCCTCTCGCTCGGAAGGCGCCCCGTGACTAACGTTCTGGGGCATGGCGACTTTGGACTCCGCTTCCATCATTTCCGGCCTGCTGGGCGTCGTAGCGCTGGTTCTGGCCAACGCGTTCTTCGTCGCGGCGGAGTTTGCCCTCGTCGGGGCCCGAAAGACCCGCCTCGAGGAGATGAGCCGCGCCGGCGACCGCAAAGCTACCCTGGCCCATCGGGCCATTCAATCGCTCGACCGCTACATCTCCGCCACCCAGCTGGGCATCACCTTGTCCTCCCTCGGTTTGGGCTGGATCGGCGAGCCAGCCCTGGCCCACCTCTTCGAGGGCCTGTTCTCCTTCCTGCCCGACGCGGCCCGCCCCGTGGCAGCGCACTCCATCGCCGTCGCGGTGGCGTTCTCGATCATCTCGGTCCTCCACATCGTCCTCGGCGAGCTGATGCCCAAGGCGCTCGCACTCCTCTATCCGGAGGACGTGAGCCGCTGGACGGCCCCGCCGCTCATGGCGTTCGCCTGGGTCATGACCTGGCCGATCAAGCTCCTCAACGGCTCCGCCAACGCCCTCCTCCGCCTGCTCAAGATCAAGGCCCCCGGCGAGCACGAACGGGTTCACAGCCCCGAGGAAATCCGGATGCTGGTGGAACAGAGCGAAGTCGGCGGCCGGCTCCAGGAAGAGGACGCGAGACTCCTCGAAGGGGTCTTCGAGTTCACCGAGAAGACCGCCCAGGACGTGATGACGCCGCGAACGGAGATCGTCGCCCTGGAAGCCGGTCTGACGGTTGACCAGGCCGCCGACATCGTCGCCGAGGCGGGCCGGTCCCGCTACCCGGTCCACCTGGACTCGCTCGACGACATCGTCGGTATCGTCCACGCCAAGGACATCCTCCGCACCCTTCGCCGGAACCCGGGCGCCTCCATCCGGTCGATCGCCCGGCCGCCGCACCTCGTGCCCGGCACCCGCGAAGTCGAGGACGTCCTCGCCGACATGAAGCGGCTCAAGGTCCACATGGCGATCGTCATCGACGAATACGGCGGGACGGCCGGCCTGGTCACGATGGAGGATCTGCTGGAGGAAATCGTCGGCGAGATCTTCGACGAACACGACCCGGTCGAACCCCACGCCGCCGGCGAGGGCGCCCCCCTGATCGACGGCTCCCTCACGATCAGCGACTTCAACGCCGAGTACGAGGCCGAACTCGATGACGCCGACTACACCACCCTGGGCGGCCTCCTCTTCGGCCAGCTGGGCCGGCTCCCCCAGGCGGGCGATCGGATCCAGGTCGGCGGCATGACGTTCGAGATCGTGGCGATGGAAGGACGCCGGGTGAAGACCGTGCGGCTCGTGGATCGCGGGGTCCAGACCCCGGCGAGTTAGGCCGGTGCGCCCATCCGGCGCCCGGCCAGCGTCACCGCCAGTTCCAGCGCCTCCCGCATGCTGCCGGCGTCCGCCCGGTCCTGGCCCGCGATGTCGAACGCGGTCCCGTGGTCCGGCGAGGTCCGCGGAAACGGCAGCCCGAGCGTCACGTTCACGCCCCGCCCGAACGCCGCCACCTTGATCGCCGTCATCCCGACATCGTGATACGGCGCCAGCACGGCGTCGAACTCGCCGCGCATGGCCCGGACGAACACGGTGTCGGCCGGCACCGGCCCGGCAGCCCCGAGGGTCCGGGCGGCGGGTTCGAAAATCCGGGCTTCCTCGTCGCCGAACAGGCCCTGCTCGCCGGCATGGGGGTTGAGCGCGCAGAGGGCGAGCCGGGGCGACTCGATCCCGAACCACTCCCGGAGCGCGCGGGCCGTGACCCGCCCGGTTCGAACGATCCGGTCGGTGGTCAGGAGCGCCGGCACGTCGCGCAAGGCCACGTGGGTGGTCACGAGCACCACGCGGAGCCGGTCGGCGGCGAGCATCATCGCGACGTCCACGTCGCCCGCGAGGTGAGCCAGCCACTCGGTGTGCCCGGGATAGCGGAATCCCGCTACGTGGAGCGCGTGCTTCTCGATCGGGGCCGTTACGATCCCGTCCACCTCGCCGGCCAGCGCGAGCGCCACCGCCCGCTCGATCGACTGGCCCGCGATCCGCCCCGCCCGGGCCACCCGGGGCCGGTCCTCCGGCCGCGCGCCCGATCCGCCCCGCCAGGCACCCAGCCCGACGACCTCGGCTCCCGGAAACGCGACGACCTGGTCATCGGCTCCGATGACGACCAGGTCGGCGGCCAGCGGCGCGGCCAGGGCCTTCGCCGCGATTTCGGGACCGATCCCGCGGGGATCGCCTAACGTGACGGCCAGACGCGGCCGGCGGCTCACGTCTGCCGGATCTCCACGAAGGTGGCCTGGCGAAGCCGGTCGAGGTACTTCTGCCGGCCAAGAATCTGCGACAGCTGGGTCCGGATCTGGTCCCGGACGTCCTCGAACCGGACCTCGCCGGCGGGAATCCGCTTGGTCAGGCGCACGATCGCCCAACTGGCCCGGTTCGGCTCCGGAGCGTCGAGCTTGAGCAGCGGCGCGATCTCGCCTTCCGTGAGGCCCCGCAGCAGATCGGCATACTGGGGCGCCCGCTGGGTGAGCTGATCGAGCGGAAACTGCTCGGCGCCCCGCTCCTGGCCCTTGTCGTGGTAGATCCGCTGCAGGCTGTCGAAGGACGCCCCGGCCTTGAGGACGCGATAGACCTCCTCCGCCTTGAGCCGGGCGCTGTCCGCCTGGATCGAGTCGATCACCGGCATGATCAGGATGTGACGAACGCTCACCTCCGCCGGCTGGGCCCGCTCGACCTGGATCAGGTGGTATCCGAACGCGGTCTCGACCGGATCGGACACCTGCCCCACCCGGAGCGAAAACGCCACCGCCTCGAACTTCGGATCGAGGCCCTGGCCGCGACGGATCCAGTTGAGCGACCCGCCCGCCTCGCGCGAGCCGGGGTCCATCGAGTACCGTCGCGCGGCCGCCGCGAAATCGGCCCCGTTGCGGAGCTCCACCAGGATCGAGTCGATCACCCGGAGCGCTTCCGCCTTGGCGGCGGCCGAGGGCGTCGGGGTGACGACGATCTGATCGAACGACAATGCCTCGGACCGCGGCGGCAGCGATCCGCGGTTCTGGTCGAAGTAGTCCCGCACCTCCGCATCGGTGGGCGGCAGATCCTTCACCTTCTGTTGCTGCTGCAGCAGCTGCCAGAAACGGTCCCGGAGGAAGCGGCGCCGCTGTTGATCGGCGGTGAAACTCCGCCACTCCTCGAGCGTCTGGAACCCGGTCTCGTCGAGCTGCTTCCGGAACGCCTCGTCCGACCCGAGCCGGCTTCTGACGTTGCGATAGAGTTCGTCCACCGACCGGGTCACTTCCTCGTCGGTCACCTTGATCAGCGTGTCCTTCTGGGCCGCCTGGACCACCAGTTCCTCGTCCACCAGGCTCTTGAGGATGGTGCCCTGCATCTGCTTGAGGACCTTCTGATCCGTAGGCGGAGTCCGCCCGCCAAGCTCGACCTGGAACCGTTCCAGCACCTCGCTCGCCAGGATGGCGCGGCTCCCGACCACCGCCACGATCCGGTCGATGGTGTTGGAGCTGTCGGCTTCCTGTTGCGCAACGGCGGCGCCGGGCCGAAGGCCCAGCACCGCCGCCACGACCAGCAACTGCATCGCTCCCCGCATCAAGACACTGCCTCCGTCTTAGTTCGAGCCGCCCGAGTCCGGCGTGGCCGGGGCGGGTGCCCCGCCGACCGGCGGTCCGCCGGGCGCCTCCCGCACGGCGCCGGGCGCTCCCTGCTGGGAGGCCGCCGCCGAATCCTTGCTGAACTGCACCCGGGCCAGTTCCACCGCCCGGCTCACGCCGGCCGCGTTGACCCGGCCGCCGCCCTGAGCCCGCAGGTAATCACCGAGCTCCGGCGGCATCACGACCATCTGGGCCCGCCCTTCGAGCAACTGCTCGAAGAAGGTCTCCACCTTCTCGGAGGCGAGCTTGAGCTTGTCCGGCATGGCGAGCTTCGAGCTGTCCGACAACTCCGGCACGTCGAGCCCGAGCTGGCTCCCCAGCTGGCCGACCGCCTGGTCGTACCGCATCCGGGCAAACTGCATCATCTGCCCCTCGACCTTGATCCCGGCCGAGTCCGCCTGGCGGAGGAGCAGGGTGCGAAGGCCGAGTTCCCGGGCAAAGCCGGTGAGCAGGGTGTCGTTGGCGTTCCGGATCTGCATCTTGCCCTGGAGCGGGAACATCGCCGTCCAGCGGACGAAGTCCGCCATGGTGACGTTGCCGCCCTTCAGGCTGACCAGCGTCCGGCTCGAATGCCGGGCGTCCTCGGGGTTGAGCGCTGCCGACTTCATCGCGGCCGCGGCACCCCCTGCCACCTCGAGATTGGCCGCTTCGGCGAGCCGCTCGATGTACAGCGAATCGGCGTGCTGCGCCCCGACGCTCTGGAGGCCGGCCTCGACCCGCTGGCGCGCCTCGGTGAGCGGCGGCCGCCGGATGACGTGAAAACCGAAGGAGCTCTGGACCACATCAGAGAGCTGCCCCGGCTGAAGGCTCCAGGCCACGTTGTCGAACTCGGGCACGAACTGGCCGCGGGGACCGTACGGCAGGTAGCCCTGGTCGTCCTTGCTGCCGTCCGCGCTGTTCTGCTTCGCCAGGTCCCCGAAGTCGGCACCGGCCCGGGCCCGGGCCAGGACGTCGGTGATCTTCCGCCGGGCGGCCTGGGTGTCGGCCGGCGTGGTCCCGGCGGGAATCACGATGATGTGCTGGAAGATCCGGTTGTCCGAGTCATAGGCGCTGTCGACGGCGGCCGGCGTCACGGCGAACGAATGCGCCCGGACCGTGTCCCGCCACATGTTCACCTTGATCGTGGCCATCGTGGGCCAGAGCACCTCCTCGATGCCCGCGCTGTCCCGCGGGATCTTGTTCTCGGCCCAGGCCCGCGCCATCAGCGAGTAATCGAGCCACAGGTTGGCGATGAACTCGGCCGCCTGCACCGTGGGCCCGCCTCCGGACTTCGCCATGATCGTGGCAACCCGCTCGGCGCTGAGCTCGTGCGAGCCGACCAGCGCCGCCACGTCGGACTTCGCCCCGAACTGCTCGCAGCCGCCGAGCGCGACCGCACCGACCAGTAACCCGAACGCCAAACGCCGCATGTCGACTCCGTTCCTGTTCATTGGATGACCGGCCAACCGGCGCGGTCGCAAATCATTTCGAGGCGCCCACCTGCCGCAACGCGCGCACCAGCGCGGGGATGATGCCCTCGCCCCCGAGCCGCACCAGACGCAACGACAACGGCACGGTCCGGCGCACGTCGGCCGACAGCTGCACGTGATCGAGGGCGGCGGTGAGCTTCGCCATCCGCGGCGTGGTGCCGGTCCGGAAACTCACCCGGGCCTCCTCGCCCCGAACCAGGATGTGCTGGATGCCCAGCCCGGCCCCGATGACCCGAAGCCGCGTCAGGTCCAGCAGATGCTCGGCCGGGTCGGGCAATGGCCCGAACCTTTCCCGAAGCTCCTGGCGAAGCTCATCAATTTCGCCAGGATCGACCGCGCGCGCCAGTCGGCGGTAGACGTCGAGCTTGGTGTCGTCGTCCGCGACGTACTCGTCCGGAAGCTGAGCCGGCCGGTCGAAGACGACCTCCGGCGGCGCCGGCGCCTCGACCCGGCCGGCGTCGTTCCGGAGCGCCTTGACCGTCTCCTCGAGCCACCGGAGGTACAGATCGAAGCCGACGGCGTGCGCATGCCCCGACTGCTCGCTGCCGAGCAGGTTCCCGGCGCCGCGGATCTCCAGGTCCTTGAGGGCAATCCGGTAGCCCGCGCCAAGCTCGGTGTGGTGTTCGAGCACCTTGAGCCGGTCCTCGGCCTCCGGGTCGATCAGGTCGGGGGTGAGCAGGTAGCAGTAGGCCCTCCGGTGGCTCCGTCCCACCCGGCCACGCAGCTGGTAGAGCTGCGCCAGCCCGAACCGGTGGGCGTCGTGGACCACCATGGTGTTGGCATTGGGTACGTCGATACCGCTCTCCACGATCATCGTGGACACCAGGATGTCGATTGCCCCCGACACGAACTTCCGCATCACCGCTTCGAGCGCATCCGCGGTCATCTGCCCGTGACCGACGCCGATCCGGGCCCGCGGGGCGAGTGACTGGACCCGGGCCGCGATGGTATCGATGGTGTCGATCCGGTTGTGGACCACGAACACCTGGCCGCCCCGGTCGAGTTCCCGGGCAAAGGCCTCCTCGAGGAGCGCGTCGTCCCACGGCTCGACGAACGTGAGGATCGGCGAGCGGTCCCGCGGGGCGGTCTCGATCAGACTCAGATCCCGGATCCCCGCCAGCGACATGTGCAGGGTCCGGGGAATCGGGGTGGCCGTGAGCGTGAGCACATCCACCGCGAGCTTGAGCGCCTTGAGCTGCTCCTTGTGCTTGACGCCGAACCGGTGCTCTTCGTCGATCACGAGCAGGCCGAGGTCCTTGAAGCTCACGTCGGGGGAGAGAATCCGGTGGGTCCCGATCGCGATGTCGATCGTGCCGGCCGCCGCTTCGGCCAGCACGGCCTTGAGTTCCTTCCCCGAGCGGAACCGCGACAGGACCTCGACCCGGACCGGGAAGTCCGCCAGCCGCTCGGTGAAGGTCCGCCCATGCTGCTCGGCGAGGACCGTCGTCGGCACAAGCACCGCCACCTGCTTGCCGCCCTGGACCGCCTTGAACGCGGCCCGCACCGCGATCTCGGTCTTCCCGTACCCGACGTCGCCGACGAGGAGCCGGTCCATCGGCACCGGCCGCTCGAGGTCGCGCTTGACCTCGTCGGTGGCGCGCCGCTGATCGGGCGTGTCCTCGTAGAGGAAGCTCGACTCGAGTTCCCGCTGCCATTTGGTGTCGGGCGGAAAGGCAAAGCCGGCGCTGACCTGGCGGCGGGCGTAGAGCTCGAGCAATTCGGCCGCCATCTGCTGGATCGCCTCGCGAGTCTTCTCGCGGACCTTCTTCCAGGAGGAACTGCCCAGCTTGTGGATCTTGGGCGGCGGCTGGTCGCCGTCGTCGGCGGCACTCCGGTAGCGTTCGAGCTGGTCGAGCCGGTAGAGCGGCACGTGGAGCCGGTCGCCGCCCTGGTACTCGACGACCGCCACCTCGATCAGCCCGCCCTCCACCTCGATCGACGCGATGCCCCGGTAGATCCCGATCCCGTGATCGAGGTGGACGACGTAGTCGCCGTTGGTCAGGGTACCGGCGGCGAGCGTCGGCGCCGCCTGGCGGTACCGGCGCGGGCGGCGGAGCCGGCGGGCCCGGCGGAACACCTCGTGGTCCGTCATCACCCGCAACGTCGGCATCACGAAGCCGCCATCGAGGGCCCCCACCGCGAGCGTGGCTCCGGACGGCCGGCCGCCCTCCTCGAGCAACTCCGTGAGGCGCTCGAGCTGGCCCTCGTTGTCGCAGAGAATCAGGGTCGGCAGGTTGCCGTCGAGGAGGGTGCGGAGCCGCCGGATGTCGCGGTCGATCTTCTCCGGCGGGAGGAACCCGGCCTGCAGGTCGACGGGTTCCTCCCCGAGCGAAAAATGGGCAAATCGCTCCTCGAGCCGCTGCCATTCGGGCGGCTCGACGAAGAGGTCCTCCCGGCGCGGCACCTCTTCGCCGAGGCGCCGGGCCACGTCGAGATGGTGCGCCGCCTCGCGCCAGGCGCGATCGACCTCCTCGAAATTGGCGCTGCGGGATTCGACGACGAGCACGGTGCCGGCCGGCAGGAGCTCGAGGAGCGAGCGCCGCACCGTGGCGCCCCCGGCCTCGGCCCGGTAGCTCGTCCGGACCGGCAGCACCGTGACGGCGTCGAGTTCCGGCCCGCTCCGCTGAGTGGTGAGATCGAACGCCCGGAGGCTCTCGACGACGTCCCCCCACCACTCGCACCGGGTGGGCGCCGCCATCCCGAAGCCATACAGGTCGACGATTCCGCCCCGCACGCTGAACTGGGCGACCTCGGTGACGGTCGGCACCCGCTCGTACCCCATGGCCTCGAGCTGGGCGGTCACCGTACCGAGATCGAGCGCCTCGGCCCGGCGGATCTCGAGCCGCATCGTGGCGAGCGCCTCCGGCACGGCCGTCCGCTCGGCGGAGGCCCGGGCCGTCGTCACCAGATAGCCGAGGTCGCCGGCCAGGAGCGCCTGGATGGTTTCGGTCCGCTCGCCGGCGATCTCGACGTGGTGCTCTTCCTCGCCGAGGGCCTCGCGCTGGGGGTAGAGCCCGACCGGCCGGTCGGTGAGCTGGCCGAGGTCGGCGAACCACCGCTCCGCCTCGGCCGGCGTCGGGGCCACGATGGTGACGAGTTGATTGGCGTGGGTCTGGCCGTACCAGGCGGCGAACACCGGCCCGCTCGATCCGGGCAGGCCGCCAAGGCGAACGGTCTCGCCCGGGCGCGGGGCGCCGGCGCTGACGTCGCCCGCAAACCGCGTCCGGGCGAAGGCGTCGAGCAGCGGGGTGAGCATCAGGACGCGCGCCGGCGCCGGGTGGCGAGCGCCACCTCGGCGAGGCCGAGCACCAACGCGGCCCAGAGGAGCGGCCCCCGCAGATCGCTTCGGGCGCCGGCCCGAAAGGCCAGCGTCGCGGCTTCGTCGGGCGTGCCGAACCGGGCGCCCGGCCAGAGCGCCCGGATCTCGTCGTCCGCGGCGCGGGCCAGATCGGACTCGCGGGGATCCGGATTGACACTGAGCGCGCCGACCGTGTCCCGCTCGACGACGAGGTAGTGCGGCCCGAGTTCCGCCGGCACGAAGGCGGCGCCGCCCTCCATCCGCCACCGCCGCTCGCCGGCCTGCACCTCGGTGACCCGGTCGGGCACCAGGAGCCGGTCGCCGGGGGCGCCAGCGAGCTGGATCAATTCGCCCCGGGCGGCCCGGTTGACGAGGGCGTCGAGAAACGGCAGGAACGACGCGGCCAGCGGCAGCGAGGTCCACTCCGGATCGAACCGGCTCCCGACCAGGACGATCCGGCCGCTCCGCACTACCCACGGTTCGCCGCCCGCGGTCACCAGGACGTCGGTCGGTGCGCCGCCCTGGAACTCGAGCCGGTAGCGCCGGGTCAGCCGTTCGCGACCGAGCCAGGGACCGCTGTCGGTGGTGGCCGCGGTGACCGACACGTCGCCGAAGCGCCATGCCGATCCCCGGGCGGCGAGCGCCCGGTTGAGGGCGCCGAGCCGGGCGGGATCCTCGGGCGGGAGCACCACCGACGCCCCGCCGCCCAACGCTCCGAGCGACACCTCGTTCCCGGCCGCGATCCGGCCGTTCTGGACCAGCACCTCCGCCGCCGTGCCGAGGTAGCGGTCGCCCGCCGGCCAGGCGACGCGCGCCGCCGGCGCCACCCGGACCACGGCGACCCGGGCGTCGTCGGCGCGCAGTTCGTCGGGATCGAGCGCGGCGGTGACGGTCTGCCACCCGGCCGGCAGGCCGGAGAGTTTCTGGCTCCCGGTGGCCCCGACGGGCACCAGCAGCTGGCGGGCCGGGCGGTCCGCCCCGGTGACCAGCACCGGCCGGGCCGCCTCGCGCTGGCCGGTCACGACAATCGTGACGGTCGCGCCTTCCGGCCCCCAGGGCTGGCTTCCGACCGCGAGCTCCCCAATGCCGGCATTGGGCGGCGGCGGGCCGGCGGGCCGGATGACGCTCATCGCTCCGTCCCGCGGTTCGCCGGCCAGCGCCGTCCGCTGGAGATCGGAGATCAGGATCACCTCGCCGGTTCGTTCGGCCGTGGCGAGGAGGTCGCCCGCCACCGTCACCGCAGCGCCGAGGTCGAGGCGACGGTTCGACGGCGTCAGGGTATCCACGACGGCCCTCAGGTCCGCGGCACTGCCAGGCCGGGGAATCCCGTCGGCGTGCAGGAGCCAGAGCCGGTCGTCCGCGGTGGCCCGGCCCAGGACCGCGCGGGCCGCGTCCTTGAGCGTTTCGAGCACCGGCTGCCCGGCCTGGATCGCGCCGCTCGAGAGCGAGTTATCCAGCACGATCACGGCGGCGGTCGGCGGATGGGCCCCGAGACCGCCGGTGGGCCAACTCGGCCCGGCGGCCGCCAGCACCAGGGCGACTATCAGCAACGTCCGGAGGATGAGCAGGAGCAGGTGTTCGAGCCGCAGCCGCCGCTGGTGGAGCCGGGTGGCGTCGGCGAGATACCGGGTGGCCGGAAAAACGACCGTCGGGGGTTCCCGGCGGGCCAGCAGGTGGAGAATGATCGGAACGGCGGCGAAGACCAGGCCCGCCAGAACCCACGGAGCCGCGAACGTCATGTCAGGCGACGTGGACCGATCCGACCAGCGTCTGGCGGAGGGCCAGGCCGAAGGGCGTATCGGTCGTGACCCGCTCGTAGGCGATCCCGTGGCGCCGGCAGGCCAGCCGCCAGTCGAGCACGACCCCCTCGACCGTCTCGGCGTACACGCCGGCCCAGTCGGACGGCCGAATGGTCACGTGCTGCCCGGTTTCGGGGTCCTCGAACCGGGCTTCGGCCGGTCCGCTCAACGACAGCTCCGAGGGGTCCATGACATGAAGTACGAGGACCTGGTGGCCCCGGTGCCGGAGGAACCGGAGCGCCTTGATGGCCAGTTCGCGGTCCAGCAACAGGTCCGAGACGAACACGACCAGGCCCCGGCGCCGGAGCTGGTCCATGACCCGGCGGAGCGCCGACTCGGCGGCGGTGGCCCGCCCCGCCTCGGTCCGGTGGATCACCCCGAGCAGCTGGGTCCAGTGGGCGGTGCGGGCCCGGGGCGGCGTGACCGAGCGGACCTCTTCGTCGAAGGTGATCAGGCCGGTGGCATCCCGCTGCCGGAGCAGGACCAGCATCATCGCCGCCACCAGGCGCTTGGCGTACTCGAGTTTGGTGAGCCGCCTGGCGGGATCGCCGGACCAGCCCATCGACTTGCTGGCGTCGAGAACCACCATGGCCCGGAGGTTGGTCTCCTCCTCGAACTGTTTCACGAAGAGACGGTCGTTCCGGGCCAGGATCTTCCAGTCGACGTAACGGAGCTCGTCGCCCGGCTGATAGGCGCGATGCTCCGCGAACTCGACCGAAAACCCCCGCCTGGGGGATCGGTGAAGCCCGGTCAGGAATCCTTCGACGATCCCCTCGGTGAGTACTTCGATCCCGCCAAGCCGGGCCACCTCCATCGGATCGAGGAGGTCGAGCCGCTCGCGGGACCGGGTCGTCGTCTTCACGGCGCGCTGGCCAGATTCATAGCGGCGTCAACGTACGGCGAATCGGGAGGATTAGTCAACGCGAGGACACCGGTGTCCTCAATCGTGGACACTCCGGCCCGGCCCGCGCCGGACCGAAAACCGCTATGTGACCGCGCGAAAGGGGGTTAGCGCCGGGCCACCCGGCGGCACGCCCCGTGCAATGGGGAACGTGGACGGACTCGCAGGATGGGACCGGTGATGGGAAGGCGCGCAGTCGTTGCGGTGTTGTTCGCCACGCTACTCGGGAGTTCTCGCTCCCCCCGGGAGGTTCCGGTAGCGTCGGCGACGACACTGCAAGCGCAGGAACGACCGGCCCGGGCCCGGACCGACTCCACGGCCAAGCCGGGCAAGGGCCCGGCCGCCGAACCGCGGCTCCGCCGTCGGAAGCCGCCCCCGCCGCCCCCGTCCAAGGCCCGACCGCCCCAGCCCGACTCGACCCGTTAGCTTTGGGTCGCCCGCCCTCGCCGGCCTCCGCCCGCCGAGGGCTTTTCGGTCCGACCCAGCACCCACTGCCATGGCCCACTCCCACGACAGCCTTGCCGACTTCAATGCGTTCCGGTCGGCGATGAACGAGAAGATCTTCGCGGCCGGGAACCTCACCACGAACCGGTTCTTCAACCTCGATACCCGGGCCTACGAGGCCGGCGCCGTCGATGGGAAAACGAAGGAGATGCTCGGCCTCGTCGCCTCCCTCGTGCTCCGGTGCGACGACTGCATCACCTACCATGTGATCAAGTGCGTCGAAACCGGCGCCAGCGACGCGGAGATCCACGAGGTGTTCTCGATCGGACTCGTCGTCGGCGGGTCGATCGTGATTCCGCACCTCCGGCGGGCGGTGGCCCGGCTCGAGGAAGTCAGGGCCGCGGGGGCCTGACCCTTCAGATCTCCACCTGGGCCTTCGGCGCCGCCGCGGGCATCGGTTCGCGGCTCACCAGGATGCCGACGACGACCAGGGCGGCACCCGCCATCTGGATGGCCACCGGCCGTTCGGCCAGCACCACCCAGGCCACCGCCCCGGCGACCAGCGGCGTGACGCAGTTGTAGAGCGCCGTGCGGCTCCCGCCGAGCGCCTTGAGACCCCGGGTCCACAGGATCGAAGCGACCACCGAGGACAGGACCGACGAATAGAGGACGCCGGTCCACACCGCGGTGTGGCCGAGGCCCTCCGGCGGGTGGAGGAGCTCCGGCGCAGCCATGAGCAGAAAGCCGGGGGTGCCACCGAGATGCGCCCACGCACTCACCTGGGCGGAGTTGAGTCCCAGGGCCACCTGGCGAATCCCGACCGTGAACACCGCCCAGAGCAACAGGGCGACAACGTTGAACAGCTCGCCCCGCAGCATCGCGCCCGAGAAATCGATGCCCTTGCCGCCCACCACGAGCAAGACGCCGATGGTGCCGAGGACGATGCCGGCCCAGACCCGGGGTCTGGGGCGCTCGAGCCCGGAGAACATCCCGATCACTGCCACCGCGACGGGCAGGTTGCCGAAGATCAGCGCGCTGTGAGTCGCCGAGGTCAGCTTGAGGCCCCAGAGGAAGAAGAGCTGGTTGAGGGTGTAGCCGACGAATCCCCAGCCCATCAGCCGGAGGGCCACGCGCCGCGGCAGCGGGCGGGCGATGCCCAGGCGCCAGGTGACGAGCCAGAGCAGGAAGGTGCTGAGCGTGAATCGGATCGCCGCGTAGAGCACGGGCGAGACGTACCCGAGCGCAATCTTGCTGACGGTGTAGTTCCCACCCCAGATGAGCGACACGGCGAGCAGGCCCGCATCGTAGCGGGAGAACGCCGAGCGGGCGGCCGCGCTCATTCGGCCATCAGGGCCGGGTCCATCGGTGCGGGCCGGCCGGTTCCCTGGGAGAGGTAAACCCCAGCCAGAACCAGGATCGCCCCGGCCGACTGAACCGGGAGCAGTTGCTCGCCCAGGATGACCCAGGCCACGGCCACGGCGACGACCGGCACCAGGCTGTTGTAGATGGCCGTTCGGTTCCCGCCGATCCCCTGGACCGCCGTGCTCCAGAGCACGTAGGCCACCACCGACGACAGGACGGTCGAGTAAAGCAGTGATCCGATCGCCCCGGCCGGCAGCGTGAGCCAGGGAGTGCGGCGCAGTTCGCCCCAGCCCATCAGCACGAGGCCCGGGGTCCCGCCGTAGGTCGTGATGGCCGTGACGTGCACCGGGTCGAGGCCCACCGCGTAGCGCCGGATGCCCAAGGTGAAGACCGACCAGGCAACGGTGGCCGCCAGGATCATCCCGTCGCCCCGGAGGCTTTCGGTGGAGAACGTGAGCCCCCGGGCGGCGATCACGATGGCCACGCCGACCGTCGCGACGCCGATCCCCACCCAGAGGCGCCCCGACGCCCGCTCGATCCCGGACAGGGCGCCGAGGACCACGACCATGATCGGCATCGACGCCATGATCAGCGAAGCGTTCACCGCGGTAGTGGACACCAGCCCCACCATGAACAGGATCTGGTAGCCGGTATTTCCGATCAGTCCCAGCAGGAGGAGGCGGCGATAGGTGGCGGGCGGGACCGTCTCCGGCCGGCCCCGCCACCGGACGATGACCCAGAGCAAGGCGCTGGCCAGGAGGAACCGGGCGGCGCCGAACGCGATCGGGGGGATCGTGTCGAGGGCGTACTTGTTGGCGGTGAAGTTCGCGCCCCAGATCAGCGACACGACCACCATGCCGAGGTCGTGCCGGGACCACCCGGAGCGCGTTAATGGCATGTCGGGAATCTACTTGGGGGCGTAAGTCCCCCCGCGAAACCGGGTGACCGCCCGGCTATATTCGGGCCATGAAGCAGGCACGGATCCGGAATTTCTGCATCGTGGCGCACATCGACCACGGCAAGTCGACCCTGGCTGACCGGTTGATCGAGACCACGGGCACCCTCGAAAAGCGGCAGATGCGGCAGCAGGTCCTCGACAGCATGGACCTGGAGCGGGAGCGCGGCATCACGATCAAGCTCAACGCCTGCCGGATGACCTACCGGGCCCGGGACGGCGAAGAATACGAGCTCAACCTGATCGACACGCCTGGCCACGTGGACTTCACGTACGAGGTGTCGCGCTCGCTGGCGGCCTGCGAGGGGGCGATCCTCGTCGTCGACGCGTCCCAGGGGATTCAGGCGCAGACCCTGTCGAACCTCTTCCTGGCCATGGAGGCCGGGCTCGAGGTCGTGGCGGTCCTCAACAAGATCGACCTCCCTGGCGCCGAGCCGGACCGGCGGCGGGCAGAACTGGTCGAACTCCTCGGCGTCCCGGCGGAGCAGGTCCTGGCCGTGTCGGCCAAGGAAGGCACCGGCATCCCCGACCTGCTCGAGGCGATCGTCGCCCACGTCCCCGCACCGAAGGGGAAGCCGGACTCCCCGCTCCGGGCGCTGGTCTTCGACTCGTACTACGACCGGTACCGCGGCGCCGTCCCGACGGTCCGGGTGGTGGACGGGATCCTCAAGAAGGGAATGAGCATCGCCTTCGGCTCGCACCCGGGCGACGTCTACGAGGTGGACGAGGTCGGCTTCCCCGCCCTGGGGCAGCATCCCTGCGATTCCCTCGAGGCCGGCGAGGTCGGTTACGTCGTCGCCAGCATCCGGGGGGTCCGGGACGCCCGGGTCGGCGACACGATCATCGATCACGACAACGCCGCCACGCAGCTCCTGCCCGGGTACCGGGAGGTCAAGTCGATGGTGTTCGCGGGCGTGTACCCGACCACGACCGACCAGTATGAGGATCTCCGCGACGCGCTCGAGCGGCTCCAGGTGAACGACGCGAGCCTCAATTACGAACCCGAGTCCTCCCAGGCGCTGGGCTTCGGGTTCCGATGCGGGTTCCTCGGACTGCTCCACATGGAGATCGTCCAGGAGCGGCTCGAACGGGAATTCAACCTCGACCTGATCACCACCGTTCCGACGGTCGAGTACCACGTCTACCTCACCAGCGGCGAGCTGGTGGTGGTCGAGAACCCCTCGACCCTGCCCGAGCCCGGGGCGCGGGCCCGGATCGAAGAGCCGTTCGTGAAGGCCCGGATCGTGTCGCCGGCGGAGTACATCGGGCCGATCATGAAACTCGGGCAGGACCGGCGCGGCGTGTACCACGGCATGCACTACATCGACCCCTCCCGGGTCGAGTTCCAGTGGGAGTTCCCGCTGGGCGAGATCGTGCTCGACTTCTACGACCGGCTCAAGTCGCTCTCCCGGGGCTATGCATCGCTCGACTACGAGATGGCCGGCTACCGCACCAGCGACCTGGTCAAGCTCGACATGCTGATCAACGGCGAGGGCATCGACGCGTTCAGCGTGATCATCCACGAGGAGAAGGCGTACGACTGGGGCCGCAAGGTGGCGGAAAAGCTCAAGGAGCTGATTCCCCGGCAACTCTTCGCCGTGGCCATCCAGGCGGCCATCGGCTCGAAGATCATTGCCCGGACCACCGTGTCGGCCCTCCGGAAAGACGTGCTGGCCAAGTGCTACGGCGGCGACGTGACCCGGAAGCGGAAGCTCCTCGAGAAGCAGAAAGAGGGCAAGAAGCGGATGAAGCAGGTCGGCCAGGTGGAGATCCCGCAGGAGGCCTTCCTCGCCGTGCTTCAGGTCGACGGTGACTGAGGCGCCCCGCCGCCCGTGACGGCCCCGGGAAGTGCCGCGTTCGGCACCGGCGGCACGCTGGTGATCCAGACCGCCTTCCTGGGAGACGTCGTCCTCACGACCGGCCTCCTCGACGTCCTCGCGAGCCGCCACGGGCCGGTGGACGTGCTCGTGACGCCCGCCGCCGAGGCCCTGCTCGAGACCCATCCGGCCGTTCGCACGGTCATCGGCTACGACAAGAAGGGCCGGGACCGCGGCTGGGCGGGCTGGAAGCGAACGGCGGACCGGTTGCGGGCCACGGGATACGAACGCGCCTACCTGCCCCATCAGTCGGTCCGTTCGGCCGCCCTGGCCCGGTGGGCCCGGATCCCCGAACGAGTCGGGTTCGCCGGCGCGCCGGGGGCGTTCTGGTACACCCGGAAGCTGCCGCGCCCGAAGGAGGGACACGAGGCGGAACGGCTCCTGGCGCTGGCGGAGGGACCGCCGGACGCCGAGGCCCGGATTCACCTCGAACTGACCGAGGACGATCGGGCCGCCGCGTATGCGTGGCTGGCCACCAAGGGCGTGGGCGACGGCTTCGTGGCCATGGCGCCCGGCTCGATCTGGGGGACCAAACGGTGGGGCGGATACGGCGACCTGGCGCGGCTGCTCCCGGGACGGATCGTCCTGATCGGGGGCCCGGCGGACCACGCGGCCGCCCAGGCCGTCGTCGACGCCGCTCCCGACCGGGTGGTGGACGCGACCGGGGATCTGCCGCTCCGGGTGTCCGCCGCGGTGCTCGAGCGCGCCCGGGTGCTGATCACCAATGACTCCGCCCCGCTCCACCTGGCGAGTGCCACCCAGACACCGACCGTCGCGGTCTTCGGGCCCACGATCCCCGCGTTCGGCTTCGGCCCCCGGGCCGCGCAGGCCGCCATCGTCGAGCGGGCCCTGCCCTGCCGGCCCTGCTCCTCCCACGGGCCGGCGCGGTGCCCGCTTGGTCATCACCGCTGCATGCGCGAGATTCCAGCAGCCGCGGTCCGCGATGCCATCAACCAGCTGATCAGGTGACGCGATGCGTTACGTCCTCGGAATCGACATCGGAGGCACCAACCTCGTCTGCGCGGCCGTCTCCGAGGACGGCCGGACCGTGCGGGGACTCCGCAAGCAGCCGACGGTCTCCTCCGCCGGGGCCGACTCGGTCATCGACCGGATCGTGGCCATGGCCGAAGCCTCGATCCTGGCGACCCGCGCCGAAGATCCGGACGCCGAGATCCGCGGTGTGGGCATCGGTTCGCCGGGTCCGATCGACCGGGTCCGCGGCGTCGTCATTCTCACCCCGAACCTCGGCTGGGTCGACATGCCGGTCCGCGACCGGATCGCTGACCGGCTCGGGCTCCCGGGGGCGCTCGACAACGACGCCAACTGCGCGATGGCCGGCGAATGGTGGGTCGGCGCGGCCGAGGGGGCCCGTCACGCGGTGACCTTCACGCTCGGCACCGGCATCGGCGGCGGACTCGTCGTGGACGGCAGCCTGGTGCACGGCGCCTCCGACGTGGCCGCCGAGATCGGCCACATCACGATCGAGACGAATGGCCGGCGCTGCGGGTGCGGCAACGACGGCTGTCTCGAGGCCTACGCATCCGGGCCGGCGATCGCGCGGCGGGCGGCCGAGTTGATCGCGGCGGGCGCCGAATCGAGCCTCGGGCGGAAGGGCGAGTCGCTGGCCGGCGTCACGGCCGAGACGGTCTACGCCGCAGCCGCCGCCGGCGACCAGCTGGCCCACGAGGTGGTCCAGGACACGGCCAAGTATCTCGGCGTCGGAGTGGCCAACCTGATCAACATCCTCAATCCCGAAGTGGTCGTGATCTGCGGCGGCGTGACCCAGGCCGTGGACCGGCTCTTCATCCCGCTCCGGCGCGAGGTGGCCCGCCGGGCGTTCCGGCCCGCGGTCGAGGCGTGCCGGATCGTGCCCGGGGTCCTGCCCGGCACCGCCGGGGTGATCGGCGCGGCCCGGGTCTTTCTCGATGCCCAGGCGTAGGGTCGGCATCGTCGGATCCCTCGTCTGGGACGAGATCCACGGGCGGGATCCCGCGCGGGGCCCGGTCGAGGAATGGGGCGGCATTGCCTACGCCCTGGCCGGCCTCGACGCAGCGTTAGGCGACGACTGGGACATCGTCCCGCTGATCAAGGTGGGACGCGACCTGGCCCGCCGGGCGGAGGAGTTCCTCCGGACCCTGCGACGGGTCCCGCCGGGCGCCCGGTTCATCGAGGTGCCGGTGCCCAACAACCGGGTCGTGCTCCGCTATCAGTCGCAGGAGCGCCGCTGCGAACGGATGTCCGGGGGCGTGCCGGGGTGGACCTGGGCCGAGTTGGGGCCGCTGGTGGCCGATCTCGATGCCGTGTACGTGAACTTCATCTCGGGGTTCGAGCTGTCCCTCGGCACCGCGAACGCGCTTCGGGACGGCTTCCGCGGGCCGCTCTACGCGGACCTGCACAGCCTGTTTCTCGGCATGGGGCTCGACGGCATCCGGCACCTCCAGCCGCTGCCGGACGCGGCGGCCTGGTATCGGTGCTTCGACTACGTGCAGCTCAACGAGGAGGAGATGGCGCAGCTTTCCGCCGACCCGCTCGCGCTGGCGACCGACATGCTGGCCGCCGGCGTGCGCGCCGTGCTGGTGACCCTCGGGGCCCGCGGCGCGGTCTATCTCACCGGAGATCCGGTGCGGACCGCGCGAATTGACGCCGAGTCGGTGGCCGATCCGGATCCGACCGGCTGCGGCGACGTCTTCGGCGCGACCGCGTTCGCCCGGCTCCTCGCGGGCGACGCCCTCGAGACGGCGGTGCGCGCGGCCAACCGGGCCGCCGCCCGCAATGCCGGCTTCCGCGGCGCCACCGGCCTGGCCCATCACCTTCGCGGCTCCCTGGTGACCCTATGATCCATGTGGTACCGGTTCCGGCCAGCTTCGACGACCGGGGCCTCGACCCGTTCGCCCAGGGCTTCGGCAGCTGGCCGCCCCCGGAACGGCTCCTCATCGACGCCCGCGGCACGACGTGGGCCTCGCCGTTCGGCCTCGTGGCCCTGCTCACGGCGGGACAGGCCATCGCCGAGCTCAAGTTGCCGAAGCCGCAGCTCGCGGTGCCGGAGTCACCGGACACCCGGTCGTACTGGGCCCGGGTCGGGTTCTTCCATCATGCGGTGGAGTATTTCGACCTGATCGGCAAGATTCCGAAGCGGGGCGGCGAGACGCCGACCGATGCCCTGCTTCCGGTCACCGCGATCCGCGCCGCCGAAGACGTGCACCAGGTCGTCGGCCGGCTCCAGGAAGCCGCCACCCGGATTCTCACGTCCGAACTCAAGCTCGAGGCGAAAGCCACGATGGGCTTCGCCATGGCGCTGTCGGAGGCCTGTCAGAACATCGTGGAGCACGCCGGCACCGGCGGCTGGGTGGCGGCCCAGACCTATTTCTGGAAGCGGCGGCTGGGCCGGAAAGTGGCAGTGATCGCCGTGAGCGACGCCGGGGTCGGCTTCCGCCAGTCACTCGAACCGTCCGAGGCCAAGAAGGTCGGCGAGCGCTGGGGCGACGGGGCGGCGCTCGAGTCCGCGCTGCTCCACGGCGTGAGCCGGTTTCGCGACCCGGGCCGCGGCCAGGGTCTGGCGGGGATCAAACGCTATCTGCTGCGCTGGCACGGGAAGATCGCGATCCGGAGCGGGACCGCCCGGCTCTCGGTGCTTCCCGAGTGGGACGACGACGTCCCCCTGGCCGAGCATCTTCCGTTCTTCCCGGGCGCCCAGCTCCAGCTGACGATCCCGGCGCAGGAGGAGAATTCGCGATGAAGGAAACGATCGACCTGGCGCCGATCCTCCGCGACACGGTGGCGACGCCGTACTCGG
Source organism: Gemmatimonadales bacterium (assembly GCA_050183815.1). Lineage (GTDB taxonomy): Bacteria > Gemmatimonadota > Gemmatimonadetes > Gemmatimonadales > GWC2-71-9 > SHZU01. Next base: position 24,663 of record JBFXAY010000024.1, on the reverse strand, counting down.
ATCTGGTGACCCGGCCCACCGGCGTGTCCGTCCGCCGCCGGGTCGAGGAAGTCATCGCCGCGAGCCCGCATCCGACCGCCCAGCTCGACTTCGGCGCCATCGGCCTGCTCGACTTCAGCTGTGCTGACGAGATCGTCGCCAAGCTGCTGCTCAACCACCAGGACGAACGGCCCCGGTACGTGGTCCTCATCAACGTGACCGAGGCGCAGCGGGAGGCGATCGACCACGTCCTCGAGAACCACAACCTGACCGTCGTGGCCCGCCCCACCGACGGCGACCGCCCGGTAGTGCTCGGCTGGCGGACCCCCGATCTGGTGGCGGCCTTCTACGGCGTCATCGAGATCGGCCCCGGAGATGCCCGCCGGCTGGCCGATACGTTAGGTTGGACGGTGGAGCGCGCCGCGGATGCGCTCCAGTCGCTGGCGCTCCGCCGGCTGATCCAGGCCGCGTCCGGGACCTATATCCCTTTGCCCCTGCTATGACACCGCCTCGTTCCGGCACCTCCACGATCGCCGTCCACGGCCCCCTCGAGCGGCGCTCGCCCGAGCAGCCGGTGGTCCAGCCGATCTACCGGAGCACCACCTACGTCAATCAGGTGGGCGCGGACCGGGACGTGCTCTACGAGCGGTACGGCAACACCCCGAACCAGTTGGCGGTTGCCCGGAAATACGCCATGCTCGAAGGCGCCGAGGCCGCGGTCTTCCTGGCGAGTGGCATGGCGGCAACCGCCATGGCGCACCTGGCCGTGCTCCGGCCGGGCGATCACCTGCTCGCCAGCAAGTGGATCTACGGCGGCACCCAGCGGCTCTTCGAGGAGGAATTCGGCCGGTTCGGCATCAGCGTCACCTACGTCGATCCGGCCCAGCCGCGGGCCTGGCGCCGGGGGGTCAAGAAGACCACCCGGGGGATCTTCTTCGAATCGCCGACCAATCCGATGATGCGGGTCGTCGATCCGGTGCCGGTGGCGTCGATCGCCAAGGAATTCGGCCTGGCCCTGCTGGTGGACAGCACCTTCGCGAGCCCGATCAACTTCCGGCCGATCGAGCACGGCGCCGACGTCGTCATCACCAGCGGCACCAAATATCTCAACGGCCATTCGGATGTGACCGCCGGCGCGGTCGCCGGCACCCAGTCGGTGGTGGACGAGGTGATCCGCTTGAGCCGGGTCTGGGGTCCGGCCATCGACTCCCAATCGGCCTGGCTCCTGGACCGGGGGCTCAAGACGCTGCCGCTCCGGATCGCCCGGCAGAACGCGACCGCCGGCGCCGTGGCCGAGTGGGCGCTTCGGCAGACCAAGATCACGGCGGTCCACTACCCCGGCCTCCCGTCCCACCCGGATCACGCCATCGCGGCGCGGACGCTGGACGGGTTCGGCGGCATGGTCGGGCTGGTCATCAAGGGCGGTGCGACCGGCGCCGAGAAATTCCTCCGCCGGCTGCGGGTCTTCACCCATGCGCCGAGCCTCGCCGGGGTCGAAAGCCTGATCTCGGAACCGCGGGTCACCTCGCACGCCGCCCTCAGCGCCGACCAGCGGGCCGCCCTCGGCATCGTGGACGGCTTCGTTCGCCTCAGCATCGGAATCGAGGATCAGGACGACCTGATCGCCGATCTTCGCCACGCGCTCGACGGGCTATGATCAGGTTCAACCACGTCAGCAAACTCTATCCCAACGGTGTGGCGGGGCTGATCGACGTCTCGTTCCACATTCCCAAGGGCCAGTTCGTCTTCCTGACGGGCCATTCGGGGGCCGGCAAGTCCTCGGTGCTGGCCCTCATTTTCGCGGAACAGAAGCCGAGCGAAGGCGAAGTCCGGATCTCGGGCTACCAGATAAGCAAGCTCACGAGCAAGGAGATCCCCCGGCTCCGCCGCCGGCTCGGGATCGTGTTCCAGGACTTCCGGCTGCTCGAGTACCGCACCGTCGAGGAGAACGTGGCGTTTGCCCTCGAGGTCACCGGGGCCCGGCGGGAGACGATCCCCAACCGGGTGATGCGGGCCCTGACCCAGGTGGGGCTCGCCTCGAAGGCGCGGGCCTATCCGAAGGAGCTCTCCGGCGGCGAGCAGCAGCGCGTGGCGATCGCCCGGGCGCTGGTCAACGACCCGCACATTCTGGTGGCCGACGAGCCGACGGGGAACCTCGACGAGCGGGCGACCCGGGGCGTCTTCCAACTGCTCCGCGAGATCAACGCGGGCGGCACCGTCGTGGTGATGGCCACCCACAACATGGAACTCGTCCGCGATACCGGCTTCCGCACCATCGAGCTCAAGGGCGGCCGGCTGGTCTACGACAGCGGCGTCGATGAAACGGGGGCGCTCCGATGAGATACCGCTCTCCGGTCGGCGACGCACTGCTCACCTTCCGCCGCTCGCCGCTGCTGTCGGCGCTGTCGGTGAGTTCGATCGGCTTCTCGCTCTTCACGATCGGCCTGTTCGCGCTCGTGGCCCTCAACTTCCGCCACGCCCTCGCCACGCTCGCAGAGCGGGTGGAGGTGGTGGCCTTCGTGCTCCGGGGCACGCCGACCGAGACGATCGGCATGGCCACCCAGGACATCGAGGCGTTCCCCGAAGTCCTTGAGGTCGGCTTCGTCACCTCGGAACAGGCGCTGTCCCGCGCCCGGGCCGAGCTGGTCGAATTCAAGGAGGCCTACCGCGACCTCGAAGTGAACCCGCTCCCGGCCTCGTTCGAGATCCGGCTCAAGCCGGAAAATCGCGACGCGGCGAGCGCCCAGGCGGTGGCCGAGCGGCTCCGGGGGTTCCCGTTCATCGAGGACGTCCGGTTCGGGCGCGACTGGGTCGAACGGCTCGACAAGCTGCGCAACATGGCGGGGGTCGTCGGGCTGGTGATCGGCCTCGCCTTCGCGGCGGTGGCCATCGTGATCATCGGCGTCACGATCCGGATCACCGTGCTGCAGCGGGCCAAGGAAATCTCGATCATGCGGCTGGTGGGGGCCACCCACAACTACATCCGCGGCCCGTTCCTGATCGAGGGCGCCATCAAAGGCGTCTTCGGCGGTCTCCTGGCCGTGCTGATGACGTGGATCACCTTCGCGGTCTTCCGGCGCACCGCGGACGCCGGGACCACGCTGGTGTTTTTCGGCCCGCTCCACATCCTGACGATGCTGGTGTTCGGTACCATCATCGGGCTGGGCGGCAGTCTCTTGTCGGTCGGGAGGCAGCTCCGCAGTGTCTAGCCGCGGGTTGGCGCTTGCCCTGATCGGATTCCTGATCGCGACGGTTCCGGCGGCCGCCCAGCAGCAGGATCTCGAAAAGAGTCGTCAGCGGCTCGAAGAGATCCGCGCCGAGCGGGAACGGCTCCGCCGGGAGCAGGAGCGGCTCCAGGGCCAGGTGCGGGACGCCGGCCGGGAGCTCGACAACCTCGAAAAGCAGCGGGAAGCCACCAACCGGATCGTCAATGAGCTGGAGCGGCAGATTGGCGGCCTCGGCTACCAGCTCCAGGAAACGGCGATTCAGCTGACGCTGGCGGAGGACAACCTCGCCGACCGCCGGGCCGTGCTCGAGCGCCGGCTGGTGGACATCTACAAGCGGGGCCCGCTCTACACCTTCAAGGTGCTGCTCGCGGCGGAGTCGTTCTCGGACCTCCTGTCCCGATACAAGTACCTCTTCCTGTCGAGCCGCCAGGACCGGGCCCTGCTGCTGGACGTGGAGCGGCTCCGGAACCGGATCCAGTCGCAGCGGGGCGAGTTGATCCTGGTCACCGAGCAACTCGACCGGCGGCGGGCGGACCGGGAAGCCGAGTTGCGGAGCTACCGGTCGCTCGCGGACGATCGCGCCGGCCAGCTCCGGACCCTGCGGCAGACCTCCCAGACCACGAACCGGCGGCTCTCGGCCCTGGCCCGGGACGAGGAGAACCTGCTCGACGTGCTGGCCGCCCTGGAACGGAACCGGCGGACCGCGCCGGCGACGGCCGCCGCGCCGAACCGAAGTGCCTCGCGTGGCGTCTCGACCGCGGAGCTGGGTACCCTCGACTGGCCCGTGGACGGCCGGATCATCCACGACTTCGGCCCCGATACCATCGCCAACGGCGGCCGGATCACCCGGCACGGAATCTCGATCGCCGCGGCGGTCGGCACCCCGGTGACCGCCGTGTCGGCCGGACGGGTGGTCCTGGTGCAGCGCCTCGGCACCTACGGATTGTCAGTGATTCTGGAGCACCCGAGCGGCTACTACTCGCTGTACATGCAGCTGTCCGCCGCGCTGGTACAGCCGAACGACCAGGTCACCAAGGGCCAGCGCATCGGCTCGGTGGGCGGTGACAACACCCCGGACGGGTCCCACCTCTATTTCGAGATCCGGGGCGACAACCAGATCGCGCTCGACCCCACCGACTGGCTCCGGCGCCGCCGTTAGGCGGCCGCTTCCGCCTCGGGTGACTTCCCCTTCTCGGTCTGAAGCCGGGCCTCGGCAAGCACGAAGAGATCTTCGGCGGTGAGGATGCCGGTGGCGGGGTAGCTCGCCCAGCCGGCCGCCACCGTCACCCGTTCGTCGACCCCGGGGAAGAGATGCCGGTCGATGGCCCGGCGAATCCGGACCAGGGTGTCGGCGGCCGCCTCCTCGCCGGTTTCCGGCATGATCACCGCAAACTCGTCCCCGCCGAACCGGGCCACGAAGTCGGGCGCCCGGAGCTCCCGCTGGAGCAACGCACCGAGCTCGCTCAGGACCCGGTCGCCGGCTTCGACGCCGTGGCGGGTGTTGATCAGCCGGAGTCCCACGACGTCCACCAGCATCAGACTGAAGCGCCGGCTGTACCGGTCGGCCCGCTGCATCTCCTCGCGGACCCGCCGGTCGAGCGCGTCGAGCCCGCCGCACCCGGTGAGCGCATCGACCACCCCGGCGCTTGCCTGGCGCCGGTAGATCGTGGCCCGGCGCTCCTCGTGCTCGAGGAGGCGCGCCGTGGAGGCCGCGAGCGTTTCCACGAAGGCCACCTCGTCGACGGTGAGGTTGGGCCGCGGCAGGGTCGTCCGCACCACCAGCACCCCGACGTCCCGGCCCTGGAACCGGATCGGTACGGCCACGGCGCTCGCGGGCCGGAACGTGGCCAACGGGCTTTCGCCGCTCACCCGGCTGAACAATGGGTGGCCGGTCACCTCGGGGATGAACACGGTCCGGCCGCTGTCGACCGCGCGACGCACCTCGGGGTAGTCATCGAGCGCCACCTCGTGATTGCGGATCTCCGGCCGCTCAGCCACCGCGATGACCCGGCCTCGATCCTGATCGACCGTGAACAGGAAGGCGCAATGGTCGGCACCGAGAGAACCCGCCAACCCGCGGACGAGGATCTGGAGCATCTCCTCGGGCCGGGCGGCCAGGGCCACCTCCTGATAGACGGCGAACAGCTGGGCCTGTCCGTTGCCGGAACCGGTCGGGCGGAAGCCGTCGCGGACCCCGCGGAGGCGGGCCACGACCCGGGCCGTCAGTTCCGGCAGGTGGACCGGGGCCACCATCACGTCGAGGGCGCCGAGGGACAACGCCCGCCCGACGGCCTCGGTGCCGCCCTCCGGCAACAGGACGATCGTCGGGACGTGACGCCAGCCGCCGTCGGTGATCGGGGTCAGCGCCTCGTCGAGTTCGGCGTCGGAACTGCCGACCGTCAGAATCGTGAGATCGGGAGATCCGGCATCCCCGGGGGACGCCGGCAGACTGGTGGCCTCACCAAGGGTGAACCCGGCCCGAATGAGACTCCGCTCCAGCCCATCCGGGCGGGAGTTCGGGTCACCAATGAGGAGAACGCGAGTATGCAAGGCGCGGCCACCGTCGTTACCGGCGACCTGCCTGACCCCGTGCCAGGAACCGTCGCCACCGAAACACCAGGTTCGCACGATCCATACCCCGGGCTCCCTTCCCGGCAGTCATCACGTAAGAAGTTCATAAAGAAAGAGTTAGCGTACCATTTGCTACTGATTTCACAAGCCGGATTCCGCCGTTGTCGCGACAGAGCAACTACAGGAAATCCGACACTCGGCTCTCCCCATTCGGCCTCGTCCCACTCCCGGATGACTTGTTTCGCGGGCCACTGAGGCCGATCTTTCTCGACTCAACAACGATCGTATACGTTTCTACATGAAACGTCCTAATAACCGGGTTCCCGCCTCTCCGGTGGGGATCCTCACCCCAGGACTATGAGCACACCGATCGATCTCTCGGCGCACGGAGTCACCAACAAACAGATCTGGGCCAATCTCGGGAGCCCCTCGCTCTACGAGCACGCCGTCCGCCGCGGCGAGGCCCGCCTGACCGATCACGGCGCGATGGCCGTCAACACCACCCCGCACACCGGCCGCTCACCCAAGGACAAGTTCGTCGTCGACGAGCCCTCGAGTTCCGACCATATCTGGTGGGACAAGAACGAGCGGTTTCCGGCGGACAAGTTCGCCAGGCTTCTCGCCGACGTGCGGGCCCATCTGACCGGGCAGCCCGAGTTGTTCGTCCAGGATCTCTTCGGCGGGGCCGACCGGAGCTATCAGCTGCCGGTCCGGTTCATCACTCCGAACGCCTGGCAGGCCATGTTCGTCCGGAACATGTTCCTCCGGCCGACGCCCGCCGACCTCAACGGCTTCGCGCCGTCGTGGGTCGTCTACCACGCGCCCGAGTTCCAGGCCGATCCGAAAGTCCACGGGACCCGGACGAGCACCTTCATCGTCCTCAACGTGGCGGAGCGCACGATCCTGATCGGCGGCACCCGCTACGCGGGCGAAATGAAGAAGTCGATCTTCACCGTGCTCAACTACCTGCTCCCCCGGCAGGGCGTCCTGGCCATGCACTGCTCGGCCAACATCGGCCCGGCCGGCGACACGGCGATCTTCTTCGGCCTCTCGGGCACCGGCAAGACGACACTGTCCGCCGACCCCGGCCGCAAGCTCATCGGCGACGACGAGCACGGCTGGAGCGACCACGGCGTCTTCAACTTCGAGGGCGGCTGCTACGCGAAGGTGATCCGCCTCTCGGCCCAGGGCGAGCCGGAGATCTGGGCGGCGAGCCACCGGTTCGGCACGGTCCTCGAAAATGTGGTTCTTGACGAGGGCAACCGGTCGGTCGATTTCAACGCCGACGCGATCACCGAGAACACCCGCGCCAGTTATCCGATCCATTTCATTCCGAACTTCGAGCCGAGCGGCCAGGGCGGCCATCCGAAGAACATCGTGTTCCTCACCGCCGATGCGTTCGGCGTGATGCCGCCGATCGCCCGGCTCACCCCCGAGCAGGCGATGTACCACTTCCTCTCGGGCTACACGGCCAAGGTGGCCGGGACCGAACGCGGGGTCACCGAGCCGTCGGCGACGTTCTCGGCCTGCTTCGGGGCCCCGTTCCTGCCGCTTCACCCCGGGGTCTACGCCAAGATGCTCGGCGAGAAGATCGCCCGGCACGGCGCCAGGGTCTGGCTGGTCAACACCGGCTGGACCGGCGGCCCCTATGGCGCCGGTTCGCGAATGAAGCTGAGCCACACCCGCGCGATGGTCACGGCGGCCCTCTCGGGGGTGCTGGACGCGGCGGTCTACCGGCGCGACCCGGTCTTCGGCTTCGAGGTGCCGACAGCGGTGGCCGGCGTACCGGCTGAAGTGCTCGACCCGCGCGGTACCTGGCAGGACGCCAAGGCGTACGACGCCCAGGCCGCGAAGCTGGCCGGCATGTTCCGCGACAACTTCAAGACGTTCGCGGCCGAGGTACCGGCCACGGTGCAGCAGGCCGGGCCGGTCGGCTGAGCCGCGGCGAGCGGACCCTCGGACGATGAGCCACGACGATCGGGGCGCCGGAATGACTCCGGCGCCCGATCTTTCTCCGGACCCCGGCGGCGGCTTCGAGATCATTCGCGACCCGCTCTGGGACAACATCCAGCTCGAGCCGGCGCTGATGGCCGTGCTGGACACACCCGCCATGCAGCGCCTCCGCTACATCCGGCAGCTGGGGCATGCGTTCCTGGTGTATCCGGGGGCCACCCATACCCGGTTCGAGCACGCCCTCGGCGCCTGCCACCTCGCCGGCCGGGCCCTCGCCATTCTCGGCCAGCGCGGCGAACTCGAGACCGTCCCGCTCGCCGACCGGCTGGCCGTGCGGCTCGCCGCTCTGCTGCACGACATCGGCCACTATCCGTTTTCCCACGGCCTCGAGGAAGCCGGCTTCCCGCACCACGAGCAACTCGGCGCGGCGCGGCTCGGGACCGGCGAACTCGGGGCCGTCCTCGAACGAATTGCCGGACCGGGGCTGGTGCCCGCGATCGGCGCCCTGATCCACGGCCGGAGTGCCAATCCCCTCGGCGGGCTCATCTCCGGCTCGCTCGACCTCGACAAGATCGACTACCTGAGCCGGGACGCGCGCGCCTGCGGCGTGCCCTACGGGACCCTCGACGTCGACCGGCTCCTGTCGGCCCTGACCCTGGTACCGGCGGACGGCGGCGGCGCCGAACTCGGCATTCTCGAGAAGGGCATCAGCGCGCTCGAGACGCTGCTCTTCGCCAAGTATCAGATGTACCGGAACGTCTACTGGCACCATGCGGTCCGCTCGGCCACCTGCATGTTCAAACGGGCGGTGCGTGCGGCCGTGCGGGCCCGCGCCCTGGCCCCGGCCTGGGTCGCCGAAGCCACCGATGGGGCGCTGATGGAGCGCCTGTTCTCGGCCGACCCGAGCGGCCTGGCCCGCGCGGTCCACGAGCGGCGGCTCTACAAGCGGGCCGTGGACCTTCCGGCCAGCGACGTCCCGGCCGGCTCGGGCGACTGGATCGAGGGAAATCCCGACCTGCTCGAACGGGTCGAGGACGCGCTGGCCCGGGAAGCGGGGTTGCCCGCTGCCGGGGTCCTGCTCGACTTCCCCGCCCGGGCGAACATGATGGCCGTGGACCTCCCGCTCCGCACCCGCGACGGCCGAATCGACCGGCTCACCGATCGTGGCTGGGCGGGCCATCTCGGTCTGCCCCGCGTGGCGGCCGAGTTGTACCAGAGCGCCCGGCGGCTCCGGGTATTCACCTCGGAACCGGCGCCGGCCCTGCAACGCGGGATTCTGGAGGTGGTGGCACGGCCGCCGGAGGATCTGGCCCGGCGCCTGACCGCGGGAGAACCGCTGCTCGGCTGACGGGCGGTTGCCTCGTCCACCGGTCCGCCGAGTCCTGCCTGGGCCGCGGCGAACGGGCGACTATTCGTGCCGGATGGCCTCGATCGGATCGAGGCGGGCCGCGCGTAACGCCGGGTAGATCCCGAACACGAGACCGATCACGATCGAGGCGAAGGCCGCGAACAGCACGGTGCCGGCGCTCGTGGCCGCGAAGATCTGGGCGCTCGTCATCGATCGCATGACCGAGGTCGACAGGTAGGCGATTGCCAGCCCGAGCAACACGCCGGCGACGGCACCCGCCACGGCGATTGCCACCGACTCGGCCAGGAACTGCCACATCACGTCGCTCCGGCGCGCGCCGGTGGCCTTCCGGATGCCGATCTCCCGGGTCCGTTCCGCCACCGACGCCAGCAGCACGTTCATGATCCCGACGCCTCCCACCAGCAGGGAGACGCCGGTGATCGCCCCCATGAGCAGCTTGAACAGCAGGACGCCGCGCTCCACCTGAGCGAGCCGGCCAGAGTTATTCCGGATCCGGACGCCCTCCTTCCACGCGGCGCCGTGCTCGTCACGCCAGGCAGCGATGGTGTCCTTGATCGGGTTGGTGAGCTCTATCGTTGGCGCCAGCACCACCATCGCGGCGAGCCGCTCCCGGACCGAGGCCGCGAGCATGCCGTCGAGAAATCCGAACGGGACCTGGAGATCGAACGTCTCGCCGATGGCCGGCCCGCCCACCCCGACGATGCGGGCCCAGACCGACCCGACCTGAATCGAATCGCCGAGCGGAGCGGGCGAACCGAGGGCGGCGGCCAGAGCCGGGTTGATCACCACCACCGCGCCGGCCGCGCTGTCGTCCGCCGGTTCGAGCGAGCGGCCCGCCGTGACCGCGACCTTGGCACCGCTCCACCCGGTGACCCGGGCGGCCCGGAGGCGGTCCAGCCGGGGCGAGCCCACCATGGTGGCCCCGGCGCGGAACAGCCGCACCTCGGAGCCGGCCGGCAATCGGCCCAGGAGATCGCGGCGGTCCGCGGGCGACAGATTCACCGGCTCCGCCACCGGTACCACGATGCCGTCCACCTGGCGATCCTGGATGCCGGACACCTCGATGGCGAGGAGGTCGGTCGTTTCGCGGGCCTCCTCGCGGGCAAAGCGTTCCATCCCGTCGCCGAGGGAGAGCACGGCGACCAGCGACGCGACGCCCATGACGATCCCGATGGTGGAGAGGGCGGTCCGGACGGGCTCGCGCCGCAGCGACTCGAAGCCGACCGTGAGGGCGCCGAACCGGGCGAGGCTCATTGGAAAAGGGGGAACCGGGTCACGCCGCCAGTACGGGGAACGGCCCGGCGGGTTTCAGGTCAGTTCGTCGATCCGGACGATGATGGCGGTGATGTTGTCGAGGCCGCCCCGGCGGTTCGCCTCCGCGATCAGCCGGCTGACCCACACCTCGGGGGACCCTTCGGCGTCGAGGACCTTGGCGATCTGATCGTCCTCGAGCATCCCGGTCAGTCCATCGGAGGCCAGGAGGATCACGTCGCCCTGCTGCAGGGTGCCGAAGTAGACGTCGGGAACGACGTCCTCGTTGGCTCCGACGCACCGGGTGATCACGTTGCTGTATGGATGGGTCCGGGCCTGCTCGGCCGTCAGCAGGCCGGCGTCGACCTGTTCCTGGACGTAGCTGTGGTCCTTGGTCAGTTGGACGAACTGACCCTCCCGGAACAGGTAGGACCGGCTGTCGCCGACCTGACCGATCAGGTAGCCCTTGCTCGAGAGGACCAGCACCGTGGCGGTGGTGCCCATCCCCCGCTTGTCGGCTTCCGCGAGGGTCCGTTCGAAGATCGCCTGATTGGCGAGCCGGATGGCCTGCCGGACCTTGTCGAACGCCTGGGCATCGTCGAGCCCGCGGAGGCTGCCGATCTCCTTGGCGACGATGTCGACCGCCATTTCGCTGGCCACCTCGCCGGCGGCATGACCGCCCATGCCGTCGGCAACGATGAAAACGCCGGTCTTGTAGTCGAGGAGAAAGGCGTCCTCGTTGCCGGTCCGGACCATGCCAACGTGGGTGTCTCCCGCCGCGGTGATCAGCATGGTCAGACCAGGAAGATCAGGGCCGCGAGGCCGGCGAGGAGAATGAAGGTCACCACCACGAGGAAAGTACCGCGCTTGCCGGCTCCCGCCGACTCGGGCAACCCGCCGGCAAGGCCGAGCGGCTGGGGCGGGTTTCCGGGAGCGGGCCGTGGGGGCGGCGTCCGCCGCGGGGCCGGTTCGGCAGCGGCCTCGGCGGCCGGCGCCGTCATCACGGCGGTCCGCGGGACCAGCACCGGCCGGTCGTCCCTCGGCTCGAAGGACAGGGTCACATCGCCGAATTTGAGGGTGGCCCCAGGCGAGAGCGGGAAGTCGTCCGTGACGTCGACGCCGTCGACGGCCGTCCGGTTGGTCGAGCCGAGGTCGGTGAGCGTCCAGACGCCTTCGCGGAGCTGGAGCTTGGCGTGGCTGGCGCTGACGCTCGGATCGCCCAGTTGGACTTCGTTGAACGGGGCCCGGCCGATGTTGACGACCGGCGCCCGGACCGCGATGCGGTCTCCCTTGCCCTGGCCGGAGCGGATCAGCAGCGTGGCGAGCGGTGGTGCCGCGGGCACCGGCCGCGGCGGGGTGGCCACCGAGGGAAGCCCGACCAGCGTGTCGCTGAGGCGGAACGCGGCGCCCGGCGGCGGGCCCGTCGGCGTCACCTCGGGATAGTAGCGAAACTCCTCCGCACCGATCCGGATGACGTCGAGCGCCGCCAGTTGGTGACGGCCGTCGATCCGCTTGCCGTTGATGAAGGTGCCGTTGGCGGAGAGGTCGACCAGGACGTCTCCGTCGGGGCGGGTGACGATCTCGGCGTGGCGCCGCGAGGCGTCGGGCGACCCGACCACGACCGACGCCGCGGCATCCCGGCCGAGGACGAAGGGCACCACCGTGATCGGGTACTCGCGGCCGTCGTGCAGGCTCACCAGCCGCCCTCCAAGCCGCTCGACGGGTTCGACCGGAGCCCGCTCGGCGGCGGGCATGGCCCGCGTCGGCCCGGACTGCGAGTGATCACTCACCAGGATTTCATGTCCGGCGATGGCGATCCGGTCGCCGTGGAGCAGCGGAACGGGGCTTCCGCCAACCGGGGAACCGTTGACCGAGATGGGAGCGCGAGGGTCGACGCGAAGGAGGACCACATTGTCGCCGTTTCGGCGGACCACCGCATGCCGGGGAAGCACCGGGCCGGTCAGGACCAGATCCGCCTCGGTGTCAGACCCGATAATAGAATCACCGGCGGCGACGGAAATCCGCTGCCCGCCGTATTCAAGTCGCATGCGGCGCGAGGTCCTGTTCGACGTTGCTGTGGGCCCCAAACGTAGGCCGTGCCCGTCGGGTTAGCAAGAATTCGAACAGGCCCCGAACCCCAACCGCCTACAGGGTTTGGGCGTGGTCGTCAAGACTGGCGAGGCGATCGGGCCGGGGGCCGGTTGGCGGGCCGGGTCAGGCAGGTGAGGGGTCCTGTTCGATCCCCTTGAGGCCGGCCCGGACCCAGCGATAGAAGATGAAGGACCCCGCCACCACGGTGTACCCGCTGATCACCAGTCGCCAGAGGATCACATAAAGGGGGGCGATCGACTTGGGTACGTAGATGGACATCACGGCGGTCGAGAGCAATTCCCCGATGCCTGAACCGCCTGGGGTCGGGGCAAAGAAATAGAGCACGAAGGTCACGAACGTATTGAGCAGCAGCACATCGACGAAGTGCGCTTCGATCCCGATCGCCCGAAGGGCCACGTAGCCGGCGAGCAGCTTGTTGGCGTGGGAGGGCCCCGACAGCACCGTGGCGACGAACAGCGCCCACCAGCCGCCGGGGCTGTTGAACCGGGCCACCGCCTCGGTGGTCTGATCGATTCCGTGCTCCAGCTGTTCGAACCGCGCGGCAATCCAGCGGCTCCGCCGGCCCAGCACGGTGGCCAGGCGATGGACCCCGTTCCGGACCGGGCGGGGGAACAGAATCACGATGAGGAACAGCACCCCGAGCACGCAGAAGATCGCCAGGCTGCCGATGAAGAGATCGTAGAGGGAGACACCGAGCGCGACGCCGTGGGTACCGAGGGATTTCCCGGCGCCGAAGGCGATCGCGATCGGCCCGGCGATGGCGAAGAAGGCCACCGTGGCGATGAAGCTCATGAACGTGACCGTGAACCCGACCGGCACCGGGACGCCGTACCGGCGCATCGTGTAGACCATCATCGGCCCCGCGCCGGACATCACCGGCGTGAGATAGCCGGCCCAGGCGCTCATGCCGCCGGAGAGGATCATGCCCTTGAGGGACGGCTTGTCGATGATCTGGCGAGCGAGGACGTAGTTGCGGAGCCCGCCCCCGAACCAGTCCATCGAGGCGAGGCCGATGCCGAGGAGCAGCCACCCGAAGCGGATCGAGGGCACCGCGGCGAGAAAGGCCGTGGAGCTGTCGCTGTAGACGAGGACGGCTCCGAAGCTGACCAGCGACGCGAGTACGAACAACTCGAACCCGCGGCGGAGGACCTTCGGTGTCAGCAGTCTGGCCATGTCGGTTTCGGGAAGTTAATCGGTCGCGGCATTATTTTCCCCGGCTGTGCCGGACTCCTCGCTGCGCGTCATCAACGCCCGTCAGCATAACCTCAAGGGAATCACGGTCGAGCTGCCGCACCGGCGCCTGATCGTGGTGACGGGTCCGTCCGGATCCGGGAAGAGCTCGCTGGCCTTCGACACCATCTACGCCGAGGGCCAGCGCCGGTACATCGAGTCACTCTCTACCTACGCAAAGCAGTTTCTGGAGCGGATGCCGAAGCCCCTGGTCGACCGGATCGAGGGGATCGCCCCGGCCGTGGCCATCGAGCAGCGCAACCCGACGGTCTCGAGCCGCTCGACGGTGGGGACGGCCACCGAGGTCTACGACTACCTGCGGCTCCTCTGGGCTCGAACCGGGACCCAGCTCTGCCGGGCCTGCGGCGAGCGGGTGATCCGGGACACCCCCGGCTCGGCCGCCGACCGGATCGTGGCCCGGCCGGGCCCCTGCCAGGTCGCCTTTCCGCTGCCCCCGTCCGCCCGCCTGTCCCACGAGGCGATCGGCGAAAATCTCCGGGCCCTGGGGTTCCTCCGGATCCTGGCCGATGGGGTGCCACTTCACCTCGACGATCTGCCCGAGGGGACCGACCTCGACCGATCGATCGAGTTGCTCGTCATCGTGGACCGGCTCGCGGATCCGGCCGCCGCCACCGGCCGGGTCACCGAGGCGGTTGCCCAGGCCATGGCGGAGGGCGAGGGTGTGGCGATCGCCCTGATGGGGGAGGACCGGCTCCGGTTTACCGAGCATCCGGCCTGTTCCCGGTGCGATACCCCGGCGCTGCCCCTGTCCCCCGCCCTGTTCTCCTTCAACAACCCGCGCGGCGCCTGCGGCACCTGCAACGGCTTCGGGGCGGTCCTCGAGTACGACGAGTCGCTGATCGTCCCCGATCCGGGCAAATCGGTGCTCGACGGGGCCATCGATCCCTGGACCAAGCCGCGGTACGAGACCCGGCGGCGGCTCCTGCTCGATGCGGTCCGGAAGCTCGGCGGGGACCCCACCGCGCCCTGGCGGACCCTCAAGGCCGCCGTCCGCCGGGAATTGCTGCATGGCAAGGAGGGCCGCTTCCTGGGCGTCTTCCCGTTCCTGAAAGGCCTCGAGGAGAAGCGCTACAAGCAGTACATCCGGGTGTTTCTCCGGCAGTACCAGCTGGCAAAGACCTGTCCGGCCTGCGCCGGCACCCGGCTCAACGCGGACGCGCTCGCTGTCCGGGTGCACGGCCGCACCATCGCCGAGGTCGCGACCCTGCCGCTCGCCGACCTGCGGCTCTGGGTTCGCGGCCTCGACCTCGGGGAAACGGCCCGCGCGGTGGCCCGGGACGTGATGACCGAACTCGCCGCCCGGGTGGAGTATCTGGTGGACGTCGGGCTCGGCTACCTGACGCTCGACCGCCAGACCCGGACCCTGTCCGGCGGGGAGGCGCAGCGCATCGCGCTCGCCAACGCCCTCGGGGCCCGCCTGGTGGACTCGCTCTACGTCCTCGACGAGCCGTCGATCGGCCTGCACCCCCGGGACACCGACCGGCTCCTCGCCCTGCTGGAGCGGCTCCGCGACGCGGGCAACACCGTGCTCGTCGTCGAGCACGACCTCGACGCGATCCGCCGGGCCGACGTGATGGTGGAACTCGGACCCGGATCCGGCGAGCAGGGCGGCCGGCTGGTGCACTGCGGGCCGCTGGCCACGGCCGGCCACACCCTCACCGGCGAATATCTCGCGGGCACCAAACGGATCGGGGTCCCGAGCGCCCGCCGGCCGGCCGGGCCCCGGTGGCTCACGATCCGGGGCGGCCGGCTCCACAACCTCCAGCACGCCGACGTCGACCTGCCGTTAGGCACCCTGGTGGCGGTCACCGGAGTCTCCGGCTCGGGCAAGAGCACCCTGGTCCACGACGTCATCTGGCGCCAGCTCGAGGCCCGGCTCCACGGCGGCTCGAGCCTCAAGGCCCATCTGGGCGAGGTGGCCGGCACCGTCACCAGCATGGCCGGCCACGAGTGGATCGAGGACGTGGTCCTGATCGACCAGTCGCCGATCGGGCGGAGCCCGCGCTCCAATCCGATCACCTACGTCAAGGGATTCGACGACGTCCGGGAGCTGTTCGCCGGGCAGCCGCTGGCCCGGTCCCGGAAGTACACGCCGGCCACGTTTTCCTTCAACACCGGCGGCGGCCGGTGCGACGTCTGCGAAGGCGCCGGCCAGGTCCAGGTCGAAATGGTCTTCCTGGCCGACGTGTTCGTCCCCTGCGACGCCTGCGGCGGCACCCGGTTCAAGCGCGAAGTGCTCGACGTCCGGATCCGCGGCCAGTCGATCCACGACGTCCTCGGCTGGACCGTCGACGATGCGATCCGCCGGTTCCACCACCAACCCCGCCTGGGTGCGGCCCTCTGGCATCTCCAGCAGGTCGGACTGGGCTACCTCCGCCTTGGCCAGCCGGCCACCACGCTGTCGGGCGGCGAGGCCCAGCGGCTGAAGATCGCCCGCGAACTGATCAAGGCCGGGCGGCGGAGCGGGCGGAAGCTCTATCTGCTCGACGAACCGACCACCGGCCTCCATCTCGATGACGTCCGCCAGCTGATCACGGTGCTCGACCGCCTCGTCGATGCCGGCCACACCGTGCTGGTGATCGAACACCAGCTCGACGTGGTCAAGCGGGCCGACTGGGTCATCGACCTCGGGCCCGAGGGCGGCGACGGCGGCGGGCGGGTGGTGGCCCAGGGCCCCCCGGAGGCGATCGTGGCGGCCGGAACCCACACCGGGCGGTTCCTGGCGCCGCTGCTCCGGAACCCGGCATGACGCACCGGCGGGCGGTCCTGATCCTCCTCGGCTGCACCTTCGTGTGGGGCGCGTCGTTCACGCTCAACAAGATGGTGCTGGCGTCGGTGACGCCCCTCGTCTTCATGGCCGTCCGGTTCGGCTGCTCCGCGCTCCTGGTGGCCCCGGTGTACCGGCGGACCGTCCGGGCCGACTGGCGGACCGGCCTGCCGTTAGGCGCCCTCTTCGGAATCCAGCTCGCGTTGTTCGTGGTGGGTCTCGACCGGATCGAACCGGCGCGGGCCGCCTTCCTCTTCAGCTTCCAGACGCCGCTGGTTCCGGCGCTGATGCTGCTGGCCCACCGCCAGGCACCGACCCGGCGGGACGGCGTCGCGGTGGCGCTCGCGGTCCTTGGGGCCTGGTGGCTCACCAGCCCAACCGGCGGCGGCTTCGGCCTGGGCGACCTCGCCACGATCGGCAGTGCCTGCTGCGCCGCGCTCTACGTCGTGGCGGCCGGCGCGGTGACCGGCCGGCACGAGCCACTCCGGCTGCTCGC
The DNA here is from genome assembly GCA_050183815.1 of Gemmatimonadales bacterium. Lineage (GTDB taxonomy): Bacteria > Gemmatimonadota > Gemmatimonadetes > Gemmatimonadales > GWC2-71-9 > SHZU01. The sequence goes on along the minus strand of JBFXAY010000024.1, from coordinate 7,687 downwards.
CGTCCAGTTCGTGTCGATGGCCCTCGTGGGCCTTGGCCTGGCGCTGGCCTTCGAGCCACTCCGGTTCCGGCCGTCCGCCGCGGCCCTGGTCCTGATTCCCTTTCTCGCGGTGTCGTCGATCGCCACCTTCGGCGGCCAGTTGCTGGGCCAGCAGCGGATCCGGCCGACCGAGGCCTCCCTGCTCTACGCCCTCGAGCCGCTGGTGGCGGCCGGCACGAGCTACCTCAGTTTCGGGGAGCGGCTCAGCGGGTGGCAATGGCTCGGCGGGCTCACCATCGTGGCGGCGTCATTCGTGGCCCAGGGCAAACCGGCCGACCGCGCCAATCCGAGCCCGACGGTCCCGGTCTCCGGACCGCCGACGGCGAGCGGAGGCTGACACCGCCAGGCAGGTCCGCCAAGCCGCCTAACGCATGATCGCCGTGGCGGCTTGCTCAACCCGGGCCCAGAGCCGCGCCACCAGCGCCTCGGTCGTGGAGAGGTGCCCGAGCGCGAGCCGGAGCGTGAACCGGCCGCCCAGCACGGTGTGGGTGAGGAGGAAGTCGCCCGGCGCGTTGATCTGGTCGAGCAGCCGGCGGTTGGCGTCATCGATCGAGTCACCCGACTCGCCCGGGCGGGCACGGAGGCGGAAGCAGACCAGGCCCACCGGCGCCGGTGCCGCGAGCTCGAACCGCTCGTCCGCCTCGACCCAGCCGGCAAACCGGTGGCCCAGCCTGACATGCTCGCGGATCATCGCCACCAGCCCGTCGACGCCATAGCTCCGGATCACGAACCAGAGCTTGAGGGCCCGGAACCGGCGGCCGAGAGGAATGCCCCAGTCGCGATAGTTGATGACGCTGGCGTCGTATTTGGTCTTGAGGTATTCGGGCGAAGTCGAGAACGAGCGGAGCAACGCCCCCGGATCCCGGACGAAGTAGGCCGAGCAGTCGTGGTTGACGAGCAACCACTTGTGGGGGTTGAGCACCACGCTGTCCGCCTGGTCGATCCCGGCCATGATCCAGCGCAGCTCGGGCACGATCGCGGCCGAGCCGGCGAACGCCGCGTCCACGTGAAGCCAGAGGCCCTCGGTTCGCGCAATCGCGCCGATGGCCGGCACCGGATCGAATCCCGTCGACGATGTCGTTCCGAGCGTGGCCACCACCGCACTGGGCCGAAGGCCGGCGCCGCGATCCGCCGCCACCATCCGGGCGAGTTCGCCGGGATCCATCGCGTAGGACGCGTCGGTCGGAACCGGCCGGATGAGTTCCGGCCGGTAGCCGGCGAGCCGGGCGCCCTTGGCCACCGACGAATGCGCCTCGGCCGAGAGATAGACGGTGGCCCGGTCGAGTTCGTCGCGATGCCGGTCCCGGGCGGTGATCAGCGCCACCAGCGTCGAGGTCGAGGCGTAGTCCTGGATCACGCCGACGAATCCGTCCGGCAGGCCCACCATCTGCCGGAGCCAGTCCATCACCACCTGCTCCAGCTCGGTCGCCGCCGGCGAGGTCTGCCATGACATCCCCTGGGTACCGAGGGCGGCCACCAGGAACTCGGCGAGAATCGACGGCGGGCTGTGATTCGCCGGGAAATAGCCGAAAAAGCCGGGGTGGGCCCAGTGAGTCAGGCCGGGATAGACGATCCGGTCAAAATCCTCCCGGATCCGTCCGAACGGTTCCCCCGCCCGGGGCGGCGAGGCGGGCAGCGCCCCGCGAACCTGCCCCGGCTCCACGGCGGACATGACCCGTTCGCGGCCGACGTCCCGGAGGTAGTCGGCCGCCCAATCGGCCAGGGCGTGCGCTTCGCGGCGGAATTCGTCGAGATCCATGATCAGTCGGGGTTGAGCCACCGGTCCAGTTCGGCCCGGCGACGCGCGGCATCCGACTCGCCTAACGCGATGGTCGCGGTGATCCGGGCGGGCCGGGTGTAATCCCACCGGTCGGCGGGCGGCTGGACCGAAGGACAAAGGTACCAGCGGTGCCCCCGGTACCCCATGGCCTCCGCCGGATAGCGGCGGGTGAGGATCACGAGATGGCGGGCCCAGGCACCCAGGGCATCGGCGGCGAACGCCGGCGCATTGTCGACCAGGCCGCCGTCCAGCACGGCCCGTCCGCCGACCGAGCCGACGGGCGTGAACGGCGGCGTGGCCGAGGACGCGATGATGAGGTCGGCCGCCTCCCCGGGAGTCGCGCAGTGGCGCAGATCCCGCACGTCCGGCTCGAAGCCGAGACGGCGCCCGATGCCCGGATGGAGCCGCCCCGGGTGGAGCCAGCGTTCGACGGAATAGGCGCCCAGGCCGATCGGGATCGCCAGCGGCACCGGGAGCGCATGCGGCGGCCGCGCGACCAGCACCAGCACCGGAAACGGCATGGCCTGCACCCGTTCGAACCCGCCCTCCGCCATCGCGAAGAGCAGCGTGTCCCGGTAGACCGGATAGTGGGGCGTGAGCCGCTCCCCGCGGAGGAGCCGCCGCCAGTCGAGGTTCCGGTCGACCCGCCCGCGGCGCTGCTCCCAGAACGCGAACGTGGGCGCCTCCCGGCCGGTGAGAATCATCAAGGCGGCACAGGCACCGGCGCTGCAGGTCGCCATCGCGCCGAGTCTGGGCGCGAGCGCGGGCCACCAGTGGCGCAGGAGCCCGATCTGGTAGAAGGTGCGGTTGCCGCCGCCGGCGAGGGTGAGCGCCAGATCCCGGGTCATCGGACCCGGCGGTCAGGAAATGGGGCGGGCCTGCGAGACGACGACGGCGAAGCCGGCGCCGGACGGCGTGGTGAAGGCGATGTCGAGTGCCGGGGGTTCGTCGAAGAGGTCCGCGGGCAGCGGCTCGATCGGCTGCTGCTCGAGCTTGATGCTCCGTCCGTCGAACGACGACCGGATCCGGCCGGCCAGCGTCTCGACCAGCGTGCCGAACGCTTCATTGCCGCCTTCGTCCCAGGGAAAGACCTCGCCGAGGATGGCACCGGCCAGCTGCTCCGCCTCCGCCTTGGCGGCGTGGATCGCCACCGACACCTGGATCTTCTCGGCCGCGCCGACCAGCTGGTTCACGAGCCCCGCCTCACGGGATACCTCGATCGAGGCCCGGTCCCCGACCGGCGTGACCTCCTGCTGGGTCATCACGCCGAACGTCTGCTGCACCGCCGTGACCACTTCGCCGCGGAGCGCGGCCAGCGCCTCCTGGATCGCCTTCTTGATGTCGCCGCCCATCGTCAACGACTTCCACCGCTCCAGCAGCACCTCGGGCACGAACGTCTTCCGGAGCAGCCCATCGAAGTCCGGCGCTTCGCCCAGGTCCTCGGCGTGCAAGAGATAGACGGCCGACGGCGGTGTGGCAAGCTGCCGCAGATGGCCGGCCAGCAGCTTCTCGTTGAGCAACCCGAGGCCCTCGGCGACGCAGATGAGATCCGGCTCCTGCTCCGCGGCCAACTGGAGTCCCTTCGGACCGGTCTCCGCCTCGAGGACCTCGTACTGTCCGACGAGCGCGCTCTTGAAAAACTGCCGGAAGTTCGGATCGGGATCGATGATGAGCAGCCGGGGCCGGACCGTGCCGTCCTCGGCCCGCCGGGGCGCACTCCGCGGGCGGGCCCGAATCTCCTGGACCAGTCGCCCGAGGCGCCGGCTCGCCGCCCCGACGTCGAGCGGCTTGAGCAGGTACTCCGCGATCCCCAGCTGGATCAGCTGGGTGACCTGGCTGCGTTCGCCGGATGCGGACACCGCCACCACCGGGATCTTCGAGTGCTGCGACGAACTCCGGATGGCGCGCAAGAGACCGAGGCCGTCCATCACCGGCATGTTCACGTCGGTGATGATCAGATCGGGTGGATCTTCCTCGAGGGCGATCAACCCCTGCATCCCGTTCTCGGCTTCCACGACCGTGGCGCCGAACGAACTCTCCACGAGCCGGCTCAGGATCCGGCGGGTCGCGGCATCATCCTCGACCACCAGGATTTTCACCGCGACTCCTCCCGGGCCACGAACCCGGCACCCTCGAGCACCCGGGTCAGCCGCTTCTCGATCGCGGCGATGTTGAGCGGCTTGCGAAGGTAGTCGATGATGCCGAGGTCGATCATCCGCATCACGACCTCGCGCTCGCCCGCGGCCGACACGGTCACCACCGGAATCGCGGCGAACCGGGGATCGCCGCGGAGTTTCTCGAGCAGCTCGGGCCCGTCGACCACCGGCATCGAGACGTCGAGCAGGATCAGGTCCGGGACGTCCGCCTCCACGGCAAGAAACCCCTGGAGCCCGTCCTCGGCCTCACGCACGGTCGCCCCGAACCGCTTCGTCAGCAGCCGCCCGAGAATCCGTCTGGTGGTCGCGTCGTCATCGACGACGAGTACGTTGAAGCTCAATGCCGGGAACCCCTTCCACGGATGGCCGAGAGCCGTTCTGGCGGGAGCCCGCCGCTGCCCTCTATTGTCGGCCGGCCGGGGGGGATCCTTAGCTGGAGCCGGCGCCGCTCGGCGGCGGGCTCTGAGGGCCCGGAGGGTCGGCGGACTCCGGGCCGGCGTGGGCGTCCGGCTCGGGAGCCGGGCGGTCCTCGACGAGGTCCCGGGCGTCGGCGATGGCGCGGTGACTCCCCGTGAGGGCGATCAGATCACCGGCGGCGAGGCGGGTGTCGGCCGCCGGGAACACGCGGGCCTCCCCCGACCGCGAGAGGGCCACCACCGTGGCCCCGGTCCGGCCTCGGAGGTTGAGCTCGCCAAGGGACGCGCCGTCAGCGGCGGAGCCCGGCTCGACCCGGATCGGCTCGAAATCGCCCATGCCCGGGAGCATCTCGCGGACCTGGTCGAGCCCCCCTGCCGCGACACCTCCGCCCTGCCGGCCGAGCACATGGACGACCAACTCGGCTCCGGCCCGCGCGTGGCTGTCGAGGTCCCGGGCGGTTCGCCAGAACGCCAGGCCCAGAAGCGCCACGAGGGCCAGCACGACGCCCGGGGCGCCGTACGGTGGCAGGAACGGCAATGTCGCCATCACGAGCGGGATCCCCACGACCAGGGTAATCACCAGTTCGAGGGCCACGACCAGAACCCGCCGCGGCGCCCGGCCCTGGTCGACCTTCCCCGCCGCGACCGCCGGCACCACCCCCTCGGCCAGGAGGCGCGCCAACCGCCGGCCGGTCATCACCAAGCCGAACCCGAATGGCACCGCGACCAGAAAGGCGAGCCCGAGGCCGCCGAACCGCCCCGCCGCCGGGGGAATCCCCCAGTCGGTCCAGCGGGCCGGATCGAGCCGCCAGCCCACGCTCGCGCCGATCAGCGCCGCGGCGACCATCGCCGCATCGACCGCGAGGAACCAGATCAGCCGGCGCGACGCCTGCCATCGACCAGGCTCACCCGACCGGGCCCCGAGCTGTTCCACCCACGCCGCGTAGAGCGTGGACACCGTCTGCAGCGGCGGCGGCAACCGGCGGTCGAACCACAGGGCCGCGGCCTCCGATCGTCGTACCAGCAGCGGCGAGAGGAAGGCGGTGAGGATCGCGGTGCTCACCGCGACCGGGTAGAGGGGTGCGGTCCCGGGCGACGCGAGGCCCAGGCCCGCGATGATGAACGAGAATTCGCCGATCTGGGCCATGCTGAGCCCGGCACCGACGGCGGTCCGCGTTCCGAACCCGGCCAGGACGGCGCCAAGCGAGACGCCAAGGATCTTCCCGCCCATCACCACCGCGGTGAACAGCAGCACCAGGGGCCAGGCGGCCGCCGCCGTCCGGACATCGAGCAGCATCCCCACCGCGACGAAGAACACCGCGGCGAAGAGGTCGCGAATCGGCTGGACCACCTGCTCGATCTGGTGGCTCGCCCCTGATTCGCTCATCAGCATGCCCGCCACGAACGCACCGAGCGCGACGGAATAGCCGGCGTCGTGCGTGATGAGCGCGAGCAGAAAGGTGAGTCCCACGCTGGTGACGAGGGTCGTTTCCCGGCGGCCGAGGGCCACCACGGCGCGGATCAACCGCGGCACCAGCAGCAGCCCGATCCCGAGCATCGCCGCGAGGAGGAGTCCGAGCCGGCCCAGGAGCCGACCGACCGACGCCACGTCGAGGTCGCCACCGAGGGCCACGGTGGTGCCGACCGCCACCAGCACGATCGCGACGAGGTCCTCGAAGACCAGCAGGCTGTAGACCAGTTCCCGGAGCCGCCGGTCCGGCGGGTTCTCCTCGAACGCCTTCGCGATGACCGCGGTGCTGGAGATCGCCACGACGCCGGCGGCGAGGAGGCCCTCGAGCCGGGTCCAGCCGAGCGCCTTCGCGGTTCCGAATCCGATCACCAGCATCAGGCCGGTTTCGATCACCACCGCGGCACCGATCCGCGGTCCGATCCGGGCCAGCTTGCCGATCCGGAACTCGAGCCCGACGAACATCATCAGGAGCACGACGCCGATGTCGGCCAGCGTTCGCACCGTCGCCGGATCGCGAATGAGACCGACCCCGAGCCCCGGCCCCAGGGCGACACCCGCCATGAGGTATCCCGCCACCACCGGCAGCCGCAGCCGCTGAAACACCACCGTCACCAAGCCGGCGAGGCTCAGAATAACGGCGAGGTCGCTCAGGAAGTGGGTGGCGGGTGCGTCGGTCACGGGGGGAACGAATACGCCCTTCGTCGGCCCCGCAAGAGACTCAGTGCCGCCCTCGGCTGTTGCTCAGCGCGAGCGGGCCGCGACGATCGAGGCGTCTTCGGGCAGGCGGCCGGCGGCCCCGGTCGCGGCGAGGCGCCGGACCAGCGCGTCGAACGGCTCGCGGGGCGCTTGCCAGAGCCGGCTCAGGTCCCAGACGTCCACCTGGCCGTCAGCCAGGAGAACGAGGGTTTCGCCGGGGCGATAGGTGTGTCGCTCGGTCGGCGGCACCTTCGGCTTGCCGAGACCCACCGTGCCGGGTACGCTGTTGAGGAGGCGGCCGCCGGTGGGGCCGGTCAGCCCACCGTACACCCGGCCGATGCCGGCGAATTCGAGGATCCGCCGGTCGCTCGACAGCCGGGCGATGGCGAGGGAGACGCCCTGCGACCCGTCGACGGCCTGGTGCACCGCCACGAACGCCTCGGCGAACGACTGCCGGGTCGGATCCAGCACCGCCGCGGCCCGCTCCACCGCGGCCCGCGCCGGCTCGCCCTGGCCGACCGCGTCGATCAACGCGATGACCAGGTCGGGGGGCTGATCCACCACGACCGCGCGGTCGAGTGGATCGCGGACACCGGAAAGCGGGAGACACACCGCCAGGTGTTCGTACGGGGTACGCACGGTGACCATACGAACCTGACTATCGGCTGAATCGCCCCAGGCTCAAGCTCGGGCCTGTACCGGCCGATCCCATACACTATCTTGGGAAAAGCCGGACGAGCCGGGACCCGGAACGAGGACAATCATGCAGATACTGCTGGTCGATGACGACGATCTGAGCCGGGGCACGATCCATCAAATGCTGGAGCGCGCCGGGCATGCAGTCGTCAGCACCGCCAGCGGGAGCAAGGCTCTCGAGCTGTTCCAGTCCGACCGGCCCGACATCGTGGTCACGGACCTGATCATGCCGGACACCGACGGGCTCGAGCTGATTCAGGAACTCCGCAAGGTGGATCCCCAGGTGAAGGTCCTGGCGATCTCCGGCGGGGGTCGGGTTAACGCCAACGAGTACCTGACGGTGGCTCGCAAGTTCGGAGCGTCCGGGGCGTTGGCGAAGCCGTTTTCCAATCAGGAACTGAAGGACGCGATCTCGGCGCTGTCCTGAACGTTC
>JBFXAY010000023.1:0-70460 GCA_050183815.1 Gemmatimonadales bacterium | reverse complement strand
CGGTGGGATCGACGCGGATCACCTTCAATCCGACCGGCGTCAGCGACGTCCGCTGACCGGCGGGGAACGAGAAACCGCGAGCGGGGTCGGCACCGTGATGGTGCCGACCCCGCTTGGCGTTGGTACGCGTGAATCTGTTGTCCGGGAGAAAGGCACCCGACCACCGGTGATCCGACCGAGCCGCCATCCCGGAAACGCACCGGCCTTTCGGCCGGCTGCGGTCCGGGGCGGTTCAGCGCGGCAGGGGCGCTGTTCGCGCGCGGGCCGGCAGCCTAGTCGGGCCAGCCGCCTGAGCCGGCAGCTTGTCCGGCGCGATCAACTGGGTTCCCGCCACCACACCGAACATGACCATCGTCAGGCCGTCGTAGGCGTTCGCCAGGAAGAAGCCCGTGACGAACATCCCGGCGAGCGCCGCCAGAATATACCCGGCCAGCGTGGCCTCCTCCCGCGCACTGGGGTCACCGCGGTTGCGCGGCAGCAGGGCGACGCGGCGCATTGCCTTCCCGCGCTTGATCGCCGACCAGAAGATGAAGAGGAACAGGGCAAGTCCGGCGACGCCGAGTTCGACGGCGATCTGGACCAGCGAGTTGTGGGACGATCGTTCCGGGCCGTTCAGCCAGGAGAAGTAGATCGGGAAGTTCCCGAGGCCGTAACCGGTCGGCCGCTTGATCGTCCAGTAGATGCCCCGCTTCCAGATCGCGACTCGCCCTTCGCCGCTGGACTCGTTGTAGGCGTCGCCCGTGATGCCGGTGAACCGGGCAAGCTGGGCGTCGCTGACCAGCACCGAGAAGAGCAGGGCACCACCGCCAACGAAGCCCGCCATCACGAGGCGCCGAGGTCCGGAGGTCCCCTGGAGGATCATGACCAGCGCCACCGCACAGATGCCCAGCAGGCCGCCTCGGGAGGCGGTCGGGATGATCGCGGAAAACATCAGCAGGGCTACCGCGGTCCAGAAGAAGCGGCGCCATCCCCCCCGGTTGCCGAGCCAGAGCGCCAGCGGAATGAGGGTGACGAGGATCGTGGCGAAGTCGTTGGGGTCGATCGAGTGGCCGATGCTGACGCGGGTGAGTCCCTCGGTTTCGGCCTCCATCGCCGTCGTTTTCCCCTGGAGGGCCGAGTATGCCTCGGCCGCCACGACCAGGATCAGGACGGTCAGCGACCGGCGGAGGATCTGCCGGTCGCGGAAGAGGATCATAGCCATCAGGAACGCACACCACTGCACGAGGAACTTGGTCTTGAAGAACCAGAACGAGCCGCCCATCCAGATACCGATCGGCATCGTCAGGAGGGCGAGCACAAGGATGCCCAGCATCGCCCGGAACACGGGCGCCCGGTTCCAGAACGTCTTCCATGCCTCGAACGGGGTGCCGAACACCGCGAACGGAAGCATGATCCCGGCAAGGATCAGCGGCAGGCGCGGGATGTCGAAAACCGGGTACTGCTCGGGCACCCGGGCGATGCTGTAGCAGAGGAAGAAGCCGAAGGGCACGCCCAACCAGCGCATCGCTGGATTCCGAGTCAGCGAGAACCCGCTCTGCGCCTGGGCCCGCCCCTCGGGACTCGGTCCCTCGACCGCGGCCAGGATGGCGTGGTAGTTCACGGCGGGGCTGGTCTGTACTGGCTCAGTCGTCGTGCCCAAGGTCCCGTCCGATGGAGGTCTTCGGTAACATAGCGAGAGTTGGTGCTGCCGGATTCAAGTTCCGGGCCCCACCCCCGTTGCACCGGTCCACCCAATTTCCGCGCGGTTACCAGGCCACCGCAACACGTATGTAGTGCAAGCGCTACAGATGTGCTGCGTTCTCGCAGCGGTCGTGTGGCTCGAGTCCGGGGGCTAGCGGCCGCCCGGGCTCCTGGCGTCCGACGTTTTATGTTGAAGGCCGGTCAGTAGGGTGTCGGCCAGCCGCTGGATCACCCGTCGCCAATCGAACTCGCGGGCGACGTTCCGGCGAGCCTCCCGGACCGCGGCGGAGCGGTTTTTCGGGGACAGTGCGCGTTCGATGGCAGCAATCCACTCGTCGGCGCCCGCTGCCACCTCGATCGTGGGGCGGAAGTCGAGGGCGGTTCGAATCGGGGTCGACACCACCGGATGTCCGGTGGCGAGGTAGTCGTGCAGTTTGAGCGGGTAGATGGAGTTGGTGTAGCTGTCCACCCGGTACGGCATCATGCAGACATCGAACTGCTGGACGTAGGCCGGCAGCTCGGTGACCTCTCGGCCGCCGGTGAACCAGGCGTTGCCGAGCGCCTTGAGGCGGGCGATACCGGCGGCCGCCTCATCGTGGGCAGACGTTGGGCCGACGAACACGAAGGACCAATCCGGGCGCCTCCGGGCCACCTCGCCGAGGAGCTGCCAGTCCAGCTGCCGTTTGAGGTTTCCCATGTAGCCGAGAATTGGCCGAGGGATGCCTTCGAGGTCCGCCGGTGCCGAGACCGGCGTCGCAAACTCCTGGTAATTGACTCCCTGGGGTACCCAGGCCGTAGCCGGGTTGATCGAGCCCATCCGGGCCATGAGTCCGGGGGAGTGGATGACAACCTGGTCGACGGAACGGATCAGGGCCCGCTCCTCCTCGGGGACCGGTACCTCGACCGTCGAGAACGTGTAGTCGTCGTCGATATGGTAGCAGGTGAGGTCGAACTTCGCGCTCTTGAGCGCGCGGGCATACTCCGGGCGCCAGAGGTAGAGGATGACCTTGCGGCACCCCCGTTCGATGAGCCGTTGCCTGGCCCGGCGGATCCGGGCGTCGAAGGTGAGGTTGGCCAGCCAGGCGGGGCGGTAGTAGCGGGCCAGGCGGCGCGGTGCCCGGTCGACCTCGATGGATGGCGGCGGCGTCGGCGCCGGGGCGTCCGTCGGGGTCCAATTGAAGAAGTTCCGCCAGGGGTCCGCCCGGTCGATCCACTGAATCGGAAAGTGTTCGGAGAGATAGCTCATGACATAGTGCTGGGTCATGAACAGCGGGGTCCAGCGGTGATACTGGACCGAAATTACTCCAATTTCCGGGTGGAGGGGGGCGAGTGCGAGTCTGCTGGCCACGGCTCCGCCGGAGCGGGGGGTAACCGCTTGGGGCGAGCCGAGTTCGTCGTCCTTGGGGAGGGCGACGATGGATTCGTCAAGACTCACTTTCGATCCGGCCGAATGAAGGTATGTTTCCTCCCAAGCCCGGTGACGCAACTTGTGCACCGGACCGATCCTGAGACGTCATCACCAAGGCTTGATGCAAGTCATCGTCCCGATTCTCGGAACGGGATTTGCACCCAAGGCTGTTGGCTGTATTGATTTTATCTATCAAAACTCGCAAGTAATTTGACCCCAACGACTTGAGGCTAGGGGCCATGTATAAATACTGCTCTGGGTTTGCTGGCTAATGCGGGCTGCTTGGCGTTTTGCCGTTTCCGCTGTCGGATTGTCGGCCCTCGCTGCCTGCGAGCCCCGGAACGACGAGCTCTCGGCTCCGCTCGATCCCGCCGCCGTCGCCTCTGTAGTCATCACTCCGGACACCCCGGTTCTGGTCCTCGGGGAATCCCTCCAACTCACCGCCGCCGCCCTGTCGGCAGGTGGTGAGCCGGTCAAGGGAACCGAAATCTCGTGGAACGGCGGCGATCCGCTAGTCGCCACTCTGAGCGAATCCGGACTCGTCACTGCCGTCGGTCTGGGCAGTGCCCCGGTCACCGCCGCGGGCGGTGGGCGCTCGGTTACGATCACCGTCAATGTCGTGCCGGTGCCGGTCGCGACCGTTACCGTCTCGCCCGCCTCCGGTGACCTCGTCGTCGGTGAGCGCACCGTTCTTGAGGCTGTACTGCGCGATTCCCGAGGCCAGCCGCTCGACGGCCGGATCGTGACCTGGACCTCGAGCAATCCGGCGATCGCCTCGGTCTCGGATCGAGGAGAAGTCGCCGGCCTCGCCCCGGGCCAGGTCACCATCGCCGCCGCCAGCGGCGGCCATACCGGGTCCGCCCTGATCACCATCTCCGAGGCGCCGGCGCAGCGGATCGCGCTTTCGCCGGCCGCTTTCAGCCTGCTGGTCGGTCAGAGCCTCCCCCTTTCCATCGTCGTCATCGACGCGTTGGGCAACCAGTTGGGGGTGGAAGGCGTTACCTGGTCGTCGTCGGCTCCGCAGGTCGCCACGGTGGCGGATGGGATCGTTACCGCCGTCTCGCCGGGCACGGCCTCGATCCGGGCCTCCATGGATGGTGCGACCGCCACCGCGCTTGCCACGGTCTCCTCCCCGATTGTGACGTCCGTCGAGGTAACGCCGGCGCTCGTGGCGCTCGTCGAGGGCGGTCGGGCCATGCTGACCGCTCACGGCCGTGATGCGTCAGGGCACCCGGTGACCGGACGTCAGGTATCGTGGCACAGCCTCAACCCCGCCGCGGTGTCCGTCAGCTCGACTGGGGAAGTTACGGGCCTGACGCCCGGTTCCGCGGCCGTGGCGGCCAGCATCGACGGCCAGACCGGGTCGGCCTCGGTCACGGTCACGCCGATGTCCGTCGCGGCTATCTCAATCTCGCCGACATCGGCTGAACTCGACCCGGGCCAGACCGTCCCACTCGTGGCCACGCCGCGGAACCCGGCCGGTGAGCCCATCGACCGGACCGTCACCTGGGCGAGCGCGTCTCCAGCCACCGCAACGGTTTCTCCGGCTGGTATCGTTTCCGCCGTTGCTCCGGGGACAGCCCTGATCACCGCCCGCGCTGGCTCGGTGAGCGGGTCGGCAACCATTCTGGTCCGGTCACCGTCGGTTGCGTCGGTTGTCGTTTCGCCCGGAACGCTGTCGCTCCAGGTCGGCCAGGGCGCCAACCTGGCGGCCACCGCGCTGGACGCCGTCGGGCAACCGCTCGGCGGGCAGTCGTTCCAGTGGTCGACCACGGCGCCCGGGGTGGCGACCGTTTCGGCTGCCGGACGCGTCACCGCCGTGGCGGTCGGCTCCGCCATCGTGACCGCTACCACCGCGGGCAAGTCCGCCTCCGCGTCGGTCGTCGTCGCGGCGATTCCGGTCGCGACGGTCGAAGTGTCGCCGGGTACGGCGACGCTGACGATTGGCGGAACCAGAACGCTGACGGCAACGCCTCGTGCTCCTGATGGAACGCCGCTCGCGGGCCGCCCAGTCGCGTGGACCAGCTCGCAGGCCGCCGTGGCCACGGTATCGGCTGCCGGTGTCGTCACCGGCGTCGCCGCCGGAAGCGCGACGGTCACGGCGCAGAGCGAAGGCAAGTCCGGCGCGGCCGCTATCGTGGTCACCACGGTCCCGGTCGCCAGTGTGCGGGTGACGCCGGGCTCCTCGAGCCTGACCATCGGTGCGTCGGTGACATTGGCCGCGGACGTCCTGGATGCGTCGGGTGGTGCTCTGGCAGGTCGATCGGTTTCGTGGGCCAGCTCGAGCCCCGCCGTGGCGACGGTCACGACCTCCGGGCGGGTCACCGCCGTGGCCGCGGGCTCGGCGACGATCACGGCCACCAGCGAGGGCAAGTCCGGCACGGCGTCGGTCTCGGTGTCCGCCGCCCCGGTTGCGACTGTGGCGGTAACGCCAGCGACAGCGAGCGTGTCGGTCGGATCGTCCGTGACCCTGGCGGCCGAACCGCGTGACGGCTTCGGCAACCTGTTGACGGGCCGCCCGGTGACCTGGGCCAGTTCGAGCACCAGCATCGCGACCGTGTCGGGCACGGGTGTCGTCACCGGCGTGGCCGCGGGCGCGGCCACCATCACCGCCACCGTCGAGGGCAAGACCGGCACCGGGGCCGTGTCGGTCACCGCGATTCCCGTGGCCTCGGTGTCCGTCTCTCCGCTGTCGGCCGACCTTGTCGTCGGCGGGACCCAGGCCTTTGCGGCGACGGCGAAGGATGCGTCCGGTACCCCCCTCGCGGGCCGGGTGGCTACCTGGGTTTCGACCGTGCCCGCCGTGGCGACGGTGTCGACGGCGGGCGTGGCGACGGCCGTGGCAGCCGGTTCGGCGATCGTGCGGGCGACCGTCGAAGGAAAGTCCGCGCAGGCGCTGGTCACGGTGACGCCGGTGCCGGTGGCGGCCGTTTCGGTTTCCCCCGTTTCCGCCACGCTGGTCGTCGGAGAGACCGAGGGTCTGACCGCCAACCCGGTGGATGGGTCGGGCAATCCGCTCGCTGGCCGCGTGGTGACGTGGGCGTCCGGGAAGACCAGCGTCGCAACGGTGTCTTCCAGCGGATTGGTCACCGCGGTTGCCCCCGGTGCCACCGGGGTCACGGCGACGGTGGAAGGGCGGGTCGGTACCGCATCCATCACCGTGTCGACGGTTCCGGTTGCCACCGTCACCGTTGCACCCGCGACGGCGTCCCTCGTGGTCGGTGACACCCAGACGCTTACCGCGACGGCCCGCGATGCGGGTGGCGCGGTCCTGACCGACCGCCCCGTGACCTGGACGTCCGGCGCGGTGTCGGTGGCGACCGTCTCCGGCTCCGGCGTCGCGACGGCCGTCGCCGCCGGCAGCACGACGATCACGGCCACCGTCGAGGGCATCGCGGCCGCCGCGGCCATTGCGGTGTCGGCGGCGCCAGTCGCGACCGTTACGGTCGCCCCGGCTGCTCTCGGTCTCACCGTGGGCCAGACCGGTGATCTCACCGCGACGCCGAAGGATGCCGGCGGCGCGACCCTGACCGGTCGGGCCGTCTCCTGGACGTCGGCCTCCCCGGCAGTGGCGACCGTCAGTACCTCGGGCCGGGTTACAGCAGTGGCCGCCGGGAGTGCCAGCGTCTCCGCCACGGTCGAAGGCAAGTCGGGCACCTCTGCCGTGACCGTGACCAGCGCGGCCCCCGCGTCGGTTGTCTTGTCGCCGGCGGCCGTCAGTTTGATGCCGGGCCAGACGCAGCTGATCGATCCGACGGTCAAGGACGCGGCCGGCAACGTGCTGACCGGCGTGACCGTCACGTGGTCCAGCAGTGCCCCGGCCGTCGCCACCGTCGCGGCGAGTGGCACCGTGACCGCGGTCGCGCAGGGAAGCGCCACGGTTTCGGCGACGGCAGGATCGGTCACCGGCGCGGCAGCGGTGACGGTCGTTCCCGTTCCGGTGGCAAGCGTCTCGGTGTCCCCGACGAGCGCCGCCGTGGCGATCGCGGAGACCAAGACGTTTGCGGCCACGGTGAAGGATTCCACGGGTGCCGTCCTCGCCGGCCGCCCGGTAACCTGGGCCAGCGGCTCGCCCGCCGTCGCGACCGTGTCCTCCGGCGGCATCGTTACCGGTGTTACCGCCGGCGCTACGGGGATCACCGCGAGCGCCGAGGGCAAGGTCGGCACGGCGTCCGTCACGATCACCGCGGCGGCAGTGGCCACGGTGGTCGTCACCCCGGCGGCTGCCAGCATCAGCGTCGGACAGACCCAGCCGCTCACCGCAACGCCGAAGGACTCGACCGGGACGACGTTGACCGGCCGGACCGTTACCTGGACAACGAGCAACGCCGGGGTGGCCACCGTTGCCGCTTCTGGCCTCGTCACCGCGGTCTCCGCGGGTTCGGCGACGATCACCGGCACGGTCGAAGGCGTGGCGGGAACCGCCGCCATCACCGTCGTTCCGCCGCCGGTTGCCACCGTGTCGGTGGCGCCGGCTTCAGCCAGCCTCTCGATCGGCCAGACCGTAGGGCTGACGGCGACGCCCAAGGACTCCGCGGGTACCCCCCTGACCGGCCGCAGCGTGTCCTGGTCGAGCAACCAGCCATCGGTGGCGACGGTGTCTGCCGCAGGTCTGGTCACGGCGGTGGCCTCCGGCGCCGCAACGGTCGCGGCGACGGTCGAGGGACAGAGTGGTTCTTCGGCGGTGACCGTGGCCGGAGCCACCACCGGGACCGTCAGCGGCGTGGTCAACTCGCCCCAACTCGGCCCGATGGCTGGTGTGACCGTCTCGGCCGCCGGGCGGACCGCCACGACCAACGGCAGCGGGGCGTATACCCTGACGTCGGTACCGTCGGGCTCGGCATCCCTGACGGTGACGGGTGTCGGCTCGACCTGTCTGGCGCCGGCCGCGGTGCCGGTAACCGTGGCGGATGGAACGACGGCCACCGCGAATGTCGGTGTCAACTGTAATCCGGCCGTGACCTTCCCCATTCGGATCGCCTCGAACAAGCACTATCTCGAGGACCAGAACGGTCGGCCGTTCTTCATCAACGCCGAGAGCATGTGGTCGCTGCTGGTGCAGCCGACGTACACCAACGCGAACACGTACCTGAACGACCGGAAGGCGAAGGGTGTCAACACCATTCTGGTGCAGCTGATCACCAAGTTCGCCGCCAAGGCCCCCAAGAACGTGGCGAACGAAGCGCCGTTTACCGGGGCGAATTTCACGACGCCCAACGAGGCCTACTTCGCCCACGCCGACTCGATCATCAACCGCGCCACGAGCCTCGGCTTCATGATCCTGCTCGACGTCGCCTACCTCGGCCACGTCACCGACAACGGCCAGGGTTTCTTCCTCGAGTTCCAGGCCGCCCCGCTCTCCGCGATGCGGGTCTGGGGCGAGTACGTCGGCAACCGCTACAAGAACAACCCGAACATCGTCTGGGTAGTGGGCGGCGACCGGGATCCGACTCTGGTCCAGGAGAAGCTCGACAGCATCGTGGCCGGAATCCGGACCGTGGACAAGACCTATTTCCGCCTGTTCACGGTGCATAACAACCGCGATACGCAGGCGCTCACCTATTGGGCCGGGCGCAGCTGGCTCAACCTGAACAACATCTACACCCGGAAGACGACGCTCTACAACGAGGCGGCGGACGCCTACCAGGTGTCCCCGACGATGCCGTACTTCCCGATCGAGATGACGTACGAAAACGAGCACAGCGTCACCCCCGACGGATTGCGAAAGCAGGCGTACTGGAACGTCCTCCGGGGCGCCACCGGGCACCTGTTCGGGAACAACCCGCTCTGGGGCATGGGGTACGAGTTCTTCGGTGGCGGCACCAACTGGGCGGCCCAGCTCAATAGTCCGGGGTCGATGGGCAACGTGTATCTGAACAAGATTTTCCGGACCCGAAACTGGCACAAGCTGGTTCCCGATCTCCACGGGTCGGTGATGACCGCCGGGGCCGGCTCGAGCACCACTTTCACCACGACGGCGCTGGCCTCGGATGGTTCTTCGATCATCGCGTACCTGCCCACCAAACGGACCGTGACGGTCGATCCTTCGGGCCTCACCGGCAGCACGATGCACGTCTATTGGGTGAACCCGGCCACCGGGGCTGTGACCGACGGAGGCGTGGTGCCCAAGGCAACGATCGCGATTGCGCCCCCCGCCACCGGCGACTGGGTACTCGTGATCGACGGCCAGGACATGCCCTTCAGCGCCCCCGGCGCCCAGATGCCGTAGCCCCGGGGGGCGGCCTCGCCGCCCCAAACCGCCGCCTCGGGCCCGGAACTTGCGCCCGGAGGCTCCCAGCGCAACGCCAGCTATCTTCAGGCGTCGGCCGTACTTGCGCCGACGCCTGAGGGTCCGTTACGGGGAGCCCAATGGAGTCCACTCTTGATTTGCGGGCCGGCGAACTCGTTGAGGTTCGTTCGGCCGCCGACATTCTTGCCACCCTCGATGCCAATGGGTGCCTCGAGGGGCTGCCCTTCATGCCGGAAATGGCCGCGATGTGCGGGCGCCAGTTCCGGGTCTACCGTCGGGCCGACAAGACCTGCGACACAATCAAGAAGCCCCGGAGCCTCAAGATGGACCGCACCGTCCATCTGGAGTCGTCCCGCTGCGACGGAGCCGGTCACGACGGCTGCCAAGCCGGATGTCTGATTTTCTGGAAGGAGGCCTGGCTCAAACGGGTGCCGGAGGGCGCAGCCGAAACCTCCGCCGCGGCATCGCCCGAACTGGCGGAACGGCTGCGTCGGTTCGCCGTCACGAGTGATGCCGAGGGGCCCCGGTACCGTTGCCAGAACACCAACTTGCTGGACGCGGCGGCCCCGGTCTCCTGGTGGGAGCCTGGGCAGTACCTGACCGAACTCAAGACCGGCAACATCGGCTTCGGGACCTGGCTCGTGGTGCTGCTCCGCGCCGGGGTCGGGATCCTCCGGCGGAAGTTCGTCAACCGGCGGCACCCGTTCGTGTACGGCAACGCCAGCCCGACGCCGACCGCCAAACTCGGCCTCCAGCCCGGGGAACTGGTGCGGATCAAATCCCGCAAGGAGATCGTCGCCACGCTCGACGATCGCTGCAAGAATCGCGGGCTCTGGTTCGATATCGAGCAGGTACCCTTTTGCGGTGGGGAGTACCGGGTGCTCAAGCGGGTCGACCGGATCGTGAGCGAAAAGACCGGTCGGATGCTTCACTTCAAGAGCGACTGTATCGTCCTCGACGGCGTCTTTTGCAAGGGCGAGTATGCCCGCGAGCGCCTGCTCTGCCCGCGGTCCATCTACCCCTACTGGCGGGAGATCTGGCTCCAACGGGTCGAACAGGCCGCCCCGGGCGCCCCGCCCAGCGTGTCGTGACCACCGTCGCCAAGGCCTCCGCGGCCGAGCCGGCGGCGCCGACGGCGCTCCGGGAAGTGGTCGTCTCCGACCGGCAGACACTTTGGGAAGCCGCCCGGGAGATGGCCGATTATCGGGAACTGCTCATCTTCCTCGCGCGCCGCGACGTGACGATTCGGTATCGGCAGACGGCGTTCGGGGCCGCCTGGGCGGTCCTGCAGCCACTGATCACGATGCTGATCTTTACGACCCTGTTCACCCGGGTCGTCAGCGTCCAGACGTACGGCCTGCCGGCCCCGGTGTTCTACTACAGCGCCCTGCTTCCCTGGATCTATTTCTCGGGTGCGCTGCGGTCGTCGAGCATCAGCCTGGTGGTGAACGCCCAGATCATCCGTAAGGTCTACTTTCCCCGTCTGATTCTCCCCGCCTCGGCCGCGCTCGTCGGGCTGGTCGACCTGGCGGTCGGATTCGTCGTGATGCTGCTGCTCCTGGGCTACTACGGAATGCTCTCGTGGCACCTGGTTCTGTGGGTGCCGCTGACCGTGCTGGTCGCGTTGTTCGTGTTCGGGGCCGGGTGCCTGTTGGCCGCCATCAACGTCAAGTATCGCGATGTGGGCCACGCCCTTCCGTTTCTGATCCAGATCTGGCTTTTCGTCACTCCCATCATCTACAGTTCGAACTCCGTCCCGGCTCGATACCGGCTTCTCGTCTGGCTGAACCCGATGGCCGGCTACATCGAGGCATTCCGGGCGGCGTCCCGCGCCGCACCGTTGCCGTGGACCGCCCTGGGAATCGCCGCAGGGGTCACGCTGGTTTCCCTGGTCGTGGGCATCGCCTATTTCAGGCGTGCCGAAGGCCAGTTTACCGACATCGTCTGAGGCCCCGTGTCCACCGCGATCGCGATCGAGCATCTGAGCAAGCGCTACCAGCTGGGCCGCAAGGTCAGCGGGATGCTTCGCGAAACCATCGTCGACTTCCTTTCTCGCAGCGGCCGGCCGGATCCGGACGACGATGCGACGGTGCTGTGGGCTCTCCGGGACGTCTCGATCGAGGTGAAGGCGGGCGAGATCCTCGGGATCGTTGGAAGGAACGGCGCCGGCAAGAGCACGCTGCTCAAGATCGTCTCGCGGATCAGCCGGCCGACCGAGGGCCGGGTTCGGGTTCGGGGGCGGATCGCGTCCCTGCTCGAAGTCGGGACCGGGTTCCATGAGGAACTCACCGGGCGCGAGAACGTCTACCTGAGCGGGTGTATTCTCGGCATGCCCCGGCGCCGGATCGACGAGTGCCTGGACTCGATCATCGCGTTCGCCGGCGTGGAGCGTTTCGTCGATACGCCCATCAAGCGCTACTCGAGCGGGATGCGGCTCCGGCTCGGCTTCGCGGTGGCGGCGCACCTTGATTCCGACATTCTCGTCGTGGACGAAGTGCTGGCCGTCGGAGACGGAGACTTTCAGCGGAAATGTCTCGCCGCCATGGGCGAGCTTCAGCAGCAGGGGCGGACGGTCCTATTCGTCTCGCACAACCTCGCCGCGGTGGAGAATCTCTGCACCCGGGCGGTCTGGCTCGACCGCGGTGAGCTCCGGGACGACGGTACGCCCGCCAAGATCATCGGCGACTACATGGCGAGTTTCGGCGGCGGCCACGGGGGCGGCATGGACCTGACCGAGGTCACCGACCGGCGCGGCAACGGCAGCATCCGATTCACCCGCCTGGAGCTGCTGGACGCCGGGCGGGAACCGACCGCGTCGATCCGGTCGGGCGACACCTTCGTGCTCCGCCTCCATTTCGATGCCCGCCAGGAAATGGCGAACGTCATCGTCGGGGTGGACTTCTACAGTGTGGTAGGTGCGCTGGTGTCGCAGGTGCACACCTACAACTCGGGCTGTGACTTCGTGGTCGTTCCTGCCGGACCCGGGTACGTCGACGTCACCGTCAAGGACGCCAACTTCATGCCCGGGCGGTACACGATCTCGTTCTTTGCGGGAAGCCTCGGCAATATCTATCACGATCACCTGGAGTACTGCTTCTCGTTCGACGTCGGAGCCTCCCATCGCTTCGGCCTCAACCGCGGGATGCGCAACCCGGTGATGGCGCTCGACAGCGGCTGGGAGCTGTTCCCTGGCTGAGGCGGCCCGGGTGCCGGGGCGGCCCGACGCCGGGAAACGGGTTCTGGTGACCGGCGGGACGGGGTTCATCGGCAGGCACTGCATCGACCCCCTCCGGCGGCGGGGCTTCGAGGTGATCACGGCCTCACGGCGGGTCGCGACCGCAATGCCAGGCAATACGATGGCGGCGATGGATTTCACGGATCCGGCCGCGGTCCGCGAGTTCCTCGGGTTGCGCCGGCCGACGCATCTTCTGCACCTGGCCTGGGAGCTGGTACCGGGATCGGGTCTCATGGCGGACGGCAACGCGCGCCTGGCGGCGGCGAGTCTTGATCTGCTCAGCGCGTTTGCCGAGGCTGGCGGCCGCAGGTTCGTCGGGGCGGGAACCTGTTTCGAGTATGACGTCGGGATGGGGGTCTGCCGCGAGGACACGACCCCGATCGCCCCGGCGACCGCCTATGGGGCGGCCAAGGCCGAGGTCGGCAAGGCAGTGATCGGCGCCGCGGTGGCCGGAGGCTTGGAAACCGCCTGGGCCCGCATCTTCTACGTGTACGGGCCGCATGAGCACCCGGCCCGGCTGGTGCCGTCGGTGGCGCGCGCCGTGCTGCAAGGCAGGCCGGCGCCGATGACCCACGGTCGTCAGGTTCGTGACTACCTCTACGTGACGGACGTTGCCGAGGCGCTGGCGGCGCTCGTTGACTCCCCGGCGGAAGGACCGTTCAACGTCGCCTCGGGCGAGACGGTCACGCTGCTCGACCTGGCCCGGCGGGTGGCCGCCGCCGCCGGGCGCCCCGAATTGCTGGAGCCTGGTGCCGTGCCCGAGCGCTCGAACGATCCGCCACTGGTCGTGGGTGATGCCGGGCGGCTTCGAATCGCCGTCGGCTGGCAGCCGGCCGTCGGGTTGGAAGCGGGTATCGCGGCGACCGTCGATTGGTGGAGAACCCGGAAGGAAGGAATGCGGGAATGAGCGAAGAGATCGTCGTCGTCGGCACCGGCATGGCCGGGTGCGGGGCGGTGAACCGGCTGCACGAGGCCGGGATCCGGCCGCTGATGGTCGATTCGGCCGAAGACTTCGGCGGCCACACGGCGTCGCACGTGTTTCCCGGTGGGTGGGTATTCGACGAGGGGCCGCACATCTCGTTTACCTCCGAGCAGCGCCTGGCCGACCTGCTCGCCGCCAACGTCGACCAGCGGTTCGAGTCGTTCTCGGCCACCGTCAACAACTACTGGAAGGGCTACTGGATCAAGCATCCGGCCCAGTGCAATCTCCACGGCCTGCCCGCCGACCTGGTGACGCGCGTGCTGGTGGACTTCGTGGCGGCGAGCCAGGCGCCGGAGCGGCCGGTCGCGAACTACGAGGAGTGGCTTCGGGCGAGCTACGGCAACACGTTTGCCGAGACGTTCCCGATGGAGTACACCGTCAAGTACCACACCACGACCGCCGCGAATCTCGATACCAGCTGGATTGGGCCGCGCCTGTATCGGCCCAGTCTGGCGGAGGTGTTTCGAGGCGCGCTCGAGCCGTCGACACCGAACGTGCACTACGTCACCAAGTTCCGGTACCCGAGTCACGGCGGTTTCGTGTCGTATCTCGAGCCGTTTCGCCGGATGGCCGACGTCCGCCTCGGCCACGGCGTCCAGCGGATCGACCGGAAGGGGAAGGTGGTTCACTTTACCACCGGAGCGTCGGCGAAATATCGGGCCCTGATCTCCTCGGTTCCGCTCCCGGAACTCATTCCGTTGATCGATGACTGTCCGGCGGACGTCCGGGAGGCGGCCGCGCGGCTGGCCTGCTCCGAAGTCGTCGTCGTTTGTCTCGGGATCGACCGGCCCGACTTCCTCGACGCGCACTGGAGCTACTTTTACGACCGGGACGTATTCTACACCCGGCTCAGTACGCCTCACCTGCAGTCGCCGCACAACGTCCCGCCTGGGTGCGGCAGCCTTCAGGCGGAGTGCTACTACTCGTCGAAGTACCGGCCGCTCGACCGGCGGCCGGAGGAGTGCATCGACCCGGTCATCGCCGATCTCCGCCGGACCGGGGTCCTGCGGGAGGACGACCGGATCCTCTTTCGGGACGCGCTCCACATCAAGTACGCCAACGTGATATTTGATCTGGAAACGGCCCAGTCGGTCGCAACGGTCCAGGGGTGGCTCGAGGACGTTGGTATCCACTACTGTGGCCGCTACGGCGACTGGGCCTATATCTGGACCGATCAGGCGTTCTTCAGCGGGGAGCGGGCGGCGCAGGCGGTCATCGACGGGCGCCGACCGGGGCGCTGACGCCGGCCTCGCGCCACCGGAGGTCCTCACCCAGGCGCCCCTCGTCCTGCAGGCGCTGGATGGTCCGAATCCGGAAGTAGCGGTCCCCGCCGAACCGTTCGGCCGTCAGGCCGTTGGCCCGGTAGGCAGCGATCAGCTCCCTGATCCCGTCGCGGACCGTCCATCTGGGAACGAACGCAGGAACCCGCTCGCGGATCTTGCTGCAGTCGACCCGATAGCAGCGCGGGTCGGGGCCGCCGCCTTCGGCGTAGCGAATCCGGCATTCCGGCAACTCGGCCTGGATCATGTCGGCAATTTCCCGAACCCGCAGGTTGTCGTCGTTGCGGCCGACGTTGAAGGCCTGGTTGTGGACCGCTTCGATGGGTGCTTCGAGGACCGCGAGGCACGCCCGACTGATGTCCTCGACATGCACCAGAGGTCGCCAGGGAGAGCCGTCGCTCTGGATCAGGATGTCGCCGGAACTCACGGCGCAACCCACGAGGTTGTTGACGACGATGTCGAGGCGAAGCCGGGGCGACACACCGTACGCGGTGGCGTTCCGGAGATAGGTCGGGCTGAAGTTGTCGGTGGCGAGCGCTCGGGTGTCACGCTCCACCATGACTTTCGATTCCGCGTAGGGTGTCACCGGGCTGAAGGCCGCTTCCTCGGTGAGCAGGTCGTCGCCCGCGACACCGTACAGGCTGCAGGAGGACGCGAACACCCAACGGCGTACCCCGGCCGCGCGGGCCGCTTGCGCCAGCCGAACCGACGCCAGATGGTTGATGTCGAAGGTCGACTGCGGGTTCAGGTTCCCCACCGGGTCGTTGCTGAGGGCGCCAAGGTGAACGACGGCGTCGAAGCCAGCCAGGTGCTGGGGCGTGACGTCACGCAGGTCCACGACCAACTCGGGCACCGCCGGCGCCGGGCCGCCGAAGTCGCAGTCGCGGTACAGGGCTGTGTCCAGTCCGGTCACCTCGTGGCCGGCGTTCCGGAGCAGCGGTGTCAGCACCGAGCCGATGTAGCCTTGGTGTCCGGTCACAAGAATGCGCATTGGCCGCCCTTGGTGGGGAGGAGAGACCACCGCAAAGTGCAGTAATTGTGCCATTTTGGCCAGAACGGGGCTGGGGTGGCACCCCTCTTGCTGCAGGTCCGTGCAGACCCGGCGTTCGGCCGGCATCCCGAAAATTCGAACCCTCTGCGAGCGACCTGTCGGCGTGACCGCTTCCGTTGATCGACCGATCGACATCGAATCCCCGCCCCGGGCCGGGTGCTGCCGCTTCTGCGGCGAGCCCCTGCGGCACCGCGTCGTGGACCTCGGGGCCTCGCCCCTGTGCGAGAGCTACCTCCGGGAAGAGGATCTCAACCGGATGGAGCCGTTCTACCCGCTGCTCGTCTGGGTCTGTCCGCGGTGTTTCCTGGTCCAGCTCGAGGAGTACGTCGCCGGCCAGGACATTTTCACGGAATACGCCTACTTCTCGTCCTACTCGGATTCCTGGCTCGAGCACTCCCGGCGCTATGTCGACGGGATGATCGGGCGGTTGAGTCTCACGGCCGATGATCGAGTCGTCGAGGTGGCGAGCAACGACGGCTACCTGCTCCAGTATTTCGTGGAGCGGGGGATTCCGGTTCTCGGCATCGAGCCGGCCCGCAACGTGGCCGAGGTCGCGGTGGCGAAGGGCGTGCCGACGCGGGTGGAGTTTTTCGGCCGGGAGGCCGCTCGGACGCTCGCGGCCGAGGGCGTCAGGCCGGCGCTGATTCACGGGGCGAATGTGCTCGCCCAGGTACACGACCTGAACGATTTCGTCGGAGGATTCGGCCTGCTGCTCGCTGAGGGCGGAACCGTCACGCTCGAATTCCCGCATCTGGTCCGGATGATCGCCGAGAACCAGTTCGACACGATCTACCACGAGCATTTCTCCTACTTCTCCCTGCACAGCACCGAGCAGATTCTCGGAGCCCACGGATTCCAGGTCTACGACGTGGACGTGTTGCCGACCCACGGTGGCTCGATCCGGGTGCATGCGGCGCGGACGGCGGATCGGAAGCCGGTTTCGGAACAGGTCCTGGCGGTTCGACGGGAGGAGGCGCGCGTTGGCGTGGCCCGCCTCGAGTACTACGGGTCGTTCGAGGCGCGGGTGCAGGAGACGAAGCGCAGGCTGCTCTCGCTGCTGTTCACGGCCAAGGCGGCCGGCAAGCGGGTCGTTGGGTACGGCGCGCCGGGGAAGGGAAACACGCTGCTCAACTACTGCGGGATCCGCACCGATCTCATCGACTTCACGGTCGATCGGAACCCGTACAAGCAGGGTCGCTTCCTGCCCGGGACCCGAATCCCCATTCACCATCCCGACCGGCTTCGGGAGGCACGTCCGGACTACGTGGTGCTCCTTCCCTGGAATCTCAAGGACGAACTGCTTCAGCAGTTGGCCTTCATCAGGGAATGGGGTGGTCGTTTCATCGTACCGATTCCGGAACCCACGATCCTCGACTGAGATTGTTGCGACGTTGCAACGCGCGTTGCGGTTTTCCAACAGTCACGTAACTTGAGGATAGGGAACACGTTGGGCTTACAGCTGTCTGGTATTCGGCCAGGCACGGAAGTGGCTATCTTCTCGGGCAGCATCGGAAGGCAGGTCCGCGAATGGGTCCCAAAGCTCGCCGAACGGCTTGGAACGGGCCGGAACGCCGCCAGCGCGGTCCCCGGCTGAAAGTCGTGCTGTTTTGCGGAGGGCTCGGGCTCCGGATGCGGGACTACTCGGAGCATTTGCCCAAGCCGTTGGTGACGGTGGGCGGCCGCCCGATCCTCTGGCACATCATGAAGTACTACGCCTACTGGGGCCACCGGGATTTCATCCTCTGCCTCGGGCACCGGGGCGACGCGATCAAGGAGTATTTCCTCAACTACAACGAGGCGCTGACCAACGACTTCGTGCTCGAGCGGGGGGAACGGCGGCTCGACCTGCTGCAGACGGACCTGAGCACCTGGACGATCACCTTCGTCGAAACCGGCGTCGAGTCATCGATCGGCGAGCGACTCCGGCGGGTGGCACCCTACCTCGAAGGGGAAGACCTGTTCCTCGCGAACTACTCCGACGGCGTGTCCGATCTGCCGCTGCCGAAGATGCTCTCCCAGTTTCAGCGCAGCGGTGCGATCGCATCGTTCGTCAGCGTGCTGCCGAATCTGAGCTACCATTTTGTGGCGTCGTCCGGCCGCAACGGGATCGTCACCGGCCTCGAGGACGTCGGCCGGCGGGACCTCCGGGTGAACGGCGGCTTCTTCGCTTTCCGTTCCGAGATCTTCAACTACTTGCAGCCCGGCGAAGATCTCGTCGCCGAACCGTTCGAACGCCTCATGGGGGAAAAGGCGCTGCACGCCTACCGGTACGACGGGTTCTGGGTGGCGATGGACACCTTCAAGGACCGCCAGCGGCTCGAAGAGCTGGTGAACCGGGGCAATCCGCCGTGGGCGATCTGGAACGGACGCCGGTGGTGAGTACCGTCGGCCCGGCAGGCGTTGGTCTCCAGGACGTCCGGCGGTTGTTGGTCCTCGGCGCCCATCCTGACGATATCGAAATCGGCTGCGGCGGCACCGTGCTGCAGCTGCTCGCGGCTCGGCCGGCGCTCGAGGTTCGCTGGGAGGTGTTTTCCGGCGCCGGGGACCGGAGGCACGAAGCGGAGGCGAGCGCCGCGGCGTTTCTCGCGGGCCATGCCCGGGCCGCGGTAGTCGTCCACGACTTCCGGGACGGCTTCTTCCCGCATCAACCCGACATCAAGGAACGGTTCGAGGCGATCCGGTCGGCGTTCGAGCCCGATCTGATTCTCACCCACCAGCGCGACGACCGGCACCAGGACCACCGGGTGCTGGCCGAGCTGACCTGGAATACCTTTCGGAGGCATCTCGTGCTCGAATACGAGATTCCCAAGTACGATGGGGAACTGCCTCCCCCCAATCTTTTCGTCCCGCTGACCGCCGCCATCGTCGACCGGAAGGTCGAGTTGCTGATGCGCCATTTCGCCTCGCAGACCGCCCGCACCTGGTTCACCCCGGATACGTTCCGGGGGCTGGCGCGGCTGCGCGGGATCGAGTCCGCCGCGCCCGACGGCTTCGCCGAGGGCTTCCTGAGCCGGAAGGCCACGCTGGCCCTGTGAGCGGCGAGGAGCCCCTCGTCACGGTCATCACGCCGGTCCGCAACGGCGAGCCGTACCTTGCCCAGGCCATTGAAAGCGTCCTCGGCCAGACCTACGGCAACTTCGAGTACCTGATCGTCGACAACGCGAGCACCGACGAGTCCCGGGCGACGGCCGAGCGGTACGCCGCCCGCGATGCCCGAATCCGCGTCGTGGCCGAGGCTGAGTTCCTGGACCAGATCAGCAATTTCAACCGGGCCGTCCGGCTGATGGATCCCGCGGCGCAATACTGCAAGTTCGTGATGGCGGATGACTGGCTCTATCCCGAGTGCCTGGCCGAGATGGTCCGGGCGGCGACTCGTGATCCCGAGGTGGGTATTGTCGGCGCCCTGCGATACGCGGGGGACAAGATCAAGTGCGTCGGGTTGCCCGGTCCGGCGGGGCCGGATCTCATTTCGATCGTGGAAGGTCGGTTCGTTGCCCGGGCGTATCTGCTCGACAACGTACACCTGTTCGGTTCTCCGACCTCAGTGATGTTCCGGGCCGACCTCGTCCGGGGCCGGCCCCATTTCTTTCCGCTCGAGGGCCCCAATCACGATACCGATCTGTGCCTCCGGCTTCTGGCCTCGGCGCGGTTCGGGTTCGTCCATCGGGTGCTCACCTTTAGCCGAACCGCGAACGATTCCGTCAGCAGCGGGACCCGCCGTTACGACCCCGGCTTTCGGGTGTCCCGACTGATCATGCTCGGGCGCCATGGCGGGACCTACCTGACGGCCGGAGAGGAACAGGTGCTGCGGTCGGTGCTCGAGCGGGACCTCTATCGATTCATGGCCCGAGGGGTTCTCAAACCGGGCCGGCGGGCGTTCCTCGCCCATCACCGGGCTGCCCTGGCTGAAGCGAAATCGGAGCTTCGCCGAGGTCGGCTCGCGTTGGCGATCGGTCGTCAGTTGCTGGTGTCGATGGTCCACCCCATCAGTGCGGCCCGCGCCGGGCGGCTTCGGCTGCGTCAAATGCGGGCGCGGGTGGAGACCCGGCCGTAGGCAGGAGCTCCGAGCCGGACGGCGGCGGGCCCGAGGACGCCTCGGCAACGCCAAGGCTGGTCTGTGACTCAAGGTCGCGCGATGCCAGGCGCCCGACGCGCCACGCTTCGGCGAGGTTGCCGAGGACCAACCTGAGCTGCCAGTCCGCGTCGAAAACCGCCTTGGCATCCCGCCGAACGCGGGCCCGGAGGGCTTTCCCGCTCGCCGTAACGGCACGGCGCAGCAGGTAGCGCGGTACGCCCAACAACGACGGCATGGTGGCGAGCCGCGGGCCGCGATGGATCCGAAACTGACCCCGACCGAGCTGATAGGCCCGCCTGAGGACGAATTCCCGGGTGCAGTTCTTCGAGGCGACGTGGTGTTCCACCACCATGTCGGGAACGTGCCGGATCCGGAATCCCCGCCGAACGGCCCGCCAGAGAAAGGCGGTTTCGCTGCCCATGGCGTAGGACCTTCCGGACGGGCCGATATCGAGATCGAAGCGCAGTCCCGCGGCGAGCACTCGGCGGCGGACGATGAAATTGGGACCGAACACCTCGCTCGGCACGGTGGGCCCGTCCGGAAGGCCCGGCGTCGTGGCCGTGAAGGTGGGCCCCTTGGGCACCCATGCGGTGATCCAGGCGGGCGGCGGGGTTTCCCACCGAGGAACGACGGTGCCCCCGAAGACGTCGTCGTCCGGGTGCTTGACGGCCGCCCGGTCGATCTGGATCAGCCAGTCTGCTCGCGGGAAGGTGTCGTCGTCGGTGAAGGCGACGAGATCAGACTCGACTGCTTCGATGGCCCGGTTGACGGCGCGGTTTTTCCCCGGCAAGGGCTCGGTCAGCACCTGCAGTGGCAAGCGGGTCCCGGCCGCCGCGAGAATCGCCCGGGTCTCGTCGGTCGACCCGTTGTCCACGACGACGAGCAACCACCCGCCGGGCGGGCTTTGCAACGCTTCGTAGCTGGAGAGGACGTTCCGCAGCAGGGCACCGCGATTTCGGGTCGGCATCACGATCGTGACCCGCGGGGGCAACGGAGGCACTGGAGCGTCGCCGCCCACGCTCACCCGGCTGGGAGGGCGTTGGCGACGTCAACGATCAGGTGGCCGGCGACCGAGGCCGCGAGGGAATCCGCGGCCGTTTCGGGGAGGTCGGGCAGGAGTGGCACCAGGACCCTGACCAGCGCCTCATCCGACCGGCGGCGAATGGCCGAGTCCCGCAGCAGGTCCCATTTGACCTGGTACTCCGACGCTGCGACCCGACCGCGACCCTGATACCAGTACAGGACGAGGGCGCGGTGCTCGCCGTTCTGCAGCAGATACCGATTCACCTGGTGGGACGTTCCGGCCGCTTCGATCGTCTCGGTCGTGGAGGCGAGTGGCTCCCAGCCAGCGCCCGGGAGGCAGTTCCGGGGTGAGTGAATCGCCTTCCCGCTGTACTGCTTTTCGTAGTAGCCGACGTACACGGTGAAGTAGCGTGTCGAGTCTGCGCGGTAGATCCGGTACAGGTAGTCGTCCATGCCGGCCACCCGCTGTTCGTCCTCGCTGATCGGGAGATTCTCCGGGGAGGAGTACTCGCCGAAGCTGCTGGGAATCCCGGTCAGCGGGGCGTTAAGGGGCCGCGGGGCGATCCGGTCCGGTCCCATGAGCAGGACGAGCCCCGAACCGATGCCGAGGAGCGTAGCCGGCAACCAGCGCTCAAACGGCACCATCGACGGCCTCCCTGACGAAGAATCGCTCGATCCGGTCCATTCCGAACGCCACGAGACCGATGAGCCCAAAGGCCACGGCGAAGATCAGCCAGCCCTCGCTCACGTGCATGAAGCCGCGCCCGAACTCCGGTCCCACGTAGTGCATCAGGAACGCCGTCAGGAAGACCCGGAAGCCGTTGAGCAGCACGGCGACCGGGATCGTGAGGGCGAGCAGGACGGCGCGCCCGGGCCAGGTCCGCAGCCAGAGGCCCCCGATCAGGACACCGAGGCTGAGCAGCGCGGTGAGCGATCGGAGCCCGCTGCACGCCTCGGCCACGAAGAGCCGGTATCCGGGGATGTCGATGACGTTGCCGGCGAGCCGGAACGGCACCTGGCGCCACTCGAGCAGGCTGGCACCGATGCGGCTGGCCACCAGCTGCAGCGGCACCGCAAGGGCGTTGGTCAGGAGCGCGGGCAGGGGAATGGCCAGCGTGCCGACGATGAGGGGCAGCCACCACCAGATCACCTGACGAAGACCGGCCCAGCACACGGTCAGCCCGACGATCGCGACCATCAGCGAGACCCGCATCGTGAAGAGCTCACCGGCCATGGTGCCGACGTACCGCATGAGGACGGCCCCGGCGATGATCAGCGTCCCGGTTCGGTAGTCGGCTCGGGCCTCGGGGTGACGGCCCTTCCGGTATGCCAGGAAGAGGCAGACCGGGACCAGCAACAGGCCATGCCCGGCGTCGGGGTTGTTCCACCATTGCTGCGCCAGATCGATCAGCGTCTGGTAGAAGAGCAGGCCGAACGCCACCAGCGCCGCGATGTCCGGGCCCAGGCCGGCCCTCGCAAGTGGGGCGCTGCGAGGGGTGGCCGGGAGCGGCTTCGTGTCGGTTACCATCCGCCCTGGCGGAACAGGATGACGGGAATCGTCCGCAGCATGATCTTGAGGTCTTCGAGGAGCCCTCGGCGCTCGATGTACTCGAGATCGTAGGCCACCTTGGTGCGAACGCTCTCCACGGAGGTGTCGTACTCCTGGTTGATCTGGGCATGGCCGGTGATTCCCGGCAGCGCCCGCTGGCGAAGGTGGTAGTGCGGCACCTCTTCCCGGAGTTTCGCGAAGATCGCCGGGCGCTCCGGGCGGGGGCCGACGACGTTCATGTCGCCGCGAATGACGTTGATCAGTTGGGGCAGTTCATCGAGCCGGTACTGGCGAAGGAACTTCCCGATCCAGGTGACCCGGGGATCGTCCTGGGACGCCCAGACAGCCCCGCTCTGTGCCTCGGCGTCCACCCGCATCGTCCGGAACTTGATGATGGTGAACGGCCGGCCGCCGTAGTTGCGGACGCGGCGTCGAGCGATCTCGTGCGGGACATCCCGGGTCCGGGTGTCCAGCCCGATCCGGGTCTGGGTATAGAAGACCGGGCCCCGCGACGTGAGCTTGATCACGGCGGCGATCAGCAGCATCAACGGCGCGGCGAGGACCAGGCCCAGGAATGCCACCGTGACGTTGAGGACCCGAGCGCCCCGCAGGTCCCACGTCCGGATGGTTGCCGAGAGGCCGGCTTCATCGGCCGCGAAATCGGTTCCGGCCGGGTCCAGCGTTTCGATACCGGTCTGTGCTGAAGAATCCATTCGTCGTCGACTTGGTTGCGTGTCCGTCACGGAATGATGCGAGCACCGAGGAAGATCAGCGAACTGACGGCGCCGATGGCGAACCCGATGTTGCGGGCGTTCGCGAGCAGGCCGGTGCCTCGGGTCCCGACCACCAACTCATCACCAGCCTGGAGATTGAACTGGTCAAGCGTCAGGCCGCGGGTGAGGGCGTCCTGCACCGCGTCGCTCGACCGGATTTCCTGCCCGTTTCGAAGGACCTTCGACTTCTCCATCTTGGTCCCGCCGTTCGGGCCCCCGGCCGACATGATCGCCGATCCGAGCAACTGGTCCGCGGCGAGGTGATAGTAGCCGGGGGCACCGATCCCGCCGAGGATCGAGAGCCGGATGAACGCCTTGGTGATCACGACCGGGGAGCGAAAGAACCGCCCCAGTTGCTGGGTCATATGGGGCTGGAGCTCGGACCGGAGCACGCCATTGAGCGGGAACTCGGCGACCCCCGGAATGAGAATGGTCCGGCTTGGCGTCACCACGAACGAATCGTTGACCAACGGCTCGCCCACAATCGAGACGAAGACCTTGTCGCCGGTGAAGAAGTCGCCTTCGGCGAGGCGGCGGCGCATTAGGTCCGCCTCACGCCGCTTGATCTCCTTGATCCGGCCGCTGAAGCCGGGTGAGGCGAGGATCTGGTCGATCTCCGCCAGGCTGGCCTCGATTTCGGCCCGGCTGGCGATCGCTCGCGTCACAGGCAGGTTGCTCGGCGCGGGGGGCGTCTGTGCGACGGCGCCGTCGGCTCCGTGCAGCGATGCCACCAGCACGAGACCCGCCGCCAAGCGCCGAAGTCCGACCAACTGATTGCCGCCGAGCATGTGCTTCACCACGCGTTCGCCCCTTGGATTGAGTCCCACCCGCCGATCGGGCCCGGAGAGCTTTGCTTCCGCTCCTGCTAATCTTGGACCGCGAAGGCCCAAAACGGCGGGGCAGTATGGCGACGGTCTAAGATATTGTCAATCAGTCAGTTGGGAATCGTCAAGCGTTTTCGTTACGGGATCGAGTTTGCATCGTTGCGGCAGCTGTTGCTTCGATGCATCAGCTTGAGGTTTCCGTGCTCACCGAATCCTCGGCCATTGAGCGCCAGAACGGCAAGAACTGACTGGAAAGGTGACGGTTTCGGCGGGTTTGGCTCGGCTGCACAATTTTTGCACGGAGGGGTCCGTGCTGTTCAGAATCCGCCCACGCGAGCGCTGTGACAGGACCCAGGCCGAGGCCCAATGGATTCTCGTTCGACACCACCCGCTCAGGATCGCATCCTCGTCGTCAACGACAACGAGTGGAGCGCCCGGTCGCTCGAGTCGGTGCTCCAGCCCGCCGGGTTCGACGTCAGGCGGGTCTTCACCGGTGAACAGGCCCGGCGGGAGATCGCGGAGCAGGGGCCGGACGCGCTGATTCTCGACTTCCAGCTCCCTGATACCGATGGACCCTCGCTTTGCCGCGAACTCCGCGCCTCCGGAGCGATTGACGATACGACGCCGGTCGTGATTACCACCGCGGCGCCGTCCAACCGCTCCCTTCGGGCCGAGGCGCTCAAGGCAGGCGCGTGGGATTTCGTCCCCCTGCCGATCGACGGCGAGCTGTTCCTCCTCAAGCTCGGGACGCTGCTGGCCGCCAGGCGGGCAAGCCGGTCGGCCGGCCTGATCGACGGCGCGAGCGGCTGCTATACCGAAACCGGCTTTCTGCTGCGGGGTGGTGAACTCGCGACGGCGGCGAGCAAGGCGGGATTTCAGGTATCGTGCGTCCGGGTCAGCCTGCCGGGTTCCGGCTCACGCCTGGGACGGGCGGTTCGTTCGATCGGTCGGCGGTCGGATGTGTTCGCGGTCATCGGGCCCGAGGAAGTCGCGGTACTCGCCCCCGTGGCCAGCAAAGGCGGGGCAGCGGCGATGGCCAGCCGGATCGCCGAGCGGATCCGCGCCTACCTTGGCGAAACCGCCGAAAAAACGGCCGAGGTCACGATCGGCTACGCCACCGCCGACCACGCTGACCCCGGCCTGATGCGCGGGCTCCTGCATCGCGCCGAGCGCGCGTCGCAGGAGGCCCGGGTGAGCGGCCGGTTTGGCCGGCCGCTCGGTTGGCACGAACTGCCCGGTTCCGCCGCCTAGCTGTTCACTTCCTCCGGCGCAGGGGCCTCGATCTTCTTCTGCTGTTCCTCGTCGGTCGCATACCCGTACGAATACCCGTAGTAGCGATACGATTCCGAACCCAGCGTCACGGCGTTGAGCACGGCACCGATCGGCCGGATCGGGAGCCGGTCGAGGACCCGGAGCTTGGCTTCGGCGAGCTCGCGCTCGGTCTGGCCGCTGCGCATCACGGTCAGCAGGGACCCGGTGATCGCGCCCAGGAGGTAGGCATCGACACCCGCCGAGAACGGGGGCGAGTCGAAAATCACCACGTCGAACCGGCCGCGAAGCGCTTCGTACAGCTGCCGCATCTGGGCGCTGCCGAGGAGTTCGGGCGACTGGCTGCGGCGCTCGCCGCACGGAATCAGGGACAGGCCCTCGTGGGACGTGGTCCGGATGATCTCGTCGACCGACGCCCGGCCGAGGAGGTGGTCGATGAGACCGGGGCGGCGCTCGACCTGGAAGGAGGAGTGCAGCGTCCCCCGGCGGGTG
This sequence comes from Gemmatimonadales bacterium, assembly GCA_050183815.1. GTDB lineage: Bacteria > Gemmatimonadota > Gemmatimonadetes > Gemmatimonadales > GWC2-71-9 > SHZU01. The sequence goes on along the minus strand of JBFXAY010000023.1, from coordinate 44,569 downwards.
TCGCCGTCGATCACCAGCGTCCGGAACCCGGCCTCGGCGAAGGAGACCGCGAGGTTGGCGGACACGAACGACTTGCCGTCCTGTGGGCTCGGGCTCGAGATGGTCAGCGCCACCGGCGCCCCCGGCGGGAACGAGTGGACGATGTTCATCCGGATCTCGCGGAACGCTTCCACGATCTGGGCGTGCAGCTCGCGCTCCGGGACGCCGCCGCGCCGGCGCGCGTTGGGCACCACACCGAGGATCGTCAGGCCGATGCTGCCACCCGAGACCTGCTCGGGGTATTGAATCCGCGGATCGAGCCGGTCACGGCCGATCGCGAACACGATGACGATGCCGAGGCCGGCGACGAGGCCGGCGAGAATCAGCAAGGGCTTCGGAATCCCGGCCGGCTTTCTGGGCTCGACCGCCGGATCGAACTTCCGGACGTCGGGGATTTCGCTCGCCTCGGCGAGGTTGGCCTCTTCCAGCCGCTGCCGGAGCCGGCCGAACGTGGCGCTCGCCGCTTCGTATTCCCGGGTCAGACGCTGCTCTTCCGTGGTCCGCGTCGGAATCTCGGCGAGTTCCTTGGCGTCGGTGTCGATTCGCCGCTCCAGGTCGCGAGCCTGACGATCGAGCTGGTCGGCGAGGGCGCGAGCGATCGCCGGGATCGTCTGGCTCCGCAGCGTCGCGATCTTTTCGCGCAGGTTGATCACCGGGAGCAACGAGTCGGTATAGCGGAGCCGGGCGGCGCGCAGTTCGGTTTCGGCAACCTGGAGCTCACCGAGGGCGCCCTTGAGGTCCGGCGCGTTGTTCACGGACGGAACCGTGAGGAAGGCGTCGACCGTCAATTCGCCCCGTTCGCCCCGGGCCAGGAGGTCGAGGATCGCCTGCCGGTCGGTCCGGAGGGCGTCGACCTGCTTCTTCTTCGTGAAGAAGTCACCCATGACGGTCGGGGTCGTCGACTGGAGCCCGCCCGCGATCGGCGTGCTCAGGTTCGGCAGGGTGACTGTTCGGATCTTGAAGTTCTCCAGCTCGAGCTCCCGCTCCTTGAGTCGCTGGTAGGCGTACTCGGTCTGCTGGGCGAGAATGTCGCGCTGCTCGATCAGCTTCTGCTTCTTCAACTGGGTGGCCACCCGCACGAACTGGTCGGTGATGCTGTTCAGGGTCCGCGCGGCGCGCTTCGGGTTGGCGTCGGTAAAGCTGAGTCGAATGAACTGCTGTCCGTTCACCCTTGCAATCAGGCGGTCCTGGACGCTCGCCGACGCTTCTCGGGGCGTAAGGACGGCGAACTCCAGGGTCTGGCCCGGCTTGATCACCGCCTCGTTCGGGACCCAACGCCACCCGATCGAGGTACCGACCGAGTCGCCGACGTTGCCCTGCTCGACCACCACCCCCCCTTTGCGGAACCGGGCGATGAAGCGGTTCCGGGCGCCGCGGTCCGACGTCCGGTACAGGGTGTACTGCTTGCCGTTCTCCGAGATCGCCAGGGAGAAGCCGCCGACGGCGTAGCGTTCAGCGAGTTCGAAGCCGAGGAACAGATCGCCGTCGGTGTTGTGGCCCGGCAGCAGGTACAGTCGGTCCCGCTGGACCACCGAGTCGGTGACGAAGTAGCTCTTGATCAGTTCCGGCCACTGGCGGCTCTCGAGAAACCCGTCCGGCCGGATCGGCCCGCTGCTCCGAGCCGAGTTGTCCCGGTCGCGGGTTTCGATCCAGACGGTGGCGTCCGCGACGTACTTGGCGGGCAGGAGCCGCCCGACGAGCCAACCGGCGCTGGCGCCGGCCAGTCCACCCGCGAGGATCCACCAGCGGTACTTCTTGATCACCCCGAGGATTCGCCGAACCGCCCCCCCGCCGGCCTGCGGTTCCTGAGTAGGACTGAAATCGAGTCCCGCCGACGGATCGAACGGCGCCGGCGTAGTCGGGGAGTTGTTCGCAGGTACGAGGTGTCCGGCCATCTGTCTTCACGACCTCAGGACGAGGAGTTGAACCAAGCTAGAATTTGGGCCCAATGGCGTCAGCCGCAAGGATGCAAGGACGGGACCGAGCCGATTCGGGCTCAAAGGCCACAAGTTGGCCCAGATGATGCGGGGTTTCCGCATCGAAAGTTGGCCAACTGCTGCCACACTGTTGCGGACACGCCGCGATAACAAGTAGTATCCGTTGCGTGTGAACAACACTTTGCCGGATTCGGGCTGCAAATCCGGGATCGGATGTCGAGTGAGCGAACCAGGAACCTCGAGCGGTACCATGGACTCCGCCTCGTCCAGTCGGGATCCTCTGTCGATCCCGCCGGAAATTAAGGCGAGTATTCGCATTCTTCTGGTCGACGACGAGCGCACCCTCCGGGAGAGCTGCGCCAGTGTCCTCGAACTCGATGGCTACTCGGTCACCCTGAGCGGCCGCGGCGAAGAAGCGCTCGACCTCGTCAAATCCCGCTCATTCGACATCATCCTCGTCGACCTGTACATGTCGCAGGTCTCCGGGCTCGAAATCCTCCGTGCGGCGCTGGCCACCAACAAGGACTCGATCGTCGTCGTCATGACCGGTAACCCGAGCGTGTCGACGTCAATCGAAGCCCTCAGGGCCGGCGCCTGGGACTACCTCCCGAAGCCGTTCAGCGCGACCCATCTCCAGGTCCTGGTCGGCCGGGCGTCCCATGCCGTGATGGCCGGCCGCGAAGCCTCGCAACTCAGGCAGCAGGTCGCCGAGGCCCAGGGCGACGCCACGACGCTCATCGGGATCTCGCCCGCCTTCCGCCGGGCCGTCGACCTCGCCCGCAAGGTGGCGCCGACGGGAGCGTCGGTCTTCATCGACGGCGAAAGCGGCACCGGCAAGGAAGTCATCGCCCAGTTCATTCACCGGCATAGCCGCCGGGCCAAGAAGTCCATCGTGGCGCTCAACTGCGCCGCGCTGCCGGAACCCCTGCTCGAATCCGAGATGTTCGGGCACCGCAAAGGCGCCTTCACCGGCGCCGACCGCGACAAGCCCGGTCTGCTCGAGACCGCCCACGGCGGCACCCTGTTTCTCGACGAAATCACCGAAATGCCGATGACGCTCCAGGCGAAGCTGCTCCGCGTCATTCAGGACGGTGTGGTCCGCCGGGTCGGCGCGGAAACGAGCGACGAGGTCGACGTCCGGTTCATTTCGGCGACCAACCGGGATCCCGGCAAGGCGGTCGAGGCCGGGGTGCTCCGGGGCGACCTCTTCTACCGGCTCCGGGTCGTCCCCGTGACGCTGCCGCCGCTCCGCAAGCGGCTCGAGGACATCCCGCTCCTGGCGAACCACTTCCTCAACATGTTCTGGTCCCGCCACCGGCTGGCCCATGAAAAGGTCCCGCACCTCACCGACGAGGCGATCACGTTCCTGCGGTCGCGTCCGTGGCGGGGCAACGTCCGCGAACTCCAGAACGTGATCGAACACGTCGTGGTACTCGCCGAACCGGGCCACGGGATCACCTCGAGCGACATTCCGCTGTACGATGATCCGGAGGTTCAGGAGGAGGAAAGCTCCAAGGCGGTCGAGATCAACAGCTCGGAGCCGTTCCACGCGGCCAAGGACCGGGTCGTGGCCCAGTTCGAGCGCGAATATCTCCGGCAGCTCACGACCCGGGCCGGCGGGAACATGTCCCGGGCGGCCCGGCTCGCCGGGGTGGACCGGACCACGCTGTACCGCCTCATGGACAAACATCAGCTCCCCCGCAGCGAGCGAACCGGGGGCGAGGATGACTGATCAGGTCGACGGCCTGATCGGCAAGGCGGCCCACCGGGTCGCCGATGGATGGGCGGCCCTGCGGGCGGAAGCCGCCTCGCCGGACGAGGCGCGGGTCCAGATCGCGACGATCACCGACGCGGTGCGCCGGACCCTGCATGGACAGTCGGGTCCCACGCTTGGCCTGGCGCCTTCGCCTCTCGGGCGGCGGATCCTCGGTCTGCTGCGGACCCGCTTCCTCGAACTCGCGAGCGAAACGAGCCCCCGGGTGGAAGGGGAGCCGCTGTTGGCGGTCCTCAACGCGATGGAGACGGTGGCCGCGGCCCTCGAGCCGAACTGGGAGGCCCGGTTTGCTGACCGGCTCTCCGGTCCCGAAGCGCTCGACCTGGTCGTCGAGGTTGCCCACGACCTCCGGAGTCCGCTCACGTCGATTCTCTTTCTGGCCGAAACCCTCAAGCGCGCCCGCAGCGGTCCCGTGTCGCCGCTGCAGGAACGGCAACTGGGCCTGATCTACAGCGCGGCGTTCGGACTGAGCTCGGTGGCGAGCGACGTGATTGAACTGGTCCGCGGGGGCGAACGCCTGCTGGCCACCGAAGAGGCCGTGTTCTCGGTACCCGAGCTTACCGAATCGGTGCGGGACATCGTCCTGCCGATCGTGGAGGAAAAGGGCCTCGAGATCCGGGTCGACGCGGGCGATGTCGGTACCCGGACCGGGCAGCCCGTGGCCCTGAGCCGGATTCTCCTGAACCTGGTCACCAATGCCCTCAAGTTCACCGAGGCGGGCCAGGTGGAACTGGCCGCGAACGCCGCCGGCGGGGATGCGGTCGAGTTCTCGGTTTCCGATACCGGCCGCGGCATTCCCGCGGAAGCGCTGGCCCTGCTGTTCGAGCCGTTCCGCCGCCGCAACCGGGCAGGCGAATACGCCTTCTCGGGGTCCGGCCTCGGCCTGTCGATCTGTCGCAAGCTGGTCGAGGCGATGGGGAGCGAACTCGTGGTGCAGACCGATCTCGGTCGGGGTACCCGGTTCAGCTTCACCATCGATCTCCCGGTCGCGGCGGCCCATCACACCCTGACCGACCGGCATTGACCTTTCCGACTCGCCAATGAACAACAGCATTCTTCACGTCGTGGGTGCCCGGCCCAATTTCATGAAGGTGGCGCCGGTGCTGGCCGCCGGACGGGCCGCCGGCCTCCCCCAGATCCTGGTGCACACCGGCCAGCACTACGATCACGCGATGAGCGACGCCTTCTTCGCGGACCTCGGGCTGCCCCAGCCGGACGAACACCTCGGGGTGGGCTCCGGAAGCCACGCGGAGCAGACCGCCCGCATCATGCAGGCGATCGAACCGGTGTTCGACCGCCGCAAGCCGGGTTGGGTGCTCGTGTACGGCGACGTCAACTCGACGATTGCGGCCGCCCTCGTGGCGGCCAAGAAGGGGATTCGAATCGCCCACGTCGAGGCCGGACTTCGCAGTCGCGACCGGGCGATGCCGGAGGAGATCAACCGGATCCTCACCGACCAGCTGTCGGACCTGCTGCTCACGCCGAGCCGCGATGCGGACGTCAACCTGGCGGCCGAAGGGATCGATCCGGCCCGGGTCCGGTTCGTCGGCAACGTGATGGTGGATACGCTGCTGCGGCTCCGGCCGGTGGCCCGGTCGCGCGGTACGGTCGAAGGACTTGGTCTGGCCGGCCGGCCCTACACGTTCGTGACCCTTCACCGGCCCTCGAACGTCGACGATCCGGACACGCTCGGGGAATTGGCGGCGGCGCTCGATGGTCTGGCAGGCCGGATGGACGTCGTCTTTGCCATTCATCCGCGGACCCGCCAGCGACTGGCTGATTTCGGTCTGGCCGGCGCGCTGGGGCGGGTCCGCCTCCTCGAGCCGCTAGGCTACCTCGAGACGATCAATCTCCTCGAGGGGGCGACGCTGGTACTCACCGATTCCGGCGGCCTCCAGGAGGAGACCACGGTTCTCGGCGTGCCCTGCCTGACGGCCCGGCCCAACACCGAACGGCCGGTCACGGTGACCGAGGGGACGAATCAGCTGGTCGCGTCCGAACGGGGCGCGATCGCCCGCGCGGTCGAGGAGGTGCTCGCCAAGCGGGCGGCCGGGCACTACCAGAGCCGCCAGCCGGAAGGCTGGGACGGCAAGGCCGGCGAGCGGATCATCGCCGTCCTCCAGGCCGCCGGGTAGGCGGCCGCCGGCGGGCGGGGAGCGTCGCGGCCTTTCGTTGGGCCGCCGGCGGCCCTAGACTTCCGCCACGCCAAGGACCCCCGACAACGGGTTGGGGGGGCGGAATCCTTCTACGGCGGACCCAACGGCCCCTGTTCCTGAGCCGAGTCCCCGCGTACCGGTGAGCCGGTGCGGGGAGCGGCGGGAGCGGGCCGGGACGGATCCGCGGAGTATCGACAGCTCGTGAAACCAATGAATATCCGGACCGGCCGTCTCTCGGGGACGGCGGGTCCGGCCGTTGCGGTCCAGGCACCGCACGCCGCCCTCCTCATCGATTTCGACAACGTCACGATGGGGATCCGGTCGGACCTCACCAAGGAACTCAAGGCCCTCCTCAACTCCGACATCATCCGTGGAAAAGTCACCGTCCAGCGCGCCTACGCGGACTGGCGGCGGTACCCCCAGTACGTGATGCCCCTCACCGAACGCTCGATCGACATGATCTGGGCGACGGCCGTGGGCTCGACGAAGAAGAACGCCACCGACATCCGGCTCGCGATCGACGCCATCGAGCTGGTCTTTACCCGGCCCGAGATCGGGACCTTCATCATTCTCTCGGGGGACAGCGACTTTTCCTCCCTGGTGCTCAAGCTCAAGGAGTACGGGAAGTACGTCGTCGGGATCGGCATTCGGGAGTCGGCGAGCGATCTGCTGATCCAGAACTGCGACGAGTATTACTCGTACAGCGAGCTGGCCGGCCTCAACAAGGAAGTCGACGCGCCGTCGGTGCAGCGCGATCCGTGGGAGCTCGTTCGCGAAGCGGTGGCCCTCATGGTCCGCAACGGCGACGTGATGCGCTCCGACCGGCTCAAGCAGGTCATGCAGCAGATCGACCCGAACTTCGACGAGCGCAACGCCGGGTTCAACCGGTTCAGCAAGTTCGTCACGGAGGCGGGCACCCGCGGTCTGGTGACCCTCACCAAACTCGAGAACGGGCAGTACGAGGTCGGCCAGGCGAGTGGCGGAACGGGCCGGGTCGAAGGGGAGCCTGGCCGGGAGGACGGCGGGCGCCGGGGCCGGGACCGCCGCGGGCGGGAACGCGATCGCGGCGACCGGAGCGAGCGGGCCCCCGAGCGGGCGGAACGCAGCGGCGACCGCGATCGCTCCGACCGGGACCGCTCCGACCGGGACCGCTCCGACCGCGACCGCGGCGAGCGGGATCGGGGAGACCGCGATCGGGGTGACCGTGATCGCTCCGACCGGGACCGGGGCCGGCGCGACGGGCGCCGGGCCGAGGCGCCGGAGGCCGCACCGGAACGGCGGGGCGGGCCGGCCGGCCTTACGCTCGGGGCCGCGTTCACGCTGCTCACCCGGGCCCTGGCTGAGATGCCGAACCCCGCGTCCGGCGATCAGCTGCGGGCCCGCATGGCCGCGCTCCACGGACGGGAGGATCCGCTGCTCGACACCGAGCGGTTCCCGCGGTTCCTGCGCCAGGCCAACGATGCGGAAATCGCCGAGGTCCGGAAGGCCGGGGACGACGGGTACGAAGTCTCGTTGTCGCGGCTCGAGCGGGCGAAGGCGGCCCAGACCGGAGGAACCGGTGCCGCCGCCCCGGCCGCTCCGGTGGAGCCCGAAGCCCGGGCCCCCGAGGCGGAGGCGGCGCGGAGTGCCACGCTCCGGTTCCGCCGCGGCTCCCGCGCGCCGCTGCGCCCGCCGGCGATTCCGCTGGTCGGGGTCGTTGATATCGAAGGCGCTGCGCCGGCCGAGGCGCCGGCGCCGGTGCCGGCCGACGAATCGGCGAAGGGCGGGGCCAAGAAGGCGGCGCCGCGGAAGTCGAAGCGAGCCAAGAGTGCCAAGTCCGCGGCCAAGGCGGAGACGCCCGCGCCGAAGGCGGACGCGCCGGCCGAGACCGCCGAGTCGGCGGCCAAGCCGGCCAAGCCCGGGCGCGGCCGCGGCCGGGGGCGATCGAAGGCGGCCAAGGACGGCAAGGAGAAGCCGGCCTGATTCGGGCCCTCCCGGCATCGTTCTTCCGTCGCCCCGCCGAGCGCGTTGCCCGCGAACTCGTCGGGGCGACGCTCGTTTCGCGCCTGGGCGGCGGCGTGGTGCGGGCCCGCATCGTCGAAACCGAAGCCTACCTTGGCCGCGGCGACCCGGCCTCCCACGCCTTCGGCGGTCGGCGGCATGCCGGCAATGCGTCGATCTATTGTCCGCCGGGGTTCTGGTATGTCTACCGATCATACGGCATCCACTGGTGCGCCAATCTCGTGACCGGCCCGGCCGGCGAGGGTGCCGCCGTGCTGATTCGTGCCGTGACGATCGAAGGCGGCGTCGAGCTGGCCCGCCGGCGCCGCCGCGGCCGTTCCGACCGCGAGCTGGCCAACGGTCCGGGCAAGCTCTGCGAGGCGCTCGCGATCGACCGGACACTCGACGGCGTGGCAATGGTCGACTCGGCCGTGATCGTCGGGCCGGGCGATGGGGCCGGGTTCCGCGCCAGTCCGATCCGTCCGGCGAATGCCGGCCGCCGCGCGAGCCCGCCCGCCAGTCCGGCGCCGCCACTCCTCGTGACGCCCCGGATCGGGATTACGAAGGCGGTGGATTGGCCCCTTCGTTTTCTCGCGGGAGATCCTCACGGCCGATTGTAAGCGCTCGCCGGCGTAGGTAACCTTCGCAGTCATCCGAATGCCCGAACGGCCCCGGTCGCGCCGTTGCGGTTCGACCGGCCGCTTCGCGGTTGTCCATCTCGTTTTCGAACGGAGTCCGGTGAGCGCAGGTTCTGGCATCCGCCGTGTCCTCGTTGCCGCCGTCGCGGTGATGAGCGTCGTTCCCCTGGCCAACTGGATGCCCGGCGACCGTTCCTTTCCCGGGTACGCCGGCGAACTGACGAGTTGGCTCACCGGCTTCGCCATCGTCGGGGGCGGTGCGCTGGTCCTGGCGATTCTTGCTCGCCGCGCGCCGGTGCTCTGGCGGGAGGGAGCTGCCCGCGGCGCCTTGTCGCTCGCGGATCCGGCGCACACCTCGAGATTGCTGGTGGTCGGCCTGGTGGCCTTCGGCGCGTACGTGGCTGTTGCGCTCCTCACCTTCAATGGTCGGCCGCTGCTGATCGACGAAGTGGTGCAGGTGCTCCAGGCCCGGATGTACGGCGAAGGGAGGCTCTGGCGGCCGGTTGGGGCGGATCCGGCCCTCACGAGCATCATGCACGTCGTGGAACGGAACGGCCGCGCCTTCGGCCACTTCCCGCCGGGCGGGCCCGCCTGGCTGCTGCTCGGCGAATTGATGCGGGCACCGTGGGTCGCGGTGCCCCTGGCGGGGGCGCTGGCCGTCGTGGCGTGGGGATTCGTGCTCCGCCGGGTGGAGCCGAGCCCATCGGTGCGGGCAGCCGCTCTGCTGCTGTTCGCGCTGGCGCCGTTCATGGTCTTCATGTCGGGGTCGCACATGAACCATGTCCCGACGCTGATGTGGCTCCTGGCCGGGACGGCAGGGATGCTGAGCTGGATGGAGCAGCCGGAGCGCCGGGGCCCGCCGCTGCTCACCGGACTCGCGTTCGGCCTTGCGGCCGCCACCCGCCCGGCGGATGCCCTGGGATGGGGCCTCGCCGCTGGCGTGTGGCTGCTCGTACGCGCCCGCCGCGACCGGCGCCTGGTACCCGGTCTGGTCCTCGGGGCGCTCGCGGGGCTCCTCCCCCTCGCTGCCGCGGGCCTCGTCAATCTCGAGACGACCGGTTCGGTGCTGCGCAGCGGCTATCAGGATCTCTGGGGCCCAAACGTCGGTCTCGGCTTTCATCCGGCGCCGTTCGGACCGGATCACACGGTGGGGCGGGGGATCGAGCTGGTGAACCTGTACCTGCTCCGCCTCAATCTCTACCTGTTCGAAGCGCCGATTCCGTCGCTCGCCTGGGCGCTGGCGGCGCTGTGGCTGGCGCCCCGGCTCGCCGCGTTCGACCGCTACCTGGCCGGCGCCTCGGCAGCGGTACTCGCGCTTTACTGGGCCTACTGGTTCGACGGCTTCTACCTGGGGCCGCGGTTCCTGTTCACCGCGATTCCCTTCGTCTGCCTCTGGACGGCCCGGTTGCCGGGCCTCGTGCGGGACCGCTTCGGTGGGGGCCCCGGATTCCGGGCGGTGTGCTATGCCGGCGGGATCGCGATGGCGCTCGCGATCGGATTCGGGGTCCCCTACCGGGCGACGCTGTATGCCCACGGGATGACGTCGATGCGGTTCGACCTCGATCGGGCGGCCCGACGGGCCGGCATCGATTCCGCCGTCGTGCTGGTGCGCGAAAGCTGGGGAGCCCAGGTGCTGGCCCGCCTTTGGGCGCTGGGCGTCAGCCGGACCGAGGCGGAGCGGGCCTACCGGAACACCGACCTGTGCGTCCTCGACCGGACGGTGGCCGAGCTGGAACGGGCCCGGGCGGATTCGGGAACCGTCGCCATCCGGCTGGCGGCAGCCCAGGCCGACTCGGCCCGGCTCATCGACTCGCCGATCTCGCCGGACTCGACCGAACGGCTGCTCAACGGCAGTCGGTATTCGGCGAACTGCCTGGCCCGGATCAACGAAGACCGGGCCGGGTTCACCCTGTACCCGCCCGCGCTCCTGTCCCGCGATCCGAATCTGGTCGTCGTTCGCGATCTTCAGGCGCGGTCGTCGCGGGCGGTGCGGGAGCATCCCGGGATGCCGGTGTTCCTCCTTACCCGCGTTGCCGGGGACACCGTGCCCCGTTTCCTGCCGCTGTCCCGCGACTCCATCCTGGCCCTCCCGGCGCCGGCCGACTCGGTGCCGGTGCCGGCGCCCGGAAACTGAAACGGCGGCCCGCATGGGCCGCCGTGCTCAGTTCGGTCGAATCCGGCGATCAGTAGCCGCCGCCCTTGATCCCTTCCTTGGCGCCGCCGAGGGAGAACCGCACGCCACCCACCAGGGAGTGGCTGGCCCCGCGAAGCAGCTGCCCCGCGGCCGGAGCCGAAGCGATCTGGTACTGCCCGAAGGCCACCACACCGTTCAGCTTGAACTGGAGGCCGGCGAGGAACGAGACGAACCCGTCCGTCGACTTGTTGGCGGCGAGGCGCTGCGCCAGCTGGGCCTGCGCGGGCGAGGTGAAGAAGCCGCCCGGCTGCGGATCGATGACCTGCACCAGGCCGAACCCGAACCCGAAGTACGGCTGGGTCGAGCCGCGGACCGGATACGCGGTCAGGGTGGCCGCGTACTTCCGGAGGTGCTCGAAGGTGACTTCCCGGATGCCGTCGGTGGCATTGACGTCGGTGTAGCCGGTCGTTTCGCCGCTGCCGAACGCCTCGTCGACCGAGATCATCAGGCCGGTGCGCTTGGAGATGACGACGAGATTGCCGCCGAAGGTCGGCACGAACGCCCGGGTCTGCCGGGGGGTCTCGAACCCGAGCACACCGGCCTGTGCGCCGATGTACCAGCTGAACGAGTCATCCCGGTGTTGCTGCTGGGACTCAGCTTGCGCCGACACCATGGCCAGCCCGATTCCGGCCAGGCCCAGGGTACGAAATGGACGCATTGAACGGCCTCCCCGCCAATGAACGAAAAAGTTGGACTCCCGGAACTGAAGCAAACAGCGTGCTCAGGCCATTCCCTGCATCACGCGACCGAGAATCGTCAGCTTTTTGCCGATTGTCCGCGAGGATGTTTCCTTGTAAATCATTGATTTGTAATGATTTGCTGAAGCAACCCCGAAAACGGGCCGACTGCCAATATTATGGTCGGGTGGCAGGGGTGCCGGGGCGGGATCCGGGACCAGTGGGGATTTCGGCGGTTTCCGGCCTATTGCGAGCCCGGCCGCCGGGGCCTCAGATCAGGCCCAACCGGCGGCCGACCTTGGCGAACGCCCGGAGGGCCTCGTCGAGGTCGTCGATGGAATGGGCCGCCGAGATCTGGCAGCGGACCCGGGCGGTGCCCTGGGGGACGACCGGGTACCCAAAACCGGTCACGAACACGCCCTCGTCCAGTAACAGCTCGCTCATCTGGATGGCCGCGGCCGTCTCGCCGATGATGACGGGGATGATCGGGGTCTGGCCGTCCAGCGGCTTGAATCCCAGGTCCTTGAGACCGGCCCGGAAGTACCGCGAGTTGTCCTGGAGCTTGCGGACTCGCTCCGGATGGGCCTCGACGAACTCGATCGCCGCGAGGCCGGCGGCGGCCACGCCGGCGGGCAGGGCGTTGGTGAACAACTGGGGCCGGGCCCGCTGAATGAGGTAGTCGGTGACTTCTGCCGACCCAGCCACGAAGCCGCCGGCCCCGCCCGAGAGCGCTTTGCCGAGCGTGGTCGTGATGATGTCCACCTCGCCGAGGAGCCCGAAGTGCTCCGCGGTGCCGCGCCCGTTGGCGCCGAGGACGCCGCTCGAGTGACTGTCGTCCATGACCAGGACGGCCCCGTGCTTCCGGCAGACCGTGAGCAGGTCCGGCAGGTTGACGATCGATCCCTCCATGGAGAAGACCCCGTCGGTCACCACCATCTTGACCTGGCGGTCCGTTGCCGCGGCCAGCTTGGCGTCGAGGTCGGCCATGTCATTGTGCTGGTAGACGCCGGTCTGGCATCGGGTGATGGCCTTGGCCAGGCGGATGCCGTCGATGATCGAGGCGTGGTTGAGCTGGTCCGACAGGACGAGGTCATTCTCGGTGAGGAGCGTGCCGGGGAAGGCTTCGTTCGCGTTCCAGCAGGTCATGAACGAGAGCGACGACGGGGTCCCGACGAACCGCGCCAGGGCGGTTTCCAGCTCCCGGTGGAGATCGAGCGTTCCGCAGATGAAGCGAACCGACGCGGCACCGGCCCCGTACTTGTCGAACGCCGCCTTGCCGGCCGCGACCACGGCCGGTTCGTTGGACAGGCCCAGATAGTTGTTCGACGAGAGAATGATGACCTCGCCGCGGCCTTCCATCCGGACCCGGGCCGCCTGCGGTCCCTGGAGGAAGTTCAGCTTCTTGTAAACGCCGTCCCGGCGGAAGCCGGCCAGGTCGGCCCGGAGGCGGGTGTCGAGGGCGTTGCTCGCCTTGCCAGGGTTGCTCATTCAGCGATCTCCAGAATCACCTTGCCGGCCCGGCCGTCCTTGATGACGGCGATGGCCTCGCCAATCTGCTCGAGCGGATAACGATGCGTCACGACCGGCATCGGATCGAGCTGGCCGCTGCGGATCATCCGACCCATGGTGTTCCAGGTCGAATACATCTTCCGGCCGGTGACGCCGTAGAGGGTGAGCCCCTTGAAGATGATCTCCCGCGCAAAATCCACTTCCGTACTCCGGCTCGGCGTGCCGAGGAGGTTGACCCGGCCGCCCACCCGGGCGGCTTCGAACGCCTGGGCGTGGCCTGCAGGGTGGCCGCTCATCTCACAGACCAGGTCGACCCCGTTGCCGTGGGTGGCTTCCAGCACCGCGTCGACGATGTTGTCGCGGCTCGGGTTGAGGGTGACGTGGGCGCCCATCCGGCGCGCGAGGTCGAGGCGCATGTCGTTGAGATCGCTCGCGATGACGAGCGAGGCACCGGCTGCACGGGCCACCCCGACGGCAAAGCAGCCAATCGGGCCGCAGCCGAGCACGAAGACGGTCGAGCCGGGCACCTCGACGCCCTCGAGCACCGTGTGGACCGCGTTGCCGACCGGGTCCATGATGGCGCCCACCTCTACCGGGATGCCGTGGAGCCGGACGACGTTGCTGACCGGCATGGCGATGTAGTCGGCGAACGCGCCGTCGCGGTCGACGCCGATGATTTGGGTCCGCTTGCAGAGGTGACCGAACCCGGTGCGGCACTGCAGGCACTGGCCGCAGACGATGTGGCCCTCGGCCGTGACGAGTTCCCCGATCTGGAGGATCCCGGCTTTCGCCGCTTCGTCGCCCATCTCGACGATCTCGCCGGCGAACTCGTGACCGATGACCACCGGCGGTTTCATCCGGCCGCTGGCCCAGCGATCCCATTCCCAGATGTGGAGGTCGGTACCGCAGACACCGGCCGCATGCACCTTGATGAGGACGTCGGCGGGCCCGCAGACGGGCCGGGGAACCTCCTCGAGCGTCATGCCGATGCCGGGAGCGGTCTTGACCAATGCGCGCATGAACGAAGCCGGGTGGGAAACGGCTCAAGATAAGCTGGCGTCGGGAGCGCGGTAAGCGCGAACGGCGGCCGCCGGCTAGTGCGCCGCCGCGACGAGCGGCTCGATCCGGACCGCCGCCACTTTGAACTCGGCGATCTTGGCGTAGGGGTCGAGCGCCGGATTGGTGAGGATGTTCGCAGCGGCCTCCCGGTAGTGCATCGGGATGAAGACCTGTCCCCGGGCCTGCCGGTTCGAGACTCGAACGCGGATCACCACCGAACCGCGCCGCGAGGTGACCCGAACCGAATCGCCGTCCTCGACGCCCAGGTCCGCCGCGTCCCGAGGCGACACGTCGACCACGGGCACCGGCTCGCGGGAGTCGAGCCCGGTCGACCGCCGGGTCATGGTGCCGGTATGCCAGTGGACCATCTGCCGGCCGGTGTTGAGCGCGAACGGGTACTCGTCGTCCGGCAGCTCGGCCGCCGGCAGATACTCGACGGGCACGAGCAGTGCCGTGCCGTCCTTGGTCGGGAACCGGTCTTCGAAGAGGAACGCGGTGCCCGGCGAGTCCGGCGTCGGGACGGGGTACTGCAGCGAGCCCTCCCGGCGGAGCTTGGCATGCGACAGGCCGCGCCAGTTCGGCGTGACGCGGGCGATCTCGTCCATCGCTCCCTCGGCGTCGTCAAACGGGACGGGGAGGCCGAGGCGGCGGGAGAGGTCGATCAGGATGTCGAGATCGAGCCGCGCCTGGCCAGGCAGCGGCACCGCCGCCTCCGCCAACTGGACGTGACGGTCGGTGTTCGCGTAGGTCCCGGTCTTTTCCGCGAAAGAGGACCCCGGCAGCACGACGTCAGCCCATCGCGCGGTCTCGGTCAGGAAAAGATCCTGGACGGCCAGGAACTCGAGCTTGCGGACCCACTCCTCCGCCTTGGCGACGTTCGGGTCCGAGAGTACCGGATTCTCGCCCATGATGTACATCCCGCGGACCGGGCTGCCCTCCTTTACGACCTCAGTGACCATCAGCCCGGCCTCGAGGGACAACGACTCCTCCGGCACCCCCCACACGCCGGCGTATTCGGCCCGGTTGGCCCGGTCGGTGACGGTCCGGTAGTCGGTGTAGACGAACGGGATCGCGCCGACGTCGCTCGCCCCCTGGACGTTGTTCTGTCCCCGGATCGGGATCATGGCGGCGCCCCAGCGGCCGACCATGCCGCAGGAGAGCATCAGGTTCAGGAGGCTCGTGACGATGTCGGTGCCGGTCGAGTGCTGGGTCAGCCCCATCGCCCAAAGGGTCGACGTGTTGGGGCCCCGGGCGTACAGCTCCGCCGCGCGGCGGATCGTGTCCGCATCGATGCCGGTGATCTTGGCGGCGACGTCGAGCGTGTACGGCGCCACGGCGTCCCGGACCCGGTCGAAATCGCGGGTCCGGGTCCGGATGAACTCCTCGTTGGTCAGTCCGGCGGCGATGATGTGCGCGAGCATCGCGTTGAAGAGGGCGACGTCCGTGCCCGGCAGCATCTGGAGGTGGACGTCGGCGAGGGCGGCGAGCTCGGTGCGGCGCACATCGGCCACGATCAGCCTGGCCCCGCGGGATACGGCCCGTTTGATCAGCGCCCCGAACACGGGATGCGACTCGGTGGTGTTGGCGCCGGCGATGAAGATCACGTCGCAGGCTTCCTCGATCTCCCGCATCGATCCCGAGGCCGCGGCGGTCGCCAGGGCCCGGTTCATCGCGGCCACCGACGTCGAATGGCAGAGCCGGGTACAGTGGTCCACGTTGTTGGTCCGGAAGCCGGCCCGAACCATCCGCATCAGCGTGTAGTTCTCCTCGTTTGAGCATTTGGCGGAGGAGAACGCGGCCAGCGATCCGGGGCCGCGGGTATCGCGGATCCGGATCAGCTCCTGGGCGGCCAGGCTCATGGCTTCCTCCCAGTTGGCCTCCCGGAATACGTCGTACCATTCCGCGGGCGTGGCGACCCGATCGCGGACGTCTCCCTCGTCGAGCACCGGCAGCCCCGTGAGCGGCGGCTTCCCGACCTGGCGCCTCGGCGCCCGGGGCTTCTCGCGTTGCGCCCCGGCGGCGACGGTGTCCCAGGTGCCGGTGCGGTACCGCGGCGACTCCAGGGTCCACCGCCAGGTCCCGTCGGCCGACTGCTCCCACCCCTTGCGGATCAACGGCGTTTTCAGCCGGTCGCGATGCTGCGGGAAGTCGTAGCCGAAGCGGCCCTTGATGCAGGTGGAACCCTGGTTCGGGGTCCGCTCCTCGATCCACGGGGACGTCACCCGCATCACCTGGTCGTCCTTGACGTGGATGTTGATCTGGCAGCCCACGCCACAATAGGGACACACCGACCGGGCCACCCGGTCGGGTTCCCGCAGGGCTTCGGGCGAGAACCGGCGCTTCGGGATCACCTCGAAGATGGCGCCCGTCGGACAGACCCGGACGCATTCGCCGCACCAGGTGCAACCCGCGTGGTCGGGGTCGCCGTCGCCGCCGACGATGATCTGGGTGTGGCTGCCACGATCGGCCACGTCGAGGACGCCGACCTCCTGGATGTCCTCGCAGGCCCGGACACACCGGGTGCAGAGGATGCACAGGTTCATGTCGTGCTGGATCATCACGTCGCCCGGCCGCTCGTCGCCGGTGCGGTTGCCCAGGTCGCCGCCGGCCCGGGGCTCGGCGCCGTAGCGAACCACGTAGCGCTCGAACTCGTTCCGGGGTTGCTCGCGGCCCCCATTGGTGAGGTGCTCTCCGGGGTAGCGCTCGAGGAGGAGTTCGAGGACGCTTTTCCGGTTGTCCCGGCAGGCCGGGGAATCGGTCTCGACTTCCATCCCGTCGGCGGCGGGCGTGTAGCAGGCGGGCGTGAGCTTCGGTTGGCCGCCGACCTGGACCAGGCAGATCCGGCAGTTCGCGACCACCGGCAGCTTGGGGTACCAGCACAGGGTGGGGATCTCGATGCCCTGTTCGCGAGCAGCCTCGAGGATCGTCTGGCCCGGACGGAATTCGATGCGCGATCCGTCGACGGTGAAATGCGGCATGACCCGCTCCTGGCTGGCGGTTCGGGGTACTGGCCGAGTTTAGGGTGTGGGAGGAAGGTTTGGCAAGCGCGGCCGGACCTCGCGAGGAGGTCCGGCCGCGGGGCAGGTCGTCAGGGGCCGGCCGGCGGGCCGGTCAGGTGCCGAAACCGGTCCGGCCGTCGTCGCGGTCGATTGGCGGCCGCTTGTGCCAGGGCGCGTCCTGGTCCGGCTCCCGATCGATGCTCCAAAGGAAGGCCCAGAACCGGGCCGACGTGGTGCGGGAGGACCCGGGCGAGATCACGATCCCGACCGGCAGCGTGGCGGTGGAAATCGACTCCGGCATGCAACCCTCCCCGTTGAGTGTTCTCAAATGCCGACAACAAGAGGACGCCTGTACCCCGACCGGGCACACAGGACGGCTCGGAAACGGCACCTCAGGAACGAGCGGTCAGGCCGGTCGGGCGGATCGGGGGCGGAGAGAGGAGGAAACCGCGGAGACCGGGGCCGTCGGTCCGGGCGGGGCCATCGGGGGCGGCCAGGGGGATCCGGCGCCAGTCCGGGTAGAGGTGCAGGCAACTTTCAGCGGCCACCTCGTGATCCGAGCAGACGACGGCATGGAGCCCTTCGGGAGCCGTTCGCTGCTGGGTCTGGAGCACCAGACCCCGCTGCCGCTCGGGCGGGAGGGCCAGGACGGTGGCCACGTCGATGACGACGAGGTGGAAGGGGCCCGACACCTCCGGGGGGATCCAGGCGCCGAGCATCACGACGAACGCCTCGAAGTTTCCGCTCAGGGACTCCGAGGCCATCTTGCCCTCGATCCGGTCCGCCTGGGCGGTATCGGCCAGCAGGCACTGGAGCTCGAGGTCGTGGGCGGCGAGCAGATAGCCGGCGCGGTCGGCCCCGGCACCGACGATCAGCGACCGGTCGCCCGGCTCGAGCCGCGGGAGCACGGCCCCGACCGGGTCGTGCGGGGAAATCCCCCACCGGGTGGGCGAGCGCTGGGCCTCCCGGAGCGGGAGGATCTTCGACCGCCACTTCCGGAAGGAGGGGAGGCGGAGCCGGCCGATGATGTGCTGATCCACGGTTTCCTGCATGAGCACTTCGGTCAGGACCAGCTGGCTGCTGGTGGTACCCTGGAGGTCCTGGGCCGCCTCGTCACCGAGGCGCATCAGCTCCTCGCGGGTGAGCGAGTCCTTGTAGTCCTCGATCCGCTGCATCAGGTAGGCCTGATACTGCTGCTTCAGCGACGGGAGCGAGCGCACCCGCCGCGGCTGCGGCTCCGCGGGCCTGGTTTCGAGTTGAGCGGCTGTCAGCACGGTGTTTTGGGCAGTGGACGGCCCAATCGGGCGTTAGAAGCCCAAGTATAACAAACGCTGCCTAACAATTGGAACCCCGGACCTAGTCGACCCGGAGCACCATGCCCTTGAGGTAGCCGGTTTCGGGGATGGTGAGGACCTCGGGATGGTCCGGACCCTGGCTCAGCCACTCGACCAGGGTGACCCGGCGGCCGCTGTCGCGGGCCGCGTCGGTGACGGCGGCGAGCAAATCGGCCCGCCCGACGTGGAAGGAGCAGGAGGCGGTGATCAGATGGCCCCCGGGCTCGACGACCCGGAGGGCTTGAAGGTTGATGTCCTTGTAGCCTCGGAGCGCCTTCGGGATCGCCCCCCGGCTCTTGGCGAAGGCCGGCGGATCGACCACCACAAGGTCGAAGCGCCGCCGCGCCCGGGCGAACTCCCTGAGGGCCTCGAACGCGTCCGCCGCCAGCCACTCGAGGTTCCGGAATCCGTTCACCTCGGCGTTGCGCCGGCCCCGGGCCAGGGCGTCCTCGCTCACGTCGAGCGCCAGCACGGTCCCGGCCCGGGTCGCGAGGTGAAGTGCGAACGACCCGTGATAGCTGAAGCAGTCGAGGCCGCGGCCGCCCTCCGGCATCAGCGCCCCGGCCCGCAGCCGGTTCGGGCGCTGATCGAGAAAGGCCCCCGTCTTCTGGCCGGTCCGGAGCTCGGCGATGAACCGGACGGGTCCTTCCCGGACCTCGACTGCGTCCGGCACCGTCCCCGCCGCGGTCTCCACCAACTCCGGGAGGCCCTCACGGCGCCGGACCGCGACGTCGTTGCGGAGGAGGATGCCCTCCGGCTGCACCGCGGCCCCGAGGGCGTCGAGCACCAGCGGGCGGAGGGTTTCGAGTCCGGCGCTCAACAGCTGAACCACCAGCCACCGGTCGTACCGATCCACCACCAGGGACGGGAGTCCGTCCCCCTCCCCGTGCACGAGCCGGTAGGCGGTCGCGTCGATTCCCGTGCGGCGGGCGGCGGCCCGGGCAATCGCCCGGTGCCACCAGTCGGCGTCGATCACGGCGCCGGGGTCGGGATCGAGCAGGCGCAGGCGGATCTCGGAGGCCGGGGAATACAGGGCGACGCCGAGCGGTTTCCCCCGGTAGTCCAGCACCCTGGCCACCCCCGCGGTGCCCGGCTCCCGCTCGACGTCGCTGGCGAAGATCCAGGGGTGCCCCTTGGCCCACCGCTCCGCGCCGCGGCGATTGACGATGGCTTCGAGGGTCACCGGGGCTCCAGGAGGAAACGGGTCCGGTAATCTATCCGGCGGGCTATCTTGGGGAGGTTCCGAACGTCCGGTTGCCCCCATGCTGCTCTACATCGGTCCCGACGCCGTCGCTCCGCTGGCCTCGATTCTCGCCGCTATCGGCGGAGCGGTGATGCTTTTCTGGCGCCAGGTGAGGTCCGTGGCAAGCCGGATCGGCGGCTGGTTTGGCCGACGCTGATTCCGGCGCGGTCGTCTGGCTCACCGGCCTGTCGGGGGCCGGCAAGACGACGGTGGGCCGGGCCGTGGTGGCTGCGCTGCGGGCCCTCGGCCGCCCGGCCGAGCTCCTCGACGGCGACGAGATCCGCCGGCTGGCGGGCCGCACCGGATTCACCCGGGACGCGCGGCTCGAACACCTGGCCCACGTGGCCGACCTCGCCGCCGGGCTCGAGGCCCGCGGTGTGGTTGCGGTGACCGCCACCATTTCCCCCTATCGCGAAGCGCGTCACGCCGCCCGCCGGCGAGCCCGCCGGTTCATCGAGGTCCACCTCGCGGTTCCGCTGGCCGTCTGCGAGGGCCGCGACCCGAAAGGGCTCTACGCCAGGGCCCGGGCGGGCGAGA
Organism: Gemmatimonadales bacterium; assembly: GCA_050183815.1. Classification (GTDB taxonomy): domain Bacteria; phylum Gemmatimonadota; class Gemmatimonadetes; order Gemmatimonadales; family GWC2-71-9; genus SHZU01. The sequence goes on along the minus strand of JBFXAY010000023.1, from coordinate 24,493 downwards.
TCCGGCAATTCACCGGGATCGACGATCCGTTCGAAACCCCGACGGCCCCGGACATCCGGATCGACGAAATGGTGCCGGAGGAGGCCGCCGCGGCCGCCATCGTCGGCGCAGTGGTGCGCCGGCCCGCCGCGGGAACGGACGACTGGCTACGAGCCTCGCTGGCACTCGTGGCGGTGACCGACGACCGGGTCCTCGCCGGCCGGGAGCCGGTGGCGGCAATGGCCGAGGCGGTGCGGGGCGGTGCCACGATGCTGCAGGTCAGGTTCAAGGAACGAAGCGCCCGGGAATTGGCGGCGCTCACCCGCGAGCTGGTGGCGACGGTGGACGTGCCGGTCATCGTCAACGACCGGGTCGACGTGGCCCTCGCGGCTGGTGCCGCCGGGGTGCATCTCGGGGCCGACGATTTTCCCGCCGGCCGGGTTCGCGACGTGGTGCCGCCGGGCTTCGTGATCGGCGGGTCGGTCGGCAGCTTCGTCGAGGTACCCAGTGGCGCCGACGCGGACTATTGGGGGATCGGCCCGCTCCACGGCACCGGCACCAAGGGCGACGCCGGCGAGCCGCTGGGCCTCGAGGGGTTCCGGCGGTTGCGGGATCTGGCGGGGGGGCGGCCCTGCGTGGCCATCGGTGCGGTTCGCCCCGCCGACGGGCCCGGGGTCCGGGCCGCCGGCGGGGCGGGGGTGGCCGTCGTGTCCGGCATCTTCGGCGCCGCCGACGTGGCGGCCGCCGCCGGCGCCTACCGTTAGGCGGTCAGTCCCAGATCAGGACGGCTTCCGTCGATTCCGCCACCTGCTCGCGGGTCCAGCCCGGCATCAGCTCGACGACCTTGAAGCCGGCCGGCGTCACGTCGAGCACCACCCGCTCGGTGATGACCCGGTGGACGCATCGTTCGCCGGTGAGCGGAAGGGTGCACCGTTTGAGAATCTTCGGCTTCCCCTTGGCGGTGTGCTCCATCACCACGACCACGCGCCGGGCCCCGGCGACCAGGTCCATGGCGCCGCCCATGCCCTTGACCATCTTGCCCGGAATCATCCAGTTGGCCAGGTCGCCGTTTTCGGAGACCTGCATCGAACCGAGAAAGCTCATGGCCACGTGGCCACCGCGGATCATGCTGAAGGACGTGGCGCTGTCGAAATAGCTGGTGCCCGGCAGCTCGCTTACGGTCTCCTTGCCGGCGTTGATCAGATCGGGGTCCTCCTCGCCGTCGAGCGGATACGGGCCGACGCCCAGCATCCCGTTCTCGGATTGGAGCACCACCTCGACCCCCTCCGGTACGGCATCGGCGATCATCGTCGGGATCCCGATCCCCAGATTGACGTAGAAGCCCGTGCGCTCGTCGAGGGCCAGGAGCTCCTGCGCCGCGCGGTTCACGATGATCTGGCGGATGTCTTCGGTCATCGGGCCCTCACGGTGCGGCGTTCGATCAGTTTCTCGACCCGGGCCTTCTGGAAGATCCGCTGGACGAAGATCGCGGGAGTATGCACCGCATCGCCGTCGATCTCGCCCGGCGCGACGAGGTGCTCGACTTCGGCGATGGTGACCCGGCCCGCCGTGGCCATCATCGGATTGAAATTGCGGGAGGTCTTCCGGAAGACGAGGTTGCCGAGTCGGTCCCCCTTCCAGGCCCGGACCAGGGCGAAGTCGCCGGTGATCCCGCGCTCCATCACGTAGCGCCGGCCGTCGAATTCCCGGATTTCCTTGCCTTCCGCCACGACGGTCCCGACGCCGGTCGGCGTGAAGAACGCCGGGATGCCGGCACCACCCGCCCGAATCCGCTCGGCGAGCGTGCCCTGCGGGATCAGCTCGACCTCGAGCTGTCCCGAGAGCATCTGCTGCTCGAAGACGGCGTTCTCGCCGACGTAGCTCGACATCATTTTCTTGACCTGCCCGTTCTTGAGCAGGTGCACGAGGCCATGGTTGGTCGTGCCGGCATTGTTACTCACCACCGTGAGCCCGGTCACGCCGAGCGCCTGGATGGCAACGATGCACTCCTCGGGCACGCCGGTCAGGCCGAACCCGCCGACCAGCAGCGTGGCGCCCGCATGGATGTCGGCGCAGGCCGACTTGGCGTCGGGGAATACCTTGTTCACGGGCGAATGACTCCAGGCGAAAGAACTGAGCGAAGATAAGCCCGCCGAGCGGTGCTCGGCCACCGCGTTCAGACGGTCGGTGCGTCGGGCTCGGGCAGGGCAGGACCGAGCCAGGGGCGGACCAGCGCGGCCGCCTGGTCGAGGCGGGCCGGGTCGATGCCGGTGCGCGTGCCGAACAGGGTGACCAGTGCCTGGGTCGCCACGTTGCCGGTCGCGCCCGGCGCGTAGGGGCAGCCGCCGATGCCGCCGGCGCTCGCGTCGAAGATGGTGATGCCCATCGCGGCCGCCCGTTCGGCGTTGGCCACGGCGCGGCCGTAGGTGTCGTGAAAGTGCATGGCCAGCCGGCCGGCGCCGAAGCGGGGCAGGAGCAGGTCCAGGACGCGGGCCACCTCGTCCGGCGTGGCCTTCCCGATCGTATCCCCGATCGAGAGTTCGGCGCAGCCCAGCTCCGTCAGCTGATCGGCGACCGCGACGACCGCCTCGGGAGACACGGGACCCTCGTACGGGCAGTGCCAGGCGGTCGAGATGTAGCCCCGCACCGGGACCGGCGAGCGGCGGACCACCGGTTCGAAGCGGGCGATCGACTCCGCGATGGTGGCGTTGATGTTCTTCCGGGTGAAGCTCTCGCTCGCCGCCGTGAACACCGCCACCTTGTCGGCCCGCGCGGCGAGGGCGCGGTCGAGACCGGTCTCGTTCGGCACCAGCGCCATGTAGGTGGTACCCGGATGGCGGGTGATGGCGCCGAACACCTCGGTCGCGTCGGCCAGCTGCGGGATCCATCGGGGAGAGACGAACGAGCTGACCTCGATTTCGGCGAAGCCCGCCGCGGAGAGGGCGTCGACGAAGGCGACCTTCACCTCGGTGGGAATCGCGTTCTTCTCGTTCTGGAGGCCGTCCCGCGGCCCGACTTCGACGATCCGGATGGGAGTCACTGGGCGTTCCGGACGGCGCGCCGCTGGGCCCGCTCGGCCGCGCGGATCCGGGCCACGGCCCGGAGGTGTTCGCCGTACGAGCGGGTGAAGACGTGCCGGCCGTCGAGGCCGGCCACGAAGTAGAGGTAGGGCACCGGGGCCGGGGCCAGCACCGCTTCGATGCTCTTGACACTCGGCGCGCCGACCGGGTTCGGCGGCAGGCCGGGGTGGAGATAGGTGTTGTAGGGAGAGGGGAACCCGTAGTCGCGTTCGAAGAGCCGCGGTTTCCGGGCGCCGGTGGCCATCTGGATGGCGTACTGCACCGTCGGATCGGCCTGGAGCGGCATCCGGAGGCGGATCCGATTCAGGTAGACGGCTGCGACGAGGGTTCGGTCCTCGTCGTACCGTGCCTCGCCCTCCACGATCGAGGCCAGGGTGACCAGGCCCCGCCGGTCGAGGCCAAGCTCGGCGGCGCGGGCGTCCCAGTCGGGTTGCCAGGCCCGGCGGAACTGTTCCGCCATCTGGCGCACCAGGCCGCGGGCAGTGACGAGTCTCGACACGAAGTAGGTCTCGGGGAGGAGGTAGCCCTCGAGATTGTCCGCCGGGACGCCGAACTCGCGGGCCAGGGCGGTGTCGTTGGCCACCGCCATGATCGAGTCCTTGCTCAGGCCGAGTCGGGCCTCCGCGGCGTTGGCGATGTCGATGATCGTGAATCCCTCGGGTACCGTGAAACGGACCGTCTTTTCGCTGCCCGCCGCCAGCAGTTTGAGGACGAACGTCGGGGACGCCCCGCGGTTGATCTCGTAGTAGCCGGCCTTGAGCCGGCGGTCGTACCGCCCGGCCCGCGCGAGGGCCGCAAACCAGCGCCGGTTGGCGACGAGCCCGTGAGCGGCGAGACTGTCGACGGTCTGGCCGAAGGTGGTGCCGGGCGGCAGGAACACGCTCTCGGTGGGTCCGGTGCCGGGCGACCCCGGCCCGCACCCTGCGGCCAGCAGGACGGCCGCGGCGGCGAGGCCGCGATGCCGGGGGAAGCGAATGGCTCCCGGCCGGCGCGGCCGGCGGCGCCGGCCGGTCATCTGGCCGCCCGCCGGAGGTCGAGGTAATGGCCCAGGAGGACGGAGGCCGCCAAGGCATCCACGTCCGCCTTGCGGCCCCGGGTCGAGCCGCCTTGTTCCTCGATCGCCTTGAGCGCTCGCGCCGTCGTCATTCGTTCGTCCAGGTACACCACCGGAAGATAGGTACGCCCACCGATCTCGCCGCCCAATTCGCGGGCGGCGCGAGCGGCGTCGCCCTCCTCACCGGCCGCATCGAGGGGCAGGCCGACGACGACGCCCACCGGGCGCAGCTCGGTGACGTGGGCGAGAAACGCCGGCATCGGAAATCGCTTTCCGGGCCGGCGGGTCAGGGTGGCGAGGGGGCTCGCCACCGTCTGCGTTTCGTCGGAAACCGCGAGGCCGATGCGGCGCTCGCCCCAGTCGACCGCGAGAATCCGGCCGGTCGGCGGGATGGCCAAGGGGCCCCGCTACTGCACCATCGTGGCGAAGAACTCCTTGTTGGACTTGGTCCGCTTCATTCGTTCCAAGAGGAATTCCATCGCCTCGACCGGCGGCATGTCCGCCAGGAAGTTGCGGAGGAGGTAGACCTTGTTGAGCTCGTCCTTGTCCATGAGGAGCTCTTCCTTCCGGGTGCTCGTCTTCTGGACGTCGAGGGCGGGCCAGATCCGCCGGTCGGCGAGCCGCCGGTCGAGGACCATTTCGCTGTTGCCGGTGCCCTTGAACTCCTCGAAGATCACTTCGTCCATCCGGGACCCGGTGTCGATCAGTGCCGTGGCGATGATCGTGAGCGAGCCGCCGCCGTCGATGTTCCGGGCGGCGCCGAAGAACCGCTTCGGCTTCTGGAGGGCGTTGGCATCGACACCGCCGGAGAGGATCTTGCCGGAGTGCGGGACGACGACGTTGTGGGCCCGGGCCAGACGGGTGATGGAGTCGAGGAGGATGACGACGTCCCGGCCGTGTTCGACCAGGCGTTTCGACTTCTCGATCACCATATCGGCCACCTGGACGTGGCGGTCGGCCGGTTCGTCGAACGTCGAGGCGATGACTTCGGCCTTGACGTTCTCCTGCATGTCGGTGACTTCCTCGGGGCGCTCGTCGATCAGGAGGACGATGAGCACGACCTCGGGGTGGTTCTCGGTGATGGCGTTCGCGAGCTTCTGCATCAGGATCGTCTTGCCGGCCTTCGGCTGGGCGACGATCAGGCCGCGCTGGCCCTTGCCGATCGGGGCGAGGAGGTCGACGACCCGCATCGAGAGGTCGCCCTTCTTGTTCTCGAGCCGGATCCGCTTGTCCGGATAGCGCGGCTTGAGGTTGTCGAAGGCGATCCGGTGTTTGGTCTTCTCAGGGGCGTCGTAGTTGACCTGCTCGACCTTGAGGAGGGCGAGGTACCGCTCGCCCTCCTTGGGGGGGCGGACCTGGCCCATCACCGTGTCGCCGGTGCGGAGGTCGAAGCGCTTGATCTGGCTCGGGCTGACGTAGATGTCGTCCGGGCCGTAGAGGTAGTTCCAGTCCTGGCTGCGGAGGAAGCCGTAGCCTTCCGGCAGAATTTCCAGCACGCCTTCGCCGCGGATCACGGTGTCCTTGTCGAGCAGCGACTGCTCGATCCGGAAGATCAGATCCTGCTTGCGAAGGCCGGAGTAGTTGGTGATGTTCAATTCCTGCGCGAGCTGGTGCAGCTCAGCGACGGACTTCTGCTTCAGTTCGGAAATGTCCACGGGTGGGACCTCGTGTCCGTCACCGGTCGGGCGACGGGGAACAGTGTTCTTGGGTGGTTTGGTCAAAGAGCCCCGGTCGAGGAGCGAGTGTGCGTCAGCCGTGCTTGCGTTCTGGGGAGTGCAAATCGGTTGGTTACGTCATCTTAGCTGCCCACCCCTAGCACCGTCAAGGCCCGTTTGGAGCAATTTCCGTCGCTTTTTTCCGCGTGGCGGACCGTCCGGGTCGGCACCCGCGAGGTCATCGATTCCCTGGTGCTTCCGGCCCATCGGCACGGATCGCCGGAACTCACTTCGTTCCTGACCGGCTGGCCCGGCATCCACTACTGGGCCGACCGGCCCCAGGGCCGGCTGGTTCTGGTTAGGGCCCTGGAGAAGGACGAGCCGCCGGGCTGGACCAAGCACGTTCTCCTCTTTGCGCTCACCCTGGTGTTCTCCCTGGCGGCCGGGGCGGCCCTGGCCGGCGTCTGGTACCCGGTGGCCATTCCCGGCGGACTCCGGGGCGTCTTCCTCGAACAGGTCGAGTTCTTCCGGGGACTGGCCGATGGCGGCTGGCGAACGATTCTGGCCGGCTGGGAGTTCGCGGTCCCATCGCTCGGGATCCTGCTGGTTCACGAACTCGGACACTACCTGGCCGCGCGTCGGTACGGGATCGATGCCTCGCCGCCGTATTTCATCCCCGTTCCTCCGACGATTTCGCCGCTCGGAAGTTTCGGCGCCTTCATCCGGGCCCGGAGTGCGGTGATCGACCGCCAGCAGCTGGCCGACGTGGGTGCGGCCGGGCCGCTGGCCGGCTTCGTCGTGGCGGTGGGCGTCCTGATCTGGGGCTACCTGACCTCGCAGCGGGTGCCGTGGGAGGCCGGCCTCGAGCGGAGTTACGTGATGTTCGCCGGGAATACCTGGCAGCTGGGCGACTCGCTGCTGACCCACTATCTCCGCGAATGGCTGCTCCCGGGGCCGGGCGCGGTGCACCTGAGTCCCCCCGCGTTTGCGGGCTGGGTCGGCTGCTTTCTGACCGGGCTCAATCTGTTGCCGCTCAGCCAACTCGATGGCGGGCACGTCGCCTACGGGTACCTCGGCCGGCGGCAGGGCCCGTTGGCCCTGCTCACGGCAGCCGGATTGTTGTATCTCTCGCAGTATTCGTTGAACTGGCTCGTGTGGGTGGTGCTCGCGTTTCTGATCGGCGGCGGGCGGCTGCTGCACCCTCCGGTCGTCATGCCGGACCGGCCGATTGCCCGCGGGCGCCTCTGGATCGGCTACGCCTGCCTCGTGGTGTTCGCGATTACCTTCGTTCCGATCCCCTTCGCCTGAGCGATGGCCATGACGGAACCCGATCGGCTCGCCAAACTGCGCCACGATCTCGCCAACCCCCTGGCGGGCCTGCTGGCCGAGGTGCAGTTGCTGTTGCTGGAGCCCGGGCAGTTGGCGCCGGAGACGGTGGCGTCGCTCAAGGAGATCGAATCGCTGGCCATCCGGATGCGGACCGTTCTGCGGGAGCCCTGAGGCCAGGCGGGCGGTCCCGGCGCCTCCGCGCGGAAACCGACGACCGGCTCGAACGGGGTGGGGATGAGCGCTAGGTGCCGAGTCGGCCGCCGGTCGCCCGGCCTTCGAGGACTTGGCGGATCCCCCGGGCCAGCGCGCTGACCCGGTACGGCTTCTGAAGGAAGGCGTCGGCCCCGGCGCCCAGCAGCCCCTGAACCACTTCGTTCATCTCGTAGCCACTCGAAATCATCACCCGCATGTCGGGCCGCACCGCCTTCAGGAACGGGAAGGCCTCGGCTCCGCCGGCGAGCGGCATCCCGAGGTCGAGGATCGCGAGGTCGATGGCGCCCTCGTGCGTCCGGGCCACCTCCACCGCCTCGATGCCGTGGTGGGCCACCAGGACCTGGTATTTGAGTCGCTCGAGGATGCTCCGGGTGACGTCGATGACGGCGGGGTCGTCGTCGACCAGCAGGATCGTCTCCTGGCCGGTCGGGAACGGTTCGGCCGGCACCGCAGGCTTGGCGGGAACCGCTTCGATCGCCGGCAGGTAGATCGAGAATGTGGTGCCCCGGCCGAGGGCGCTGTCGACGCCGATGTAGCCGCGGTGATTCTTCACGATGCCGTACGCCGCCGCCAGTCCGAGGCCCCGCCCCTGGAACTTGGTACTGAAGAACGGCTCGAAGATCCGTTTGACCACGGCCGGTTCGATGCCGGTGCCCGAATCCGCCACCTCGATCAGCACGGCCCGGCCGGGCTTGAGTCCGGGACGGCCGGTCACCTCCGCCTCGGTGAGGTTGGTGCCGCGGGTTCGGACCGTCACCCGTCCCACGCCGGGCGTCGCTTCGGTGGCGTTGATACAAAGGTTGGTGACGACCTGGCCGATCTGGACCGGGTCCGCCTCCACCGCCGGCGAGTCCGGGTCGAGATCGATCTCGAGCTGGATCCGCGGCGGCATGGCGTGCTTCTGGAGGTGGAGCGCCTGGGTCACGATCTCGTTGACCGAGACCCGCTCCGCCTGGTACTTGCCGCCTCGCGCGTAGGCAAGGAGCTGCTGGGCCAGCGCGCCGCCGCGGTTCGCGGCGTCCGCCACCTGGTGGAGCCGGGAACTGGCGTCGGGGAACGAGGGGTCGGACAGCAGCAACTCCGCGTTACCGAGAATCGAGGTCATCAGGTTGTTGAAGTCGTGGGCCACGCCGGCGGCGAGCGTCGCGGTGGCCTCCATGCGCGAGGCGGCGCGAAGGACTTCTTCGGTCCGGAGCCGTTCGGTGATGTCGCGGGTGATGCAGGTGATCGCGCGGCTGCCCGCGCCGGCGGCGTGGGCGGTCATCTCGCACCAGATGAACGAGCCGTCCGGTTTCATGAGCCGGAAGGTCGTCAGCCGCTCGGCCTCGCCGGCGAGGGCGCCGGAGATGGCGGTGGCGACGATGCCGCGGTCTTCCTCCAGAACGAGGTCGGTGAACCGGGTCCCCACCAGGCTTTCCGGTGAACGGTCGAGCATGGTGGTCGCCGCGCGGGATGCGAACAGGAAGGCGCCGTCCTGCCCGTGCTGCGAAATGAGGTCGTGGCTGCCGTCGGTCAGGCGGCGGAACCGGAGCTCTGCGGTTTCGAAGTCGGCTCGGGAACGATGGAGGGCCGTGACGTCCTGGATGAGGACCAGGACGCCGCGCCCGCCGGCCGGGCCGGTTTCGGGCAGGGCGGTCCCGGCGAACCAGCGGGCGCCCCCGCCGAGTTCGAGCGACAGGCCGAAACGCCGGGTCGCTCCCATCGCAAGCGCGTCCTGCACGGCTTCATCCCAGGTTCGGGCCGCCGGCGCCGGCAGGTGGAACTCCGTCGGCCGGCGACCGAGGTACCGCTCGGAGCGCCCGCCGAGAATCCCGTGCGCGGCGAGATTGGCGTACTCGAGCCGGGCCTCGGCGCCGAAACGGAAGATCGGGACGGGGATGCGGTCGAGGATCGGCGCGGCCGGATCGGCCGGCGTTTCGACCGGGCGGAAGAACGTCGCGGTAACCGGGCCGGTCTCGGCGGGCACCGCCCGGAACGACACCGTCAGGCGGAGGCGGTGGCCGTCCCGGTGGCGGGCATCGACCGTCACGGCACTGCCTAACGTCGGCACCGGCGGCAGGGTCGGCACCAGTTCATGGAGCGGTCGGCCGACCAGTTCGGTGCGGCCGTAGCCGAACAGCGACTCGGCCGGCGGGTTCACTTCCAGAATGCGGTCTTCGGCGTCCGCCACGATCGCGGGGTGGGCCGCCTGGCCGATGGTACCGACGAGTGCTTCGATGCCGGGTTGCTCGGCCATCCGAAGACATCCTAACGCTCTGGGACGATTCAATTTCGGGCACCGGGCCGTTTGATTGTAGGGGCCGAATGGCCCTGCATGTCGTCGTTAGGATTTTCTGTCCCAGACAGCGGCCGGACTTCACGCTTGCTTCAGAAATCGAGTCGCAGCGTGAGGGTGGGAATCGGCGGGAGGTTGACGATGCGGGCGAAGGCGGTGGGCCGGCCGGCCTCGTCACGGATCCGGCTGCCGCTTCCGTCGGCGACGATCGGCGCGGCGGCGGTGGCGAGCAAGTTGATCACCGAGACGCCGAAGGTGAAGCGGTTGCGTCGGGGGCCGCCGAAGGTGAGGGCGATGCCGCCGTCGAGGCGGAAGGTGCCCGCGGTCGGCGCGCTGTTCTCCGGGCCGTACACCGGAGGAACGAACAAGCCGGTACGCTGCCCGCCCGGCGGGTCGGTCGGAACCTGGAAATAGGTGATCGGCGTCACTTGCCAGCCGGAGGCCACATCCAGCGCGCCGAACATCGTGAGTCGGCCCCGGCGCCACTGGCCGAAGCCGCGGAACTGGTGCGTCCGGTCGAGGGTCCAGGGAACCCATTCGCCCGTCCAGCGCCGTTCGGAGCGGGACAGGACGTAGCTCACCGACAGCGAGTGTGGCGAGGCGGGCCCGCCCCGGAACGCGAGTTGGGCCTCCAGGCCGCGGGTGCGGCCATCGCCGAAGCGGAAGTAGTCGAACCCGCCGAGGCGCTGGTCCCAGGCCGGTCGAATTTCCCCGACGCCCGAGGCGCGGGACCGGTAGGCGGAGACCCGCAGCACGAACGGCGCGAGGTCCACGTTCGCCTCGAGGGTCAGGTGGTCGGCGGAGGCCACCGGAACCGAGTCGCCGGCCGGCAACCAGAAATCGAGGTAGTCGAAGTCCGGTTCGGAACGCGCCTCCGCGACGAAGTGATGGAGGCGGCTGGTCCGGCCCCACCCGGCGCTCAGCTCGACGCGACCGGCTTGCCACCGGGCGTGGAGGCGCGGTTGCAGCCGGTGAACCGCACCGGCGGCGTCGATCCGGCCGGCGGCCTCCACGGTGAGGGCACCGACCCGGCGGGAAACCGAGGCGTAGCCGGCGAGTTCGGTCCGAACGGTCTCGAGATCGGCCGTCGGGAAGGGGCTTGCTACCCCGAATCTGAATTGATCGTCCGAGACGCCGATCGAGTTCTCGATCGACCGCGACCCGAGCTGCACGCCGGCTACGACCCGGGTTCGGGAAGCGACGTGGACCACCTCGGCGCCCAAGGCGGCCCGCCCGAACGCGTTCCGGAGATCCGCAAAGTCGCCCTGGGTCAGGCCGGGCACGTTCTCCCCGAGTTGGACGACCCGGTTCACCGAGCCGGTGAGTTCCACCGACGTGGCGCCGGCATCCAGCACCCGGGTCCGGGCTCCGACGAGGATGTTGTTCCAGTTGAGGAAGTCGCCTTCCGCACGTTTGCCGGCGCGATCCTGGGTGGCGAATGCGGTGATCCGGGCCCGGGGCCGGTCCGCCGGCCCGAAGACCGCCCCGGCGTAGAGGTCGGCGAAGTGGTAGGGAACGTCGAGTTTGGGGACCAGCTCGAGCGACTTCCAATAGAAGACGCGGGCGGTTCCGAAGTACCGGAGCCGCTCGGTACCGCCGCCGGCGTAGGCGGAGAGGGAGCCGTAGCTCCAGGAACCGCCCGCGTGGAAACCGTCGTCCCGGCCACTTCGGCCGGTGAGATCGATGAGGCCGGCGATCGAGCCGCCCAGCGCTGAAGTGGCCGGCGCCGCGGTGACCGTGAGGGCCTCGGTCGCGTCCGCCGGGAAGGACGAGAACAGTCGGCCGAGATGGTAGAGGTTCTGGACCTCGAAGCCGTCGATCCGGGTGGTTACTTCCCCGGCGTCGTACCCGCGAAGCAGCGGGCGGGCCGAGAGGGGACTGGTGAACGACACGGCCGGCACGAGCGCCAGGGCCCGGTACACATCGGGCTCGACCGCGGGCGGGATGGACCGCGCCGCCGCCATCGGCATTTGCCAGCGGCCGTGGGAGGCGAGGTCGAGGGTCCGGGCCGAGCCGGTGACGATCAAATCCGAGATGAGGGCGGGCGCCCGGGTCAGGCGGATGGTGACCACAGCAGGTGCCGTGACCACGCTGGTGTCCGGGGCCCAACCGATCGCCGCCACCACCAAGGTGTCAGGAAGGGCACCGGGGGAGAGTCGGAAGCGGCCGAACCGGTCGGTCAGGGCGGCCGTACCCGCGCCACGAAGCGAGACGGTGGCGTTAGGCACCGGGGTCGAGCCGACCGCCGAGACCACCACGCCCTCCAGGGTCTGCGCGGCCGCGATCGAGGGAGCGGCGCTGACCGCCGCGGCGAGAACGAGCGCCCGGGCAGTTGCGCGGGCCGCGGTGCGCCGGACGGCCGGCTCCGGGCCGGGGGGCAGGGCCACTCCGGTCACTGCCAGATCACGACGAGGGTCCGTTCAAGGGCGCCTGCCAGGACGCCGAAACCGCCCGCCACGTTAGTTGCGGCCCGGTCGCCGGCGTAGAGGTATCGGTCGCCGTCGCGGTTGAGTGCCTGGACCCGGAGCCGGGTGATCGTCCGGCCGGTGGACGGCGGAGGGATTCGCAGGGTGTCCACCGCCTGCCGCGTGGCAAATCCGCCGGGACCGAACGCCGCGGAATCGGCGATGAAGATCGTGGCGCCGACGGCTTCGGCGCGGAATTCGGCCTCGGCCAGGTCGTCGATGGGGTCGGTCGCGAACAAGGTGTCCGCCGGGACGACGACCCGGAACGACGCCGGCAATGTCGTCTCGGCGACGAGGGACTGTCCCGCGACCGTGCCCTGCAGGCGGTAGCGGCCCCCGGCTTCGATCGGGGCGGACAGCGAGGCGGAGAATCGGCCGGGCACGCCGGTGGGCCTGAGGGCGACCGGCGCGCCGGTGGGACCGACCAGCTCGAGTGTGGTCTCGGCGGGCGTGGCGGGCCGGGAGTCTTCACCGGGCGTCAGCCACTCGATTCGGAACTCCGGCTCGGTGGCCCCACCGATCAGGACGGCCTCGACCAGGGGCAGCGGTTCCGCCGCGGGCAGGTCAACGTAGTTGCCGCACCCCGCCGCCAGGATGCCGAAGACGCCCATTCTCGTCAATGTGGTCACCGGCACCTCCGCTGATCGAGCGCTGCGGGTCGAGCCCATTCCGAGTCCGGAATATGGGGCCGGGGTTTCAACCGAACGTCAACTGGGGCGGGCTGGATGGAAAAGAAGAAGCCCCACCGTACGGTACGGTGGGGCAGCGGGCCCGGCGAGATTCGAACTCACGACCTCTTGCTCCGGAGGCAAGCGCTCTATCCAGCTGAGCTACGGGCCCCATCCCTGAAGGGCCCCCAAATTACACCCGGGGACCGGCAACCGCCACCATCGGCGGACCCGCCCGGGCGGGCCACCCGGCCGCCACCGGCGGTGTCCAGGAAGGTGGGCCTCGACACGCCCCCCCCCCGGCTACCGGCCCGGCCCCGCCTGCCAGACCGGCTCGGCGTCCACAGCCTCGGGCAGGGGGACCCCAAGCCAGTCCAGCATGGTAGCGTAGAGATCGACGGTCCGGAGGGGAGCGCCGCCTAACGGCCGGTTGCTCCAGACCGGCACCTGCATGTGGGCCCGGAAGAGGCTCCCGTGCCCGGCCTTGTGCTCCGGCACCTCCCAGCGGTCCCGGAAGTCGTAGCCTTCGCGGGCCACCACGACGAGATCGCCGGTCCGGCGCGACCGGAACTGATCGAGCAACTGGTTCGGGGCATCGGGCCACGGCGCATCGAACGTCGCGGCCAGGAGTTCGCGATGGGTGCCGGTGAGCGGGCCGGTGCCGAAGGGGTCGCTGGTGCCCGGCTCGTAACTGATCCGGTCGCCCTCCTGGCGGACCACGCCTTCACCGCGACCATCGGCGATCCGGACGACGCCGGCGGCATCCTCGGCGGCAACGAAACCGACCGCCGGTTCCGCCAGCAGTTCGGCCACGAGGTCCCGGTCCGAGCCGAAGGCATCCGGCCGGCGAAGACGCGCCAGCGGCCACCGGTCCGGCCGCGGAACGCCGGGCTGCGCGTAGAGCATCGCCGAGCCGTTCCCCGCCACCATGACGGCCACCCGCGGGTCCCGCCGCCAGAGCTCCGGGTGGGCCAGCGTCGGGATACCGCGGGTGCGGAACCACACGGCCAGATCGAGGTGGTGGTTGACGGTGGTGGCGCCGTGGTCGCTCACCAGCAGCACCAGGGTGTCGTCGAGCTGGTTCCGCTCCTCCAGCAAGGTCACCGTTTCGCCCAGCGTGCGGTCCACGCGGCGGAGCGACTCCAGGACCCGCGGGGCGTCCGGGGTGGTCTGATGGGTATACCCGTCCACCGCCGGAAACTGGGCGAAGAGAAACCGCCACGACGGATCGCGCCGGATCCAGTCGTTGAGCGCCTGGCCAACCGCGTCGTCTCCGGGCTGGTGCCAGAGCAGATAGTGCGAAATCGCGCCCCAGAACTTCCGGGCTCCCTGCGTCGGATCGCGGTCGGGGGTGAGGCCGCGGGTGATCATGGTGAAGAACGCCGCGCTCTCCGGCACCAGCTCGAACACCGTCGCAACCTCGGGGGCGATGTCCGCGTCCAGCATGCCGGCCTGGTACCCACAGTAGCTCCGCACGGCCTCCCGATCGCGCCACCAGTCACCGCGATACGCCTCGCGGTCGAGCCACCGGATCGAGGGCACGTTGCAGCGGCCCGGTGTGGCGCCGGTCAGGAACGGCAGGTAGGCGACGCTCGTGGTCGAAGGAAACGCGGTGATGGCCCGTCCGACGCCGCCGGACCCGGTCAGCGTCGCGAGGTTGGGAAGATCCCCCCGCGCCAGGGCGGCTTCGGCTACGTCGGGCCGGAGGCCGTCCACCAGCACGAGCAACACTCTTCTGCGGCCGCCCTCGGGCGGTCGGTCCGTCATGCACAACTCCTTCCAACGCCGGTTCTTCGACCGCACAAAATAGCCCGGTGGGCAGTTCCGACCCATGAGGGAACGGCCGCCGGGCCGTCGCTTCCCGGGTGAGGCCACCATGGCCGGTCCCTACTCAGGAGCCCACGATGTTCATGTATTCCAGCGAGTTACGCCTCTCCGCCGTCGCCCTCGGGGTGGTCGTGTTGGGGGCGTGTCAGAACCCGATGGACGGCGACGAACCGCCGCCGCCTCCGCCGCCCACGATCACCTGGGAAACCAACCTGGAGAGCGAGCGCGGTCACATCGGCAAACAGTTGAGCTTCACATGCCCACCGGGTGGACCGGTCACCGAGAACGTGTGGGGCACGATTGCCTACACGGACGACTCGTGGGTCTGCCCGGCGGCGTTGCATGCCGGCAAGATCACGGCGGCGCAGGGTGGCGTCATCACCGTGACGATCCGCCCCGGCTACGGGAACTACGTTGGCACCAGTCGGAACGGCGCCACCAGCTTCGGGTGGGGGGCCTTCCCCGGCAGTTTCAGCTTCGACTCGGTGGCCGCAACGCCGATATCCGGTGACGCACACCTGTTCGCCGCCCGCAGCCTGACCGATTCCGTCTTTGTCCTGGCATGCAGCCCGAACGTGAGCATCAGCACGTTGGTCTGGGGCACCGACACCTACACGGCCGACTCGTCGGTCTGCACCGCGGCGATTCACCATGGGGCGATCACCCGCGCCAGCGGCGGGATCGTCTTCGCGGTGATCCGGCCCGGTCGGACCAGCTACCTCGGCACGACCAGGAACGGCGTCACGACGAGATCCTACCCCAGCTACGGCGGCAGTTTCGCCTTCGAGTGACCGCCGTCCGGCCTGCGCCATTGACCGGATGCCGCTAGCGTTCGGCGGATGCGACCGGACACGCCGATCGTCAACGCCGGGTACCGGTCGACCAACTTCTGGGTGGTCGGCCGGGGCCCGGCTCGGCTGCTGATCGACCTGGGCTGGCCCGGTCTGGTCGGTGCGTTGCTCGCCGAGCTGGAGCGGAAGAGCGTACCGGCGGCGGAAATTCGCTACGGCCTCGCTACCCACTATCACATCGACCACGCCGGTGCCGCGCAGGATCTCAAGAACCTCGGCATGACCTTGCTCGTCACCGAGGAACAGGTGGCCGCGGTGCCGCTGATGAAGCAGTGGACCAAGCCCGCGGACCGATACACCGAGATCGTCCCGGCCGGCAACCGCGTGATCTCCTGCGCCGAGAGTCGCGCCGTGCTGGCGGGACTCGATCTGGCCGGTGAGATCGTGCCGACCCCCGGCCACTCCGACGACAGCGTGTCCCTGGTCCTGGATCAGGGTGTGGCCTTCACCGGCGATCTGACGCTGGAGCAGATGGCGACGGAAGCGGATGCCGAGGTGGTGGCCGGCAGCTGGGACCGGCTGCGACGTTTGGGGGTCCGCACCGTGTACCCCGGACACGGCGCCCCCTATCCGCTGCGCCGGGGGTAGTCGGCGGGGAACGATTGGCGCGCCCCCGAATGCTTGCCGGAGCCTCCGGACGGGCGGGCCGCGGAGGTCTGGAAAAACGAAACCCGCCTCGCGGCGGTGGCCGCGAGGCGGGTTCGGTGTTTCAATCGGGGCGCCGGGATTTGAACCCGGGACCTCCTGCTCCCGAAGCAGGCGCGCTACCAGGCTGCGCTACGCCCCGTAATCGGTACGGGCCCGGAGGGACTCGAACCCCCAACCTTCTGATCCGTAGTCAGACGCTCTATCCAATTGAGCTACGGGCCCTCAAAACATCTCGGAGGTTGGGGGGGGCTGACTGCGGGGCCTTCCCTGGCGCTCCATGGGCGGTACAAGATTCGAACTTGTGACCTCTACGATGTCAACGTAGCGCTCTAACCAACTGAGCTAACCGCCCTGACAGCCGAGAGTCGAGAATCGCGGGAGTCGAGGACCATCGGCTACTCTCGACTCTTCGACCCTCGACTCTCGGCGTCCTGCCATGGCGGGGGTGGGATTTGAACCCACGACCTCCGGGTTATGAGCCCGGCGAGCTACCAGACTGCTCCACCCCGCGACGAAGCCTGCGTGTGTCCTACAGAGCGGGAAACGGGACTCGAACCCGCGACCCCAACCTTGGCAAGGTTGTGCTCTACCAACTGAGCTATTCCCGCATGCAAGCGGGCACCCATTGTAGCGACGGGTCCCGGCTTTGGCAACTCAAGAACCCGGCGGAGCGAACAAAGCAATGGAGGCGAGGGGGATCGAACCCCTGACCTCGTGAATGCCATTCACGCGCTCTCCCAACTGAGCTACGCCCCCGCTCTTGTGGTCGCCCGCTGGGTGCTTATGTTGCAACGCGGCAAGCTAGCCGCCGTGTCAAGGCGTGTCAAGCGAAAGTCGTGCCGCAAATCCCCGCGTATAAAGCACATGGCAAACAAGAGGCTCAAGAAACGCGATTCCTCCGCGTCCCTCGGGGCGTCTGAGTCGGAACGCGACATTCTCGACCTCTATCTGCACGATGTCAGCCGGTCGTCGTTGCTCACGACCGAGCAGGAAATCGCCGTCGCCCGACGGGTGCAGGCCGGCGACGAAGACGCCATGCAGGAGCTGGTCACCCGCAACCTCCGATTCGTGATCTCGGTGGCCAAGAAGTACCAGAACCGCGGCCTGCAGCTCGTCGATCTGATCGGCGAAGGCAATGTGGGCTTGATGATTGCCGCCCGAAAGTTCGATCCCGATCACGGCGTCAAATTCATCTCGTACGCGGTGTGGTGGATCCGCCAGTCGATTCTCGCCGCGATCGCGCGGCACGGCCGCTCGGTCCGGGTGCCGCTCAACCGCACCGCCGACCTCTCCCGCATCGTCAAGACGTCGGAGTCGCTCCGCCAGTCCCTCGGGCGCGAGCCGATGGCGGAGGAGATCGCCCAGATCCTCGGCCTTTCCGTCGAGATCGTGCAGAGTCTCGCCGCGCTCAACACCGCCGACGTGCGGCTCGACGCGCCGCTGGCGGCGGACGGCGACCGCGCCACGATCGACCGCTTCCTGGTCGAAGGGCAGGGGGATGTCGAAAGCGAGGCGATCGACCAGTTCCTCGCGGAGGAAATCGAGGCGGCCCTCGCAACCCTCCAGCCCCGGGACGCCCGGGTGCTCAAGCTCTACTTCGGCCTCGACGGCGGCCGCGAACACACCCTCGAGGAAATCGGCGTGATTTTCGGGATCACGCGCGAACGCGTGCGCCAGCTCCGTGACCGGGCCCTCAAGCGGTTGCGGGACGGGGCGGCCGGGCGGGCACTGGCGAGCTACGCGGCGTGAGCGACCGGCTCAACCGGATCGGGGTCGCGCAGCTCGGGTTCGTCCGCCGGACCGGCCGGTGGGCCGTCGATGCCTCCCGCGCCGTGATGATGCCCGGCACCTGGGCGCCGCTGGTGGTCACCCACATGCGCCGCCTCGGCGTCGACTCGATTCCGATCGCCATCTTCCTGGCGGTCTTCACCGGGATCGTCCTGTCCCTGCTCGCCTCCTACATCTTCACCGGTGCCGTGCCGCTGTACTTCGTCGGCGCGCTCGTGGCCAAAACCGTGATGATGGAACTCGGCCAGGTGCTCACCGGCATGGCCCTCGCCGGCCGGGTCGGCGCCAACATCGCCGCTGAGCTCGGGACGATGAAGGTCACCGAGCAGGTCGATGCCCTCGAAACCCTCGCGGTGGACGTTCACGCCTACCTGGTCGTGCCGCGAGTGGTGGCGGCCACGCTCATGTTCCCGGTCGTCACCGCGATGGCGATGGGCGTCGGGGTGTTCTCCGGGTGGATCACGTCGACCAACCTCCTCGACCTTTCGACGCCCGAGTTCTTCAAGGGTGTTCGGCAGTTCTATCATTTCAAGGACATCTGGTTCGGCCTGGTGAAGTCGGCCAGCTTCGGCTGCGCGATCGCCGTGATGGGCGCGCTCACCGGACTCCGGACTCAGGGCGGGGCGGAAGGCGTCGGTCGGGCCACGACCCGCGCCGTCGTTCTCGGCTGCGAGGCGATCCTGGTCCTGGACGCGTTCTGGGCGCTGGTGCTCCTGTGATCCGGTTCGTCGGCGTCTCGAAGGCGTTCGGGGCCAAGCAGGTGCTCAAGGATTTCAATCTCGAAATCCGCGACGGCGAGACGATGGTGCTGCTGGGCTACAGCGGCACCGGCAAGAGCGTCGCACTCAAGCACATCGTCGGCCTTCTCGAGCCGGACGAGGGCTACGTCGAAGTGGACGGCAGGAACGTGTCCGAACTTTCGCGGGACGACCTGACCGCATTGCGCGCGTCGATCGGCTATGTGTTCCAGTTCGCCGCGCTGTTCGACTCGATGACGGTGGCGGACAACCTCGCGCTGGCCCTCCGCCAGCAGAAGGTCGCGGAGGACGAGATCGATGAGCGGGTCCGGGAGGCGCTCGGCCGGATCGGGCTGCCGGACGCCGGGCCCCGGTACCCGGCGGAACTGTCGGGCGGGATGCGGAAGCGGGTCGGCATCGCCCGGGCGATCGTCATGCGGCCGCGCTACATTCTATATGACGAGCCGACGACCGGACTCGATCCGGTGACCTCGGCCGTGATCGATCAGCTGATGGTGGCGACCAAGCAGGACCTCGGGGTCACCGGCGTCGTCGTCACCCACGACATGCGGAGCGCCTTCGCGGTGGCCGACCGGATCGCCATGTTGTACGAGGGCGGGGTCCGCGCCGTCGGGCCCGCCGCGGAGATCAGGGAGACGGACGACCCGGTCGTTCGCCAGTTCATCGAAGGAAGGCCATGAAACGTCGGAACGAGTTCCTCGTCGGGCTGTCGGTGCTGATCGCCTTTGCCGTGGTGGTGGGCGGCGCGATCTGGCTCTCCGAAACCGATCTCGGCAACCCCGACGTGGTGCAGACCGCGCGGTTCCGCGAGATCGGCGGACTGTCGGTCGGGGCGCCGGTCACGCTGCGCGGCGTCAAGGTCGGCCGGGTCAACGCGATCCGGCTCGCGGAAGGCGACTGGGTGGAAGCGGACCTCAAGATCCGCGCGGATCTCGAGATGCCTAACCGGCCCGTGGCGATCGCCGCGAGCGGGAGCCTCTTCGGCGAATGGCTGGTCACGGTCGTCGACGTGGACGGGGCGCCGCAGGACCCCGAACTCCGGGCCCGCCTGGCCGAGGCCGCGGTGCCGGGCAGCGACCGGTGGCCGGGGGCGACGCTGCCGGACATCGGCCAGCTGACCCAGCAGGCCAGCCGGATCGCCGGCGACATCGGCCTGATCACCAACCGGGTGTCGGGGGCGCTGGATTCGGCCGCCATCAACGATGTCCGGCGAAGCCTCTCGGACCTCCGCGAAGCCGCCGACCGCCTCGCCGACTTTGCCCGGAAGCAGACGGGGCCGTTCAATCAGGTCACCAGCAATCTGGCGGTGACGTCGGAGGAATTCGGCGCGGCCTCCAAGCGGGTCAACCGGCTCCTCGGCCGGGTCGACTCCGCCACCGCCAACGGCCAGATCACCTCGATCCTCAACTCCGGCGAGGCCACCGCCGCGGACCTTCGCGCCGCGTCGGCCGATGCCCGGGCCCTGCTCGGCATGATCCGCGAGCACCAGGCGACGCTGAGCCGGATTCTCGAGTCGACCGACACACTCCTGACCAAGGTACAGACGGGGAAGGGCAGTCTCGGCCTCCTGGCCCGCGACTCGACGCTCTACCTCGAAACCACCGCGGCGATTCAGGACATGCGGAAGCTGCTCGCCGACATTCAGGCCAACCCCCGCCGGTACTTCCGCTTCTCGGTGTTCTAGCATGGCCGACCGGGGACCGAAGAAGAACCGGGGCGCCAAGCCGCAGCGGGCGGTGCGTGAGGTGTCGGCCGGCGGGGTCGTCATCCGGCGCGGGTCGGACGCCGGGTTCCGGATTCTTCTGATCCGCGACAGCTACGGCCACTGGGGCTTTCCGAAGGGTCACCTCGAGAAGAACGAACCCGCCGCGGCCGCAGCCGCGCGCGAAACCACGGAAGAAACCGGGCTCGCCGACCTGGTTCTGCACGGCCCGCTGGAAACGATCGACTGGTACTTCCGGCTCCGGGGCAAGCTGATTCACAAGTACTGCCACTTCTACCTCTTCGAATCCGCCGCGGGCGAGCCGGTGCCGCAGGAAGACGAAGGGATCACGGAGTGCGTCTGGTTCGCTTTCGACGACGCCGTGACCAAGCTCGGCTACGAGAATGCCCGGGGCGTCCTGCGCAAGGCGGGAACTCTGGCGCAGCAGGTGTTGGACGCCTCCGCGGCCGGCGGCGCCTGAGCCCGCCGCCGCTCCATGGCCGCCGTTGCCGCGCTGCTCGACAGCTCCGCCGCCCTCGCCACTCTCCGGCGCACCCTTCCTCGCAGTCACGCCCGGCTCAAGACGTGCCGAACCGCCCGCCGTCTGGTCGAAACGCTGGAGCGTGACTGGGTCGATGCCGTGGTCATCGGCACCCGGACCCGGCGGGCGCTCGACCTGACGCTCGTCCGGGCCCGGTTCCCAGCCGTTCCCATCGTGCTGTTCGGCACCGTGCGGCCGGACGAAGGGCGGGCGGTGCTCGAATTCGACGGCGAGCGGTTTGCCGCGCTCGCCCTCGAGGGAATCGACGATGCCGTCGTCGGCGACCTGGTCGTGCGCTCCGGCTACCTGGCCCGGCGCCGGGCGGCCCTCGGTGACCTTCCGCGGCTGCTGCGCCTCACCGAGCCGCTGCAACGCCGGGCCTTCGAACTCCTCCTGGCCAACGCCGGGCCACCCCCGGCCACCGACGCGCTGGCCCGCCGGCTCCGGGTGTCGCGGGAACACCTTTCCCGGCAATTCGGTGCCGGGGGAGCCCCGAACCTCAAGCGGGTCATCGACCTCCTGCAGCTGCTCCTGGCCCGCGATCTCCTGGAGAACCCCGGGTTTGCCCTGCCCCGGACCGTCGAGTTCCTCGGCTACTCGTCGCCGAGTCACTTCCGGGCCGTGGTCCGCCGGGTGCTCCGGCTCAGCTACGCCGAGTTCTTCCGCGGCTCGACGTCGGAGCTGGTCCGCCGGTTCGTCGGCGGCGGGACCCGGAGCCGCCGTTAGGCCTGGGTGGCGGGTCCGGTGGTCCCTGCCCATCTTGGGAGCGGGGGCAAGGAGGTGGCAGTGAAGGATTTTCGGGCCGCTGTGGCGGTATTGCTGGCAGTTGGCGGCGCGGACCCGGCCGCCGCGCAGTCGGAGCCTGATTGGGAAGGCGCCCGCCAGGAGATGATCCGCTGGCTCGGGCTCGTGGCGGGGGACGCGGCCGACCGGGCCCGCGAGCAGGCCAGCCCTCTCTTCCGGGACCGGATTACCAGCCTCGACTGGGGCTACTGGGTCTTCCACAACCATCAGGCGGTCGCCGAGGGAGCCGCCCGCCGCCGGGTGGTCGAATCGACCTCGGCCATCGATCAGCCTCCGTTGCCCGAGATCCAGTGGGCCCGGGTGGTGTTCGCCCGCGAGCGTCCTCGCGGAGGCCGCTTGTACGAACGAGTGATCGCGCTGGTCGAGAACGGCCGGTGGCGAGTCGCCGACTACGTGACCTGGGTCGATGCCGAGGGCATCGTCACCTCGACCGGTGTCGATCCGATTCCGTTCCAGTTCGCCTACGACGCCTGGTATCTGCCGGGCCATTACCTGTCGGGGCGGTACTTCCGGGGTCACCCGGGCCGGGGGGCGGATCGGACCCCACCGCCCGGGGCGGGTCCGAAGCGGCCGACGGCCGTGGCCAACCCCAAGACGTTCCCGCGAAAGCCCCCCGCCACGCGGTAGGCGGACGCCGAAGCGACCCCGCTCCGTGGCCCGGCGTGGTGGAGGGGGTACGCTTGCTCCCAAACGCGTCTTGTGATAATTTTCACAAGCTATAGAGCAACGCCTTTGTTTCCGGCTTCTTACAACACAATCCAACGAGACCATGGCGACTGACTCCGTCCTCCGCCCCGGCGAAATCAAAGACATCCTGCTCAAGGAAATCGCGGCTGCCGAACTGGGCGCCGTGGACACCGCCGACGTCGGCACCACCCTCGAGGTGCGTGACGGGGTGGCCCGCGTCTACGGCCTGAAGAGCGCGGTGGCCGGCGAGATGCTCGAGTTCACCTCGGCCGAGTCCGGCGAGACGGTGACCGGCCTGGTCCTCAACCTCGAGCAGGACAACGTGGGCGCCGTCATCCTGGGCGACTACTTGAAGCTCAAGGAGGGCGACGAGGTTCGTTGCACCGGCAAGCTGCTGTCGATCCCGACCGGCGAAGCGATGCTGGGCCGGGTGGTCGACGCGCTCGGCCGGCCGGTCGACGGCCTGGGCCCGATCAAGACGACCCACAGCCGTCCGGTGGAGATGGTGGCGCCGGGCATCATCGTCCGGCAGCCCGTGAAGGAGCCGCTCCAGACCGGTCTCAAGGCGATCGACTCGATGATTCCGATCGGCCGCGGCCAGCGCGAGCTGATCATCGGCGATCGCGGGACCGGGAAGACGGCCATCGCGATCGACACGATCATCAACCAGAAGGGCCAGGGCGTCGTCTGCGTCTACGTCGCGATCGGGCAGAAGCGCTCGACCGTGGCCACCGTCGTCGAGCGGCTCAAGGAAGCCGGTGCGATGGACTACACCGTGGTCGTGATGGCCACGGCGTCGGACCCCGCGCCGTTGCAGTACATCGCGCCCTACTCCGGCTGTGCCATCGCCGAGCACTTCATGTACGAGAACGGCCAGGCTACGCTCTGCGTCTACGACGACCTGTCGAAGCAGGCCGCGGCGTACCGGCAGCTCTCGCTGATTCTCCGCCGCCCGCCGGGCCGTGAGGCGTATCCGGGCGACGTGTTCTACCTCCACAGCCGGCTCCTCGAGCGCGCGGCCAAGATCTCCGAGGATCCGAACGTCGTGAAGCTCGACAACCGGATCAAGAAGCCGGGCGGATCGCTGACGGCGCTTCCGGTCATCGAGACCCAGGCCGGCGACGTTTCGGCCTACATCCCGACCAACGTGATCTCGATCACCGACGGGCAGATCTACCTCACCACGGACCTGTTCTACGCGAACGTCCGTCCCGCGGTGGACGCGGGCATCTCGGTGAGCCGGGTCGGCGGCAACGCCCAGATCAAGGCGATGAAGAGTGTCGCCGGTCCGCTCCGGCTGGCGCTGGCGCAGTTCCGCGAACTCGAGGCCTTTGCCCAGTTTGGTTCCGATCTCGACCAGGCCACCCAGCGGCAGCTGGCCCGGGGTGCCCGGCTGGTCGAGGTCTTCAAGCAGCCGCAGTACCAGCCGATGCCGGTCGAGCAGCAGATCGCGATCATCTACGCGGTGACCAACGGCCACCTCGACGATGTCGACGTGAGGCAGATCCGGAAGTGGGAAAAGGATTTCCTGAGCTACGTCGGGGCGCAGCACGCGGCCGTCTTCGAGACGATCCGGACCAAGAAGGCGCTCGACGACGACCTCAAGGCCAAGCTCAACGCGGCGATCGCCGCCTTCAAGCCGCTGTTCCGGGCCGAGTAACATGGCCAAGGGTCGCGAGCTCAAAGGGCGGATGCGGGCGGTTCAGAACACCCGCAAGATCACCCGGACGATGGAGCTGGTTGCCACGTCGAAGCTCAAGCGGGCGCAGGACCGGGTCATCGCGGCCCGTCCCTACGCCCAGGCGCTCCGCGAGGTGATCGCGGATCTGATGAGTCCGGAGCTGGCCGAACGGTTTCCGCTGCTCCGGCGCCCGAAGGCGCCCGCGCACGGCGGGCCGAACCGCGCCGTGGTGGTGCTGGTCACGGCCAATCGCGGTCTCTGCGGCGGCTTCAACAGCAATCTGATCAAGGAAGCTCGGCGCCGGGTCAAGGAGCTCGAAGAGGCGGGATACGCCGTCGATCTCTATTGCGTCGGCCGGAAGGGTGCCGGGTTCTTCAAGTACCTGGGCCGGAAGCTCGCGGGCGAGCGGCAGGACGTCGGCGAGAATCCGAACACCGAGCACGCCTCGACCATCGCCGAGGGGCTGATCGCGGATTACGAGGCCGGCA
>JBFXAY010000022.1:0-70761 GCA_050183815.1 Gemmatimonadales bacterium | reverse complement strand
CGTCGGTGATCTCGAACCGGCCGTTGCTCGAGAGTGAAGCGAGGTCGTCCTCCGCTTCCGTGAACGTGGGCGCACCGCGGAGCCGGATGATGACCGAGCAGTCGTGCCCGGTCCAGACCACCGAGACGTTGCCGCGACCGTCCGACAGACTGCCGGTGCCGGTGATCTGCACTGACGAATTGAGCCGGACGGTGCGGTTACGCCCGCGGTCGTCGGTCCGGCAGTCGCCGGGGACATCGGCCGCCGCGATCGGCGGTCGAGGAGGGGCCGGGATCGCCCGCGTGGTCATCGGCTCCAGGGGCGAAACCGTCGCCGGGGCCGGTGCGGCCGGCGGGCGCATGGCGGGCGGCAGACCCGGCGCCTCCGCTGCCTCGGGGGCGGTCATCGCGCCACCCGGCGGCCTAGCCGGTTCGACCGGGGTCGGAGCGGTGGCCGGCAGGGGCGTCAGCGGGTCCATCGCCTCCGGCGCGGCCGGCGCCGGGGCTGCGCCGAGCGGAGTCGGCGCGCGCGGCGGTGTCTCGGGTCGTGTCGGGGCCGGTGCACGGGGCGGGCGACCGACAGCGGCAGCGCGAGGCGGCCGCGGGGGCCGAGGCTCCTGCGGCGACGCGGCGGCGACCGGCAACAGCAGGCCTAACGCCGCGACCGCCGTCCAGGCGACCCGCCGCCGGCTGACCGGCTCGCGGGACCGGGCAGGGTCGAGGACCGCGAGCAGCCGGTCGCCGAGCTGGGACCGGCGCGCCATCGCGAGCGCCTCGGCCGGCACCCAGGGACCCGAGCCTTCCGGCGCCGCCGCCTCGAGGAGCAGGCCGGCGTACTCGGACGGCACGCTGCCCGCGGCCAGGACGGCGTCGTCACAGGCCTGTTCGCGGGCCATCCGCGCGGAGCGCGCCGCGAGCCAGGCCAGCGGGTTGAACCACTGAACGGCACACGCCAGCTGGCCGAGGACCTGGGTGAGACAGTCGTAGCGCCTCACGTGGGCCAGTTCGTGGACGATCACCTGACGCCGGGCCTCGTCGCTCCAGTCGACGCCGACCGTCGGGAGGAGAATCGTCGGGTGCACGGTACCCCAGGTGCACGGGGTCCATGCTTCGGCCGATTCGAGGAAGCGGACCGGGCGACCCGGATCCTGCTGGCCGAGGGCCGTCTCGATCGAGTCGAGCCATTCGGGGGACACGACCGGGACGGCGCGGCGCGCGATCCGGTGGATGGCGATCCGGCCGGCCAGGAGGCGGAGCAGCGCCAGGCCGACGCCGGCGAGCCAGCCGAGCGTCAGCAGGGCGGGCCAGTCGATCGGACCGGCGCCGGCCAGGGCCGGCGCCACGGCGGCCGGAGCGGCTCGCCCGGCGGGACTCGGGGGGGCGGCACGAGCCGGTGCGGCCAGGCCCGGCGCCGGGCCGAGGCCGGCGACGTTAGGCGGCGGGACCGACGCGATGTCCGCGACGTTCGAGGCGATGGCCGCCGGGGAGACTCCGGTTGCCGGCATCGCCGCGACCACCGGCCGGTTCGAGGCAACCGCCGCCGGTTCCCCGGCTGGCGGCGCGGGCTCCTCCGCAACGGCGACCGCGTCGGCCACGGCAATCCCGGCCCGGCTCACTCCGCTCGCCTCCCGGGGCCAGAGACCACGCGGCAGAATCGGCAGCCGCGGCCCCGCGAGCGAGGCGACGGGCAGGGCCAGGCTGGCCAGGAGCCCGCCGGTCCAGATCAAATGGCGGGTGGCGGCGGACGACCGCCGGAACCCGAGCGCCGCCGCGATGGTGAGGAGGAGGATCGCCGCACTCTTGGCGGCCAGCACGGGAACAAGATCGATGACGGACATCTACCGGCCCTCCTTCCGCGCCTCGGCGATCAGCCGGGCCAGGCGGTCGAGTTCGGATCGGCCGAGGCGGCGGTCGGACTGCTCCAGCAGTGCCGCCACCGCTTCCGACGGCGATCCGTCGAAGAACGTGCTGATGACCTGATCGAGAGCGCCGAGCCGGGCGTCCTCGCGAGCGACGGTGGGGAGGAACACGTAGCGGGGTCCGTCCTGCTCGTGGCGGAGATGACCCTTCGACTCGAGCACCCGGAGCAAGGCCCGGACGGCCGAGTAGCTCGGCGGGTCCGGCAACTCGGCCAGGATCTCCGCCGCGGTGGCGCGGCCCAGGCGGTAGACGATGTTCATGAGCTGCCGTTCGCGGCGGCTCAGCGCAGCAGGGGATTTCGGCATGGGGCCTCCCTACGGGACCGGTCTGCTAAAGATTCAGCACTATGCTGAATTTTTAGCACTCGTCCGATTCTGTCAAGGCCCGCCGCCAAACTTGGACCCGGTCGGCCTCGCAGCGAGGTTTCGGCCATGACGACCATGAAGACCTCGGACTGGGACGAACGCTACCGGGCTGCCGGCTACCTCTACGGCACCGACCCGAACGATTTCCTGCGCGACGTGGCCGGACGGATTCCCGCCGGTCCGGTGCTGGCGATCGCCGACGGCGAGGGCCGCAACGGCGTATACCTCGCGACGCTGGGCCATGCCGTGACCTCGGTGGATCAGTCCGCCGTGGGCCTGGCCAAGGCACGGGAACTGGCCGCCGCCCGGGGCGTGCCGCTCGACACCGTGGTGGCGAACCTGGCGGATTTTGCGATCGCGGAAGAGGGGTGGAGCGGGGTGGTCCTCATCTTCGCCCACCTGCCGCCCGCGCTGCGGCGCGAGGTGCTCGGGAAGGCGGTTCGCGGGCTGGTGCCCGGCGGCGTGCTGATTCTCGAGGCGTACACGCCGGCGCAGTTGGGCTTCGGCACCGGGGGACCGCCCCAGGCGGAGTTGCTGATGACGCTCGAGGGGCTCCGGGCGGAGCTGGCGGGGCTCGATCTCGAGATCGGTCGGGAGATCGAGCGCGACATCCACGAGGGCGCCGGCCACGGCGGTCGAAGCGCCGTCGTCCAGATCGTCGGCGTTCGGCCTGGCGGCGCGGATCGTCAGGGCTAGATCGCGCCGCCCCGGCGCAGCCTGCCGATCGCGTCGTTCTCTTCGTCGAACACCGCCAGCACCTCGGCCGCCGACACCGTGGCGACGCCGGCTTTGCCCACCTCGATCCCGGCCGCATAGTTCGCGAGGTACGCCGCTTCCGCCATCGTGGCGCCCGCCGCGAGGGCGGTGGCCACCCAGGCGGTGACCGTGTCGCCGGCGCCCGACACGTCGTAGACCTCCCGGGCCCGGCTCGGAATCGTGGCTCGTTTGCCGTCCGGCGTGACCAGCGCCATTCCCTCCGCGCCGAGGGTGACGAGCAGGTTGTCCACCCCGAGCCGCTCCCGGGCGGCCACCAGCGCATGCGGATCCCGCTGGAGGTCGACGCCGGCGCCGAGGGCGGCCTCGAGTTCGCGCCGGTTCGGCTTGAAGACGGTGGCACCCTTGTATTCGAAGAAGTGCCGGTACTTCGGGTCGACCACGATCGGGAGCCCGCGCCGCCGGGCGGCGGCGATCGAATCGCGGATCAGGGCCGGCGTGAGCGTGCCCTTGTTGTAGTCCTCGAGCACGAAGGCATCCGCCGAGGCGAGGGTCGCCTCGATGGTGCCCCAGAGGCGGGCCACGTCGTTGGAGTCGAGCGGCTGGTCCGACTCCTGGTCGATCCGGACCACCTGCTGCCCGCGGGCGATCACCCGGGTTTTGGTCGTGGTCGGCCGGTCGGCCACCGTGATCAGGTAGCGATCGTCGAGCCGGGCGGCCGCGAGTTCGGTCCGGACGGCGGTGGCGTGATCGTCGTCGCCGACGACGCCGGTGAGGAGTCCGACCCCGCCCATCGCGGCGACGTTGGCGGCCACGTTGGCGGCACCGCCTAACGCCGACCGGGTCGAGTGGACCGTCACCACGGGCACCGGCGCCTCGGGGGAGAGCCGGTCGGTGTCGCCCACGAGGTACCGGTCGAGCATCACGTCGCCGGCCACCACCACCCGCCGGCCCAGCATCCCGTCGAGCAGGGCGACCACCCGGTCGCGGGGCACTCCGGGAAGAGACGGTCCTGCGGTCATTGAATGGCTCCCTGGCGGGACAGGCCGATGGTGGCGGTGACGCGGCCCTCGAAACGGTTCCGGACCGGGCCCGGCGCGTGGCCGGCCGAGACGGTCCGGAAGTAGCCGCCCGAGCCGGTCACGGCAAATCGGCCCGCGCCGCCGGACAGCGACAGGCCGACCCGCAGCGTCCGCTCGGGCCGGCCGATGAAGATCTCGGGCGTGTCGGTGAACGCAGTCCCGGTCGGGAAGGGATCGCCGATGCGGCCCTCGCCCTGCACCTGGTAGGTGAGGTCGGGGGTGACGAGCCACTGGTCGCGCACCGGCAGCGATACCGCCACCGTGCCGACGACGCCGTCGGTGAAATGCGGGCCGATGCCGATGCCGCGGTCCACGAAGTTCTCGGTCGAATCGCCGGTGCGGTACGCCAGGCTGCTCACCGCCGCGAGGCTCGCCCGCCAGCCGGCGCGCTCCCCGAGCGGCCCCGCTGCGGCCCCGGAAAGCGCCCAGCGGCCCGGGTGGGCGGGCTCGCCGGTGCCGTTCGGATCCGCCTTCGAGCGCCACCGGTCGTCGATCATCGCCTGACCCTCGAACCGGACCCGGCCCGCCTGCCAGCGCAGGTCGCCGCCGATCGTGGTGTTGCGATCGTCGGGGAGGCCGAGTTGCACGGGGAACGAGAGCAGCACCATCGGATTGAAGAACGTGGGATCGACCGAGGCCCGGTCCGGGGCCAGGACGCCCGTCTCCCAGAGGCCGAGCCAGAACCGCGACGAGAGCCGGACGCTGAGCCGGTGAGCCAGCAGGTAGCGGCTCCGGTGGTTCCCGAGCGCGTCCGTCATCCCGGTCAGCTGGGTGGCCACGACATCGAACTGGAAATCGCGGAACCGGAGGGCCAGTGACGCGTCGGTGCGGGGGTAGCCGTAGTCCGACAGGGACAGGCCGAGGACGCCCGCCGGGCCCCAGTTCCGGCTCAGTTGCCCGAAGGTCAGGTGGACCCGGTCGAACTGGGCGGCGACATATGCGTCGGCGAAGCGATACGCCTGGTTCTTGCGCTGCTGGATGGAGCCGCCGGCCCAATCGGGATCCGCTTTGAGCCGGTTCGACGCCACCGGGCGGGACACCAGGAGCAGATTGCGGAACCGGCCCTCGAGCGCGGCCTCGCCGAAGAACCAGGCACCCCCGTCCCCGGCGGGGTGGAGGAGATCGCGGCGGGCGCGGGAGCCGGTTTCGATCCCCAGGCGAGCGCGAAAAGCGGCCCAGTCGGCCGGCGCCGGATCGCCCAATTCCGCCCGCAGCCGGGCGGCCAGGCGGCCGCTCGCCGAGGCCGGGTCGAGCCGGGCAGCGTCGATGGCCGCAATGAGATCCGCCCGCCGGAACGGGCGGAGCAGCGGACTCGGGTCCGCCACGTCGCCGCGGGCGATCAGGTACTCGGCCAGTGGCAGCAACGGATGATCGAGCGGGAGATACGGCGAGGCCTGGGCGGCGGCCCGGGACGTGCCGAGAAGGAGTAAGGCAAAGAGCCAGCGCACGCTCGAAATGTAACCGGGCCCTCCACTATGTTTCCCCGCGCCATGGCTCCCCTTCGTGTCGTCGTCACCCGCGGTCCCCTCGTCGAGTCGGCCCACCGGGTCTCGGCCGCGGTGGTGGACGCGTCGGGCCGGCTCGTTGCCTCGGCCGGCGATCCCCAACTCGTCACCTTCTGGCGCTCCGCCGCAAAGCCGTTCCAGGTGCTGCCGCTGCTCCAGGACGGCGCGGTGGAGCGCTTCGGGCTGACGGCCGAGGAACTGGCCATCGCCTGCGCCTCGCATTCGAGCGAGCCGATCCATCTGGAGACGGTGGACCGTTTCCTCGCCAAGCTGGCGCTCGACGAATCCGCGCTGGCCTGCGGCCCGCACACCCCGCTCGGCCCGGAGACTGCCCGGCGGGTGGCCCGTGAGGGCATCGTGATGACGCCGCGCTGGAGCAACTGTTCCGGGAAGCACACCGGGATGCTGGCGCTCGCCAAATGCCATGGCTGGCCCGCGGCCGGATACGAAGCGGTCGGGCACCCGGTCCAGGAACGAATCATCGCGGAGGTCGAACGCTGGACCGGGCTCGGGCGCGACGAGCTGATCCTGACCGTGGACGGCTGCAACACGACCTGTTTCGGGCTGCCGCTCGACGCGATGGCGCTCGCCTACGCCCGGTTCGCCACCTCCACTGACATCGAACCCCGCCGGCTCTGGCGCGCGGTGACGAATCATCCGGATCTGGTGGCCGGCAGCAAGCGCCTTTGCACGGACCTGATGCAGGCCTGGCCCGGCGAAGTGTTCGCCAAGATCGGGGCGGAGGGCGTGTACAGCGCCGCGTTGCCGGGGCTTGGACTCGGCATTGCCATCAAGGTCGAGGATGGCGACATGCCGAGCGTCGGCATTGCCCTGCTCGCGGTGCTGCGGGCCTTGCTCGAACGGGCTGGGCACGCCGAGGGCCTGCGCCGGATCGATTCGCTGACCCAGCATCGGGAGATCCCGGTTCGCACCACCCGCGGTGCCACGGTCGGCGCCATCCGGGCAGACGGCGAACTCACGTTTTCGGCGCCGGTCGGCGGGTGATTCGATGACGCCGCGGCGGCGGGGCCTGCTATCGTGAGTCGAGTCGACGTCCCGACCCGCGCGCTCGTTCGCCTGGCCGGGGCCGTCGCCGCAGGGGAGCCGGGTCGCACCGGCGCCCGGGCCCGCGAGGCCGTGGCCGCCGGCGTGCCGCCGATCTGGGGAGATGAGTTGCTCCTCCAGTCCGTGCTGATGGTCGGCTATCCGCGAGCGCTCTCGGCCGCGGCGGCCTGGCGGGAAGCCGTCGGCCTCCCGCCGGTCTCGGGGGAGGATGGGGCGGATCTCGGCTTGGCCCGCGCCTGGCGGGAACGCGGCGAGGCCACCTGCCGGGTCGTCTACGGTGCCAACTACGACAAGCTTCGGGCCAACGTCGCCACCCTGCACCCGGCGCTCGATGCGTGGATGGTCACCGAAGGGTACGGACGGACCCTGTCGCGTCCCGGGCTGGATCTGGTTCGCCGGGAGTTCTGCGTCATTGCCCAGGTGATGGTGTTCGAGGCGGAGCGGCAGCTGCACTCGCATCTGCGGGGAGCGCGAAATGCCGGGGCCACCGTCGCGGAGGTCGAGGCGGTGCTCGCCGAGGCGGGCACCGAGGCCTCAGCTCGGGGCCGGGAGCTGGCGATGGGTCTTTGGGAACGGATCAGAGGATGAGTTTTGTCGATCGGGTCGAGGTTCACGTCGCCGCGGGCACCGGCGGATCGGGCGCGTCCTCCTTTGCGCGGTTCAAGTTCGTGCCGAAGGGCGGTCCCGACGGCGGAGACGGCGGGCACGGCGGCAGCGTCTACGTCGCGGCGGATTCGAACCTCGCCACGCTGCTCGACTACCGGTACCGCACCACCTGGAAGGCGGAGCGCGGGCAGCACGGCAAGGGCAAGAACATGACCGGGGCCTCGGGCAAGGACATCACCTTGCCCGTTCCGCCCGGCACGATCATCCGCGACAGTGCCACGGGGGAGTCGCTCGGCGAGGTGCTTCGCTCCGGAGACCGGATTCTCGTCGCCAAGGGCGGGCGGGGCGGGCGGGGGAACACCCGGTTCGCCTCCTCCACGCATCGGGCACCCCGGGAATGGGAGCCCGGCGAGGCCGGCGAGGAGCGGAAGCTCGAGTTCGAACTCAAACTCATCGCGGATATCGGCCTGGTCGGCGAACCCAACGCCGGAAAGAGCACGCTGCTCTCGGTCGTGTCCGCGGCCCGGCCCAAGATTGCGGACTATCCCTTCACCACGCTCGAGCCGAATCTCGGCGTCGTCCAGCTGAGCGATCACCGCACCTTCGTCATCGCGGACATTCCGGGGATCATCGAAGGCGCCCATGAAGGAAAGGGACTCGGCCTCCAGTTCCTCCGCCATGTCGAGCGGACCCGGGTGCTCGCGTTCCTCGTCCCGTTGGATGCCCCGGATCCGCAGGCCAGCTACGAACGCCTCCGCCGCGAGGTCCAGTCCTACAGCGAGCCGTTGTTCGAAAAGCCCCACGTGGTAGTACTCACCAAACGGGACCTGCTGGCCGCCGATGAGCCCGTGCCCGGCATCGAGGCGCCCGAGGCGCAGGCCGTGCTGTCGATCTCCTCGGCGGCCGGGACCGGCCTCGAGGAGCTGAAGCGGACCTTCTGGCGCCTGGTGGAATCGGCCAAGGCGGACGAAATCCCCGGGGAGGAACATGCTCTCGAGTGAGGAACGCGAGGCGTACCTGGCCCTGTCGCTCGCCAGCGGCATCGGCACGGTACGGCTCGGCGAACTGAAGCGGTTCTTCGGAACCTGGACCGGCGCCCTCGCGGCGCCGGTTGCGTTATTGGGGACCGTGCCGTCGATGAATCGCGCCGCCGCGGCCGCCGTGGCGGCGGCCGATCGCCGCCAGGCGGTGCGGATTCTCGATATGGTTACCCGGCTGGGGGCCTTCGTCCTGACCCCCTACGACGCCGGGTTCCCGGAGGAACTCAGCCACATCCCCGACCCGCCGGCGCTCCTCTTCGGTGCCGGCCGGCGGGAATTGCTCGGTCGTCCGGGCGTGGCCCTGGTGGGGACCCGGCATCCCTCGAGCTACGGCGTGGAGGTGACCCGTCGCCTGGCGGCGGATGCGGCGGCGGCCGGGCTTGTGGTGGTCAGCGGCATGGCCCGCGGGCTCGATGCGGTGGCACATTGGGCCGCCGTCGAGGCCGGGGGCGACACGATCGGGATTCTGGGCAACGGCATCGACGTCGTCTATCCGGCTGCGAACCGGGCGCTGTATCACCGCGTGATCCGCGACGGGCTCCTGCTCACGGAGTTCCCGCCGGGAGAGCGCCCGAACGCCGGGTCCTTCCCGCGCCGCAACCGTCTCATCAGCGGCCTGGCCCGCGCCACGGTCATCATCGAGGCGGCGGGCCGGTCGGGGGCCCTCATCACGGCGCGCACCGCGTTGGACCAGGGCCGGGAGGTCCTGGCGGTGCCGGGGCCGATCACCAGCCGGACGAGTGTCGGCCCCAACGAACTGATCCGGGACGGCGCTGCCCCGGTGCTCGGCGCCGACGATCTGCTGCGTCCCTTCGGTCTGTCCGCCGCGCCTGGTGCCGGAGTGCGGCCGGAAGAAGCCGGCTTGCGAGAAGACCTCCGCCGGGTATTCGAGGTCCTCGACGGCGTGCCGCGAACGATCGACGCCCTCGCGGTCGAACTTGGACTTGCCACGGGGGCCACCCTCGCCTGCCTGGCGGAACTCGAGATCGTCGGCCTGGCGGAACGGAACGGCCAGGAGTTCCGCCGGGCACCGTGAACGGCCGGCACCGGCAGGTTGCTACGCGCGCCACGCCGGCGGCTGGCCGCAGCCGGCCGGCCGTCGGTAGTGGTGGCAGGCGCTCCGCCCGGCCACCTTTCGGCCGTGCACCTCTACCTTCACGTGCCGTTCTGCGCCCGGCGCTGCTCCTACTGCGATTTCGCCATCGCGGTGCGGAGCAGGGTGCCGGTGTCCGAGTACGTGGAGGTGGTGCTCGCCGAGTTGCGGCAGGCCCTGGCCTCCGGACCGTGGCGGACGCTCGGTCCGGTCCAGACGATCTACTTCGGCGGCGGGACGCCGTCGCTGATCGGCGGCGCGGCGCTGGCGGACATCGTGGCCGGCATTCGGGCCGAGTTGCCGATCGCCGGAGACGCCGAGGTCACCGTCGAGGCCAATCCGGAGGACGTCACCGACCAGAGCGCCGTCGCCTTGCTCGCGTGCGGCGCCAACCGGATCTCCCTCGGTGTGCAGTCCTTCGATCCGGCGGTTCTGCAATGGATGCACCGGGTTCACGGGGCGGAACAGCCGGCGCGTGCGGCGGCCTTGCTTCGGCGGGCCGGCCTGGCGAACCTGTCGCTCGACCTGATCTTCGGGCTCCCGGCCGACCTCGGCCGGGACTGGAACCGCGACCTCGACGCCGCCCTCGCCCTCGAGCCCGAGCATCTCTCGCTCTACGGCCTCACCGTCGAAGCGCACACGCCGCTCGGGCGTTGGGTGGCCCGGGGCGAGACGGTCCCGGCGCCCGACGGCGGCGCGGCGGACGAGTATCTGGCGGCCGCCGAGCGGCTGGGCGGCGCGGGCTTTCATCACTACGAGGTTTCCAATGCGGGGCGCCCGGGTTGCGAGTCCCGGCACAACCTCGCCTACTGGCGCCGGGCGCCCTATCTCGGTCTCGGCCCGTCGGCCCATAGTGCTGCCGGCGCCCATCGCTGGTGGAACCAGCGGGAATGGGCCGCCTATCGGACCGTGATGGCCGGCGGCGGCTCGGCCCAGGCGGGCGAGGAATTCCTTGCCCCGGATCAGGTGGCGCTCGAGGAGCTCTACCTCGGTCTTCGGACCAGCGGTGGCGTCGCGGCATCAACCCTGCCTATGGAAACGGTCACGGAGTGGGAAGCTGCCGGATGGGCCTGCCGCCGTGGCAGTCAGGTGATCCTGACGGCCACGGGGTGGCTCCGTCTGGATGCCTTGGTGAGCCGGGTAGCAGGCGCCTAAATTAAAGCGATGCCTAGAGTTGAAGACCTGTCCGAGCGCGAAGCCCGGATTCTGGACACGATCATCCAGCTGTACGTGGAAAGCGCCGAGCCGGCAGGAAGCCAGGCGGTGGCGGCGCGGTCCCGGCTGGGCGTGTC
Source organism: Gemmatimonadales bacterium (assembly GCA_050183815.1). GTDB lineage: Bacteria > Gemmatimonadota > Gemmatimonadetes > Gemmatimonadales > GWC2-71-9 > SHZU01. The sequence continues at coordinate 60,101 of JBFXAY010000022.1, read as the reverse complement.
TCCGGCCACCGTCCGGAATACCATGGCCGACCTCGAGGCCCGGGGCTACCTGTTTCACACCCACACCTCGAGCGGCCGGATTCCGACCGATCTCGCCTACCGGCTCTACGTCGATCGCCTGATGCGCCATGCGCCGCCGAGCGATCAGGAGCGGGAGCGGCTTCAGTCGGAGGTGTTGGTCGGCGGCAGTGGTCCGATCGAGGAGATCCTCAAGCGGGCGGCCCAGGTCCTCGGCGTGCTGACCCAGGAGCTGGGCGTGGCCGTGGCGCCGGCCCTCGATCAGGCCGTGCTCGAGCGGCTCGAACTGGTCCGGGTGAGTTCGGAGCGGCTGCTGGTGGTGCTGACCCTCGCCAGCGGCCTCGTCCGGACGATTTTCGTCGAGGTGCCGAGCGCGGTGGCTCCCGAGGCGGTGGATCACGTGGCCCGGATCCTCAACGAGCGGCTGACCGGCCTGCCGTTAGGCACCCTCCGGGGCAGCGTGGCCGACCGGCTTCGCGACGCCGACGGCGAAGGCAAGTCCTCCGGCCTCCTCAACGTCTTTGTCGCCCAGGGCGATTCGCTCTTCGACGGCGAGCCGACGGCCGGTGTCCTCCTGGGCAGCGCCCAGCCGCTGGCGGAGCAGCCCGAGTTCGCCTCCAACACCCGGATGCGGGATCTCCTCGAACTGACCGAACGGCGGGACCTGCTCCGGAGCGCGTTCGAGGCCCACCGGCAGCGCGGCCTCACGATCACCATCGGCGGCGAGAATGCGGACCCCCGGCTGGCCGAGTTCACCCTCGTCACGTCGAGCTACCGGCGAGGCAATCTCACCGGCGTCCTCGGCGTGCTGGGGCCGACCCGGATGCCCTACGACAAGATCATCGGCCTGGTCGAGCACACCAGTCGCCTGGTGGAAGGATTGATGACGTGAGCGAATTCTACGAACTCCTCGGGGTGGCGAAGAACGCTTCCGACGACGAGATCAAGAAGGCCTACCGCAAGGCCGCGATGCAGTACCACCCGGACCGGAATCCGGCGCCGGACGCGGAGGCCAGGTTCAAGGAGATCGCCGAGGCGTACGAGGTGCTTCGGGATCCGGACAAGCGGGCGGCGTACGATCGCTTCGGCAAGGCGGGGCTTGGCGGCGCCGCCGGCGGTCCCGGCGGTTTCCACCACGTCGATCTGAGCGAGGCGCTCAACATCTTCATGCGCGACTTCGGGGGCCTCGGCGGCTTCGAGTCGCTCTTCGGCGGCGGGCGGCCCCAGGCCGAGTCGCGCCGGGGCCAGGACATCCGGGTGACCGTCAAGCTCAGCATGATGGAAGTGGCCACCGGGGCCAAGCGGACCGTCAAGCTCAAGACCAGCCTGACCTGCACGAACTGCAACGGCACCGGCGGGGCCAAGGGCACCCGGCCGAGCCGCTGCGCCACCTGCGCCGGGAGCGGCGAGGTGCGCCGGAGCACCCGGAGCGTCTTCGGCCAGTTCGTCTCCGTCGCCCCCTGTCCCACCTGCTCGGGCGAGGGTTCCGTCATTACCGAACCGTGCGAGGTCTGCCGGGGCGAGGGCCGGACCCGCGGCGAACGCGCCGTCCAGGTGGAGATCCCCGCCGGCGTTTCCAGCAACAACTACATCACCCTCCGGGGGCAGGGCGCGGCGGGCCGCCGGGGCGGCCCGAACGGCGATCTCCTGGTGATGATCGAAGTCAAGGACGACGAACGCTTCGAGCGGCACGGCGACGACCTCTACTTCGACCTCGCCCTCTCGTTCTCGCAGGCGGCGTTAGGCTGCTCCGTGACGATCCCGACGCCCTATGGCGACGAAGCCGTCACCGTTCCGCCCGGCGTCCAGGCCGGAACCGTTCTCCGGCTCAAGGGGAAGGGACTCCCGCGCCTGGGCCAGAACGCCTCCGGGGACCTCAACGTCCGGGTCGGCCTCTGGACCCCGGAGAACCTCACCGCCGAACAGCGCCGCCTGTTCGAGGAACTCGCCAAGGTCGAGGGCGATCCGCCCCGCGAAAGCGGCGGCTTCTGGTCCAAGCTCAAGGAAGCCCTCGGCGCATGAGCTGGTGGCTCGTCGAGGTCGCTCCGGCGGGACACGACCCGGAGGACCTCGCCCGGGCCGTAGCGGAGCTCACGGGACAGACGGCGCTCGAAAGCGCCGACCGCGTGGTCGGGTACGCGGCGGACGAGCCGTCGGCCCGGTCGCTGCTGCGCGTCCTGGCGGATCGCTTTCCCGGGCTCGACGGCCGCGTCTTTCAGGAAGCCGCCGTCGACTGGACGACGGCCTGGCGCGAGGGACTCGGGATCCGCGAAGTCGGCGGGCTGCAGCTCGGGCCGTCATGGCTTCTGGCGCCGGGGCCCGCGACGGTCGTCATCGACCCGGAGATGGCGTTCGGGAGCGGTGAGCACGGGTCGACGCGCGGCGCCCTGACCCTGCTGCATCGGTACCTGCGGGCCGGCGGGACCGTTCTCGACCTTGGCAGCGGCAGCGGCATCCTCACGATCGCCGCCGTGAAACTCGGCGCCCGCTCGGCCCTGGGTGTCGAGGTGGACGACGAAGCAGTCCCGATCGCCGACGCCAACGCGGCGCTCAACCTGGTGGCGGACCGGGTTCGGTTCGTCGTGGCCGATGCCGGCGTGATCGCCCCGCTCGCCGGCCCGGCCGACCTCGTCGTCTCCAACATTCTCCGGACCGCCAACGAAACCCTGCTGCCCGCCATCACCGCGGCCCTCGCCGCGGACGGCGTGGCGATCTTCGCCGGCATGGAAGCGAACGAGGCGGATCTGTTCCGGCCCGCCCTCCTGGGCGCCGGCCTCGTTCCGATCGACGAACTGGTGGACGAGGGCTGGTGGTCCGTGGCCGCCCGCCGCGCCTGATGCACCGGCTGCTCGTTCCCACGCTCGGACCCGGGCGCTGCCCGGTGCCGGAGGAGGAAGCCCACCACCTCTCGGTTCGCCGGGCCCGCGACGGCGAAGCGGTCGAGGTGATGGACGGCGCCGGCGGGGTCGGGCAGGGGACCTTGCGGCGGGAGGGCCGCGACTGGTTGGCCGACGTGACGACGATCGACCGCGCGCCCGCACCGCCGCCGCTCGTCCTGCTCCTCGCTGCCGGGGATCGCGACCGGTTCGGCTGGGCGGTCGAGAAGGCCGTCGAACTCGGTGCCACCAGGATCGTTCCCGTGGAGACCGAGCGCAGCGTTCACGTGGCCACCCGGATCCGGGCGGAGCACCGGGACAAGCTGGTGCGCCGGGCAGCCGAAGCCCTCAAACAATGCGGTGGGACCTGGCTCGCGGCCGTCGATCGGCCGCAGTCGCTGAGCCAGGCACTGGGCATCGAGGCCGAAATTCGCTGGCTGGCCGACGCGGCGGGCGCGCCGCCGGCCCTGCCGGACGGGACCGGTTCGGTGGCCGTCCTGGTCGGGCCCGAGGGCGGGCTGACCGATGCCGAGCGCGATGCCGCCCTCGGTGCCGGGTTCCGGCCGGTCCGGCTCGGACCTAGAATCCTCCGATTCGAAACGGCCGCCGTCGCAGCACTCGCGGCGGCGGCTCTGGGCCGAAAGGAACCGTGATGAGCGACTGCATCTTCTGCCGGATCGCCGCGGGCGAGATTCCCGCTACCCTCGTGGGGCAAAACGACGACGCCGTCGCGTTCCGCGATCTGAATCCCCAGGCGCCGACGCATGTGCTGGTCATCCCCCGGCGACACGTCACGGCCGCGGCCGACACGGACACCGACGACGGCGAGGCACTCCTCGGCCGGACCATGCGGCTGGCGGTTCAGGTCGCTCGCGACCTCGGCCTGGCGGAGGACGGCTACCGCCTGGTCGTGAACAACGGCCGGGACGGCGGGCAGTCCGTCTTTCACCTCCATGTCCATCTGCTCGGCGGCCGCCGCCTTGGCTGGCCGCCCGGCTGATCGGCCCCCTCCCGGCAGTGCTCGCCTCCGGTCACTTGTTCGGCCGTTTTTCGCGCGGTAAATTGAACGGTCGCAACATGTTTGCCCCGTCGGGGCCGGAGAGGGGTGAAAGCCCAACATGTCCGAAGTCGTCATTCACGATGACGAGAGCTTCGAGCGAGCCCTCAAGCGCTTCAAGAAGAAGTGCGAGAAGGCAGGAATCCTCTCCGACTTGAGGAAGCACCGGCACTATGAAAAACCCAGTGAGAAACGCAAACGCAAGATGAGCGCTGCTGTTCGAAAAACCCGCCGGACTGTTCGTTATTCGCGTGGTTGAGGTGCGATGGGAGGGAGTGTCGCGCGGGGTCCCGGCCCCAGGCGGCGCCGGCCCCCCGCTCCCCTTTGGACCGGGGGTGCCGAGTGCTGCACTCGGCACGCTCGAGTTCGGCCGGGTGCTCGAGGTCGTCGCCGAGTTCGCGTCGGGGCCGTTGGGTGCCGAGCGCGTTCGGGCTCGGCGGCCGCTGGTGGACCCGGTGCTGATCGCCGCGGACCTCGCCCCGGTGGCGGAGTTGCTGGTGGTGTATCAGCGGGGCGAATCGGTCGATGTCCCGCCGGTGCCGGACCTGGGATCGGCGCTGGCGCGGCTCCGGGTCGAGGGGAGCGCGCTCTCGGGCCAGGAAATCGCCCTGTTCAAGCAGACCATCGTGGCGGCCCGGGTCGCGGCGTCGGAGCTGCGGCGGGTGGCCGAGGACGCGCCCGGCGCGGCCGCTCTGGTGGTGCCGCTGCCGGAGCGGGCGGTGGACACCCGGCTCGCCGAATCCGTCGACGACGAGGGTGCGGTGCTCGATACCGCGAGCCCCGCGCTCTTCCGCGCCCGGCGCGAGATTCACGCCGCCCGCGAGCGCCTGGTCAAGAAGCTGGAAACGGTGCTCAAGCACCTCGACGGGCAGGCGGCCCCCTCCGGCGCCCAGGTCACGATCCGCGAGGGCCGCTACGTCATCCCGGTCCGGCGCGATTCGCGCTCCCGGCCCGAGGGCATCGTCCACGACGAGTCGGCGAGCCACGGGACCCTCTTCGTCGAGCCGACGGCGGCGATCGAGTTCGGCAACGCCCTGCGGAGCGCCGTGGTGGCGGCGGAGCGCGAACTGCTCAAGGTGCTCCGCGAGCTTACCGAGTTGCTCCGGCCGCTTGCGGACCAGATCGCCGCGGCCCACGAGATGTGCGTGGCCGGCGACGACCTGCTCGCCCGGACCCGATACGCGCACGCCGTGAAGGCCACCCCGCCCGCGATCGGGGGCGGCGAACTCACCCTGGTGGCGGCACGGCACCCGCTGCTGCTTGCCCGCGGACTCGAGGTGGTGCCGTTCGATCTGAGCCTCGATCCGGAGGAACGGACCCTCCTGATCAGCGGGCCGAACGCCGGCGGCAAGACGGTGCTCCTCAAGACCGTCGGTTTGGCCGTGGCGATGGCCCAGTCGGGGATCGTTCCGCCGGTCGGACCGGGCACCCGGCTTCCCGTGGTTGCCCGGCTCTTCGCCGACATCGGCGACCATCAGTCGATCGCGGCGGACCTCTCGACCTTCAGCGCCCACGTGGCGACCCTCCGGACCATCCTCGCGGTGGCCGGGCGCGACTCGCTGGTGCTGATGGACGAGGTCGGCAGCGGGACCGATCCGGCGGAGGGCGGCGCCCTGGCCGCGGCCACCCTCCGGGTTCTGACCCGCCGCGGTGCCCGAACCGTCGTCACGACCCACCTCGGCGCGCTCAAGACGCTGGCGGGGGATGTCCCCGGTCTGGTCAACGGCTCGCTCGAGTTCGACGCCGACCTGCTCCGGCCCACCTTCCGGTTCCGTAAAGGGGTGCCCGGCCGTTCCTACGGTCTCGCCATCGCCCGCCGGCTTGGCGTCGACGCGGAGGTGCTCGACCTGGCCGAGGCCGACGTGCCGGAGCAGGAACGGACCCTCGACCGATTGCTCGCGGTGGTCGAGACCCGGGGACGCGAGGTGGAGCGGCGCGAGCGGGAAGCCGCCGACCGGGAAGCTGCGCTCGAGGCCCGGGAAGCCGCCACGGCGGCGACCGCCGAGGCCCAGGCCATTCGCGACAAGGAGCTCAAGCGCCGGGAGAAGGACGCCGAGAAACTGGCCCGCCAGGAAACCCGGCGCCATCTCCTCGAGGCCCGCACCAAGGTGGAGGAAGCGCTCAAGCTCGCTCAGGGCGCCGCGGTGGACGCCGAGCGCGCCAAGGAAGCGCGGCGGGTCATCGAAGACGCGGTGGCGGCGGAACGGGCCGCCCTCGACGCGACCGACCGGGACGAGGAACGGGAACTGCCGGACGTCACTCTGGTCGTCGGCCAGCGGGTCCGGCTCGGAAGCGGGGCCACCGGCGTGGTCCACGAACTCCGGAGCGACGGCAAGGCGGTGGTCGCGTTAGGCGCCGTCAAGGTCGTGGCGCCTGCGGCGGAACTCGTGGCGCTGGCGGGCGCCGCCCGGCCCCCGCGCGAGTCGCGGCACGACGCGGCCGATTATTCCGCGCCCGAGGCCGCCTTCGAGATCGATCTGCGGGGGATGCGGGGCGACGAAGCGGCCCAGGTCACCCTGGCCGCGCTCGATGCGGCCGTGCTGGCCGAGAACCCGTATCTCCGGATCATTCACGGCATGGGCACGGGCGTCGTCCGGGACCGGGTCCGCCAGGTGCTCAAGGCGGACCGCCGGGTGGCGCGGTTCGACTACGCCCCACGGAACCAGGGCGGCACCGGCGTCACCATCGCCGAGCTCGGGGGCGGCTCGTGATTCCCGACGAGCTGATCGAGCAGGTCCGCGACTCGGCCGACCTCGTCGAGCTGATCGGCGAGACCGTGCCGCTCAAGCGGGCCGGGTCCGATTGGCGGGGTCCCTGTCCGTTCCACGGCGGGACCCACCGGAATTTCGCCGTCGTGCCGAAGAAGGGGCTCTACTACTGCTACGTCTGCCACGCGGCCGGGGACGTGTTCACCTATCTCATGAAGCGGTTCGGGATGGACTACCCGACCGCGGTGCGGGAGGTGGCGCGGCGGGTCGGGATCACCATTCCCGAACAGGGCGAGCGGCAGGGCCCCGATCCGCGGGAGCCGCTTTTCGCGGCGCTCGGCGTGGCTCAGGACTGGTTTGCCGCGCGGCTGCGCGACGGCGCCGACGCCGAGGGGGCCCGGCGCTACCTCGACTCGCGGTCGGTGCCGATGCCGCTGGCCGCCGAATGGGGCCTCGGCTTCGCGCCGGAAGACCGGTCGTTTCCGGCGGCCATGGCGGAACTCGGGGTCGACGAGCGGATCCTGCTCGAGGCCGGCCTCCTCGTCCGCCGCGATGACGGCACCGTCATCCCGCGATTCCGAGGCCGGCTCCTGTTCCCGATTCACGACCTCCGCGGCCGGGTGGTGGCGTTCGGCGGCCGCCTGCTGCGCCAGGGCGAGCCCAAGTACCTCAACTCCCCGGAAACGCCGGTGTTCCACAAGGGGAGCACGCTGTACCATCTCCACCTCGCCAAGGGGCCGATCCGTCGCGAGGGGGTCGTGGTCGTCGTCGAGGGCTATTTCGACGTACTGCGCCTGGCGGCCGCCGGGATCGAGAACGTCGTGGCACCGCTCGGGACGGCGCTCACCTCGGACCAGGCCGCGTTGCTCAAGCGCTTCGCCCCGATGGTGACCCTGCTGTACGATTCCGACGCCGCCGGTCTCAAGGCCACGTTCCGGGCGGGAGACGAGGCCTTGCGCCACGGACTCCGGGTCCGGGTGGCCACGATGCCGGACGGCGACGATCCGGACACCCTGGTGCTGAAGGGCGGCGCGCAGGCGATCCGGCCGATTCTCGAGGACGCAATCGACGTCGTCGAGCGGAAGATCCAGCTGCTCGAGCGGAAAGGCTGGTTCGCGGGGGTCGAGCGGCGTCGCGAGGCGCTCGACCGGCTGATTCCGACCATCCGGGCCACCGCGGACCCGATCGCCCGGGACCTCTATTTGAGCCGGGTGGCGGAGCGGGTCGGCATCACCCGCGCTGTCCTCGAGGAGGAACTCGCCGCCCGGCCCCGGCACGCGCCGGCCGAGCCGACGGAGCGCCGCCGCCCCGCGCCGCCCGCCTCGGATCCCCGGCCGGCGCGCCCCGCCCGGAAGCGGGTCGGGACCCGGACCGAGGCCGAATTGCTCCAGCTGCTGCTCCGCCAGCCCGAATGGCTGGCCCGGGCTCGGCAGGAGGTCCCGGCCTCCCGATTTGACGTACCGGCTTTCCGGGAGATCTTCGAGGCCCTTGCCGCACTGCCGGACCGGGCGCCGGTGGCGGATGCCGCCGCTGGCTTGTCACCCCAGGCCGCGCCGGTGTGGCAGCGGCTGATGGATCTGGGACCGTCCCTCGACGGGGTGGACGCCGACGAGTTGTACGCCGCGGCCACCACCCGGCTCGAGGAACGGGAGGCCCTCCGGGGCCTGCCGCCGGCCGCCGACATCCAGGCGCGGCGCGATTCGATCAACCGCCTGGGCCCGGCGGCGCAGGCGCGGCTCGTGTGGGAAAAACTTCGCACCCAATCACCAACCCGTCCCCGTGACGGCTCTGCCGAAGGGTAAGACCAAATGCATGCTGAATTGCCGAAACTGCTCGATCTCCAGGCCAAGGACCTTGCCCTCCTCGAGGCGGACCTGCGTCTCAAGGCGATCCTCGACGAAGTGGCGGCGCTCGATGGGTCGCTCGAAAGCGCCCGGCGCGATGCCCAGGTTGCCGAGAAGCGCCTTCAGGACGGCATCGCCAAGCGGGGCGACCTCGAGCAGCGGATCGAAGGCTATCGGGCGATTCAGGACAAGCGCCGCCAGCGCCTTGAAGTGGTCAAGGGGGCTCGGGAGGCGCAGGCCGTCATGAACGAGGTCGAGATGGCTCGCGCGGTGCTGGTGCGCGAAGAGGCCGATTGGGTCAAGGTGTCGGAGGGGGTTCACGATCTCGAACGCGGGCTCAAGACGGCCACCGACCGGGTCGCCGAGGTCGAGGCGGCGCAGCAGGAGGAGCGGGCCCGCCTCGCGGAAGAGCAACGCCGCCTCGAAGGTGAACGCGACACCGCCCTCAATGCCCGCGAGGCGAGTGCGGAAGAGCTGGAGCGCGGCCTGCGAACCCGGTACGACCGTCTCTGGGGTGCCCGGACCACCGCGGTGGTCGTGGCCCTCCGGGGCGACGCGTGCGGCGCCTGCTACACCTCGGTCCCGCGGCACCGCCGGGCCCAGATCCGCGCCGGGGACCTCCTCGACGCCTGCGAGGCCTGCGGCGTCATCCTTTATTCCGAGGAGTCGGAGGATTGAGGCAGCTCGCGCCGCGCTGGCTGGTGGCGGCGCCGCCCCATACCGATCGGGCGGAGGCGCTGGCAGCGTCGTTGAGTCTGCCGCTCCCGCTCGCCGCCCTGCTGGTCCAGCGCGGCTACGGCGACCCGGAGCAGGCGAAGGCCTTTCTCCGGCCCGAACTGGCCGGGTTGAGCGACCCACTCGCCCTCGCGGGTATGGCGGACGCCGTTGCCACGATCGTCCGGGCGATCCGCGCCGACCACCTGATCCTGGTCCACGGCGACTACGACGTCGACGGCCAATGTGCGGCCGCACTCCTCACCCGGGGGATTCGGGCGGCCGGCGGGCGAGCCGAGGCGTTCGTGCCCCATCGGATGCGGGACGGCTACGACTTCGGATCGGCCGGGCTCGCCCAGGCGCTCGCCATCGGCGCGAAGCTGGTCCTCACCTGCGACTGCGGGATCACCGCCGTCGAGGCCGTCAGGAAGGCGCGGGCCGCCGGTCTCGACGTCGTCGTCACCGACCACCACCTCCTCGGGCCGGAGGCGCCGCCGGCCAACGCGATCGTCGACCCCCAGCGGCCGGACGACACCTCGGGCCTCGGCGCGCTGTGCGGCACCGGCATCGCCTTCAAGCTGATCCAGGCGCTCGCGCGGGCGCTCGGCCTTCCGGATTCCCTTCCGCTTCATTTCCTCGACTATGCCGCGCTGGCCACCGTCGCGGACGTGGTCCCGCTGGTGGGCGAGAACCGGATCATCGTCCGGCACGGCCTCAAGCTGCTGGCCCGCTCCCGATGGGCGGGCCTCCGGGCCCTCGTCGCGGCGTCCGGGTTCGCGGACCGGGAGATCAAGGCCTCGCACGTGGGCTTCGTTCTCGGACCCCGGCTCAATGCGGCCGGCCGGATCGGCGACGCCCGCGAGGGGCTGGCGCTCCTCCTGTCGGATGACTGGGATCGGGCCCTCGAGCAGGCCATGCGGCTCGAGCGGCTCAACACCGAGCGCCAGGACATCGATCAGCGGATTCTGGCCCAGGCCATCGATCACATCGAACAGCGGGTGGACCTCGACCGTACGGCGGGACTGGTGCTGGCCTCGGAGCAGTGGCATCCGGGGGTCGTCGGGATCGTTGCCTCGCGGGTGGTGGAGCGCTTCGGCCGGCCCACCTTCCTGATCGGCCTCGAGGGCGAGGTAGGGAAAGGGTCGGGCCGGAGCATCTCGCGCTTCGACCTTCACCGTGCGCTCAACGGCTGTGCCGACCTCCTCGAGCGGTTCGGTGGCCACAAGATGGCGGCCGGCCTCACCGTCCGGCGCGACCGGGTCGATGAGTTTCGGGAACGGTTCGCCGCGATCTGCGCGGAAACGCTCGACCCGACCAATCTCGGGCCGGAGCAGCGGGTGGATCTCGAGATCGGACTGGCCGAGGCCACCGACGACCTCGAGCGTCTCTGCCGCCACCTCGAACCCTGCGGGATGGGAAACCCGGGACCGGTGTTCCTGGCACGGTCGGCGGAACTGGTGAACTGGAGTTACGTTGGGCAGAAGAGCGAACATCTCCGCGGATTCCTGAAGGACCGCACCGGGGGTGGGGTCCCGGCCATCGGTTTCCAGTTTGCCGACCGGGTCGATTGGCTGGGCTCGACCCCGGTCGACGCGGCCTTCCGGCTGGAGCGTCACGAGTTCCGGGGCCAGGATTACCTTCAGGCCAAGTTGGTCGGACTGGCGCCGGCCGAGCGGACGGCGGCCGGCCCCCGGGCGGCGTGACCCGGATCGTGGCGGGCGAGTTCGGCGGGCGCCGGCTCGTCGTGCCCGCCGACCGCCGGGTCCGCCCGACCGCGGACCGGGTCCGGGAAGCGTGGTTCAGTATTGTCGGACCGCGGGTCGACGGGGCGCGGGTGGTCGACCTGTTTGCGGGGAGTGGGGCCCTCGGGCTCGAGGCGTTGTCCCGGGGCGCGGCGAGCGCGGCGCTGGTGGACGTCAATCCGGCCTCGGTCGCGGCGATCAAGGCCAACGTCGCATCGTTAGGCGTGGCGGATCGGGCCCGGGTGGTGCGGCAGGACGTCTTCCGGTTTCTCGACCGGTCGGAGCCGGTCGACCTGGCCTTTGCCGACCCGCCCTACGGGCTCGGTCTGGCCCCCCGGCTGGCGGCGCGGTTCCGGGAGGCGCCCTTCGCGGCCCTCCTCGGCGTGGAACATGCGGCAACGGAAATCCTCCCGCCCGGCGGCGATACCCGCCGGTACGGGGATGTGGCGGTGACCTTCTACGAGGCGCCATGAGTCGGGTCGCGATCTACCCCGGGTCGTTCGATCCCCCGACCCGGGGACACGAGGATCTGATCCGCCGGGCGGCGAAGCTCGCCGACCGGCTGATCGTGGCCGTGGCGGTGAACTCCGCCAAGACCCCGCTGTTCGGCACCGAGGAACGCCTCGACCTGCTCCGCCGCACCGTGGGCGACGAGCCGAACGTGACCTTCGACGCCTTCCAGGGCCTCCTCGCGGACTATGCCCGGCGGGTGGGGGCCGGGCTGCTGGTGCGGGGCCTCCGGGCGGTAGGCGACTTCGAATACGAGCTCCAGATGGCAATGATGAACCGGCAACTGCACGCCGGACTCGAAACGGTGTTTCTGGTCCCGGCGTCGGGGCTTACCTACGTGAGTGCGAGCCTCGTGCGCGAGGTGGCCCGCTACGGCGGCGACGTGAGCGCCCTGGTGCACCCGGTGGTGCGGGACGCCTTGATCGAGAGGTTCCGCGCATGACCCCGATGGACACCGCGATCGCCCGCGCCCGGGCCCGGGCCGCCCGGGTCGCGCTGATCGGCCAGGGCGACGGCACCATGACCGCCGTGGCCGCCCGGCTGGCCGAACTCGGCCTGTCCGGCACCACCATCGTCGGGCCCGACGGCCTGACCCCGGGGGACGATCCCCGCCTCGCGGCGGTGGCCGGAACCCTGCGGGAATGCTGGCCCGAGCGGGTGCGCGACGGCATCCATGCGCTCGACCTCGCGGCGAACCCGCTGCTCTTTGCGGCGGGGCTCACGGCCCGGGGCGAGGTGGACGTCTGTCTCGGCGGCACCGCCGTTCCCGCGGACGCGATGGAGGAGGCGGCCCGCTGGGTCACCGGTCCGGATCGCGCGTCGCGAGGCCGGGGACACCTGGCCTACGTGCCGACGGGCGACGGCCGGCTGCTCACGATGGCCGTTCCCGACAGCGCCGGACCCCTCGACGCCCGAGGCGTCGCCGCCCTGGCGCTCAATGCCGCCGACCACCGGAGCCGGGTCCTCGGCGACACGCCCCGGGTCGGCCTCCTGGTGGCGCCTCCGACCCTGGATGCGAGCCACGCCGACGCCGAGTTGGCCATCGGCCTGCTCCGGGAATTGGCCCCCGGCGTCGCCGCCTCGGTCGAGTGGAGCTGGTCGCCCCTCGAGCCCGGGGACCCGGCCCGATTCCGCCACGGGCCGAACGTTCTCATATTTCCGGACCCGGTGACCGGCCACCTCGCCGAGCTGCTGCTTCGCGACGCCGCCGGCCTCCGGGCCCGGGGACCGCTCTTTCCCGGAGGCAAGTGGGTGCTCGCCGGGGCGCCGGATGGCGCCGCCGTCGAGGAACTTGCCCTCATTGCCGTGCTCGCCGCCGCCGGACTGGCCGGCGCCTAACGGAGGAGATCATGGGTTTCACCAAGACGTCCAGCGGGGGAGTGACCATCATCCGGATCGACGGCCAGCTCATCGTGGGCAACCGTCAGGACCTCAAGGCCCTGGTGCAGGAGGCCCTCGAGGCCGGCGACCGGAAATTCCTCATCGACTGCACCAGCACCGCCTATATCGACTCGTCCGGTCTTGGTGCCCTGGTCACGATTTCGAAGAAGGTGCGCGAGAACGGCGGCGAGCTTCGGCTCGCCGGCCTGAACGAGGACCTTCGCTCCCTCTTCGAACTCACCAAGCTCGATTCGCTGTTTCACATCCTGCCGACCGTCGAGGCCGGCCTCTCGGGCTTCTGACCGGATGGCGGCACCGCTCAGGATCACCGTCCGGCGGAGCGATCCCCCGGTCGCGCCGGACCGCCCGGTCGAGGTCGATCTGGCCATGCCCAGCGATGTGGGCGAGGTCGAAGCCGCGGTCGAACTGATTGCCCGGCATTGCTTCGCGGGGGTCAGCCCCTGCTCGCGCACGGTCTTCCGCCTCCGGGTGACGCTGGCCGAGGCCTTGAGCAACGCCATCCTTCGCGGGAACGGCGCGGACCCCCGCAAAAACGTCTGGATCCGCGCGGAGCTGCATCCCGACGCCATCCGGTTGTCGGTCCGGGACGAAGGCGGCGGGCTCGCCGACGCGCTCCGCGCCGACCCGTGCCTCCCCGAGGAAATCGAGGAGGACCGCGGCCGGGGGCTCTTCATCATCAAGCACCTCGCCGATCGGGTCGAATTCAACGATCTGGGGAACACCATCTGGATGACTCTGCCGCGCTGCTGAGGCGACTCAGGCCGGCGCTCGACGCGCTCGACGGGACCCTCGTGTCCCCCGAGCGGCTCTGGCTGTTCGAGGACGGGCAGTCACCGCGGCTCGCTCACGGGTCCGACCCGGGGTGGACGCCGGTGGCCCCCGACGGCCCGGGGCTGGTCCTCACCCCCGATGGGCCCCGCCGGATGCTGCCCGTTCGCGGCGAGCCCGGCCTCTGGGTCGATGCGGCCGGCGACTCGGCCACCGCCGACTCGACGGCGGAGATCCTCGACCAGCTCCTCCGGGCCGAGCGCGAGGTGGCGCGGCTGACCCAGGAACTGGCCAGCCGCTACGAGGAGATCGACCTCCTCTACACCATCAGCGAGATCCTCGGTCAGACGGTTCGCCTCGAACAGGCTGCCCGCACCATCGTCCGGGCGGTCGCCAGCGTCGTCGGGGCCCGCCGCGCGTCGATCATGGTGCACGACGAAGAGCGCGACGTGCTCCGGACCGTCGCCGCGCAGGGCCTCCCGCCGGGCCGGGCGGGGATGATTCCGGTGGCCGATCCCCGCTCGATCGCCGCCCGGGTCTTCCGGGACCAGCGGCCGATGATCGGCGACAGCGTCGAGGGCGCCGCGCCGACCGAGGGCAAAGAGGAGCGCGGATATCAGGGCGTCGCGTTCATGAGCGTCCCGATCAGTTATGCCGCCCCGGGCGCGCCCAGCCGCTGTATCGGCGTCGTCAATCTCACCGACCGGGTCGGCGGCGACCGCTTCGCTCCGACCGACCGGAAGCTCGTGACGGCGATCGCCAATCAGATCGGTGCCGCCCTCGAGAACGCCCGGCTGGCCGAGCGCGAGCGGGAGCAGGAACGGCTCGAACGGGAACTGGAACTCGCCTCGCGGCTCCAGCAGAGCCTGCTGCCGTCCCCCGCGGTGCTTGCCGGCGACGCCGAGGTGGCCGTGCGCTGCGTGCCCCTCGAGTCGGTGGGCGGCGACTTCTACGCCTTCAATCGACTGGGCCAGGGCAGCATCGGCGTGATGGTGGGCGACGTGAGCAATCACGGCTTCTCGGCGGCCCTCCTCATGGCGTCGGCCGTGTCCGCCTCGGCCATCCATTCGGCGGCCTCGACCGCGCCCGACCAGGTGCTTTCGTCCCTTCGCGCCAGCCTCACCGAAAAGCTGGCCCCCTCCGACAGCTATCTCACGGTCTTCTATGCCCGGCTGGACCCGTCGTTCGGCCGCCTGGTCTACGCCAACGCGGGGCATCCGCATGCCTTCCGGATTCCCGGCCACGGCGAGCCCGTTCGCCTCGAGGCCACCGCGGCCCCGCTGGGCCTCGCGGACGACTCGATCGGCTACCGGGTGGTCCCGTGGGTTCGGGGCGAGGACCTGCTCGTCGTCTACACCGACGGGCTGATCGAGGCGGCGTCCGCTACCGGCGAGCGGTTCGGCGAACGCCGGGTGCTCGAACTGGTGACAGGGCTCAGAGACCGGGATCCCGAAGCCATCGTCGCGGCCGTCATGGACGCGGTCGGCCGGTTCGAGCCGGAGGCCTCCGACGACCGGACCCTGCTGGTCCTGCGGGCCTGAGTTCCGGCCGCCGTGGCCAAGAAACACCTCGGGCAGCATTTCCTTTCCGATCCCCGGATCCTCGGCCGGATCGCCGACGCCCTGGGCGCGGTCCCCGGCGACCCGGTGCTCGAGATCGGTCCCGGGCGCGGCGCCCTCACGGCGGTGTTGCTGGCCCGAGGCTACGCGGTCACGGCCATCGAGCGGGACCGCGACCTGGTCCCGGTGCTCCGCGCCGCGCATCCGGCGCTCCACCTGATCGAGGCCGATGCGCTCGACGTGGACTGGGTGGCCGCCGCCGGGGCGGGGGAGGCCGGCCGCTGGTGGATCATCGGGAACATTCCCTACAACATCACCTCGCCGCTGATCGACGGCGCCCTCGCCGCCCGGCCGGCGCCCGCCGCCATCGTGTTCCTGGTCCAGAAGGAAGTGGCCCTCCGGCTTTCGGCCGAGCCGGCGTCGAGTGACTACGGCGCCCTCACCGTCGGGGTCCGTGCCGCCGCCGAGGTCGAGCGGCTGTTCTCGGTGCCGGCCGGGGCGTTCCACCCGCCGCCGAAGGTCGACAGCGCGGTGATCCGGCTGGTTCCGCGGAGGCGGGAACCGGGGTTTGACGCGGCCGGGTTCCGGCGGTTCGTAGTCGGCCTGTTCGGCGCCCGGAGGAAGCAGCTGGCGCGGGGCCTCCGGACCGTTCTGGATTGGAGCCCGGCGGCGGCAGGGGGAGCGCTGGAGCGGGCAGGCATCGAGCCGGCCCGGCGGCCGGAAACCCTGTCGGTCGGGGAGTTCGAGCGGCTCTTCGCGGTCGTTGACGGGGAGAGGGGGGCCGGATAGCTTTGTGAAAACTTTCACATGGGTACATGCGGAACATCGCCGAGAACACCGTCCGTCGCCTTTCCCTCTATCTCCGCTTCCTCGAGGATTTTCAGCACCAGGGGGCGGCGACGGTGAGTTCCGAGGCCCTGGCGGCCCGGGGCGGGACGACGTCGGCGCAGGTCCGGAAGGACCTGTCGTTCTTCGGCTCGTTCGGGAAGCGGGGCCTGGGGTACTCGGTGCCGCAGCTGATCAAGCGGCTCCGGGAGATCCTGGGGTTGGGGCGGCGCTACCGGGTCGTGGTGGTCGGCGCCGGCAAGATCGGCAGCGCCCTGGTTCAGTACCGCGGTTTCCAGCAGCGCGGGTTCGACATTGTGGCCATTTATGACACGGATCCGTCCAAGGTCGGGAAGTCCTGGAACGGGCTGACCGTCCGGAGTGCGGCCACCCTCGAGCCGGACGCGGCCGAACTCAAGCCCGATATCGCGGTGATCGTCACCCCCGGAGAGGCGGCCCAGGCCATCGCGGATCAGGTGGTGGCCGCCGGCGTGTCGGCGATTCTCAATTTCGCTCCGGTGCAGCTCCAGGTCCCGGATCATGTCTCGGTGAAGACCGTCAACCTGGTCCTCGAACTGGAGGCGCTGAGCTTCGCGTTGGCCAGCAAGTAGCTCCCCCCTGTTAGCTTCCGTTCCATGGCCTCCGTTCGGGTCACTTCGGAAATCGGCAATCTCGAGACGGTTCTGGTGCACACGCCCGGCGGCGAGCTGGAGGCGGTCACGCCGGGAACGCGCGAGGACTATCTCTACGACGACCTGATCGGCCTCGACGTGGCCGCGCGGGAGCATCGGCGGCTGGTCGGGGTGCTCAAGAAGGTCTCCCGGGTTCACCAGGTCGCCGACCTCCTGGCCCAGACGCTGGCCCAGGCGGAGGCCCGCGATTTCCTGATCAGCCGGACGATGGATGTGGTGTCGTCCGCGCCGTTGGCGCAGCAGCTGGCGGACCTCGCCCCGCGGGCCCTGGTGAAGCTGCTGATCGAGGGAAGCCAGGAACCCGGCGGCCCGATCTCGCGAACGGTGAACCAGGTCGAGTTCGCGCTTCCGCCGCTCCCCAACCTCTTCTTTCCGCGGGACATCGGTCTCGTCCTCGGGGATCATGCCGTCGTCGGCTCGATGCGGTACGGCATCCGCTGGACCGAGGAACTGCTCATCAAGACGCTGTTCCGGTTCCATCCGGACCTCTCGAACGCCGGCCTCCTCTACGACGGGTCGGAGGAGCGCCGGAGCAACTACACGCTCGAGGGCGGCGACATCCACATCATTCGCCCCGACCTGATCGTCGCCGGGTTTTCCGAACGGACCTCGCCCGCCGCACTCGACCAGCTCTGCGACGAGGCGTTTGCCCGGACCGGCCTCACGGACGTGATCGTGGTCGTCATGCCGCGGGAACCGACCGCCATCCACCTCGACATGCTGTTCACCCAGCTCGACCGGGAGCTGTGCGCGGTCTACCCGCCGGCCTTCATCGGTCCCGAGCGGCTCACGGTGCTCCACCGCAAGAAGGGCCGCAAGACGGTGAAGGAGCGGGATAACATCTTCGTGGCGTTGAGCCAGGTCGGGCTCAAACTCGTGCCGGTGCTCACCGGCGGGAAGCGGCGGCTCTCGCAGGAACGGGAGCAGTGGTCGAGCGGCTGCAATTTTCTCGCGGTTCGCCCCGGCGTGGTGCTCAGCTACCAGCGGAACGACGAAACCCTCCGCGAGCTCGAGGCCGCCGGATTCACCATCGTGCCCAATCAGGACTTTCTTGCCTTCGACGACTGGGACGAGTCCCGCGGCCGGGTGGCGATCACGATCCCCGGCGGCGAGCTGGTCCGGGGCGGGGGCGGGCCGCGCTGCATGACGCTGCCGCTCCGGCGGGCAGACGTCTGGTGACCGGGCTTGCCCCGGTGCCGGCCGGCACGCTCGCCGACCGGGCACTCGACCTGATGTCGCAGGGACCGCTCTCCGCCGCGATGCTGTCGCGGCAGGTCTTCGGCATGCCGCGGGCCCCCGAGGCGGTCGCGGAGCGCCTGGCCGTCGCCCTCCTCGGCGCGGACCCGCGGATCCGGCGGCTCCCGGACGGCCGGTGGAGTCTCGTGACCCAGGCGGCCGGATCGCCGCTCCTCGAGGACGTGGCGTTCGCGGTCGTCGATGTCGAGACCACCGGCAGCCGGGCCGGCGGCGTGGACCGCCTGACCGAGGTGGCCGTGGTGGTGGTGCAGGGAAGCCGTTGCGAACTCTGCTACGAAAGCCTGGTCAATCCGGAGCGGCCGATTCCGGCGATGGTGTCCGCCATGACCCGGATCACCGACGCCATGGTCCGCGCGGCGCCGACCTTCGACGTGGTGGCCGACGAGGTCCTCGCCGCGCTCGCGGGCCGGGTGTTCGTGGCCCACAACGTCCGGTTCGACTGGCGGTTCCTCGCGGTGGAACTCCGCCGCGCCCGGTCGCTTCGGCTCGACGGCCAGCGGCTCTGCACCGTGCGGCTGGCCCGCAACCTCGTCCCGGGTCTGCCCTCCTACGGCCTCGATGTCATGGCCGACTACTTCGGCTTCGAGAATCCCGCCCGCCACCGCGCCGGCGGCGACGCGCTCGTCACCGGCCGGGTCCTCCAGCGGCTCCTCGAGCTGGCGCGGGGCCGGGAGGCCCGGACCCTGGCCGACCTCGAGCAGCTCCAGGTCAAACGCAAGAAAAAGCGCCGGGGCAAACGCCGCTCGAGCGCGCCGGAGGATTCCTGCTGATGGCCCTCGTCCACAGCTTCACGTTAGGCAGCTTCCGGTGTCATGCCCTGGACGCCGGCGTCATCCGGCTCGACGGCGGGGCGATGTTCGGCGTGGTGCCCAAGCCGCTCTGGACGCGGCGGATCCCCGCCGACGACCGGAACCGGATCCGGCTCGGGATGCGGTGCCTCCTGGTCGAGCACCCCGACGGCCTGGTCCTGATCGACACCGGTCTCGGCAACAAGGAGGACCCGAAGTTCCTGGAGGTCTACGGCGTGGAGAACCGGGGCGAGGGCGGCCGGACCCGCCTCGAGGCGGCGCTCGCGGCCCTGGGCCACCGGCCCGCCGACGTGAAATGGGTGATCAACACCCACCTCCACTTCGATCATGCCGGCGGAAACACCTGGGTCGAGCGGGACGCGGCCGGCGAGGCGAGCCCGCCGCAGCTGACGTTCCCCGGTGCCACCTATGTCGTGCAGGCGGACGAACTCGAATACGCCCACCACACCAACGAGCGGACCCGGGCGTCGTATCTGGATCCGAACTACGACCCCGTGGCCGCGGCGGGCCGCTGGCGTCTCCTCCGCGGCGACGCCGAGATCCTGCCCGGTATTTCGGCGCGGGTCACTCCGGGCCACGTGCCCTACCACCAGAGCATCGTGCTCCAGAGCGGCGGGGAGACCCTGGTGTACCTTGCCGACGTCATGCCGACCAGCCACCACCTGCCGCTGCCCTGGATCATGGGCTACGACGTCGAGCCGCTCCGAACCCTCGAATCGAAGCGGGACATCCACCGGATCGCCGAGGCCGAGGGGTGGCGCTTCTTCTTCGAACACGACGCCGACGTGATCATGGGGCGCCTCGGCCACGGGCCCAAAGGTCCGGAACTGATCGACGCCGTCGCCGCGGGACCGTGAGGTCCGCCGCCCCCGGCGGCGGCGCGGCGTGCCCTTGGCCCCGGCGCTTCGCGCGCGCCCCCGTCGCGTTATCATTCCCGGCGAGATGACCATCCCGGATGCGCTGCGGTCGGCCCTCGCCGGCCGGTACGAGCTCGAACGGCCCGTCGGTCAGGGCGGCATGGCCACCGTCTATCTCGCGGCCGATCCCAAGCATTCGCGCCGCGTGGCGGTGAAGGTGCTTCGTCCGGATCTGGCCGCCACCATCGGCGCGGAGCGGTTCCTTCGCGAGATCCAGATCGCGGCCCGGCTCCAGCACCCGCACATCCTCCTGCTGATCGATTCCGGCGAAGCCGGCGGGTTCCTCTACTATGTGATGCCGTTCATCGACGGCGAATCGCTCCGCGGCCGCCTTGACCGGGCGGGCCGGCTCGAGCCCGAGGAGGTTCTCGCTCTCGCCCGCCAGGTGGCCGACGCGCTCGACTACGCCCATCGCCACGGCGTGGTGCATCGCGACATCAAGCCGGAGAACATTCTCCTCTCCGACGGGCACGCGATCGTCGCGGACTTCGGAGTCGCGAAGGCCTTGTCCGAGGCGTCCGACAAGACCATTACCCGAACCGGGTATCCCGTCGGCACGATCGGGTACATGAGCCCCGAGCAGGCCGCGGGCTTCACCGACCTCGACGCCCGCTCCGATGTCTTCAGCCTCACCTGCGTCATCTACGAGATGTTGCTGGGCCGAGTGCCCGGCATGTGGCCGAGTGACGAGTCGGGCCGGGTCCTGCGGTTTCTGGAGGCGCCCGCCGAAGTGCGGGCGCTGCTCGACCGGTTGCCCGGGTCGGTGGAGCAGGTGCTCGTCCGCGGTCTCGTCCTCCGGCCCGAGGGGCGCTTCTCGACACCGCGGGAACTGGTCGATGCGCTGGCCGAGTCGCTGGGGGAAAAGCCCCGGTTCCGGGGCGAGGTGGTGCGCCGGATCGTCGACCGCGCCGCGGAACTGGAAGCCACGACCCCCACGACCGAGGGCAGCCTGTCGCTCGGCGGCATTCAGCAACTCGCCGCCGAGGTGGGGATCCCGCCCCGGCACGTCGAGCGGGCGGCGCTCGAACTCCGGGCCCGCCCGCCCGCCCAGCCCGCACCGAATTTGTTCCTCGGCCGTCCGAACCGGATTTCGGCGGAGCGCTTCGTCGACGGGGAGCTGTCGGAAGACGAGTACGCTACGATCGTCGACGAAGTGAGGATGCAGTTCGGCAACGTCGGCCAGGCATCGACCCTGGGCCGCTCCCTGTCGTGGCGGTCGGTGGTGCCGATGGGGCAGACCGGCCGGACGCTCTCGCTCTCGGTCACGCCGGCCAACGGCCGGACCAGGATCTGGCTCGAAGAGACGCTGACGCCGGCCGCCAACGGCGTGTTCGGCGGGCTGATGGGCGCCATCGGCGGGGTCTCGGTGCCGGTGAGCATCGGGATCGCGGTAAACGGGATCGGGATCGGCGCCCTGGCCCCGGTGTTCATCGTGGCATCGGTGGGGGCGGCGTGGATGATCGCGCGGACGGTCTTCCGTTCGATCTTCGCGAAGCGGACCACGGAAATCGGCGACGTGGCCGACCGGCTGGCTCGCTACGCCGAAGAAACGATCAAGATCGGCAGCCGGCCCCGGCTCCGTCGTTAGGCAGGTCGGCGGACGTCAGGCGTTCCCGCCGCGCCGACCGTCAGCCGGCGGTGGCGGCCAGACGGGCGGCGATGTGGCTCCCGATCGCGAGCGACGCGGTGGCCGCCGGCGAGGGCGCGTTGAGGACGTGGACCACGTTCCGGCCCTCGGCGAACACGAAGTCGCTCTCGAGGCCGCCGTCCGCCCGGACGGCCTGGGCCCGAACCCCGGCGCCGCCCGGTGCCAGATCCTCTTCCCGCACCTCGGGCACCAGCGCCTGCAACGACCGGGCGAACCGGGCCCGCGACCAGGAGCGCCTCACTTCGTCGAGGCCGGTGCGCCAGTGGGTGCCGGCCATGCGCCAGAACCCGCCGAAGGTGGCCCAGTCGGCCAGATCCCGAAGCGAGACGTCCGACCAGCGATACCCCTCGCGTCCGAGGGCGAGGACCGCGTTGGGACCGGCTTCGACCGCGCCGTCGATCCCCCGGGTGAAGTGGACCCCGAGAAACGGCAGCGCGGGGTCCGGCACCGGATAGATCAGGCCCCTGACCAAATCGGCCCGCTCGGCCTTGAGCCGGTAGTACTCGCCCCGGAAGGCCACGATCCGGACCGACGGGGCGTGCCCGGTCATTCGGGCAACCCGGTCCGACTGGAGGCCGGCGCAGCTCACGACCTGGGAAGCCGCCACGGTTCCGTTCGTGGTCTCGACCACGAACCCCGGGCCGTCGGCGCGGATCCCGAGCACCCGGGCGCCGGTTCGGATGTCGGCGCCGGAACGCCCCAGGCGCCGGCCCATGGCGGCCGCCACCTGGCCGAAGTCGACAATACCGGTGGATTCGACCCAGAGGCCGGCCAGTCCGGTGACATGGGGCTCGTGCTCCCCCAGGGCCTCCGCCGGGAGCCGGCGCAGCGGGACGCCGTTGGCCCGCCCGAGGCCCTCGAGGCGTTCGAGCCGCGGCAACTCGGCGGCCGTGGTGGCGACGACGAGCTTGCCGGTCCGTCGGTGGGGAACGGCTTCCTCCTCGCAGAACCGGTACATCCGGTCGAGGCCGGTCCGGCAGAGCGTGGCCTTGCTGGACCCCGGGGCGTAGTACAGGCCCGAATGGATGACGCCGCTGTTGTGGCCGGTCTGGTGCCGGCCGAGGCTGTCCGCGGCCTCCAGGACCACGACCCGCAGTTGGTGTTCCTCGGCCAGTGCCAAGGCGGTGCCGAGACCCACGATCCCTCCCCCAACCACCACCACCGGGAGCTGGGTCATCGGGAGCCGGGGCCGGCCAGCCGGGTCGGGTACTCGGTCGATTCGGTCACGTCGGTTGGGGGTCGGGGTCCGGGCGGTCCGGGCGGCCTCCCGTTCGGAGGGCCGCCCCGGCCAGGGGCGTCGTTGCCGCCTGTGGGCCGGTCGAAAGATCGATTCCGCCCCGGGTTCCGCAAGGCGGCTGTCCGGCCGCCCCGCCCGCCACCGGGCCCGGGTCCGGATTGACGAGGAGTGGCTAACTCGTTAGTTTTTCGGGTCTTGAAGCGGGGGCACCGACAAGCTCCCCACCCCAAGCATCATGGCGACCGGGTCCGCAATCTTCCCATCCCGCGCACGTTCGTGCCCGGGTTGGATTGTGGACGCCCCGGCCCCGCCGGGGTTTTTTCGTTCGGATCGGGATCCGGTCCGGCTGGTCGAGACGATAAACGGGAGGAATGCCGCTGAGCACGAACGAACGCGAACGCAGGGTGCGGATCAACCGAATGATTCGCATCAGCCCGGTCCGGGTGATCTCGGACAGTGGCGAGCAGCTGGGAGTTCTGGCCATCGACGAAGCGTTGGCGATGGCGGAGGAGCGGGGGCTCGATCTCGTGGAAGTCGCCCCGATGGCACGGCCGCCCGTGGTCAAGATCATGGACTACGGGAAGTACAAGTTCGAGGAGGCCAAGGCGGCGCGGGCGGCGAAGAAGAAGCAGCACGTCATCGAGATCAAGGAGATCAAGTTCCGGCCCGGCATCGACGAACACGATTTTCAGTTCAAGGTTCGTCACATGCGTGAGTTCCTGACGGAAGGCAACAAGGTGAAGGTCACGATGATGTTCCGCGGGCGGCAGGTGACCCGGCTCGACCTCGGCAAGGCGGTCCTCGACCGCGTGGCCGAAACCCTGGCGGACATCGGCAAGGTGGAGTTCGACGCCCGGGTCGAAGGGCGGACGATGACGATGGTGCTGGGCCCCAAATAGGCGGCCGGCCGGCGCATACGAGCGAGGAGCAATGCCGAAGCAGAAGACCAAGCGGGCCGCCATGAAGCGGTTCACCATGACGGGGAGCGGCAAGATCAAGCGGTCGAAGGCCAACCGCCGCCACATCCTCACCAAGAAGACGCGCAAGCGGAAGAACAAACTGGGCAAGCCGGCGCTGGTGAGCTCCGCCGATTTCGGGCGGGTCGAAAAGCTGCTCTTGGCCTAACGGGAGATCAACGATGCCTCGGGTAAAGAGCAACGTCGCGCACCACGCGCGCAAGAAGAAGTACATGGAAGCCGCCAAGGGAGCGCGCGGCGGCCGGAGCAAGCTGTACAAGGCGGCCAAGGAAACCGTCGAGCGGGCCATGCGGTACGCCTACCGCGACCGCCGCAAGAAGAAGAGCGAGTTCCGGGCCCTCTGGATCACCCGGATCAACGCGGCGGCCCGGACCCACGACCTGTCCTACAACCGGTTCATGTCCGGTCTCAAGAAGGCCGGCGTCGAGATCGACCGGAAGATGCTGGCCGAACTCGCCGTGGCGGACACCGACGCGTTTACCAGGCTGGCCGAGTTGGCCAAAGGGGCCGCCTGAGTCGTCGATCCGTGTGAACTGATCCAACGAACTCCCCCGCGGGCGCCCCACCGGTGAACGCGGGGGACTTCGCGTTGGGGACTCGAACCAGGAAACGTATGGAACCGACCGGATATCCCGAACTCGACCAACTGCTGTCCCGGGTCGACGCGGTCGCCGGCTTGAGTGCCGCCGCGCTCGAGACCGAGCGGATCGCCGTGCTCGGGCGGAAGCAGGGTACCCTGACCGCACTGCTCCGGAAGCTGCCCGACCTGCCGCCGGACGATCGGCGCGCCTATGGGGCCGCCGTCAATCAGGTGAAGACGGCGTTCGAAGCCGCGTTCGCCGCCCGGGAAGCCGGCCTGGCCGACGGCCGGCCCGCGGGGGCCGCGGGGCTCGACCTCACGATGCCGGCCCGGCACCGCTGGGTCGGCGCCGACCACCCGGTCACCCGGGCGGTGGCGGACATCTGCGAGATCTTCCGCAGTCTCGGCTTCGCGACGGCCGTCGGCCCCGAGGTCGAGGACGAGTGGATGAACTTCTTTGCCCTCAACTTTCCGGAAAATCATCCGGCGCTCGACGCCCACGACACCCTGTTCCTCTCGGGACCCACCGAGGAGGCCCGGGGTGCGGGCGGCAGGACCGGGGGCCGGCTGCTGCTGCGGACCCACACCTCCCCGGTGCAGATCCGGACGATGCTCGCCGGGCCGCCGCCCTACCGGGTGGTCATTCCCGGCATGGTCTACCGCAACGACCCGTTCGATCCGTCCCACGCCCCGGCGTTCGCCCAGATCGAGGGGCTGGCCGTGGACGAGGGCATCGGCCTGGTCGACCTCAAGGCGACGCTGACGCACTTCGTCCGGCGGTTCTTCGGCGCCGCGACCAAGGTCCGGTTCCGTCCGTCGTACTTCCCGTTCACGGAACCGTCGGCCGAGCTGGATGTCGAGTGCCAGCTGTGCCACGGCGGCGGCTGCCCCGCGTGCAAGCAGACGGGCTGGATGGAGATCCTGGGCTGCGGCATGGTGCATCCCGCCGTGCTCGCCAATGCCGGGGTGGACGCGGAGCGCTACTCCGGGTGGGCGTTCGGCATGGGGCCCGGGCGGGTCGCGATGAACCGGTTCGGGTTGCCCGACATCCGCTACCTCTACAGCGGTGACATGCGCCTGCTGCGCCAGTTCGCGGGAGAGGCCCGATGAACGTCTCCCGTCGCTGGCTCGAAGCCTTTCTGGGGCAGCCGCTCGACGTGAAGGACCTGGTGCCCCGGCTCGCCATGCTCGGGCTCCCGGCGGACGCGGTGGAGCCGCTCTTCGAGGGCCTCGCCCCGGTCGTCGTGGGGCACGTGGCCGAACTCAAGCCGCATGCCAACGCGGACCGGCTCTCCGTCTGCCAGGTGGACATCGGCGGCGGCGAGCGCCGCCAGGTCGTGACCGGCGCGCCGAACGTCACGTTAGGCGGGAAGTATCCGTTCGCCCCGGTCGGCACCACGTTGCCCATCGGCCTCACGCTGGAAAAGCGGAAGCTCCGGGGCGAGATCTCCGAAGGCATGCTCTGCTCACCCGACGAACTGGGCCTCGGCGGTGAACACGACGGCCTGATGACGCTCACGACCGAGGCGGCGGCCGGCACGCCCATCACCGAGGTCCTGGGCCTCGGGGACGAACGCCTGGTGCTCGACGTCTCCCCGATGCGCGGCGACCTCCTCGGCCACAAGGGCGTGGCCCGGGAACTCGCGGCGTCGCTCAAGGTGCCCTACCGGCTCCCCGCGATTCCCGGCGCCAATCCCGCCGTCGGTGCCACGGTGCGCCGGGGCGAGGGAACCTCGGCCACGCTCGCCGCCGGTGCCGCCCTGCCGGACGGGCTCGAGATCCGGATCGACCCGGAGTCGAGCTGCCGGCGGTTCACCGCCGCCGTCCTCGAGGGCGTGGCGGTCGGTCCGTCGCCCGAGTGGCTGGTGCGGCGGCTCGAGGCCGTGGGCCAGCGGGCCATCAACAATCTGGTGGACATCACCAACTACGTGATGTTCGAGTTGGGGCAGCCGCTCCACGCGTACGACGGTGCCCGCCTCCGGGGCGGCCGCCTCGAGGCGCGGCTCGCCCGGCCGGGCGAGAAACTGCGCACCCTCGACGAGTCCGAGCGCACCCTCGACCTCGCCATGACGGTCGTTGCTGATGGTGCGGGAGCCGTGGGCGTCGCGGGCGTCATGGGCGGGCACGACAGCGAGGTGAACGGGACCACCACCACGGTCGTGCTCGAGGCCGCCTGGTGGGATCCGGCCCAGACCCGGGCGACCCGGCGGGCCCTCGATCTCCCGACCGAAGCCAGCCAGCGGTTCGAACGGGGCACCGATCTCTTCGGGCTGCCCGAGTCCCTCCGGCGAGCCATCGACCTGGTCCTGGCCACGGCCGGCGGCCGGCTCATCGACGCCGTTGACGTCTGGCCCGAACCGTCCAATCCGCCCCGGGTGTTTCTCCGGCAGGCCCGGGTGGCTCAGATCGTCGGCGTCGACCTGAGCGTGACGGCCATCGAGCAGACCATGGTGGCCATCGGGGCGACCGTCCTGGCCAAGCCGGAGGACGCCCGCCTCGCGGTGGACGTGCCGGGCTGGCGCCGGGATCTCACGACGGAGATCGATCTGGTGGAGGAGGTCGCCCGGATCTACGGCTACGACCGGTTGCCCGACGAACTCCGTCCCTTCCGGGCCGGGGGGCAGACCGACGCTCCTTCCGAAATCGCCGCCCAGCTGGTTCGGCGGGGTCTCACGGCGGAGGGCCTGTTCGAAACGATTCTCCTCCCGATCGGCCCGGCCACCGGGCCCGCGGCCGTACCGGTGGAGAACCCCCTCTCGGCCGACCACGGTTTTCTCCGGGAGCGCCTGGTGCCGGGACTCCTGCGGCAGGTGGAGGCCAACTGGGCCAACCAGGTTCGGGACGTGCGTCTGTTCGAGATCGGGACGGCGTTCGAAGCCACCCCGACGGGCCGGCCGGCCGAAACCACGCGGGTCGCGGCGGTGCTGACCGGCGCCCGGGAGCCGGCCCATTTCACCGATGGGGGACGCACCCCCGACGTGGACTGGTGGGACCTGAAGGGGGTGTTCACCCGGGCGGTCTCACTGGCGAATCCCCGGGCCTCGGTACAAGTTCAGAACGGCCAGTTGATTGCCGCGGTCGGCGACCGGATGGTCGGCCGGGCCGGCGCCGAGACGGCGGACGCCCCGCCATGGGCCGGCCCGGTCTTCGGCTTCGAACTCGAGATTGATCCGGCCCCGCGGGCCCCGGCGCCCTTCGCCCCGCCGCCCACGCAGCCGGCGGCGACGAGAGACCTGGCCCTGATCGTGCCGGCCGAGGTCACGGCCGAGCGGATCGTGGCGGAGGCGCGGCGGGCAGGTGGCGGGATGCTCGAGGCCGTCCAGGTGATCGACGAGTATCGCGGAGCCGGGATCCCGGAAGGGACTCGCAGTGTCGCCTTCCGGTTCGTGTTCCGGGGCCGGGACCGCACGCTCAAGGACAACGAGATCGAGAACGCGGTCACGAGAATCCGGGCCGTCGTGGAGAAACAGCTTGGCGTCAAACAGCGGACCTGATCGGCTCGGCGAACTGGAGCAGATCGCCGCCCTGCTCGAGGACGAGCTGGCGGGCTGGCGCCGCCGCTGCCTCAAAGCGGAGACCGAACTGGACGAGGCCCGCAACCGGGTGCCGGCGGTCACGCCCGCCGATCTGGCCGCGGCCCGGCAGCAGGTCACCGAGCTCGAAGCGGAGAACCAGGCACTCCGGCAGCGGATTGCCCACGCCCGCGAACAGGTCGAGCAGCTCCGGACCCGGCTTCGTTTCGTCGGCGACCAGGTCGGCGGGGAGGTCGGATGACCGCGAGGACGGGCCGATGAGCGGCAAGGCGGTCGAAGTCACGATCGGAGGCCACCGGCTCCTGGTGAGCTCCGACCATTCGGCGGACTACACGGCCCGCGTGGCCGCGCATTTCGACGCCGAGTTCCAGCGGATCCGGGCCGCGATGCCGACGGTCGACGCTCAGCGGGCGGCCATCCTGGCCGGCCTGGCCGTCACCGACGAATTGTTCCAGGTCCGGGGTGCGGAGGAAGCGAATCTCGCCCGGATCGCGAAGGTCACCGAGCAGTTGGCTCGGTTGGTGCCCCTCGAACGGCGGGGCGGTGGAGGGCAGGACTAAACTATAAGGTGCGGCGATCGGTGTCGCGCGCGCTCGGGGAATACATCGATGCTGGACATGACCAGCCTGCTCCTCGCCGGAGGAGGCGTGCTCGTGGGCGCGGTGCTCGCGTGGCTCGGATACGGCGCGGCGCTCCGCGCCAAACAGCGCGACGGGGCGGGCCTGATCGCGGCCGCGGAACGGGAAGCGAAAACCGCCGCCGCCCGCGGCCGGGAGGAAGCGGACAAGGCCAAGGCCGCCGCCCTCGTCGAAGGCAAGATGGAGGCCCTCCGCCTCCGCGAAGAAACCGAACGCGACCTCGGCCGCCGGCGCGAAGAGCTGGACCGGGCGGAGCGCCGGTTCGACGAGCGGGAAAAGACCCTCGCCCGCCGGAGCGAGGACGTGGAGCGCCAGGCCAAGGGCATCAGCAGCCGGGAAGGCGCGCTCTCCCAGAAGGAACTCTCCCTCGAGGGCAAGACCAAGGAAATCGAGGCGGTCGTCCACGAGCAGCGGCAGCGGCTCGAGCGGATTGCCGGCCTGTCGGTCGAGGAGGCCCGGAAGGAGTTCCTCCAGCGGGTCGAGGACGAAGCCCGCTCCCAGGCCCAGGCGCTCGCCCGCGACATCAAGGACCAGGCGAAGAAAAACGCCGAGCGCGAGGCGAAGCGGGTCATCGCCATGGCGATCCAGCGGGTCGCCGCCGAACACACCGCCGAGACGACGGTGGCGGCGGTGGCGCTCCCCAGCGACGAGATGAAGGGCCGGATCATCGGCCGCGAGGGCCGGAACATCCGGGCGTTCGAGATGGCCACCGGCGTCGACCTGATCATCGACGACACCCCGGACACCGTCATCGTCAGTTGCTTCGACCCGATCCGGCGCGAGGTCGGCCGCCGGGCTCTGGACGCGCTGATCCAGGACGGCCGGATCCATCCGGGCCGGATCGAGGAGATCGTCAAGAAGATCCAGAAAGACCTCGACGAGCAGCTGGTGGAGCTGGGCGAACAGGCCGCCTACGAAACCGGGATCCACGGCCTCCATCCCGAGATGGTCAAGCTGATCGGCCGGATGCGCTATCGGACCTCGTACGGCCAGAACATCTACGAGCATTCGAAGGAAGTGGCCTGGATCGCCGGGATGATGGCGGGCGAACTCCACCTCGACGTGCAGCTGGCCAAACGGGGCGGCCTCCTCCACGACGTCGGCAAGGTCCTCACCCACGAGAGCGAAGGCACCCACGTCCAGCTGGGCGTGGAGATGGCCACGAAATACAAGGAGAATCCGGCGGTCATCGGCTGCATTGCGGCCCATCACGACGATGTCCCGCACGAAACCATCGAGTCGGTCCTGGTGCAGGCCGCGGACGCGATCAGCGGCTCCCGTCCGGGCGCCCGGCGCGAGGCCTTCGAGACCTACGTCAAGCGACTCACCAAGCTCGAGGAGATCGCCACCGGATTCGAGGGCGTGGACAAGGTCAACGCGATCCAGGCCGGCCGCGAGGTCCGGGTGATCGTCGTGCCCGAGAAGATCGACGACGCCAAGGCCCAGGAACTGGCGGAAACGATCGCCAAGCGGATCGAGAGCGAACTGCAGTATCCCGGACAGATCCGGGTCACCGTCATCAGGGAGACGAGAGCGATGGGAGTGGCGAAGTGAGCGCGCGGGTCCTCGACGGCACCACACTGGCCGAGGAAATTCGGCGCGACCTTGCCACGGACGTCGCCCGGTTGGTCGGCAAGGGAATTCAACCGGGGCTTGCCGTGGTGATCGTCGGCGAGGATCCGGCCAGCAAGGTCTACGTCGCCAGCAAGGGCAGGGCCTGCGTCGAGGCCGGGATGCACTCGGAGACCATCCGGCTGCCGGAAACGGCCTCCGAGGACGAACTCCTCGCCGTGGTGGACCGCCTCAACACCGATCCGAAGATTCACGGCTTTCTGGTCCAGTTGCCGCTGCCCAAGCACATCAACAGCGAGCGGGTGCTGCTTCGGATCAACCCGGCCAAGGACGTCGACGGGTTCCACCCGATGAACGTCGGCCGTCTCTCCGTCGGCGACCGGACCGCGTTCCGGCCCGCGACACCGTTCGGCGTCCAGCAGATGCTGATTCGGTCGGGGATCGAGACCAAAGGCGCCCACGCGGTGATCATCGGCCGCTCGAACATCGTCGGCAAGCCGATGGCGAGCCTCCTGGTGCAGGATACGCCCGGCGGCAATTGCACCGTCACCATCTGTCACAGCCGGTCGCGGGACCTGCCCGGGCTCGCCCGGATGGCGGACATTCTCGTCGTCGCCATCGGTCGGCCCGAATTCGTCACCGCCGACATGGTGAAGCCCGGTGCCGTCGTCATCGACGTCGGGATCAACCGGGTGACCGACGCCTCCCGGCCGAAGGGCTACCGGATCGTGGGCGACGTGGCGTACGACCCGGTCGCCGAGGTCGCGAGTGCGATCACGCCGGTGCCGGGCGGGGTGGGGAAGATGACCATCGCGATGCTGCTCATGAACACGCTCCAGGCCGCGAAACAGCTGGCCGGAGCCGGATGAGGAAGCGGCGCCAGCCGGCGGCCGACGATCTCTTCGGAACCGGCGGCGGCGCACCTGACTCCGAACCGCGGTCCGAGGCCGCCGGCGCGCTCCAGGACCGCACGGCGGCGAATCGCGTGGCGCGTTCGGAGTCGTCCGGCCGCGGCGCCTTCGCCATCGCCGAGTTGGTCGAGACGCTGAAAGAGCGGGCCGAGTCGGTCGGCCAGGTCTGGATCAAAGGCGAGATCACCGGGCTCAAGGTGCAGGGTCCCGGCAACTGGTACTTCACCCTGCAGGACGACCAGGCCCAGGTCCGCTGCGTCATCTGGAGCACCAACGCTCGCCGGATCCGGACCCAGCCGGTCGAGGGGGCGGAGGTCTATCTCCTCGGTCGGCCGACCGTCTGGGCCAAACGCGGCGAACTCCGGGTCACGGGGGTGAGTCTGCTGCCCACCGCCGGGGTCGGGATGCAGCAGCTGGCACTGGAGCAGGCGCGCGAGCGGCTGGCTCAGGACGGTCTCCTCGACCCGGGGCGGAAACGGCCGCTGCCGCCGTTTCCGCGGACCATCGCGGTCGTGACCAGCGCCGACGGCGTGGTGCTCCACGACATCCTGACCGTGGCGCGACGCCGCTGGCCCGCCGTCCGGATCGTGATGGTGCCGGCCCGGGTTCAGGGAGACGGAGCGATCGACGAGCTGGTCACGGCCCTCGAGCAGGTGAACCGCCTCGACGCCGTCGATCTCTGCATCGTCGCGCGCGGCGGTGGCGCGCGGGAGGATCTGGCAGTCTTCAACACCGAGCCGGTCTGTCGGGCCCTCGCCGCGCTGACGATGCCCTCGATCTCGGCGGTGGGCCATGAAACCGATGTCACCCTGACCGATCTCGTCGCCGACGTGCGAGCGGCCACGCCGTCCGCGGCGGCCGCGATCGCCCTGCCGGACCGCGCGGAGGTGGCGCGGCATCTGTCGTCGCTGACGAGCCGCCTGGCGGCCGGACTTCGCCGGCGGACCCGCGTCATGGCCGAACGAGTCCGCCGGGCGTCGGAACGCACCGAGGCGGGGATCCGGATGCAGGTTCTCGACCGGCGCCGGCGGTTCGAACGCCTGGCGGCCTCCCTCGATGCCCTGTCGCCGCTCGCCGTACTGGGCCGGGGATACAGCGTGGCCCGAACGGCGGAGGGCCGGGTGGTCCGCCGCCGCCGGCAGCTCAAACCCGGCGATCCGTTCACCCTGCGCGTCTCCGACGGCGACCTTCCCGCGAGAGCCGAATGAGCCCCGATCCCCTGAGCGCCGATCTGGCGCGTCTCGAAGCCATCGTCGAAGCCCTCGAGGGCGACGAACTCGATCTCGATCGCGCCTTGACGCTGTTCGAGGAAGGCGTCGGGCGGCTCAAGAGTGCCCAGGCCCGGCTGACCGAGGCCGAGGCGCGCGTCGAACGGGTCCTCGAGGACGCCGCGGGCGTGCTGCGCCTCACCCGCCTGGATGGCTGAGGCGGCGGCGGCCAGCCTCCTGGCCGAGGCCCGGGAGCTCACCGACGAACGCCTGGCGGCGGTGGGCCGCCGGCTCGAGGAGAGCACCCCGGGCGACCTCGGCCGGGCCCTCCGATATGCGTTAGGCACCGCCGGCAAGCGGGTCCGCCCGGCCCTGGTCCTGGCGGGGTACCGCGCGGCCGGCGGCACCGGCGCCGGGATCGCCGGGCTCGCGGCGGCCGTCGAGATCATTCATACCTATTCGCTGGTGCACGACGACCTGCCCTGCATGGACGACGATGCCCAGCGGCGCGGCCGGCCGACGACCCACGTGGTGTTCGATCCGGTCATCGCCACCCGGGTCGGCTATCTCCTCGTGCCCGTCGCCGTCGAGGTCCTCGGCGAGGCCGCCGAGGAACTGGGCCTCGCGCCGGCGATCCGCCAGGCCATCAGCCGGACCCTCCTCACGGCGAGCGGGATTCGCGGCATGGTCGGCGGCCAGTGGCTCGACCTCGAGGCCGAGGGCTGCTCGCTCGTGGCCGGCCAGCTCACCGAGATTCACGCCCGGAAGACCGGCGCCCTGATCGAGGCCGCCTGTGTCGTGGGCGGCCTGGCGGCGGGTGCCAAGGGCCGGGTCGTCGAGGCCCTGGCCGGGTTCGGCCGGGACATCGGGCTGGCCTTCCAGGTGGCCGACGACGTCCTCGACGCCACCGCCACGACGGCCCAGCTCGGCAAGACGGCCGGGCGGGACGCCTCCCTCCAGAAGTCGACCTACGTGAGCTTCCTGGGGGTCGACGGAGCCCGGGAAGAGGCCCGGCGGCTGGTGGACCGAGGCCTCGAGTGCCTGGCCCGGGGAGGGGTGGACTCGCCATCCCTGGTCAGTTTGGCGCATTATATTGTCAGACGACCATCCTGAGGGATCCGAATGACATTGCTGCCTCAGATCAACGGGCCAGCGGACCTGAAGCGCCTGCGGCGCGACCAGTTGCCGGAACTCGCCCAGGACATGCGGGAGCGGCTCATTCAGGCCTGCTCGATCACCGGCGGCCATATCGGCGCCAGCCTCGGCTGCGTCGAACTGGCCATCGCGCTCCTCTACGAATTCGAGTCCCCCACCGACAAGATCGTCTGGGACGTGGGGCATCAGGCCTATGCCTGGAAGATGCTGACCGGGCGGAACGAGGGATTCGATAGCCTGCGGCAGCAGGGTGGGATGTCCGGCTTCCTCAAGCGGACCGAAAGCGACCACGACCACTTCGGGGCCGGCCACGCCGGTACCGCCATGTCCGCGGCCTTCGGGATGGCCACCGCCCGCGATCTCCTCGGCCTCGACTACAAGGTGGCCGCGGTCGTCGGCGACGGCGCGCTTACCTGCGGCCTGTCCTATGAGGGCATGAACAACGCCGGTCACTCCGACCGGGACATCATCCTCGTCGTCAACGACAACGGGATGTCGATCTCGCCCAACGTCGGCGCGATCAGCAAGACCCTCGGCCGGATCGTGGCGAGCCCGTTCACGAACCGGATGCGCGAGGTGATCAAGTCCCTCACCCTCAAGGCCGGCAAGGTCTTCGGCGCGGAAGTCGTCGAGTTCGCCCGCAACGTCGAGGAGAGCGCCAAGAATCTCTTCTCCGAAGGCATGTTCTTCGAGGAACTGGGCTTCCGGTATTTCGGGCCGATCGACGGCCACGACCTGCCCAAGCTCTGCGACACCTTCCGGTTCGTCCGGGGGCTGACCGGCCCGCGGGTGGTGCACGTCCTGACCGAGAAGGGGAAGGGCTTTGCCTACGCCGAGGCCAATCGGGAAAAGTGGCACGGCCTGGCCGCGTACGACCCGGAAACCGGCGAAGCCCGCAAGAAAGCGAGCGGCCCGCCCACCTGGACCCAGGTCTTCGGCGACGGGCTCACGGCCCTGGCCGAAGATCATCGGGATTTCGTCGTCATCACGGCGGCCATGCCCTCGGGCACCGGGACCAACGTGTTTCAGAAGCGGTGGCCGAACCGGTTCTTCGACGTCGGCATCGCCGAGGGGCACGCGGTCACGTTTGCGGGCGGTCTGGCCACCCAGGGCGTCCGGCCGGTCTGCGCGATCTACTCGACGTTCCTCCAGCGGGCGTTCGACAACATCATTCACGACATCGCCATTCAGCACCTGCCGGTGATGTTCTGCATGGATCGCGCGGGCCTCGTCGGCGAAGACGGCCAGACCCACATGGGTCTTTATGACATCGCCTACATGCTGGCGGTGCCGGAGATGGTCGTCACCGCCCCGAAGGACGGGAACGAACTCATCGGGCTGATGAAGACCGGCCTCGGGCATAACGACGGCCCGTTCTGCACCCGGTATCCCCGCGACAAGGCACCCACCGAGACGGAACCGGTCGCGTCGATTCCGGCCGTTCCGTTCGGCAGCTGGGAGATGCTCCGGGAAGGGAAGGACGCCGCGATTCTCGCCGTCGGGACCATGGTCGCACCGGCGCTCGACGCCGCGGTCCGGCTCGCGGCGGACGGGATCGACGCGACGGTCGTCAACTGCCGCTTCCTCAAGCCGTACGATCGGCCGATGCTCGAACGCCTCGTCGAGCGGCACCGGTTCCTGGTCGTCGTCGAGGAGGGCATCGTCGTCAACGGGTTCGGCGCGTACCTCGGCCGCGAGGTCGCGGAGCTGGCCCCCGAGGTCCGGGTCCATGCCATGGGTGTGGCCGACGAGATCGTCGAGCAGGCGCCCCGGGCGGAGCAGCTCGCCCACTACGGGCTGACCGGTTCGGGCATCGCCGAGCGGGTGGCCGCGCTCCGTCACGAGGGTAGCCTCGAGGCGCGATGAACGTCGGCGTCGTCGGCAACCCCCGCTACGGCGGACTGGCGGCCATCCTTTCCGGGATGGCCGCTCGTGCTCCGGGTCTCGGGATCTCCTTCTACACCGAACCGGAGCTCGCCCCGCTCTGGGACCGGCCGATGCCGCCCATCGGGGTGGCCGAACTCGACGCGCTGTTGACGTTAGGCGGCGACGGGACGCTGCTGCGGGGCGCCCGCGCCATCGGCGGCAAGCCGGTGCCGATTCTCGGCATCAACCTCGGCCGGGTCGGCTTCCTCACCTCCTGCACCCGGCTCGAACTCGATTCGGCCCTCGTCCGCCTCGCCGGCGGTGACTATTCGGTCGAACAGCGCCTCGTCCTCGGCACCGAGATCGTCAACTCGGCCGGCACCCGGTTCACCCTGCCGCCCGCGCTCAACGACGTCACCGTCCACAAGGCGGGCGTCGCCCGGATGATCCAGCTCGCCGTCAAGGTGGACGGCCAGGACGTCGGCCCCTACAGCGCCGACGGGCTCATCATCGCCACGCCGACGGGGTCGACGGCCTACTCGCTCTCAGCCGGCGGCCCGGTCATCGCGCCCGGCGTCGAGGCGGTCGTCATCACGCCGATCTGCGCTCACACCCTCGCGGTCCGGCCCCTGGTCATTTCCAGCCGTCTCAAGATCCGGATCGAGCCGGTCAGCGGCTGGACCGAGGACCTGCTGATCTCGGTCGACGGCCAGCAGGCCATGACGCTGGGCCCCGATGACGCCGTCGAGATGGCCCGGAGCCCGGGGAACGTGCTCCTGATCCGCTTCGGCGCCCGCAGCTATTTCAGCCGGCTGCGCGAAAGTCTCCGCTGGGGCGATCTCGCCGAGCGGGACACGGTCAACTGACGGCCCCGCCGCGCCGATGATCACCGAACTCCGGGTCCGCGATCTTGTCACCGTGGCGGATGTCACCCTCCACCTCGGCGCAGGCCTCAACGCGCTCACCGGCGAAACGGGCGCGGGCAAATCGATGCTGGTGGACGCTCTGGCGCTCCTTCTCGGCGGCCGGGCCGACAGTGGTGCCGTCCGGCCCGGGGCGTCGAAGGCGATCGTCGAAGGCGTGTTCGAGCCGGCCCCGAAGGGCATCGCTGGATTGCTCGAGACTCTCGGTCTCGATCCGGCGGACGAACGCATCGTGATCCGCCGCGAGGTGTCGGCCGAGGGCCGCTCCCGGGCCTGGGTCAACGGCAGCCCCACCACCGTCGCCGCCCTCGAACAACTCGGCGGGCGGCTGGCGGACCTTCACGGCCAGCACCAGACCGTGTCCCTCCTTCAGCCGGAGACCCAGCGCGATCTGCTCGACGGGTACGCCGGCGGCCAGGCGGACGCCCGCACCGTCGCCGAAGCGCATGCGGCGCTCACGGTCCTCGAGGAAGAGGAAACAGCCCTGATCGGGCGCCGGGACGAGGTGCGCCGCAAGGCGGACTACCTCCGCCACGTCGTGCGCGAGATCGACGCCGCGAAGCTCGCCCCAGGGGAGGATGAGCGGCTCGACGCGGACATCCGCCGCCTGGCGCACGCCGAGGAGCTCCGTTCCCAGGGCGAGCGGATCGCCGCCGCGATCGACGGCGAGGACGACGGCGCCTTGCAGGCGCTCCACGCCGCCGAGCGGACGCTGGCCCAGCTGGAACGCATCGACCCCTCGGCGGCCGAGTGGCGGCCGCTGCTCGACCAGGCCTACGCCGCGCTCGAGGAACTGGCCCGTCAGGCGCGCGACTACGCCGGCGGCATCGACGACGACCCGGGCCGGCTCGCCGAGATGGAGAACCGCCGTGGCCAGTTGGACCGGCTGTTTCAGAAATACGGCGCGTCGGTGGCGGAGGTCCTGGCGAGGCGGGCGGAGTCCGCCGCCGAGCTGGATCTGGTTGATGGGGCGGAGTTCGACCTCAAGACCATCGCCTCGAAGAAAGCCGCCGCTGAGGCCGCGCTGGCCGCGGCCGCCAAGTCACTCGGCGAGCGGCGCAAGATCGGCGGGGATCGCCTGGCCCGGGCGGTGAATCGCCAGTTGCCCAAGCTTGGCCTCGCGGGGGGGCGGTTCGAGGTCACCCTGCTGCCGCTGGCCGCGATCGGGCCGCACGGCGGCGAGACGGTCCAGTTCACCGCGCAGCTCAACGTCGGGCTCGACCGGCGGCCGGTTCACAAAGCTGCGTCGGGTGGGGAACTGTCCCGGCTGATGCTGGCGCTCACGGTCGCCCTGGCCCGCCAGGACGGGATCCCGACGCTCGTGTTCGACGAGATCGATCAGGGCGTCGGCGGCGAAGTGGGCGCCCAGGTGGCCGAGGCCCTCGCCGACGTGGCGGGCCGCCACCAGGTGCTGGTCATCACCCACTTGCCCACCATCGCCGCGCGGGCCGACCGCCACCTCGTGGTGACCAAGCGCGCGAAGAGTGGGATGGCCACCAGTGCCGTGGACGTGCTCCACGGCGAAGACCGGGTCACCGAGGTGGCCCGGATGCTCGGCGACCCGGACAGCGACTCGGCCCGGCGCCACGCGCTCGCGCTGTTGTCGCGCTAGTTGCCCCGGCCGAAGAGCCGGGTGTAGAACCTGAGGTCGATCCCCACCGTGTTGGCGTCCGGCAGGGCCCCCATCCCCGATCGCAGGGTCCGCTGATACCGGAAGCTGGCGTCCATCGGGAGCCCCCGGAGGCCGCGCTTGTTGAGGCCGGTGTGGGAATAGCTCAGGCCGCCGGACAAGAGCACCGCGTCGGTCTTTGACCGCTCGGCCAGGACGTTGATATCTACCCCGTCGACTGGGGGCTGGCCGGCCACGTAGGTGTAGACGTCGGCGCCTTTGCTCCAGTAGTCCACTCCGCCGTAAAGCGAGAGGTAGGGGGCAAGCCGGACGAACGGCTGGGCGCTGAGGAGCAGGACGTCGCCCGGATCGCGCCGGACCCCGGCCAGGGTAGTGAGCGCGGCGATCGGGCTCGCGGGGCTCGTGACCCGGCGATTCTGATTGCCAGGTAGCTGCAGGTTGTAACCACCGGCCAGCCGGGCTCCGAACCGCCCGAGGGCAACGTCGCCTATTAGCATCATTTCCACATCAGGCTGCCGATCGCCGGAGCCCTGATCCAGAAAACGATTGGGGTTCGCGAGTTGCGCCGTTCGGAGGCGCACGGTCGTCTTGGCCCAGGCCCGGATACCGGACCCGAAAGACGAGCTCGGATACCGGTCCACCAGCGCCACCGCGGCGCCCAGCTCAATGTCGCCCAGGTAGGAGTAGACCGGCACCTCGTCGAGCGGCCGGGCCTGGATCGGGCCCTCGGGGTCGGTGAGGTACTCGTTGAACAGGGCCGCGTCGATGCCGCTCACCGGCAGATTGGGCGTAGTGGCGACGGCCCCCGCCAACTGCAGCGTCTCGAGTGTCTGCCTCAGGTCGGTGATCGTCTGCAGCACGGCCACCCCGACGGCGCTGGTGGCGCGCGGGAGGAAGTAGTTGGAGTTGGCCAGCAGGATCTCGAATGCCGTGGCCAGCGCCTGAGTCCTGGTGAGGGTGGTCTGGGCCAGGGCCAGCTGGGTCGCGTCGGTGTAGAAGCCGCCGCTGATCCGGGTGTTGAGCGTGGCCGCCGCCGCCTGAAGTTCCCCGATGAACGCCCGGTGATTGTTGAACGCGTTCGCGTCATGGAGCAGCGGGTTGGCCCCGGCCGTGGCGTTGTCTGTGAACATCACGAACCGGGGCTCGACCTTTACGCTCACGATCGGGACGGTGCCGAACAGGGTGACGCCCTTGAAGAGCCCGAACGCGCCCCCGATCCCGATCGTGCCGAGATTGGTGAGCGTCGATGCGGAGGACGCTCCGAGCGAGAGATCGATCTGGCTCAGGCCGGTGATCGTCTTGAGCGGGTCGACCAGCGGCGCCAGGGCCGGAACGAACGCGGCATCGAGGGTGGGCCGGCTGAAGTCACCGGCGGCCTCGTCTCGCTTGCCGTCGAGCCAGCGCCAATCCCAGCTGCGGAATTCGCCCGAGAAGTCGAACCGGAAGGTGCCCTTGGGCACGGTGAGTGGCGTGATTTGCGCCGCGGCCGGGCTCGCTCCGATCACGAGGGCCAGCGCGGCGGCAGGAAGCCAGGGCTTCAGCATCGCGGGAAGTTGCTCGGGTCGGGGGGCCGCTGCCAAGGGCGGCGGCCGGTCGAAGACGGATTCGGGGCCCCCTTCGGTCCGCCGGCGGTTCGGCAGCGGGGCGGTGTCACCGCTCCGAGCCGGTGCCCTTCACGACCTTCCCGCCGAGCATGACCCAGGTCACCCGTTCGGTGGCGGTGATGTCCTCCAGGGGATTGCCCGGGACGGCCACGAGATCCGCCAGCCGGCCCGGCGCGATCGCCCCGCGGTCCGTTTTGCCAAGGACCTCGGCCGCCAGGGAAGTGGCGGAGCGGAGAGCGTCGAGCGGGCTCATCCCCAGCTTGACGTACACGCCGAACTCGTGGGCGTTCTCGCCATGAGGGTAAACGCCGGCATCGGTGCCGAAGGCCACTTTGACGCCGCCGCGGATGGCTCGGGCGGTGCTTTCCCGCGCTTTGGGCATGATCGTTTCCGCCTTGCTGCGCATCAGCGGCGGGAGCACGGCGAGGTTGATCCGGTCGATCAGGTAGCTCGTCGGCACGAGGTAGGTGCCCTGTTCCTTCATCATGGCGACGGCCTCGTCGTCGAGTTCCGACCCGTGCTCGATCGAAGTGACGCCGGCCCGGATGGCCGCCTTGATGCCGGCGTTGCCGTGGGCGTGGGCCGCGACCCGGATCCCGTGCCGGTTGGCCTCCTCCACGATGGCCCGCATCTCCTCCGTGCTCAGCTGCTGGGCCCCGACCGGGCCCTCGAGCGACAGGACGCCGGCCGTCGCGCAGATCTTGATTACCTGGGCGCCGTGCTTGATCTGATAGCGGACGGCCCGGACCAGGCTCCAGGGCCCGTCGCCGATGCCCGCTTCCTCCCCGCGCTCGAGAATGCCGGGGGCAAAACCCGTCGCGTCGCAGTGCCCGCCCGTGATGCCGATCGTGTACCGTGACGGTACGATCCGAGGGGCGACCACCACGCCCCGCTCCGCCGCTCGGTCCAGGGCCACGGTCACGTCGGCGCCGAAATCCCGGATCGTGGTGAAACCGGCGTCGAGCGTCTTCCGGCCGTTGGCCAGGGCCGTGTAGGCGTAGTCGAGGCCGGTGTTGCGCACGGCGTCGATCTGCGAGGTGGCCGAGATCTCGGAGCCGATGTGGGTATGAAGATCGATGAAGCCGGGCAGCAGCGTCACGTCGCCCAGGTCGATGGTCCGGGCGCCTCGCGGAGCCGTGGCCGGATTCACCGCCGTGATGCGGTCACCCTCGATCACGACGGAGCCGTTCGGCTGGATTCGGCCGGTGGCTGGGTCGAGCAGGCGGGCCGCCCGGACGACCAGCGTCGCGGTGGGCGCCTGGGCCGCCGTGGTGGTCTGCTGAATCAGGGCAAGAACGAGGAGCGTCAAGGCAGCGCGGCGCATCGGCTAGCTCGCGAAGGAGAACGGGAAGGAGACAAGATCGGCCCCGGCGGGCCGGGCGGCAATGCCTTCGGCGGGGCGGGCGCTATACTTAGGGAACCGCTCGGGTGGCGAAACTGGCAGACGCAAGGGACTTAAAATCCCTCGGGGGAAACCCCATCCGGGTTCGATTCCCGGCCCGAGCACTTTCCACCGATTCGGACGTTCCGCCGCCGCTCAAGTCCACGGGCCGCCACCGGGGCTGGCCGGCGCCGTGGGCCGCACCGACGAGCAGGCCAACGCCGCCGAGCGTCATCCCGCTCACCGCGGCCGACTCGGCGGCAGAGCTGCCGTCGAACCGGTGAATGAGCCCGATTGCCACGCCAACGGCCGCGCCGACAAGGAACCCGCGGACCACGCTCGGCCCGACGTTCGATCCCCGCCGGACGTCGAGCCGGACCAGGTCCGTCAGGCTCACGGTATTCGAGCCGCAGTCGCTCGCGCCGTTCCTGACCCCGAACTGAAGCACCGGCGGTTCGACCCCCAGCAGCCGTTCGACACAGACCGCGCCGTCCGGCCGGTGGTACCGCACCAGATCGCCGGTGTGCAACTTCCCGATGGTCTCCCCGGGCAGGTCGCGTGCCTGCGCCGGCAGGACCGTTGGCACGGCGGCGCCAAGGGTGAACAGGATCCCGCGCAGCATCAGCGGCGGCTCTCCGGGATGGGAAGCAGGGGGCTCCTCGCCTAACGCCCGGCCGAGTTGTCGATGTCGGTGGCGATCAGCCACCGGCCGCCCGGGCCCCGTTGGAGTGCGAGGACGAACTGCCCGCCGGGCCCGGCCGTGCCGGGATAGCGGTACCCGCCCGAGATGTAGCCGACGGAGTCCGAGATCGCATAGGCGAACGCCCGAAGTTCCAGCGCCCCGCCCGGTCGGGTCAGGCTCCGGGCCAGGGCCGCCCGGCCCTTGATTGGCAAGGCACCCGCCCCCATGCGAATGCCGTCATCCGTGAAGAGCGCCGCGAGGCGGGCGCCGTCCCCGGCCAGCCAGGCGGCTTCGTAGTCTCGGAGGACCCGGGCCAGCGGGGCGGGCAGGGTGATCGGATCGAGGCCCAGCGGATCCCCGGCAGCTTGGGCGGCACTCGGCTGGGTCCCGAGAACTCCGATCAGCGACAGCAGGGCGACCAGACGCAGCACCATGGCAAACTCCGGACGGAGACCGGGCGGATGCTAGCCGGACATCGACCTCCCGGCCAAGCCCGGGGCCGGCCGGGAACTTGACATATCAACGTACGTTTATACATTGATGCATGCCTCAATCGACCCCCGCCGACCTCTCCCGCCTCACCCGGCAATTTCGGGCGCTGGCCGACGAGAACCGCCTCCGGATCATCGACCTCCTCCGCCGGGGAGAGCGCTGCGTCTGCGAACTGGTGGACCAGTTGGAACTCAGCCAGTCCCTGTTGTCGTTCCATCTCAAGTCGCTGCGGGATGCCGGCCTCGTCACGGACCGGCGGGAAGGCCGCTGGGCCCACTACTCGCTCAACGCCGCGGCGTTCGCCCAGCTCCAGGAGTTCGTGGGCGAGCTGCCGTCCACTCGCCTGGCCGTCCTGGCGCAGCGGTGCTGCGGGTGAGGACTGAACCGAACCGGAGTGCCCTGACTCGTGTCCAACTCATCAAGGAATCTTGATATGTCGCTCCCGTATTCGCCGGACCAGGACCTGACCCAGATCGTGCGCGAGAAATACGGCGAAGCGGCCAAGCGCGCCTCCGCCGGCGCCCAGGCGTCCTGCTGCGGACCCACCAGTTCGTGCTGCGGCGCGGCCCCGCCGGACGGCCGTACCGACCCGATCACCTCCAATCTCTACCTGAACGGGGAAACCGCCGAACTTCCGGCGGCCGCGGTGCTCGCCTCGCTCGGCTGCGGCAATCCGACCGCCCTCGCCCAGCTCGAGCCGGGGCAGGTGGTGCTCGACCTCGGCTCCGGCGGAGGCATCGACGTGCTGCTGTCCGCACGCCGGGTCGGTCCCACCGGCAAGGCCTACGGTCTCGACATGACCGATGAGATGCTCGCCCTCGCCCGCCGGAACCAGCAGGAGGCAGGCATTGCCAACGCGGAGTTCCTCAAGGGCCACATCGAGTCGATTCCGCTTCCGGACAACTCGGTCGACGTCATCATCTCGAACTGCGTCATCAACCTCTCGGGTGACAAGGCCCGGGTCCTCAGCGAGGCCTTTCGCGTCCTCAAGCCGGGCGGGCGTTTCGCCGTGAGCGACGTCATCACCCAGGGCGCCCTGCCGGCCGAGGCCAAGCGGAGCATGGAACTCTGGGTCGGCTGCGTGGCGGGTGCGCTCGAGCAGCGCGAGTTCGAACGGCTGCTGGTGGGGGCCGGGTTCGCCGAGCCGACGTTCGAGCCGACTCGGGTCTATGACATCGAGGACGCGCGCGAGTTCCTCACCGGGGCCGGGCTCGACGTGGATTCGATGGCCGCGACGCTGCAGGGCCGGGTCATGAGTGCCTTCGTCCGGGCCCGCAAGCCGGCGGCGGCTGCGTCAGGGTGCTGCGGCTCGGACTGCTGTAGCTGAATCTGGTCGGGGTCGGGTTCCCGCACGGGGGGCCTGAACGAACCACGCCGCCGGGACCGGACCTCGGCGGCGTCAGCCGTCCGCCAGCGCGAAGATCCCCTCGACCGGTGTGCCGAACACCCGCGCGATTCGCAGCGCCAGCGCGAGGGACGGGACGTACCGCTCCTGCTCGAGGAGCACGATCGTCTGCCGGGTACACCCGACCCGGTCGGCGAGCGCCTGCTGGGTCATTTCGCCGTGGTCGAATCGCAGCTTGCGGATCCGGTTCCGGATTTCGGCTTTCGGCACC
This sequence comes from Gemmatimonadales bacterium, assembly GCA_050183815.1. Classification (GTDB taxonomy): domain Bacteria; phylum Gemmatimonadota; class Gemmatimonadetes; order Gemmatimonadales; family GWC2-71-9; genus SHZU01. The sequence goes on along the minus strand of JBFXAY010000022.1, from coordinate 16,751 downwards.
GTCAGGCGCTCCGGTAACCGAACAGGATCCCGAGCGGAAACGTCAGCAGACTTACCACCAGCACCGACCAGAACATGAAATAGAGCCAGTAGAGCGGCATCGAGCCCTGGGCCTGATAGCTCTCGACGAGGCCGATCATCCAGATGGCGAGGGTTACCAGCATCGCCCCGGATCGCAGTCCGTGCGACCCGCTCAGGATGGCCCGGTCCCGCTCGTCCACCACGGTGTCGCGGCGGCGGATCCAGGCCATCAGGCGGAGCGACAGGAGGGCGAATACCGCGAGGATCGCGAGCAGGAGGAGGGTGAAGCCGATCCGGATCGCGTCGTCCTCCATCGTGCGCTCCGGGCCGAAGTAGCCGACCACGGCCAGCAGCCCAAGGGTGAGCAGCGCGCCGACGGCGAGCCCCCGACGGGAAAGGCGCTGCATCGGCGTCGCCGGCAGCGCCTCTCTGAGTTGCGGTTGTCTGGCCCGCAGACTCCAGATCCCCAGGGCCGTCACCCCCAGCCCCGCCACCACGGCGCCGATGCCCCACAGCAGCACTTTCATGGTTGCCTCCTTGACTGGCCTTCGCGTCAAGAGTAACAAAGATCAGACACAATGTCAAATATTTCGTACATGTCATGACGGCGCCATCGCCGCGCTTGCGCCCTGTCGATCTCCGCGCGCACCTTCGACCATGACTACTGCCGAAAAGCCGCCCGCCGCGCCGATTCCCAACTCGGTCGACGTCGTCCACGAACGATTCCTCGGTGCGCCCAGGTCCCGGACGTCCGAGTTGCTCCGGGTCCTGCGGATTTCGAGCGAGTTCATCAAGGGATTTCGGGCCCTTCACTTCGTCGGCCCGTGCGTCACCGTGTTCGGGTCGGCGCGCTTCGGGGCCGACCATCCGTACTACCAACTGGCCCGGGAAGTGGGCGGGCGAGTGGCCCGGCTCGGCCTGACCACCATGACCGGTGGCGGGCCCGGGGTCATGGAGGCCGCCAACCGCGGCGCCCGGGAGGCCGGCGGTCGCTCGATCGGCTGCAACATCGTGCTGCCGAAGGAGCAGTACGAGAACCAATACCTGGACCGCTTCGTGACCTTCCGGTACTTCTTCGTCCGGAAGGTGATGCTGGTGAAATACAGCTACGCCTTCGTGGTGTTGCCGGGCGGGTTCGGGACGCTCGACGAGCTCTTCGAGTCGCTCACCCTGGTGCAGACGAGGAAGATCACCGCGTTTCCGGTCGTCCTGATGGGGACCGAATACTGGCAGCCCCTGCTCGACTTCATGCGCGGAACGCTGGCGGCCCGAGGCACCATCGATCCGCGGGACCTGGACCTGCTGCGGGTGACCGACGACGTCGACGAGATGGCGGCCGAGGTCGAGCGGTCGATCGAGATCAATGCGCCCGAATGGGCCCGGAGTCCGCGCCGGAAACGGATCCTCGGCGAGCGCTGAGTCGTCTCGCGGCGGGCCCCGTTGGCGAGGGTCCGGACCCGGAAGTACGTTGATGCCATGCGACCGAAACTCGAACCCCTGATCAACCCCGCCACGGTGGTGCTGTCGGACGCCATGGCGGCGGGCCCGGACGGCCTGCCCAAGGGCGACGACGCCGACGACCGCCTCAAGAAATACCGCAAGCGTCTCGAGGAACTGGTGCTCGCCCTGGGCGCGGAGGGCAAGCGTTCCCTGCTGGTGGTGCTGCAGGGCCGCGACTGCGCGGGCAAGGATGGCGTCATCAAGAGCGTCTTCGGCGATCTCAATCCCGCCTACTGCCAGGTCAGTTCGTTCAAGCGGCCCACCCCGATCGAGCTGCGGCACGATTTCCTCTGGCGAGTGCACCAGGTGACGCCGCCGGCGGGCGTGGTGGGTGTCTTCAACCGGTCGCACTACGAGGATGTACTGGTCGTGCGGGTCCACGAACTGGTGCCGGCCACCCTCTGGCGCAAGCGATACCGGCACATCAACGAGTTCGAGCGAACCCTGACCGATCACGGGGTCACGATTCTCAAATTCATGCTCCACATCTCCCGCGAGGAACAGCGCGAACGGCTCGAGGATCGTCTGGCGGACCCGACCAAGAACTGGAAATTCGAGGTCGGCGATCTGAAGGAGCGAGGGTTCTGGGACGACTATACGGCCGCCTACCAGGACATGCTCGCCGAAACGAGCACCGAGTGGGCGCCCTGGTATGTGGTGCCGGCCGACCGGAAGAGTGTCCGGGACCAGCTGATCGCCGACGTGGTGGTGCGGGCCCTCGAGGAGATGAGCCCGGCCTATCCCGAGGCCGCGCCGGAGGTGCTGTCCTACCGCGGGAAGATCACCTGAGCTGCGGGCGGCGGATCAACGGGTTGGGGGCCGGTCCGCGCGCGGCGGACCGGCCCCCGGTTCGCTAGAACACGCCGCCCGGTCCCGCGATCAGGTAGCTCAGCCGGCCGCCGCCGCTCTGGAAGAACGGTGCCCGGCTGCTGAACGTCGACATGAATTTGTTGATCTGCTTCGTATCGGGACTGGTCACGGCGATCGCCACCATGCCGGCACCCGCGCTCAGGCTGTTGTCGAATTCGAGCGTGTAGGTCGGCCGGACGAACGACTGCGCCAGCCCGCCGGGCAGGTAGCTCTCCAGGCCCGCAGGGACCAGGCCCGGTCCGGCATCCGGCGGCCACTCCTCGTGGTCCGCGTAGTAGTTGAGCGCCGCGACGGTCACGGCCCGGAAGTCGGCCGCCAGGGCCGTGGTCCGCGCGGTGGCCTTGAGGTCGATGTACTTGAGCAGCCCGAGCCCGGCCAACAGCATCACGATCACGACGACCATGAGCATCTCGACCAGCGTGAAGCCGCGGCGGGTCATTGGCGGGTCTGGAGCGTCCGGATGGCCTGGGCCACCGTGGTCCGGAGCGAGTCGGTCGACCGCAGGGTCTGGCGGCCGGGGCCCTCGCCTAACGATACCTCGAACGAGTCGGGGCCGGTGACGGTGAGCACCACCCCCGGATCCGGCACCCCGGCGAGGGCCGCGGAGGCCGGTAGCTGGCCCGCGGTATCGCGGTAGGTCTTGATCCGGCTGATGGCATCCACCAGCGAGAGGGTCATCGAGGCCGCGCGGATCTCGGGGGCTTCGGCCCGGGGGGCCGGGCCGGCCAGCCAGGCCGGCCGGACCGCCAGCAGGCCCGCCCCGGCGGCGATCACGAGGCCCAGCAGGACCCGGACGGCCGTGCGCGACTCGGCGGGCCGGCTCCCGGGCGGGAGCGGGCGCGGCTGACTCCTCCGGTCGGCGACGGCCTCCCGGGCAGCATCGAGCAACGCGCTTTTCGATTCGCGTTGCGTGGGGCCTCGATTCTGCCGATCTGCGGGCATGATCGATCTCCGGATTGTGCGGATCCTGCCGGGAAGAGGTCCGGCATCACCAGAAAACTAATGGGCTGTAGCAAGCCCCGGACCGTTCCAGTCCGGGCAGCCTATCCCATTCGGGTTCGGCGGAGCACCGCCCGGACCCGTGCCTGGAGCGAGGCCGGCTGGACGGGTTTGGAGAGGAAATCCTGGGCGCCGAGGTCCAGGGCCTTCACCTCGGTTTCACCGGTGCGGGCCGTCAGGACGATGGCCGGGAGGCTCGACGTGAGCACCCGGGCCCGCAGCTCTTCCAGCACGCCGATGCCGTCGAGGCGGGGCATGTCGAGGTCGAGGATGAGGAGATCGAACGGCTTGCCGTCGACCGCATCGAGCGCGTCGAGCCCGTCCGCCGCTTCGGTGACCTCGTGGCCCTCCCGCTCGAGAACCATGCGGATCAGCCGCCGCATCTGCGGATCGTCGTCGGCCACGAGAATGCGCGCGTGCTCGGTCGGGTCGGCGGCCCCGCCGGCCGGGGCCCGCGGCGCCGCCGGCGTCGGGGTGCCGGCGGGCGGCGACACGGCGGCAGCCGTGGCCGGCGCCGGGGAGTCCGGCGCGGTCGGCGCGTGCGGGGCGCCGGGATCCGCGTCGATTCGCTCGCCGAGAACTCGGACGACTTCGTTGAGCGACGTGACGCCCTGCCAGACCCGCTCGAGCCCGCTTTCCCAGAGCGACCGCATGCCGATGGCGCGCGCGGCCGACACCAGCTCGTCTGGCAGGGCACCCCCGCCCACCAACCGGGCCACCCGCTCGTCCACGGGCATGATCTCGAGGATCGCCGTCCGCCCCTTGAAGCCGGTGCCGCCGCAGGCCGCGCAGCCGACCTCGCGGCGCATCAGCATCTCCCCGTCCCGCTTGGCCGGAGGCCGGGCTTCCTCGGGGATGTCCTCGGGCGCGACCGGGGCCGCGCATTCCCCGCAGAGCCGGCGCACCAGACGCTGGGCCACGACGCCCTTGAGCGCGGACGCGATCTTGTAGCTGTCGACACCGAGGTCGCGAAGTCGCACGACCGCCGACGGCGCGTCGTTGGTGTGCAGGGTCGACAGCACCAGGTGGCCGGAGAGACTTGCCTGGGCGGCGACCGTTGCGGTCTCGGCATCGCGGATCTCGCCCACGAGCACGATGTCCGGGTCCTGCCGAAGCACCGATCGGAGCGCGTTGGCGAACGTGAAGCCCTGCGCCTCGTTGACCTGCAGCTGGGAAATGCCCGGTACGTCGTACTCGACCGGATCTTCCACGGTCACGATGTTCACCCGGCCGGTTTTGAGCTGGTTGATGGCCGCGTAGAGCGTCGTCGTCTTGCCGCTGCCGGTCGGCCCGGTCACCAGCACGATGCCTTCGCGATGTCCCAGCAGGCGGTCGAGCAGGGTCTCCTCGTCCGCCGGAAGATGCAGGTCCGCGACGCTCGACCGGACGTTCTCCTTGTCGAGGATCCGGATCACCACTTTCTCGCCCCGGCGAGCGACCGGTACGGTGGACACCCGGAGATCCACCGCCTTGCCGTCCACCCGCATCGCACTTCGGCCGTCGTGCGGATGGAGGGGGTCGGTCACGTCGAGCCGGGCGAGGATCTTCACCCGGCGAACCAGCGAGGGCCCCGCCGAGGGCGGCAGCCGCATGACTTCCTTGAGCACGCCGTCGATCCGGTAGCGGATCGACGTGCCTTCGAGCAGCGGCTCGCAGTGGATGTCGCTGGCCCGCTCCCGGACCGCGTCGGAAATCATCGCGTCCACCAGGCGCGCCATCGGGGCATCGAGCGACGGGTCCTTGGGGAGTTCGATTCGCGGCGTCTCGTCGATGGTCTCGACCTCCGCCGGATTGAGCCCGTTGACCAGCCGGTTGACCGCCGCTTCCGGCCGGTAGATCTCCTCGAGCCGTTCGGCGATCTGGTCGGGCGCGCCGGCCAGGAAGATCACGTCCCGGCCCGTCACGAAGGCGAGTGTCTGCTCGAGGCTCAGATCCCGGGGATCGGCGGTGGCGATGCGAATGACCCGGTCGTCGGCGCCGACGGCCAGGATCTGATATTTTCGGGCAACTTGTTCCGGGAGCAGCGCGGCGACCCGGTTGTCCACCCGGCTCAGATCGGCGACCGGGACCCTGAACCGGATCGAAATCGTTTCCAGGATCCGGCTGCTCTCGGCGTAGCCGCGCGCCAGGATCCCGAGCCAGATCGACTGCCGCTCGGACAGCCGCAGTTCGTTGGCCTGGGCGGTAGTCAGAACGCCGGCGTCCACGAGGGCCGGCAGCAGCCAGAGGTCGGCAGGCCCGCGGGCCGGCCCGGCGGGCTGCCCGGGCTGGTCGGCGACGCCGCTCGGTTCGCTCTGGGCCTTCACCTGACTGGGCTCGCTCGCATTAAGTAGTTGTATCTCAACATTTTGCGTCTCCGGACCGGCGTTGATTGCCGGATGGGGACGGCCCCATTCGGATCCATGCGCCAGATTATCGTCCCTGGAGACAAAAGCATTACCCATCGGGCGTTGCTGTTTGCCGGCTTGGCCCGGGGCCGTTCCCGGGTCGAGGCGCCGCTGTGTTCGCTCGATGCCCGCTCGACCGCCAGGGTGCTTCGCCAGTTGGGGGCCGAGGTCACTCCCCTCCGGGCCGCCACGCCTGTGGTGATCCGGGGCCGTGGCGCGTTCCGGCGCCCCGAATCGACGCTCCACTGTGGCAACTCCGGGACCACGGCCCGGCTCCTCACCGGGATGCTGGCCGGGCACCGGTTTTCCGCCCGGTTGACCGGCGACCGTTCCCTCCGCCGCCGGCCGATGCGGCGGATCACCGAGCCGCTGACCCGGATGGGAGCCCGGTTTGACCCCGACTTCGCGGACCGGCTGCCGTTGACGGTTCGCGGAGGCCGGCTGACCGGCCTCCGCTGGGAACTGCCGGTCTCGAGCGCCCAGCTCAAGAGTGCCATTCTCCTCGCGGGAGCGGTCGGGGGCGTCCGGGTGGCGGTCCGCGAGCCGGCCGGGATTTCGCGAGACCACACCGAGCGCATGCTCCGGAGCCTCGGCTTCGCCGTCGCGACGGCCGATGAGTGGATCGAACTCGAACCGGGCGCGCCGTTTCGTGCGTTCGACATGACGGTGCCGGGGGACCCCAGTTCGGCGGCATTTCTCGTCGGCGCCGGGCTCATCGGTGCCGGGGCCGTCGCGGTCGAGCGAGTCGGCCTCAATCCCACCCGGACCGGGTTCCTGGACGTGCTCCGCCGAATGGGGGCGGCCATTGAGGTCGGGCTCGAAGGGGAGTCGCTGGGTGAGCCACTCGGGAGCATCCAGGCAGCGCCCGGTCGCCTGGTGGCGACGACGGTGACCGCCGCCGAGATTCCCTCCCTCATCGACGAGATCCCGCTCCTGGCGGTCGTTGCTGCCCGCGCCGAAGGCACCACGGTCTTCCACCAGGTCGGCGAGCTTCGGGTGAAGGAGAGCGATCGGTTGGCCTTGATCGCGGCGAACCTCCGACGCCTCGGCTACCAGGCGGAGGGAGAAGGGAACACCTTGAGCGTCACCGGCAGCGACCATCCGCCCCGGGGCACCGCCCGGACCGACGGCGACCATCGGATCGCCATGGCCTTCGGGGTACTCGGTACCGTCCGGGGCGCTCGGGTCTCGGTCGACGACCGCGACTGCGCGGCCGTGAGTTTCCCGGGGTTCTTCGAGGTGCTTCGTCGGCTGACGGGGGGCCGGTGAATCGGCGGGTCATCGCGATCGACGGTCCGGCCGCGTCGGGGAAGTCGTCGACGGCGGCGGCCGTGGCCCGGGCGCTTGACGCGCATCACCTCGATTCCGGCGCCCTCTATCGGGGCCTCACCCGGGTGGCCCTCGACGCCGGAACCCGCGAGGCGCCGCGGATCCTGGCGGAGGCCGAGGGCCGGGGTTTGGAGCTTCGCCACGACGGTCCCGAGATCGTCCCGTATCTCGATGCCCGCCCGGCCGAGCCCGTGATCCGGTCCCCGGAGGTGACCGCGGCCGTCTCCGAAATTGCGGCCCTCGCGGCGCTGCGCGACTGGGTCAACGAGCGGCTGCGGGAGGCGGCAGTCGGCGAGCGGCTCCTGGTGCTCGACGGGCGGGACATCGGGACGGCCGTCTTTCCGGACGCCGCCGTGAAGATCTATCTCACCGCCTCGGCGGAGGCCCGGGCCCGCCGCCGGCTGGTCCAGCGGGGCGAGCTCTTCGACACCGACCAGGTGGCTGCCGAAGCCGTCCGGCTGGCGGCCCGGGACCGGGCCGACGCCGGCCGGGACGTCGCCCCGTTGCGCCGCGCTCCCGACGCGGTGGCGGTGGACACCACCGACCTGGGCTTCCGGGAGCAGGTGGACCGCATCGTCGAGCTCGCCCGCAAGGTCTTGTCCCCGAAGGACTTCTAGTCTAGACTACAGGGCTCCTCCGGCCCGGCTGTTCGGGCCGGTTTTCGTCCACCTCAACCAGGGCCCGTTGTTCGGGGCCCTCGCGAGTGCTTCATGTCCAAGCCGCACAAGTCCGGCGCCGCGCAGTTCTCCACCGCCACGGGCCTCCGGGTCCGGTCCGACCTCTACGACGACAGCTACTCCGACGCCGATTACGAAAGCATGCTCTCGATGTACGAGGGCACGATGGCGCAGATCGTCGAAGGCGAGATCGTCAAGTCGAAGGTGCTTCGCATCACCGACAACGCCGTCATCCTCGACGTCGGCTTCAAGTCCGAAGGCTCCGTCCCGCTCGACGAGTTCAAGGAGCGGCCGTCCGAGGGTGAAGAGGTCGAAGTCTTCCTCGAGCATCTCGAGGACCACGAAGGTGCCGTGGTGCTGTCGAAGAAGAAGGCCGACTTCATGCGGGTCTGGGAGAAGATCCGCGTGGCGCACGAGAGCGATCAGCCGGTCGAAGGCACCCTGATGAAGAAGATCAAGGGCGGCGTGGTCGTGAACGTCATGGGCGTCGACGCGTTCCTCCCGGGGTCGCAGATCGCGCTCCGGCGGGTGCCGAACATCGACGAACTCCTGGGGCAGTCGTTCGAGTTCAAGATCATCAAGCTCAACAAGCGCCGGCGGAACATCGTCGTGTCCCGCCGCGTCATCCTCGAGAACGAGCGGGCCAGCAAGCGCGAGCACCTGATGAAGGAGCTCGAGGCGGGCCAGGTCCGGAAGGGCATCGTCAAGAACATCACCGACTTCGGTGCCTTCATCGATCTCGGGGGTGTCGACGGCCTCCTGCACATCACCGACATGTCCTACGGCCGGGTCTCGCACCCGACCGAACTGGTCCAGATCGGTTCCGAGGTCGAGGTCAAGATCCTCGACATCGATTGGCAGCGGGAGCGGATTTCGCTGGGCATGAAGCAACTCCAGCCGTATCCGTGGAAGGACATCGCCGAGAAGTATCCGGTCGGTACCCGGGTGCAGGGCAAGGTCGTCTCGATCACCAACTACGGCGCGTTCGTGGAGCTCGAAGCCGGCATCGAGGGCCTGGTCCACATCTCCGAGATGAGCTGGACCCGCAACGTCCGCCACCCGTCGAAGATCGTCTCCATCGGCGAGACCATCGAAGCGGTGGTGCTCAAGGTGGACGAGCAGGAGGAGAAGATCTCCCTTGGCATGAAGCAGACCGAGCAGGATCCGTGGATGGTGCTGCCGCAGAAGTATCCGGTCGGCACCCGGATCCAGGGCAAGGTCCGGAACCTGACCAGCTTCGGCGCCTTCGTCGAGATCGAGCCGGGCATCGACGGCCTGATCCACATCTCCGACATGTCCTGGACCAAGCGGGTCCAGCACCCGTCGGAAGTGGTCAAGAAGGGCGACGCGGTGGACGTGGTGGTGCTCAACATCGACGCCGAGAACAAGCGGATCTCCCTCGGCCTCAAGCAGGCCGAAGAGGATCCGTGGCTCAAGATCGGCGAGGAACTCGCCGTTGGCACCATGATCAAGGGCCGGATCGTCCGGATGATGGACAAGGGCGTCGTGGTCGACCTCGGCAACGATCTCGAGGGCTTTGCCCCGATGTCGCAGCTCGGGTTCGATGACGTCCAGAACCCCGCGGACGTCGTCAAGGAGAACCAGGTGGCCGACGTCGAGGTCATCGAGGTCGACCCGATCCACCACCGCATCGTCGTGGCGGTGAAGGGGTATCCGGAAGACGAAACCGGCGCGCCGCCGAAGCAGGAGCCGCTGCCGCCGGTCACCGACTCCGGCGAGTAAGTCGGGATCGGTGGCGGACGGGGGCGCCTCCAGGGAGGCGCCCCCGTTTCGTTTGCGGCCCGTGTGACGGTGGGCCCGACGTCCCGGACGCAGGTTGGGGCTGTTCCGAACTGAATCATTCGAGGCCGAGGGTTCGTAGGACCCCCATGCCGAATCTCAAATTGGCCGTCCGGACCCTGGTCCGGAGCCCCTTCGTGACCGCGGTGGCCATCGCGTCGCTGGCGCTCGGCATTGGCGCCAACACCGCGATCTTCTCGATGTTCCACCAACTGCTGCTCAAGCCCCTCGCGGTGCCGAATCCCGGGCAGCTGGTCAATCTCGGCGCGCCGGGTCCCAAGCCGGGCAGCCAGAGTTGCAGCTCCGCCGGCAACTGCGACGCGGTCTTTTCCTACCCGATGTTCCGGGACCTCGAGCGCCAGCAGCAGGTGCTCACCGGTCTGGCGGCGCACCGGAACTTCGGGGCGGCGCTGTCGTACCAGAACCGAAGCATCGGGGGCGACGGCCTGCTCGTCTCGGGCTCCTACTTCGACGTCCTCGGTCTCACGCCGGCCAAGGGCCGGCTCCTGTCGCCCGCCGACGACCAGACGATCGGCGGCCACTTCGTGGCCGTGGTGAGCTATCGCTACTGGCAGAACCAGCTGGGGGCCGAGCCGGACATCGTCGGTCGCCAGCTGATCGTCAACGGTCATCCGATGACCATTCTTGGCGTCGCCCCGGAGGGATTCGAATCGACGATTCTGGGCGAGCGGCCCCTGGTCTACGTCCCGATCTCGATGCGAAGCGTGGTGTCGCCCTGGTTCAGCGGGTTCGAGAACCGGCGGAGCTACTGGGTCTACCTCTTCGGCCGCCTCCGGGATGGTGTCACCCAGGAGCAGGCCCAGGCCCGCCTGAACGCCCTGTACACGCCGATCCTGGCGGACGTCGAGGCGCCCCTGCAGGCCGGGATGAGCGACCGCGTGATGACGGAGTTCCGCGGGAAGCAAATCTCGGTCGAGTCGGGCATCCGGGGGCAAAGCAACGTGCCCCGGCAGGCCCGGACGCCGTTGACCCTGCTGTTTGCCGTGACCGGGATGGTGCTCCTGATTGCGTGCATCAACGTGGCGAGCCTGCTGCTCGCCAAGGCGGCCGACCGGTCTCTCGAAATGGCCGTTCGGCTCTCCCTCGGCGCCGGCCGGCGGCAGCTGCTGACCCAGTTGCTCACCGAATCGGTGATCCTCGCGGTGATCGCCGGGGTGAGCGGCTTGCTCGTGGCCAATGCCACGCTTCGGCTGATCACGTCGTTCCTCCCGCCGGAGGCCACCAGTTCGATGGACTTTGCGATCAGTCCGCAGGCGCTGCTGTTCGCGGCCGGTCTCTCGGTCGTCACCGGGCTCGTGTTCGGGCTCGCGCCCGCGTTCCAGGCATCGCGGCCGGAACTCCTCGGCCTGGTGAAGTCCGGGGGCGGGCGGATGTCCGGCGGTCGCGGCACCGCCCGGTTCCGGGGCGTGCTCGCAACGGTGCAGATCGCCGTGGCCATGGCGCTGCTGGCCTCCTCGGCCCTGTTCGTCCGGAGCCTCGCGAACATCGCCCGCGTCGACCTGGGCCTCGAGACCGACCGGGCGGTGACGTTTTCGATAGCGCCCCAGTTGAGCGGCTATGACCTGGCCCGGAGTCGAAATTTCTTCCGGCGCATCGAGGAAGAACTCGGCTCGGCACCGGGGATCGACATGGTCGCGGCCGCGCGGGTCCCGGTGCTCGCGGGCGACAACTGGGGCACCGACGTCTCGGTGGAGGGCTTCCGGCGGGACCCGGAGACCAACACGAACGCCCGCTACAACCAGGTCGGTCCCGGATACCTCCGGCTCCTCGGCATGCAGTTGCTGGCCGGCCGGGAGTTCACCGAGGCCGATGACGCCGGCGCGCCGAAAGTGGCCATCGTCAACGAGACCTTCGCGAAGAAGTTCAACCTGGGCCGGGACGCGGTGGGCAAGCGGATGTCCACCGGCCGGGACGAGCTCGACATCGAGATCGTCGGGCTGATGAAGGACGCCAAGTACAGCGAGGTGAAGGGCGACGTGCCGCCGGTGTTCTTCCTGCCGTACCGCCAGGACACGACCATCGGCGACATCAACTTCTACGTCCGAACCGCCAATCCGGGCGCCGCGATCCGGACGGTCCGCTCCGTCATGAGCCGTCTCGATCCGACCCTGCCTCTCGGCCCGCTGCTGACCCTCGACCAGCAGGTCAAGGACAACGTGTTCCTCGACCGGATGATCAGCGTGTTCTCGTCCGGGTTCGCGTTGCTCGCCACGCTGCTTGCCGCGATCGGGCTCTACGGTGTGCTGGCCTATACGGTGGCCCAGCGGACCCGCGAAATCGGGGTCCGGATGGCCCTCGGCGCGGATGCCGGCAAGGTGCGCGGGCTGGTACTCCGCCAGGTGGGCCGGATGACGGTCGTTGGCGGCACGGTCGGACTCCTGGCGGCGGTGGCCATCGGCCGGCAGGCGGAATCGGTGCTCTTCGAGGTGAAGGGCTTCGACCCGATCGCCCTGTCGGCGGCCGCGATCCTCCTCGGTTTCGTGGCCCTCGCGGCAGGCTATATTCCGGCGCGCCGAGCGTCCCGGGTCCATCCGATGCAGGCCTTGCGGTACGAATAGCGGATCCGGGCTCTCGGGCGTGTTTCCCCAGCTCCCGAGAACCCGTGATCATCGCCGCTCTTGCCGCGCTCGCCGCGGCGGCCAGTCCCGGGGATACCGGCCGGCCCGCCGCTGAACGTCCCACCATCACCGCGGTTGCGGCGGCCGAACCCGTGCGGCTCGATGGCGTCCTCGACGACGCCGTCTGGCGCGGGGCCCAGCCCGTGTCCGGTTTCGTGCAGAGCGAACCGAGCGAGGGCCGGCCGTCCTCCGAGAAGACCGAAGTCTGGGTCGCCTTCGACCGGCGGAACCTCTACATCGCGGCCTATCTGCACGATGGGGACCCCGCCGCCCTGATCACCAACGACATCAAGAAGGACTTCAAGGAAGAGGATCAGGACGACTTCGAGGTCCTCCTCGACACCTTCGGTGACCGGCAGAACGGCTACGTGTTCATCACGAACGTGGCCGGCGCCAAGTCGGACAAGCAGGTCGCCAACGAGGGCCGGGAGGTGAACGCCAGCTGGGACGCGGTCTGGTCGGTCGAGACCAGGCGGGTCGAGGACGGCTGGACGCTCGAGATGGCAATCCCGTTCCGCTCACTCCGGTTCGATCCGGCCAGCGGGCGTCCCTGGGGCGTCAACTTCAGCCGGCGGATCCGGCGCCGGAACGAGGTCACGTTCTGGGCCCCGGTGCCGCGATCGTTCAATCTGACCCGCGTGTCGCTCGCCGGCGATCTCACCGGCCTCGATCTCGGTCGAAGCGGGCGGAACCTCCGGATCAAACCGTATGTGGCGGGGCGGACGGTGCGCGAAACGGGGCTGCCCGGCTTCGACCAGGCCGGTGACGCGGGCCTCGACGTGAAGGCCGGGATCGGTTCCGGCCTCACCCTGGACGCCACCTTCAACCCCGATTTCGCCCAGGTCGAGGCCGACGAACAGCAGGTCAATCTGACCCAGTTCAGTCAGTTCTTCCCGGAGAAGCGGGAGTTCTTTCTCGAGAATTCCGGCATCTTCTACGTGGGAGACGCGGCCCGCAACAACCGGGTGACCACCGCGCCGACCCCGGACGAGGACCTGCTCCTCTTCTTCAGCCGCCGGATCGGGCTCGACCCGAGCGGCCGCACCATCGCGATTCCGGCGGGCGTCCGGCTCACCGGCAAGGCGGGCGGCTTCACGGTCGGAGCGCTGTCGATGCAGACCAAGGGCTCGACCGCCAACCGGCCGACCAACTACGGCGTGTTCCGGCTCCGGCGAAGCTTCCGGAGCGGGTCGGACTTCGGCGTGACGTTGCTCAACCGCCAGGCCACCGATGTGGGGGACGACTTCAACCGCGTCGTCTCGGCGGACGCCAACATCCGCTTCTTCGGCCGGCTCGACTGGAACTCGTATCTGGTCGGGACCGATGCACCCGGCACCGCGCGGGGCCAGTACGCCTGGCGTACGTCGCTCAACTACGAGAGCAACTTCTTCCACGGCAAGGCGGGAGTCCTCCAGATCGGCGAGGGGTTTCGGGACGACCTCGGCTACTACCGCCGGACGGCGGCGCGAAAGTACCTCTTCGACATCGGCATCCGCCCGCGGCCCGAGTGGCTCAAACAGCGCGGGGTCCGGGAGGACCACCCGCACATCGTCTGGGATTTCTATGAAGACCTGGCGGGCCGGTCGATCGCGTACAAGATGCACACCGGCAATACCTTCTTCATGAGCAACGGAGCGTTTTGGGAATTGTCCGTCAACCCGGCCCGGCAGGTGATCACCGCGCCATTCCAGATCAGTCCGGACGTCGACCCGATTCCGGCCGGCCGGTACGACTGGACCGAGTACATGCTCTACGGCAGCAGCGATCCGAGCCGGGTGGTATCGCTGTCGCTGCGGGCCATTCTGGGCGGCCTGTGGAGCGGCACCCAGAAGACGGTCAGCAGCACGCTCACGCTCCGGCCGAACTACCGGTTCCGGATGACCGCCGGCCTGACCCGAACCTCCGCGGATCTCGACCGGCCGGCCGACCATTTCACGGCCACGCTCCTCACGGCGCGCGCCAACTACAGTTTCTCGACGGGCATGTTCCTCGATGCGCTCACCCAGTACGACCCGGAGCGCCACCTGTTCAACGCCAATGTCCGGTTCAACCTGATCCACCATCCGTTGAGTGACCTGTTCATCGTCTTCAACGAGCAGCGGCTCACGCCACCCGATCAACCGGATCTGGTGCCGGGCCGGAGCGTCATCGTGAAGTTCACCCAGATGCTCGCGTTCTAGCCATGAAAAAGCGCCACCTCCCGGTGGCGCTTCTGCTTGCCGGCCGTCCGCGGCGGCTATTCCGGCGATTTGGCGACCCGCAGATACGGCTTGAGCGTCGTCCACCCGCCGGGGAAACGGGCCTTGGCCTCCTCGTCGGACACCGACGGCGGGATGATGACGTCGTCCCCCGGCCGCCAGTTGACCGGTGTGGCCACCGTGTGCATGGCGGTCAGCTGGATCGAGTCGAGGGCCCGGAGCACCTCGTCGAAGTTGCGCCCGGTCGTCATCGGGTAGACCAGCAACAGCTTGATCCTCTTGTCCGGGCCGATCAGGAAGACGGTCCGGACCGTCTGGTTGTCGGCGGCGGTCCGGCCGTCGCAGCTGTCGCCCGCCTCGCCCGGCAGCATGTCGTAGAGTTTGGCGACGGCCAGGTCCGGGTCGCCGATCATGGGATAGTTCACCCGGGCGCCTTGCGTTTCCTCGATGTCGGCTGCCCAGGCCGCGTGATTGTCCACCGGATCGACGCTCAGGCCGATGATCTTGCAGTTCCGCCGCCGGAACTCGTCCTCCATCTTGGCGATGTAGCCGAGTTCGGTGGTGCAGACCGGCGTGAAATCCTTGGGGTGGGAAAAGAGCAGGGCCCAGCCGTTCCCGACCCACTCGTGGAACCGGATGGCCCCCTGCGTCGTCTGGGCCGTGAAATCGGGGGCGGTGTCGTTGATCCGAAGGGTCATGGGCGGCTCGTTCCGGTTCGAGTGACGGCGCCCCCGGCCCGGCGGCTGGACGCCTCGGGGACCGTAGCGCCGGGCCGGGACGGCCGCAAGGTGGACCCTCGCCGGCTGCGGTGGCAGCGGGGTCGGTGCGGATTACATTCCGCCATGCCCAAGCCGCCTCGCCTCGTGGGACCCGCCTAGCCATGCCGAACCCCCGCGAACTCCTCGACGATCTGCACCGGCGCCAGGCCGAAGCCGAGGCCGGCGGCGGTCCGGCCCGGGTCGCTCAGCAGCACAAGAAGGGGAAACTCACGGCGCGGGAGCGCCTCGACCTGCTGCTCGACGAAGGCAGCTTCGTCGAACTCGACCGGTTCGTGACCCACCGGGCCACCGATTTCGGCCTCGAGCGCCAGCAGTATCCCGGCGACGGCGTCGTGACCGGCTACGGCCGGATCGACGGGCGCCTCGTCTACGTGTTCTCGCAGGATTTCACGGTCTTCGGCGGCTCGCTGTCGGAGACCCACGCGGAGAAGATCTGCAAGGTCATGGACCTCGCAGTCCGCAACGGCGCTCCGGTCATCGGTCTCAATGACTCGGGCGGCGCCCGGATCCAGGAGGGCGTGGCCTCCCTTGGTGGCTACGCGGACATCTTCCTGCGCAATACCCTCGCGTCCGGCGTGGTCCCGCAGATCTCGGCGATACTCGGGCCGTGCGCCGGCGGCGCCGTCTACAGTCCGGCCATCACCGACTTCATCTTCATGGTCCGCCAGGTGAGCTACATGTTCGTCACCGGCCCCAACGTGGTGAAGACGGTCACCCATGAGGAAGTCTCCTTCGAGGATCTCGGCGGCGCCGATGTGCATGGCGAGACCTCGGGGATCGCCCACCGGGTGGCGTCGTCGGAGTCGGAGTGCCTGAGCGGCATCCGCGAGCTGCTGTCCTATCTGCCGTCGAACAACCTCGACGATGCGCCCCCGGGGCCGGCGGACGACCCGGACGACCGCCGGGACGAGTCGCTCCTCGAGGTGATCCCGGCGTCCTCGGCGAGCCCCTACGACATGCATGCCGTGATTCGCGCCGTGGTTGATCACGGGGACTTCTTCGAGATCGCCGAGGGGTTTGCCGGCAACATCATCGTGGGATTTGCCCGCCTCGGGGGCCGAAGTGTCGGGATCATCGCCAACCAGCCGGCCGTGCTCGCCGGCGTGCTCGACATCAACAGCTCGAGCAAGGCCGCCCGCTTCGTCCGGTTCTGCGACGCGTTCAACCTGCCGATCGTGACCTTCGTGGACGTGCCCGGCTTTCTGCCGGGCGTGGCCCAGGAGCACGGCGGCATCATCCGGCACGGCGCCAAGCTCCTCTACGCCTACTGCGAGGCCACGGTCCCGAAGCTCACGGTCATCACCCGGAAAGCCTACGGCGGCGCCTACGACGTCATGAGTTCGAAGCACATCCGGGCCGATCTCAACCTGGCGTGGCCGTCGGCGGAGATCGCCGTAATGGGGCCCAAGGGTGCCGTCGAAATCCTCTTCAAGGACGAGATCGCCAAGGCCGCCGATCCGGCCGCGGAGACCCAGCGGAAGATCGACGACTACACCCGGACCTTCGCCAATCCGTACCGGGCGGCTGCCCGCGGGTTCATCGACGACGTGATC
>JBFXAY010000021.1:0-70992 GCA_050183815.1 Gemmatimonadales bacterium | reverse complement strand
GGTGCGGCTCGCCGAGTGCGGGGTCGACGTGATTCTCTGCGGCCACGATCATCAGGAGGCCGTGGCCACCCTGGGTGGCCGGGTGGTGGTCTCGACTGCCAGTACCCACACCTCGCGGACCCGGGGGCATCGGCCGTCCGCGTTCAACCTCGTCGAAATCTCCACCGAGTCGATCGCGGTCCGGCATTATTCGTGGAACCGGCCGGCGCGCCGGTTCGATCCCGCGCTGCCGGTGCGGTTCCCGCGTTTCCGCCATCTGGCGGCTGAGCCGGGTGGGGTACCGGAGGCGGTCCGGTCTCCATGAGTCCGAATGCCGTGATTCGCAAGCTGCACTACTGGATCAGCATCGGTATCGCCTTGCCGGCGTTGGTGCTCATGGCGAGCGGCCTCCTGCTGCAGCTCAAGAAGCACTGGACCTGGGTGCAGCCGGCGGAGCAGCGCGGGGGGCCCGGCGACCCCGCCGTCTCGCTCGACAGCCTCGTCGCCAGCGTTCGGGGAGTGCCGTCCCTCGGCGTTCGCGGGTGGGGGGATGTCAACCGGATTGATGTCCGGCCCGGCCGGGGCGTGGCGAAGGTCTGGCTCCACAGCGGGTGGGAGGTTCAGGTCGACCTGGCCACCGGCGCGGTTCTCCAGTCCGCCGTGCGGCGTTCCGACCTGATCGAAGCGATTCACGACGGCTCGTTCTTCGGCGGCGACCCGGTCAAGCTCGGCGTCTTCCTGCCGACCGGCTTCGCCCTGTTCTTCCTGCTCGTCAGCGGCGTCTGGCTGTTCCTGATCCCGTTCCTGGCTCGCCGGCGGCGGGCGGCCCGCCCCCGTCCGCAGGAATGACGGCCGCACCCGCCGAACAGCTCGCCCTGGCGTTCCCGTCCCGTGCCGATCTGGTGGCGCGCTTGCGGGAAGCCGGCGTCCCCGCGGCGTGCGACATCGCGGTGCATCGAAACCGGCGCGTGCTCGCCTCGTTCCATCCACGCGCCGGGCTTCGGGTTCACGCGGCGTACGTCGACGCGCCGGATGAGGTCGTCCTCGCCATCGTCCGGTGGGCCCGCCCCGGGGTCAGCCGCCGGGCCCGCCGGGACGCCGCCCGCGTGTTCCTCGCCTTTCCGGTCCACGGCAACAGCCCGCCGCCGGTCCGGCGCCGCCCCGAGGCGCCGGAGCCCGGTGACGACACCCGGTTGGCTCGGCTCTACGGAATGCACCAGGATCTCAACCAGCGGTGGTTCGGCGGCGCGCTCGCGATGATTCCGATCGAGCTGTCGGGCCGGATGCGGCGGAAGCTCGGCCACTACAGCCCGCGGCGGAACGGCGAGGCCGTCATCGCGCTGTCCCGCCGCCACCTCCGGCGGGATGGCTGGGCCGCGGTAGCCGCCACCCTGCTCCACGAGATGGTCCACCAGTGGCAGGACGAGACCGGCCTGCCGGTCGACCATGGGAGCGAGTTCCGCCGCAAGGCGGCGGCGGTCGGCATCGAGCCCAGGGCGACGACCCGCGGCGCCTGAGTCCCGCGGACCCGCCGTGAGGGGATCCCGGCGCCGGCGACGCTTCTCCGGGTGAACGCCCCAACCTGGAGATCCCGATGCGCCGCCTCGCTCTCGCAGTCGCCCTCATGGTCCTTGCCGCCGGCAGCCTGGCCGCCCAGCAACGCCGCGGCTTCTTTCTCTCGTTGGGCATGGGCGGCGGCTCCGCCGGCCTCGAATGCCCCCAGTGCGGCACCGATTTCAGCGCCGACCGGGTTCGCGGCGTGTCCGGCTACCTTCGTGTCGGCGGTGCCGTGTCCCCGTCGCTCCAGGTGGGGATCGAAGGGAGCGGCTGGCTCCGCAACAGCGATGCTGAAGAGCGCCGGCTCGCGGCGGTGAGTCTCGTCTTCGTGGGCTATCCGGGTGGCGGGCCCTTCTTCCTTCGCGCCGGCGTCGGCGGCATTCGTGCCGCATATCAAGACATCGGCGGGACCGCGACCGGGGAAGGGCTGGTCGGTTCGGCGGGTATCGGCATCGATATCCCGGTCGGCGCGGCGGCGCTCACGCCCTACGCGACCTTCCTCTATTCGACCGGGGTGGCCGCTCGCGTCAACGGGACCCCCGCGGGCCTCGATCTCAACCCGAACCTGCTTCAGGTCGGTCTCGCGGTCACGATTCCGTAGCCCGCCGGACCCGGCGGACCGATCGGAATCGGACGAGCTTCAGCGTCAGTCGCCGTCCGCCGCCGGCTCGACGAGTCCGGCGGCGGGCAGGGCGATCCGAAAGGTGGTCTCGCCGGGAGCCGAGGCTCCCAGCGTGATCGAGCCGCGATGCGCCTCGGCGATGCCGCGGGCGATGGCCAGCCCGAGGCCGCCGCCGGCTTCACCATCGTCGTGCCGGCGGGCGCCCGCCGCCCGGAAGAACCGGTCGAAGATGCGTTGGCGCGCCTCGGCCGGAACGCCGGGGCCGTCGTCGGTCACGGTGAGCACGGCGGTACCGTTCTCCCGAGACACCCGGAGCCGCACCCGGCCCTCCTCGCGGCCGTACTTCACGGCGTTGGAGACTACGTTGTCGATCAGGCGGCGGAGCAGGGCGGGGTCGCCGACGATCGGCGCGGGTCCCGTCGTCTCGACGTCGATCGCCGTCCGCCGGCCGCTCGCGATCGTCTGCAGCGCCCGGGCGCTGTCGGCCGCGAGGTCGCCGAGGTCGAGGCGCTTGGTGTCGATCGTGAGCTGGCCCGCGTCGGAACGGGCCAGCAGGAAGAGGTCGTCCACGATCTGGCCGAGCCGCCGGCTCTCGCCGGCGATGACGCCGAGGGCTTCGCGATAGCGGGCCTCCGGCCGGTTCGGCTGGCTCAGCGCCAGATCGGCTTCGCCCCGCACCACGGCGAGCGGGGTCCGCAACTCGTGCGATGCCTCGGCCATGAACCGGCGCTGCTGGTCGAACGCGTTCTCGACGCGGTCGAGCAGCTGGTTGAAGGTGCCCGCGAGGTGGCCGAATTCGTCGTGTGTGTTGGCGATCGGGAGCCGCTCGTGCAGCGTGGCCGCGCCGATGCGGTCCGCCTGCTTCGCCATGGCGCCGACCGGCTGCAGGGCGCGGCCCGCCAGCCAGGCGCCGCCGGCCACCGCGAGTCCGGCGGCCAGCGGCAACACCAGCCGGAACGTATGGCGGAGGCGCGCCAGGAACTGTTCCTCGTCCTCGAGGCCGCGGATCACCGCCACGATCTGGCGTTCTCCCGGCCGGCCGACCGCCACGCCGTAGGCGCGTTCGGTGCCGAGCGGTCCCTCCAGGGTTTCGAACGACTCGCCGTTGGCGCCGGCGGCTTCGAAGAGCCGGGCCAGATCGGGCCGGCTGATTTCGGAATCCGCGGGCGAACCGGTCGTTCCGTTCCGCCGGCTCCGGCGGAGGCGGACATCGCGCGAGTTGGAGGCCAGTTCCTGCTGGTGCTCGTCGAAGACCACGAACTCGAGGTTGTTCGCCCGCGATTCGGCCAGGAACTGCTCGGGCGCGGCGCCCCGGCGCTGCAAGGCCGCGAGCCAGAGCTGGGCGAACGCAGTGGCCACGTTGCGCAGTTCGGCGTCGATCTGCGCGCTCATGATCCGGCGGAGGTACAGGTAGCCGCCGACGCCCGCGGCACCGAGTCCCAGGACCATGGCCGCCGAGTACCAGAGTGCCAGGCGGAGCCGGATGGAGCGGATCACGGCTGAGGGCCGACGAGATAGCCGGCGCCCCGGCGGGTATGAATCAACGGCTCCTCGCCGGGGGCGTCGATCTTCTTCCGGAGCCGGTTGATGTAGACCTCGATCGCGTTCGAGGCGGGATCGTGGTTCTCATCCCAGACGTGGTTGGTGATGTCGATCCGGCTGACCACGCTGCCGGCCTGCCGCGCGAGGAATTCGAGCAGGGCGAATTCCTTGGCGGTGAGCTCGATCGCCCGGTCGCGGCGCGACGCCGTCTGGGTCGCGCGGTCGACGGTGAGGTCGCCGACGACGAGCCGATCGGGGATCAGCACCGGCACCCGCCGGAGGAGGGCCCGGAGCCGGGCGAAGAGTTCGCCGAAATCGAACGGCTTGGTGAGGTAGTCGTCGGCGCCCGCGTCGAGACCGGTGATCCGGTCCGGCACCGTGTCGCGCGCGGTGAGCATCAGGATCGGCGTCGTCCGGCCCTCGCGGCGAACCCGGGCCGCGATCTCGAGTCCGGACCGGCCGGGCAGGCCAAGGTCGAGAACGATTGCGTCGTACTCGTTCATCGCGATGAAGCCGAGGGCCGCCTCGCCGTCGGCGGCCAGATCGACGGCGTACGCCTGCTCTTCGAGTCCCTTCACCAGGAGTCGTCCGAGTCCCGGATCGTCTTCGACCACGAGCAGGCGCATGCCCTATTAATAGCATCGCGGTCACGACCGCGGCAGTCACTCGGCCCGTTCATCCAGGTGTAAGCTGCGACCTGCGACGTTGACGGGCCGGCACCGGTCCCGGTCCGGTGCGGGGCACCCATTCCGAGCGACGAGCATGCTCCGTTTCCTGTGGTTGACCCTCCTGCCGCCGTTCAGCCGCCCGGCCGACACGCTGGCGGTTCCGGTCCATGAAGTGCCGGCCGCCGCCCCCGGTTCGACGTTGGCGCTGTTCCTGTCCGGAGACGGCGGGTGGGCCGGGTTCGACCAGGATGTGGCCGCCGGCTTGGCGGACCGCGGAATTCCGGTCGTCGGCGTGGACCTGCGACGGTATCTTCAAAAACGGCGGTCGCCCGAGGAAGCCGCGGCCGATCTCGGGTCGGTGGCGGCCGGATATCTGGCCCGGTGGGGAGCACACCGCTTGGTCGTCGTCGGCTACTCGCGGGGCGCGGACATCGCCTCGCTCGTGGTGCGGCGGCTGGCGGATTCGGTTCGGGTCCGGGTGGCCCTGGTTGCGATGCTGGGGCTCGGGTATCACGCGGGCTTCCACGTTTCGCTCTTCGACTTGATGCGGACCACGACCAGCGACAAGGACTTCCCCATCTTGCCCGAGCTCCAGGCCCTTCGCGCCGGGGGCATCCCGCTGCTCTGCGTGTTCGGGGCGGACGAAAAGGAGTCGCTCTGCCGGGACGCCCCTGAGGGCCTGATGGACCGGGTCCGCCGCCCGGGCGGCCACCATTTCGACGGGGACCGGGCCGCGCTGGCCGGCGTGATCGCCGCCAGGGCGGGCCTGGGTCCGTGACGGGCATCGAAACGGCGCCGGTTCCGCCCGGCGAGCCCGGGACGCCGTCATCGGACCGCTTTGAGCGAGTCCGCCGGTGGCTCGGTCCCGTCGCCGTCCTTGCCGTTCTCACCCTCGCGCTCGAGTTGCTTCGCCGGCGGCCCTTCCATCTTGCCGAAGTACTCCGGCAAGCCCACCAGGTGTCGCCGGGGCAGCTGCTCGAAGCCTTCGGCCTCACGGGTCTCGCCTACCTGGTGCTGGGCGGCTACGACCTCCTTGGCCTCCGCTATGCCGGGCGGCCGCTGTCGTCCGGCCGGACGGCGCTCGCGTCATTCATCGCGTACGGGCTCAGCCAGACGCTCGGCTTTCCGCTGCTGACGGGCGGGTCGGTGCGGGCCCGGCTCTGGTCGGCGTGGGGACTCAGCAGCGAGGAGATCGCCCAGGCGATCGCCTTTGTGAGTGTGATGTTCCTGGTCGGCGTCGCGGCCGTTGGCGGTGTGGTCCTCGCGACCGAGCCGTCGGTGCTGATCCGGGCCGGTTCCGGGGGCGCCGACGCCGGGCGGGTGTTGGGTGGGGCGTTGCTCGCCTTCGTGGTCGGCTACCTCGGCTGGAGTGTGCTGGCGCAGGGGCGGACCGTTCGGGTCGGCTGGTGGGAATTCCGGGTGCCCGTTCCCCGGCTCGCCGCCGCCCAGATTCTCGTTGCCGTCTTGGACTGGGTGGTCGCGGCCTCGGTGTTCGCGGTGTTGCTCCCCGATCGGGGCGGGCTTTCCCTTCCGGCCGTGATCGGCGTGTTTCTCGTGGCCCAGGTGGCGGGGCTGGCCAGTCACATTCCCGGCGGACTGGGTGTCTTCGAGTCCGTGATGGTGGCCCTGCTGGCGCCGGCCCTTCCCGCTGCCACCGTGCTCGGCACCCTGGTTGTCTATCGGGGCATTTACTATCTGGCGCCGTTCGGCGCGGCGCTGGCCCTGCTCGGTATTCGCGAGGCGTTGGTCCACCGCCCGTTGCTCACCCGGACGGCCGGCTCCGTCGTGCGCGTCTGGACTCCGCTGGTGCCGACCTTCTTCGGCGCCACCGTATTTCTCGCCGGCGCTATCCTCCTCGTTTCCGGCGCCACGCCAGGAGTCCACAGCCGGCTCCGGTGGCTCAACGGAGTGCTCCCGCTTGGCATCATCGAACTGTCGCACTTTACCGCCAGCGTGACCGGGGCGGCGCTGATCGTTCTGGCCCGAGGTTTGACCCGGCGGCTGGACGCCGCATGGGGCGCCACGGTCGTCCTCCTCGGCGTGGGGATCGTCGGTTCACTGCTCAAGGGCCTCGACTGGGAGGAGGCGACTGCCCTGGGCCTCGTGCTGGTCGCGCTCCTTCCAGCCCGCCGCGCATTCTACCGGAAGGCGGCCGTCCTGGCGGAACCGTGGAGTCCGGCCTGGATCGCGGCCCTCGCCGCCGTTGTGGGGCTCACCGTCTGGGTCACTCACCTCGCCTATCGCCATCTGGCGTTCACGACCGACCTCTGGTGGCGTTTCGTGCTCCGGGGCGACGCGCCTCGGTCGGCTCGGGCGGCGGCCGGCGTGGCGATCGTGTTCGGCGTGGCCGGTCTCTGGCGGCTGCTGCGCCCGGCCCGTTCCGTGGCGGAGCCCCCGCGGCCCGATGCCCTTGAACGCGCCGGGGTCCTGCTCGCCCGGAGCGCCGACGCCTCGGCCCAGCTGGTCTGGCTCGGCGACAAGTCTCTTCTGTTCAGCGAGCGCGAGAACGCGTTTCTGATGTACGCCGTGGCCGGCCGCAGCTGGATCGCCATGGGCGACCCCGTCGGCCCCCCGTCCGAGCAGGCGGAACTGGTCTGGCGGTTCCGCGAGCTGGTCGATCGGCATGGCGGGTGGCCCGTGTTCTACGAGGTGAAGCCGCAGCACCTCCCGCTCTATCTCGATCTTGGCCTCAGTCTCCTCAAACTGGGCGAGGAGGCGACCGTGCCGCTGGCCGAGTTCTCGCTCGACGGCCCTACCCGCCGCGGCCTCCGCCGGACCGCCCGCCAGATGAAGCGCCTCGGGGTGGTGTTCGAACTGCTGCCGGTGGGTGGTTGCGACGCCGTCATGGCGGAACTGCGGGCGGTTTCGGATGCCTGGCTTGCTACCCGGGCCACTCGGGAGAAGGGCTTTTCTCTGGGCCGTTTCGATCCCGGCTACCTCCGCCGGTTCCCGGTCGCCGTGCTCCGGCTCGACGGCCGGATCGTGGCCTTCGCCAACGTGTGGACTACCCGCTCCGGCGGCGAACTCTCGATCGACCTCATGCGGTCAGGCCAGGACGCGCCCTCGGGGGCGATGGACTACCTCTTTACCGAGCTGATGGCGTGGGGCAGGGCCCAGGGCTACGCCTCCTTCGTGCTCGGCATGGCGCCGCTTGCCGGGTTGGAGCGGCATCCGCTGGCGCCGCTCTGGAACCGGCTGGGCGGCATGCTGTTCGAACGGGGTGAGCCGTTCTACCACTTCCAGGGGCTCCGGACCTACAAGGAGAAGTTCGATCCGGTCTGGGAGCCGCGGTATCTCGCCTCGCCGGGCGGCCTCGCACTGCCCCGGATTCTCGCCAACGTGACCTCACTGATCTCGGGCGGCCTTCGCGGCATCGTGGCCAAGTGAGCGTAAGGCGCCGTTAAGGTTGCCGGCCCTAGCTTGCTGACGTCGTCCGAGTGAGGTGCCGGCGGCTGCACCGCCATCCCGGCCGAGCTGTCCCCCCAACCGTCTGGCCGCTTGCGAGGTGCTCCATGCGTTCGCTCCCGGTGTCCCTGGCCTTGGTGTCGGTGCTCGTGGTTCCCATGGCGGCTCAGGCCAAACCCACCACCCCGGTCCAGGCCAAGCCGCCGGTGGTCGCCCAGAAGCCGGACACTCAGCATCGGACGGCGCCGGCCACCGCGACCGCCACTCCGCCGGCTTCGACGATGCACCCGACTTCCAAGCCGGTCGCCGCTCCCAAGGCGGGGACGGCTTCTGAAGGGGCCAAGAGCAAGGCCCGTAAGCACACCCCCAAGAAGGTCCGCAAGGACTCAACCGCTGCGAAGGTGTCCAATCGGTAGTTTCCCTCCTGGGCCCCGGCCTCCGCGATGCGGGGGTCGGGGTCTCCCTCCTTGCCGCCTTTGCGTCCACCAGCTCATCCTTTGGGCCTCCTCGCCCTGAGGCCCGACCCATGGATCAGATCGACACCCTCGAGCAACCGCTGCCACCGGCCCTCGAGACCGAATGGCGCACCTTCACGCCGGCCCAGCGCAAGGCCATCGAGGACGTCGTGCACCGGGTCCGGGCCGCCCGCGACAGCCATCAGGTATACCTCGAAACGCGATCGTTCGGCGAACGTCTCTCGGACGGGCTCGCCCGGGTCGGCGGGTCCTGGTCGTTCATCATCGCCTTCGTCCTCTTCCTCGGCGGGTGGGCCGTGCTCAATACCGAAATCCTCGGGCCCCGGAAGGAGGCGTTCGATCCCTATCCCTACGTGTTCCTCAACCTGCTGCTCTCGATGCTGGCCGCACTGCAGGCCCCGGTCATCATGATGGCGCAGAACCGCCAGACCGAGGCGGATCGGCTCGCGGCCGCCGGCGACTACCAGGTCAATCTCAAGGCCGAGTTCGAGATTCAGCGGCTCCACGACAAGATGGACGAGCTGCGGGAGCGGCGCTGGAGCGAGTTGGTGGCGCAGCAGCAGGAGCAGATCCGGCTGCTGCAGGCGTTGCTCGAGCGTCAGGGAACCTGAATCTTCCGCTCGCCGCCGGGGGCCGGCCGAGGTGCCGACCCCGCGGCGCGTCGGCTATTTCCCCGTGCCGGGGATCGCGATTCGCTCGATCCGGCTGCTGCGGGACCGGGCGTTCCAGAGGTCGAGCGACACGATCTGGCCCCGGTGCGCCTGCAATTCCTTCCGCAACTGGTCGGCCGTTCGGACCGGCTGCCCCTCGACCGCCGTGATGATGTCCGGGCCGAAGTTCGGTCCGCTCAGCTTCTCGGCGGCCGGACCATTCTCGTCGACGCCGGTCACGACCAGTCCGGTGCGATTGGCCGGCAGTTCGAGATCGCGGGCGACCTCCGGCGTGGTGGGCTCGACGGTCACGCCGAGTCCGGAGACGGAGCCCTCCTCGGTCCCGTTCGCGGAGTCATCCGCGCTCGTCGGCGCCGTGGCGGCCTCGTCCTCGCCGGCGCGCGTGAGCGCCACCGTGAGGGTCGTGTGCCGCCCGCCCTTTCGGGCCACCTCCACCTTCACGCGGTCGCCCGCGTGCCGGAAGGCCACCAGTTCCTGCAGCTGGGCGATGTACTCGATCGGCTGGCCGTCGAGGCCCACGATCAAGTCGCCCCGTTGCATGCCGGCCGCCTCGGCGCCCGAGTTCGGCGGGAAGTCCTGCACCAGCACGCCGCCGATATGGTCCGCGCCGGCATAGGTGGCGTCCTCGGCGCTCGCATCCCGCCCCAGGATGCCAAGGGCGGCACGGTCGACCCGGCCGTTGGCGATCAACTGGTCCATGACCTTGCGGGCCAGGTCGATCGGCACGGCGAAGCCATAGCCCGAGTAGGTCCCGTTCTCGCTCGCGATCGCGCTGTTGACGCCGATCACCTCGCCGCGGGTATCGACCAGCGGCCCGCCCGAATTCCCCGGGTTGATGGCGGCGTCGGTCTGGATGAAGTCCTGAATGCTCCGGCTCGACCGGTTGGGCAGATCGAGCGCCCGCCCCTTGGCCGATACGATGCCCTGCGTCACGGTGAACGACAGGTTCTCGCCGAACGGGTTGCCGACGGCGAGGACCCACTCGCCGACGCGGGTCGCCGCGCTCGATCCGAGCATGGCCGCCGGCAGGCCGGTCGCCTTGATCTTCACGACCGCGATGTCGGTCGTCGGGTCACTGCCGATCACCTTGGCCGGGAATTCCCGGCGGTCCAGCAGCCGGACCCGAACCTCGCGGGCCCCTTCGACGACGTGGGCGTTGGTCAGGATGTAGCCGTCCTGCGAGACCACGAAGCCGGAACCGGAAGCCGTCATGACGGTGGGGTGCCGCCGGCCGCCGTCGTCGGGCAGACCGAAGAACTGGCGAAATTCCGGCGGGACTTCGAACGAGGTCATCTCGGCCTCGCCGTTTCGCTTGGTGGTGATGTACACCACGCTGGGCCGGACCCCTTCGGCGATGTCTGAAAAGGCGGTGCTCAGCTCGGTGAGACTTGCGGCGGCCGCGCTCGGCGGCGGCGGGACGGCATGCGAGCGCGCGGGGGTCACCGCGAGCGTGATCAGCCAGGCCACGACCGGCAGGCTCGCCAGTCCGGCCCAACGGGCGGTCGTGCGGTAATCGATGGACATGGTTTGGTCTCCTCCTGCCGGGTTCGCGGTCGCGAGATCCGGGCGACCGCGGCGCGCGTTCCAGCGCACGGCTTCATCCTAGGGAGGACAACCTGAATGGCAGTTTAACGGCCGGGGCCCGGCCGGCCCGCTACTTCGCGAGCGAGTCCGCCGCCGCGGCCCGGCCGGTGGCCCGGTAGAGTTCGGCCAGCGCGTCCCGGACCGTCCGCAGCTGGCCGACCCGCCCTTCGACCGCGGCGAGCGCCCGCTCGCTCGGGACCAGGAGGGACTCGGCTTCGGCCACGGAACCCTGGCGGAGCAGCGCCAGGCCGAGGAGACCGAGCAGGTGGGCCTTGTCGGGGTGATCGTCCGGGAGCGCCTGCCAGAGCGGCCGGGCTTCCCGGAGCAGGGCCACCGCCTCCGTGGGCCGGTCGGTCCGGAGGCGGACCATCGCCAGGCCGCGAAGCGCCGACCCGGTGGCAATCGGATCGTCCGTGTTCTTCCGGTAGATGGACAGGGCCCGCTGGTAGTAGCGCTCGGCCGCGGGGTACTCCTGCTGGCCGAGCTTCATGTCGGCCAGGGTGCGGAGGTCGTAGGCGACGTACGGGTGGTCGGGATTCTGGAGCGAGTCGATCCGCAGCGCCTCGAGCATCGCGGCCTCGGCCTCCTGGTACCGGTCCAGGGCGCCGAGGGTCCGGCCGAGGTTGATGTAGCCGGTCGAGGCTCTCGGGCTGTCGGGGCCGTAGAGGGCGGTGTCGGTGGTCACGACGCGGCGGTAGAGCGACTCCGCTGCGACCAGTTCCCCGCGGGCCTCGAGGAGCACGGCCAGGTTGTTCACGACGAACTCGGTCAGCGGATTGCTCGGGCCAAGATGCTTTTCCCGGGTGGCGAGGGCTGTCCGGAGGAGGGATTCCGCCGGCTGGTACTGGCCCAGCTGGAAGAGGATGACGCCGAGCGAGTTCTGGCTTTCCGCGGTTTCGGGATGATCGACGCCGTGAATCCGGATCCGGGCGGCCAGGCTCTGGCGGGTCAGCGAGTCCGCGGCCTGGAGGTTGCCCCGCGTGTAGCTGATCCACCCGAGGTTGTAGAGCCCGAGCGCCCGCGCCGGGTCGTCGTCGCCCAGCGTCTTCGCCTGGATCGCGACGGCCCGCTGGTTGAACGTTTCGGCGCTGTCGTAGATGCCCTTCTCGTAGTACCACTCGCCTAACGCCATGAGCGTCTGGGCCACCTCGGGCGACTCGGGGCCCAGCGCCCGCTCCCGGCGGGCGAGCGCGTCGTCGAAGAGGCGCCGGGCCGAGTCGGTCTGGCCGAGTTTGACGTACGCCTGGGCGATGGTGTGCATCATCGCCGCCTGGGTTTCCGGGTCGGCGTCGAGGCTGTCGCGGACCCGCTGGGCGCCCCGGTTGAGCAGGTCCACCGCCGTCATCTGGCGCCCGCCGGTCTCCTCCGGGTTGGCCAGGGCGAAGACGCTGGTGAGAAACGCCGTGACGTGCTCGGCCTTGGTTCGCTCGGCCACCGCACGGTTCCGTTCGCTGGCCAGCCGGTTGGTGTAGAACGCGACCGCGCCGATCAGGGCGGCGGCGGCCGCGACGGTGGCGGTGACGCCGAGCCGGTGGCGCTGGACGAACTTGGCAGTTCGATACCCGAAGGTGTCGGGCCGGGCCTGCACCGGGCGGCCTTCGAGATACCGGCCGAGGTCGGCGGCGAAGTCGCCGGCGGACCGGTACCGCCGCTCGGGTTCCTTCCGGAGCGCGGTGAGGAGAATCGCGTCGAGATCGCCGCTCATGGTCCGGCGCAGCTGGTCCGCCGTACTGCTCCGCCGCGCCGCCACGTCGCTGGTCGGCTCCTCGGTCACCGCGTCGCTCGGCCGGGTGACCTGCGATTCGCTCACGATCCGGGCGAGGTCGGCGGCGCTCCGGGCGCCGGAGACCTGATATGGCAGCCGCCCGGTCAGGATCTCGTAGCAGACCATGCCGAGCGAGTAGACGTCGCTGGCCGTGGTGATTTGCTCGCCCGCGATCTGCTCGGGACTCGCGTAGGCAGGCGTGAGGAGCGGGATCGCGGTCCGGGTCACGTCGCCATCGCCCTCTTCGAGGAGTTTGGCGATTCCGAAGTCGAGCAGCTTCGGTGTCCCGTCGGCGGTGACCAGGATATTGGACGGCTTGATGTCGCGGTGGACCACGAGGTTGCGGTTGGCGTGCTCCACGGCGGACGCCAGGATCCGGATCAGTTCGAGCCGGTCGCGGACGCTGAGCCGGTGCTCGTCGCAGTAGCGGTCGATCCGGGCGCCTTCGACGTACTCCATGACGACGTAGGGCACGCCCCGGTCGGTGGTGCCGCCGTCGAGGAGCCGGGCGATGTTCGGATGCTGGAGGCTCGCGAGGATCTGGCGCTCGGTCCGGAGCCGCCGAAGGAGATCGGCGTTGGCCATCCCCTCGCGGGTGACCTTGATGGCCACCGTGCCCTCGTAGGCGCCGTCGGCCCGCTCGGCGAGGAACACGGCACCCATGCCGCCGCGGCCGAGTTCCCGGATGATCTGGTAGGGCCCGATCCGGGTGCCGTCGATCCGGTGCGCCGCGGTGGCCCAGGCGTCCGCGACCGCTGCGCCGAGGGCCGGGTCACCCGGTCCGGCGGCGGCAAGCAGGGATTCGACTTCCTGGCGGAGGGCGTCGTCAGGGCCGCATTCGGCGGCGAGGAAGGCGGCCCGCTGGTCGGACGGCAGCTTCTCGGCCTGGTCGAACAACTGTTCGATCCGGGCCCAGCGGGCCGGATCGATCATTCGCTCTGCCGTTCGTTCTCCAGCTCGCGGTAGAGCCAGGCTTTGGCGAACCGGAGATCGCGGTCCACCGTGGCCGGGGAGATCCCCAGGACGCTCGCGGTTTCCTCGTACGTGAGCCCGCCGAAGAAATGGAGTTCGACCACTTTGGCCTTGCGGGGATCCTGCTCGGCCAGCCGGTTGAGGGCCTCGTCGATTTCGACGATGCCGGTGGACGGGTCGGCCTGCACCATGGCGGCCGATTCGAGAGTCACATGACGGACGTCGCCGCCGCGCTTGATCCGGCCCTTCGACTTCGCGTGGTCCACCAGGATCCGCCGCATCTGCCGGGCGGCGATGGCGAAGAAGTGGTTCCGGTCCTGCCACTCCACCTCGGCGCCGATCAGCCGGGCGTAGGCCTCGTGCACCAGGGCGGTGGCCTGGAGGGTGTGGTCCGGCCGTTCGCCCCGCATCAGCTTGCTCGCGATGGACCGCAACTCGTCATAGACGAGCGGGATCATCCGCTCGAGGGCGAGTTCGTCACCCCCCCGCCACTGGTGGAGGAGGGTGGTGACTTCCCGGGATTCCGTCATCCGGTCCGTCTGTGGAGGCGCATGGATCTAGTGTACGGTGGCCGGCGGTCGCGGGCAACGGTCGTCCGGTCGCCGGGTGGGCCGGTTCCGTCCTCTCCAAGACCGGTCGGTCGGCCGCGCGAACCGGGCGGGCGGGGTGGAAAACCGTCCTTGCTCAGGCGGGTGAGCCGGCCCTCCCGCATCGGGGCCGATCCTGCTACCTTCCCGGCACTTAACTTTAGCCTTTTCAAGGGGTTGGCTCATGTCGGTCGGGACCGCGCAGTCGCAATTCGCCGGGGTCGACTTCTATCAGATGGACTCCCTGCTGACCGAGGACGAGCGGGCCGTTCGGGATACGGTCCGTGCCTGGGTGGATGAACACCTGATGCCGGTCATCGGGGAGTGCTACATCGAGGGCAAGTTCCCGAAGCAACTGATTCCGGGAATGGCCGAACTCGGAGTCCTCGGCGCCAACCTGCCCGAGGAGTACGGCTGCGCCGGCCTCGGCAACGTCGCCTACGGGCTCATCATGCAGGAGCTCGAACGGGGCGACAGCGGGATCCGGTCCTTCGCCTCGGTCCAGGGCGGCCTCGTGATGTACCCGATCTATGCCTTCGGCTCCGAGGAACAGAAGAAGCACTGGCTGCCGCGCCTCGCGTCGGGCCAGGACATCGGCTGCTTCGGGCTCACCGAACCCGATTTCGGCTCGAACCCCGGCGGGATGATCACCACGGCCCGGGAAACCGCGGACGGTTGGGTGCTCAACGGCACCAAGATGTGGATCACCAACGGCTCGCAGGCCACCGTGTCCGTCGTCTGGGCCAAGACCGGCGACATTGACGATCCCAAGTCGGTTCGCGGCTTCATCGTGCCGACCAGCACCAAGGGCTTCACCGCCAAGGACCAGAAGGGCAAGCTGTCCCTGCGGGCCTCCGACACGAGCGAGTTGCACCTCGAGGAAGTCCACCTGCCGAAGGACGCGATCCTGCCGAAGTCCGGCGGGCTCAAGAGCCCGCTGATGTGCCTGACCCAGGCCCGGTACGGGATCGCCTGGGGCGCCCTCGGCGCGGCGATGGCCTGCTACGACGAGGCGGTCCGCTACGCCGGCAACCGGATCATGTTCGGAAAGCCGATCGGCGCCACCCAGATCCAGCAGGTCCGCCTGGCCGACATGCTCACCGAGATCACCAAGGGCCAGCTGCTGGCCCTCCAGCTGGGGCGGATGAAGGACGCCGGCACGATGACGCCCCAGCACGTTTCGCTCGCCAAGCGGAACAACGTCAACATGGCCTGCGAATGTGCCCGCGAGGCCCGGCGCCTCCTCGGCGCCAACGGGATCCTGGCCGAGTACCACTCGATGCGGCACATGGCCAATCTGGAGTCCGTCTACACCTACGAAGGAACCCACGACATGCATTCGCTGATCCTCGGGCAGGAAATCACCGGGATCGCGGCGTACTGACAGGCGGCCGGCTCAGCCCGGCCGCCGTCCGAATTTCGAACCACGGAGTCCGACTGTGAAAATCGCGGTCTGTCTGAAACGAGTGCCGGATACCACCGCCAAGATCGCCATCGGCGGAGACGGCAAGTCGATCGACGAGAACGGCGTCAAGTTCGTGCCCAATCCCTACGACGAGTATGCGCTCGAAGCGGCCATCGCCCTCAAGGAGAAGGCCGGGGCGGGGGAAACGGTCGTCGTGAGCCTCGGCGGCGACTCGGCCCAGGAGACCATCCGCACCGCGCTCGCGATGGGGATCGATCGGGGGATCCTCCTCAAGGGCGCCGGGTCGCCCGACCCGCTCGAGGTGGCCCGGGTGCTGGCGACGGAGCTGAAGGGCTTCGATCTGGTGCTGTTCGGGAAGCTCGCCGTCGACGACTACAACCACGCGGTCGGGGTGATGGTCGCCGAGCTGCTCGAGCTGCCGTGCGTCTCGGCCGTATCCTCGCTGGCCGTCGCGGACGGCGCCGTGCAGGCCGAGCGCGAGATCGAGGGCGGGGTCGAAGTGGTGGAGTGCCGGCTGCCGGCCGTGGTCACCACCGACAAGGGCGTCAACACGCCGCGCCTGCCCTCGCTCAAAGGCATCATGGCCGCCAAGAAGAAGCCGCTGGAAGCGAAGGACGCCGCGATCGGCGCCGGGGCCGTCACGATCACCGGCCTGGCGCTCCCCCCGGAGCGCCAGGCGGGCAAGATCGTGGGCGAGGGTGCCGACGCGGTGCCGGCCCTCGTCCAGCTCCTCCGGACCGAAGCGAAGGTGATCTGACCATGCCCAACGTTCTCGCGGTACTCGAACAGCGCGACGGCGCGCTCCGGAAGGTGTCGCTCGAAGTGCTCGCGGCGGCCCGCAAGCTGGCCGACGGTCTCGGCGGTTCGGTTGACGCCCTCGTCCTCGGCGCGGGCCCCGTGTCCGGTGCCGACGGCCTCGGTGCCGCCGGTGCCGACCGGGTCCTGGCGGCGGCCCACCCCAAGTTCGGCTTGTACCAGCCCGACGGGTACGCGGCCACGGCCGCGTCGGTGGGCGGCGGCTATGCGGCGGTGGTGCTCGCCGCCACGGCTCAGGGCCGTGACCTGGCGCCCCGGATCGCGGCCCGGCTCGGGGTGCCCTGCGTCACCGACGTGACCGAATGCGGCGTGGCCGGCGGGAAGGTCACGGCGGTGCGGCCCGTCTACGCCGGCAAGGCGCTCCAGCAGCTGACCGTCACCGCCGCGACGGCGGTGGTCTCGGTCCGGCCCAACACCTTCCCGGCGATCAAGTCGGACAAGGCCGGCGCGGCCGCCTCAGTTGACGTGCCCTCCTTCTCCGAGCGGGTCACGGTGAAGGAGATCAAGGCGCCCGCCGAGGCGGCGCTCGATGTCACCGAGGCGGCGATCGTCGTCTCCGGCGGCCGCGGGCTCAAGGAACCCGAGAATTTCAAGCTGCTCGAAGAGCTGGCGGCGGCGTTCGGCGGCGCGGCGGTGGGGGCCAGCCGGGCGGTGGTCGACGCCGGCTGGCGCGAGCATGGCGCCCAGGTGGGGCAGACCGGGAAGACGGTGTCGCCGTCGCTCTACGTGGCCGTCGGGATTTCCGGCGCCATTCAGCACTTGGCGGGGATGCGGACGTCGAAGGTCATCGTCGCCGTCAACAAGGACAAGGACGCACCGATCTTCAAGGTGGCGGACTACGGCATCGTGGGCGATCTCTTCGAAGTCGTTCCCCGGCTCACCGAAGAGGTCAAGAAGCTCCGCGCCGAGTAAGGGGCCCCCCGATGCCCGAGTCGCTGCCGGATCTGTCGATCGACGCCACCCGCCTCGCGGCCATCGCGCTGGCGGAGGACGGCGCCGTGGACCTGACCACCGCCGTCACCGTCCGCCAGCCCGTGTCCGGCGAGGCGGTGCTCGAAGCCCGGACCCGCTGCGTGGTGTCCGGGCTCGTCTACGCGGACGTCACCGCCCGCGTGGCCGGGTGCACGGTGAACTGGACCGTGGCCGAGGGCGACGAAACCGGCCCCGGATCTCTGGGCTGGATCAAGGGCGATCTGGGCGCGATCCTCCGGGCCGAACGGCCGGTGCTCAACATGCTGCAGCGCGCTTCGGGAATCGCGACGGCCACGCGGGCCTTCGTCCGGGCGCTCGAGGGCACCTCGTGCCGGGCGCTGCATACCCGGAAGACCGCGCCGGGGCTCCGCCTGCTGGACGCGGCCGCGGTCGTGGCGGGCGGCGGGGCGGTGCACCGCCTCGACCTGGCCCACACCGTGATGATCAAGGACAATCACTGGCGCGCGTTGGCCCGGGAACAACGCGGTCTGGGCGAGGCCCTCGCGGCCGCGCGGGCCCGCGGCGCCCTCGCCTGCCAGGTGGAGGTCGAGTCGGAGGAGCAGGTCGTCGAGGCCTGCCGGGCCGGGGCCGACCGCCTCCTGATCGACAACCAGAC
Source organism: Gemmatimonadales bacterium (assembly GCA_050183815.1). Classification (GTDB taxonomy): domain Bacteria; phylum Gemmatimonadota; class Gemmatimonadetes; order Gemmatimonadales; family GWC2-71-9; genus SHZU01. The sequence goes on along the minus strand of JBFXAY010000021.1, from coordinate 53,334 downwards.
GCCCGACACCGTCGGCCGCTGGATCCAGGTGGCCCGGGCGCTTTCGCCGATGATCGCGATCGAAGCGACCGGCGGGATCACCCTGGAGAACTGCCGCGCCTATGCCGCCGCCGGCGCCGACTTCGTGTCGGTCGGCGCACTGACCCACAGTGTCGTCGCCGCCGACATCGCGCTCGAACTGACCTGACCGCTTCCCCCGCCCGGACGGCGACCCCGGTCCCGGTCCCGGCCCCGGCGGGGAGCGAGGAGACCTTGTGACCCGGATTCTTCCGATCAAGCATCAGCCGGCCCTGCCGGTCAATCGTTTGATTCGCGCCGAGGCCGCGAACGCCGAGGCGATCGAGATGGACGTCCTGTTCGTCGGGGCCGGTCCGGCCGGCCTCGCCGGCGCCATCGAACTCGCCCGGCTCGCCCGGGCGGACGATTCCCTCGGCGAGCTCAACATCGGCGTCCTCGAGAAGGCCGGGAGTCTCGGGGAACACTGCCTCTCGGGTGCGGTGGTCAATCCCCGGGTCTTCCAGGAGCTCTTTCCCGACGTCCCGGTGGCGGACCTGCCGTTTCGCCAGCCCGTCACCGGCGAGTCGGTCTACCTCCTGACGGCCGGTTCCTCGGTCAAGATCCCGACGCCGCCCACGATGAAGAACCACGGCAACTACGTCGCCTCGCTCTGCGAGGTGGTGCGCTGGCTGGGCGAGCAGGCGGAGGGCCTCGGCGTCAACATCTTTGCCGGCTTTCCGGCGGAGTCGCTGCTGGTCGAGGGGAGCCGGGTGATCGGCGTCCGGACCACGCCGTCCGGTCTCGATCGGGAAGGCAACCCGGCCGACGGCTTCCAGGAGCCGACCGACCTGACGGCCAAGGTCACCGTGCTCACCGAGGGAACGCGGGGGCCGCTGAGCCAGGCGTGGCGCTCGTGGCGCGGGGTCAAGTCGCCCAATCCCCAGATCTTCGCCCTGGGCGTGAAGGAAGTCTGGGACGTCAAGAAGCCGCTCGACCGGATCATCCACACCCTGGGCTGGCCGCTGCCGCGGAGCGCCTTCGGCGGCACCTTCATGTACCCGATGGGACCGAGCCAGGTGGCGATCGGGATCGTGGTCGGCCTCGACGCGAAGGACGCCAATCTCGACGTGCACGAACTGCTCCAGCGGACCAAGCTGCACCCCCTGTTCAAGCCGTACCTGGCGGGCGGGTCGCTCGTCGAATGGGGCGCGAAGACGATTCCCGAGGGCGGGTACTACGCGCTGCCTGACACCTTCTCCGGCGACGGCCTGGTGATGGCCGGCGACTGTCTCGGCACCGTCGAGGTGGCGAGCCTCAAGGGCGTTCATTACGCCATGCAGTCCGGCCTCTTCGCGGCCCGCGCGATTTTCGACGCCCTCAAGGCGGGAGATCCCTCCGCCGCCCGCCTCGCGGCCTACGACGCCGCGCTCCGCGGGTCGTACGTGGTCGCCGACATGAAGAAGCGGCGCAACATGCGGCTCGCCTTCAAGCAGGGCTTCTACCTCGGCGGCCTGAAGAGCACGTTGATGACGCTCACCGGTGGAGCCTTCCCGGGCGGCCAGATCCACGCCGACGCCGACGCCGAGGAGCCGCGCGACATCGGCCCCGCGGTGCCGTTCGTTCCCGACAACACGCTGACCTTCAGCAAGGTCGACGCGGTCTTCAAATCGGGGAACGCCACCCGCGACACCATCCCGAGCCATTTGATCGTCGGGACCGACATCCCGCCGGAGGTGGCGGACTTCTACAGCCACGTCTGCCCGGCCGGCGTCTACGAGCGGGTCGGCGACGAGCTCCGGGTCAACCCGCCCAACTGCGTGGACTGCAAGGCCACCGACGTCGTGGGGCCGCGCTGGACGCCACGGGAAGGCGGCAGCGGCCCGAAGTACCGGGTGATGTAAGCACATGACCCGTCCGCGGGAGAGCGGAGCGTTCGGGGCCCTGAATCCGCCCACCCGGATCCAGCGGCTCAAAGCGTTCTTCGCCCGGCCGGACGACTTCCTGATCGATGCCGGCAAGGCGGGCGAGCTGCTGATCGCGAAGATCCGGCTCGGTCTCACCCTCCTGCTGATGACCATCCCGCTTGGCAGCCTGGCCCTCGCACCGGCCGCCGAGCGGGAGCAGCACCTCACCGGCTTCTTCATCACCCTGTTCGCCGTGGCCGTGGCGGCCCTGGTCTACCTCATGGTGGCCCGGGACCGGCGCCAGCGCTGGCTCCCGACCGCGACCAGCATCATGGACGTGGCGCTGATCACGTTCGCGCTCCTGATCTACGCGCTCACGGTGGATCCCCTCCAGGCGGTCAACAGCCTGGTGACCTTCGATACCTACTTCCTGGCCATCGCCGCCACCTGTCTCCGCTACGACCGGCGGGTAGCGCTCGTGGCCGGGCTCGCCGCCATCGTGTTCTACGGCGGCATCATCCTGCTCGTCGGCGCCGGGCTCGGCGGCCTGGGCGACACCACGCGCTACGGCCAGTTCCTCTGGTCGGACCAGGTGTCGCGGCTCGTGAACCTCGCGGTGGCCACGGCGGTGGCGGTCTACATCGTGCAGTCCATGCAGCGCCAGCGGGAACTGTCCACCGCCGACCCGCTCACCGGGATCTTCAACCGCCGCTTCTTCGACGACTACTTCGGCAACGAGATCGCCCGGGCCAACCGGTATCACGTGCCCGCCGCGGTCGCGATGATCGACGTCGACCACTTCAAACGGTTCAACGACGTCTACGGCCACGCCACCGGCGACCGGGCCCTCAAGACGGTGGCGCGGGCGCTCCAGAAGGCCGTTCGCCGCAGCGATCTCGTGGCGCGCTACGGCGGCGAGGAGTTCGTGGTCGTGTTCCGGAACACCGACGCCGATCAGGCGCTCGACCGGGTGGAAGCGATTCGCCGCGCCATCGAAGCGGTGCCGCTGCTCGTCGCCGGCACCGACGGGCCCGCCAAGATCACGGTCAGCGCGGGCCTCGCCAGCTGGCCCGCCGACGGCCTCACGGCCGAGGAACTGCTGGGCCGCGCCGACGAGCGGCTCTTTCAGGCCAAGGATTCCGGGCGCAACCGGGTGGTCGGCCCGCCGCCCGCCGCCCCCGAGGCCGCGATCGGGCCGATCTGACGCCGGTGGATGTCCGCGGTCTGGCTAGCGGTCGACCCCGAAGGCGAATACGGTGTGCGAGGCGAAGCGCTCGCCGGGGCGGAGAATCGTCGGCGGGAAGCCGGGGTGGTTCGGCGAGTCCGGGAAGTGCTGCGTTTCGAGGCAGAATCCCCACCGGCGCTGGTAGACGCGGCCCTGTTTGCCGCGCAGCGTGCCGTCGAGAAAATTCCCGGTGTACAAGTGAAGGCCCGGCTCGGTGCTCCACACCTCGAGAGTGCGGCCCCGTTCCGGTTCCACGACTCGGGCCGCCCGCCGCAGCCTTCCTGCCGGTCCGTTCACCACGAAATTGTGATCGTAGCCGGCGCCTCGCTGCAGCTGTTCGTCCGGGGCGTCGATCCGTGCCCCGATCGCCGTGGGCCGCCGAAAATCGAAGGGCGTGCCGGCCACCGGCTCGAGGGTGCCGAGGGGAATGAGGGTCGGGTCGACCGGCGTGTATCGCTCGGCGTCGATCTCGAGGAGATGGCCCGTGATGTCGCGGGAGGCGTCGCCGGTCAGGTTGAAGAACGTGTGCTGGGTCAGGTTCACCGGTGTCGCGCGATCGGTGGTGGCGTGATAGTCGATCAGCAGCCGGTCCGCCTCGGTCAGGACGTAGCTGACCCGCACGTCGAGCGTCCCCGGGTAGCCTTCGGTCCCGTCGGGGCTCCGATGCCTGAACGCCAGGCCCGGGCCGTCCGCGGTCCGGATCCGCTCGGCGTCCCAGACGACCTGGTCGAACCCGACCAACCCGCCGTGCAGGGCGTTGGGTCCGTTGTTCCGGGCCAGTTGGTACTGGACGCCGTCGACCGTGAACCGCCCATGCGCGATCCGGTTGGCATAGCGGCCAACCACGGCGCCGACGTAGGCGGACGACGACCGGTAGCCGGCGAGGTCGTCGAACCCCAGCACGATGTCGCCGGGACGACCGCTTCGGTCCGCGGTTTCGATCGCGCGGATGGCGGCGCCGAGGGCGATGGCCCGCACCACGGTTCCGCGCGAGTTGGCAAGCTGGAATTCGTCCACGAGGTTCCCTTCGGCGGCATGCCGTCGGCGGCGGGCCTGGTACCGGGTTCCGGCACCCCCGGCGTGGGCCGGCATATCATAACCGGTTCGGCGGCGCAGTCGCCTTCCGCGTGGTCCGGCGGTACCTTCGGGCCGATCCTTCGCGGAGTCCTTCCAGTGACCGCTCTTCGGCGCGCCATGCTGTCCGGCCTCTGGCTCCTCGCCGGGTGTACCGGCGCGAGCCGGCCCGCCGCCGTCGCGGGGGAACCGACCTACCGGCGGTCCGAGGTCACCGGGATCGTCGCCGCCATTCGGCAGATCGACACGACCGAGGGGATCGATCGGCTCGAGGCCGTGGAGATCGGCGGAATCAGGCAGTGGCTGTCGATTCGCGGCCGGCACCGGTCCAATCCGATGCTCCTCTTCGTTCATGGCGGGCCCGGCTCGCCCACGATGCCGTCGGCCTGGGCCTTCCAGGCGCCCTGGGAAGAGTTCTTCACCGTGGTGCAGTGGGATCAGCGGGGGGCGGGGAAGACGGCAACCGGGACGGATCGGCCGGCGGTGACGCCGACGATCACCGAGGAGCGGATGATCGCCGACGGGGAGGAAGTCGTCCGCTACCTCCTGGCCACGTTCGACCAGCCGAAGCTGTTTCTGCTGGGCCATTCCTGGGGAACGGTCATCGGGACCAACATCGCCCACCGGCATCCCGAGTGGCTCTACGCCTACATCGGCATGGGCCAGGTGGCCAACAGCCTCGCCAGCGAGCGCCTCGGCTACGCGTTCGCGCTCCGGGAAGCGCGGGCCCGCCGCGATTCGACGGCCGTCCGGGAACTCGAAGCCCTCGAGCCGTATCCCGACCCCGACGGCAAGGTGCCCGTGGCCAAGATCCTGACCCAGCGAAAATGGGTGATCGCCTACGGCGGCCTGACCTGGAAACGGAGCGACTTCAACTACGACCTGGACGCCGCCAAGCTCTCGCCGGAGTACACCGCGGCCGACCTCGACGCCCCCGAGGATCTCGGCTCACTCACCCAGTTGATCGACGCCCTCGGCAGCATCCGCTACGACGAGACGATGCTCGAGTTCGGGTGCCCGGTGTTCGTCCTGGCCGGCAAGTACGACTACGAGACCGCGTCGGCCACCGCCAAATCGTGGTTCGACCGAATCCGCGCTCCCCGGAAGGGATTCGTCTGGTTCGAGCACTCGGCCCACATGATTCCCTTCGAGGAGCCCGGCAAGCTGCTCGTGCACCTGGTCCAGGACGTCAGGCCCCTCGCCGGGCCGATTCCCGACCCGGCCCCCTCGTTCCCGGCCCCGGAACCGAGGTGATCGTCTGGCCGCGGTGACCGGCGACCTCGCGGCCCGCCTCGCGGCGGTGCTCTCGGACCGCTATGCCCTCGGGCCGGAGCTGGGTCGCGGTGGCAGCGCCGTGGTGTTCCGGGCGCGGGACCTCAAGCACGATCGCGACGTGGCGATCAAGGCGCTCTACCCGGAACTGGTCGCCACCCTCGCGGCGGAACGGTTTCTCCGGGAGATCGCCAGCACGGCCCGGCTCAACCATCCCCACATCCTGCCGCTGCTCGACTCCGGCAGTGCGGGCGGGATGCTCTTCTTCGTCACGCCGTGGCTGCCGGGGGAAACGCTGCGCGACCGGCTGCGGCGCGAAGGACAGTTGCCGATCGCCGATGCGGTTCGGATCATCGCCGAGATCGCCGATGGCCTGAGCGCGGCCCACGAGCAGGGCCTCGTCCACCGCGACATCAAGCCCGAGAACATTCTCATGTCGGGCCGTCACATCGTGATCGCCGATTTCGGCGTGGCCAAGGCCACCTCCGACTCGATCGCGCCCGGCCTCACCGCCGGTCTGGCGCTGGGCACGCCGACCTACATGTCGCCGGAACAGGCCACCGCGGACCCCGGCGTGGATCACCGCGCCGACCTCTACGCGCTTGGCGTGCTTGGCTACGAACTCCTCGCCGGGCGGCCCCCATTCCGCGGGGCCACTCCGCAGGATACGCTCACGGCGCATCTCTGCCAGACGCCGGAGGCGGTCCAGACCTGGCGGCCGGACGTGCCACCCTCGCTGGCCGATCTGGTGATGCGATGCCTGGCGAAGTCGCCGGCGGAGCGGATCGGCAGTGCGGCGGAGATCGTGACCGCGCTCGACCCGCTCACCACGCCGGCCGGCCTCACGCCATCGTCCCTGGCGGTTCCGAAGCCGCCTTCCCGGATGCTCGTCCCCGGGCTGGTGGCCGCCGTCGCGATCGCCGGCATGCTGCTGTGGCGCTGGCCGGGCCGGCCGGCGCCACCGCCGCCCGTGACCCAGCAGATGATCACCTTCACCGGCGCCGTCGAAGAAGCCGCGCTCTCGCCCGACGGGCGGATGCTCGCGCTGGTCGAACGGGCGGGCCGGGCGTGGCAGCTGGCCGTTACCGCCCGCAGCGGCGGCAACCGGGTCGAACTGGCCCGGGCGCCCAGGATCACCGAACTCCGCTGGTCGGCCGAAGGCGACCGGGTGTTCTACGCCCTGAACGACTCGGGCCAGGTCCGGAACCTCATCAGCCCGATGCTCGGCGGGCCGGCCACCCTGGTCACCAGTCGCCGGGCCGCGCTGGCGCCCGACGGTCGGCGCGTGGCGATCATGACCTACACGTCCCGCTCACTCGTCATTGCCCGCGTTGGCGCCGCCGACAGCACCGTGATCCCGCTGCCGGAGGACCGGACCTACGCGTGGGCGCTCCAGCTCGCCTGGGCGCCGACCTCGGATCGCGTCGCGGTGATGACGACCCCGACCACCCGGTTCGGCGCGAGCTTCCTCGTGGCCCGGGTCACCGGCGGTCCGCCGGACGTCTACCGCTTCGACAGCCTCGCGGTGCACGGGTTCACCTGGACGCCGGCCGGCGACACGCTGCTCTTGCTCGTGCGGCGGCAGTCGGCCGCTTCACTCGAGGCGCTCCCGCTGGGCCGCGAGGCCGCTTCCTCCCGGCTCGTCACCATCGCCGCTTCGCTTGCGGGAAGCGACCTCAGCTCGGACTGGGCCACCAACCTGACCATCAGTCGTGACGGCCGCTCGCTGACCTACGTACCGGTCCGCACCGACGGCAACGTCGTGGTGGCGCGCGTCTCGGGTGGTCGGCTGGTCGAGGAACGGACGCTGACGACGGGTACGGCGCTCTACGACAAGGCCCGGCTCTCGCCGGACCGCAGTATCCTCGCCACGCTGCGCCGGGAGGCGGCGGCCGGTGTCACCGTCACGCTCCTCCGCGTCGGCGGCGGCCCGCCGACCGATCTGGCCCGGTTCGAAACCGCCACCGATCTGGCCTGGTCGCCCGACGGCCGGCGGCTGGCGGTGATCGGGACCCACACCGCCGGGGCCGTCGGGCTCTTTCTCGTCGAACGCGGCGGCGAGGTCCGTCCGATCCCGGCGCCGGGCCCCATCGGCGAGCAGGTGAGCTGGACCGACTCGACCAGCCTGCTGGTCCAGGCCGACCAGTCGCATCGATTCTTCGAGATCGGCCTGACCGGAGCGCCGGCACCGCGAACGTCGATCGACGGCGGCCCCTATTGGGTGTTCGATGCCCGGGCGCGACCTGGATCCGGCATGGTGTTCTACTGGAACCGCGGTGCGGGCGATCAGGCCATCTGGTGGCAGGCGGGTTCGGGGGCCGTGCCCCGGCGGATGGCCTCCGTGGTCGGCTCGATTCTGGGGTGGTCCGCCGACGGGACCGAGATCGCGGTGGCGGTCCGGCCCGGGGAGGAAGACGGCCGGCTGATCGCGATCCGGCTGGCCGACGGGGCCACCCGGGAACTGGCCCGGACGCCGCCCGGACTCGTGGTCGACGAGGTCGCCCCCGACCTGGTCTCGATCGTGGGCCACCGGGTGGACCGGCGCGGGGACGTGTTGCTCGTGGAGCGTCGTTAGGCGGACCGGGGTCTTGCGGATGTCGCGGCCGCCCGCTAGTGTTGCGACCGACAATCGAAGTCTCGTGGCGATTTGAGGCGTATTGCGGCCACGTAAAACAACCGCTAAAAAGCCACGCGCTCGCGTGTCCTTTTTGGCACCGGGCGTTCTTCGTTCCGGGCCAGGGGACCACGGCGCGTGGGGGAGAAAGGCCCCATGACCGTCGTTGCACCGGAACGTTCCGTCCGGCCGCTGCCGCTTCGCTGCGGCCACTGCGGCACCGCCACCCCGGCATCCGCGCAGGCCGCCTGTCCCGACTGTCTCGGGCCACTGGAGCCGGTCTATCCGCCGGACCGCGCCCGCCCTTCGCGGGCGGAGATCGCGGCCCGGCCGCCCTCGCTCTGGCGCTACCGGGAGTGGCTGCCGCTCGCGGGCGTTCCCACGCTCTCGCTCGACACCGGGTTCACGCCGCTCGTCGAAGCCCCCCGGCTCGCCGGCCTCCTTGGCGTGGCCCGGCTCTGGCTCAAGAATGACACCGTGTCGCACCCGAGCCTCTCCTTCAAAGACCGGGTTGTGGCTACGGCGATCAACGCCGCGTCCGGACTCGGCCTGGATCGGATCGGCTGCGCCTCCACGGGCAACCTCGCGGTGGCGGTGGCGGCGCAGGCGGCCCGGGCGGGGCTGCCGGCCGTGATTCTCATTCCCGACACGGTGGAACCGGCCAAGGTGATTGCCACTGCGGCCGCCGGGGCCCGCGTCATCCGGGTCCGGGGCACCTACGACGACGTCAACCGCCTCGCGGTCCAGCTGGCCGATCGCCGCCGGATCGGGATCGTCAACGTCAACCTCCGGCCGTACTACGGCGAAGGGTCGAAGACGGTGGCGTTCGAGATTGCCGAGCAACTCGGTTGGCGGCTGCCCGATGCGGTCGTGGCGCCGATGGCGGGCGGGTCGCTCCTCTCGAAACTCCACAAGGGTTTCGGCGAGTTTCTCGCCGACGGCGTCGTTGCCGGTCGGGTGCCCCGGCTCTACGGCGCCCAGGCCGCCGGCTGTGCACCGATCGCCGCGGCGGTGACCGCCGGCAGCTGGCGGATCAATCCGGTCGTGCCGGACACCGTGGCCCGCTCGCTCGCCATCGGCGCCCCCGCCGACGGGCTTCGGGCGGTCCGCGCCATCGGGGACAGCGGCGGCTGGGCCGCCGCCGTGGCCGACGACGACCTGCTCGAGGCCATCCGAATCCTCGCGGAGCACTCGGGCGTGTTTGCCGAAACGGCCGGCGGTGTCACCCTGGCCGGCGCCTTCGATCTGGCGCGCGCCGGGCGCCTCGGCCCCGCCGACGAAGTCGTTCTCTGCCTCACCGCTCACGGTCTGAAGACCCCGGAGGCAATTGCCCCGGATCAATTCGATCTCCCCGTCGTCTCGACCCGCCTTGCGGACGTCGAGCGGGCGGTCGCCGACTGAAAGGACGTGCCCATGGCCATCACCGTTCATCTGCCCAGCCTGCTGGCCCGCCACGCGGCCGGCGTCCGCACCCACCTCGTCGGCGGCACCACCGTGGCGGAGGCGATCACGAATCTCACCCGCGATTTCCCGGAGCTCGATCGCCGGATCAGCGAGGCGACCGCGGCCGAGACCCAGTTCGTGCTCGTCTACCTCAACGACGAGGATGTCCGGCACCGGGGCGGCTGGGCAGCTCCGCTGCAGGATGGCGACGAGATCAGTCTCGTCTCGGCGATCGCGGGAGGCTGACATGACCGCCGTCACCGAAGCGTTCGACGGGCTTTCCCGGGAGGAACTGATCCGCTACAGCCGGCATCTCTGCCTGCCGGAAGTGGGCTCCGCCGGCCAGGCCCGCCTCAAGCGGTCCCGGGTGCTCGTGGTCGGCTGCGGGGGGCTCGGCTCACCGGTGGCGCTGTATCTCGCCGCCGCCGGCGTCGGGCACCTCGGATTGGTCGACTTCGATGTCGTCGACCGCTCCAATCTGCAGCGGCAGGTCCTCCATGGCACCGCGGCCGTCGGTCGGAGCAAGCTGGACTCGGCCGAGGCCCGGCTCCGCGACCTCAACCCGCTCGCCGCGATCGAGCGGTACGACACCCGCCTCAGCGCCGCCAACGCGCTCGAGATCATCGCGGGGTACGACGTCGTCGTCGACGGTACCGACAACTTCGGCACCCGCTATCTCGTCAACGACGCCTGCGTCATCCTCGGGGTTCCCAATGCGTACGGCAGCATCTTTCGGTTCGAGGGCCAGGCCGCCGTCTTCGCGGCGCCGGACGGTCCCTGCTACCGCTGCCTGTTCCGGAACCCGCCGCCCGCCGGCGCGGTGCCGAACTGCGCCGAGGGCGGGGTCCTCGGCGTGTTGCCGGGGTTGGTCGGGACGATCCAGGCCACCGAAGCGATCAAGCTGCTTCTCGGCATTGGCCGGCCGCTCGTCGGCGAGCTGCTCCTCGTCGATGCCCTGACGATGGAGTTCCGCCGGGTCCACGTCCGCCGCGATCCGGACTGCCCCGCCTGCGGCACCCGATCGATCCGGGAATTGACCGAGGCCTCGGCCGGGTGCGGCGTGGGCGCCCCCGGATCGGCGGCCGAGATCACGGTGGCGGACCTCGGGCGCCGCCTGGCCGCCGGGGAGGCGATTCAGCTCCTCGACGTCCGCGAACCGCACGAGTGGGCCGTGGGCCGGCTCGACGGCGCCGAGTTGATTCCGCTCGGGGAGGTGGCGCGTTCGGCCGACCGGGTGGCCCGGGACCGGACCGTGGTCGCCTACTGCCGGGGTGGGGTGCGTTCGGCTCAGGCGGCTCTGGCGCTGGCGGCCGCCGGCCTTCCGGGCGTGCTGAGCCTGGCCGGGGGTCTCCTGGCGTGGAGTCGGGAGGTGGATCCGTCCGTATCGGTGGCCTAGGCCGAGGACCCGCCTAACGCCGCGGCGGCTCCTTCCCGAAGGCGCTCGACCAGGAGGCGACCGGCCGGTCCAAGGGGCCGGTCGGTTCGCTGGACCAGGCGCGGGGTGAACCGGTATCGGGCGCCGCCGACGTACGCCACTTCCCGAAGCCGCCGACGACGGAGGTCCTCGGCCACGAGATAGTCCGGCATCCAGCCGAAGCCCAGGCCCATCAGCAACGCATCGCGCTTGGCCGAAAAGCCGGAGAGGTAGAACACCCGCTCCCCGCCGAACATGTGCTGGTCGGCTCCCTGGTCGCTCGAGTCCTGGACGGAGAGTTCGACATGCTCCTGCAGGTCGGCGAGGGAGGTGCCCTTCCGGCCGGCGAGCGGGTGGCCGGGCGCCACGCAGAGGATGCAGGTGATCTCCGGGAGCGCCTCGGCGTGGAGATAGGGGTGGGCCTCGTAGTCCTTGACCAGCATCAGATCCGCCTGGTCATGCTCGAACCGGTACTGGACTCCCTTGAGGAATTCGACCTTCACCTGGATCCGGGTCGGGATCCGCTCGTCCGCCATAGACTTGAGAGCGCGAAGCACCGGAGCCAGCGGCAGGATGCCGTCGGCGATCAGCGTGAGGCGCGGCTCGAAGCCGTGTTCGAATTCCCGGGCGAGGGCTTCGACCCGTTCCGCCTGGGCCAGGAGGCGGCGCCCTTCCGCCAGGATCGCTTCCCCGGCCGCCGTGAGCCGGATCCGGTAGCCGGTCCGGTTGACCAGGGGCAAACCGAGTTGCTGCTCGAGGCGGCGGAGCTGGTAGCTGATGGCGGAAGGGACCTTGTGAAGGCGCTCGGCCGCGCCGGCGAGCCCGCCTTCCCGGATCACGGCGTCGAGGGCTTCGAGAGCATCGAGGTCGAGGCGCATCTATTGCAATGTTCTGGAAATAGACTGTCAGAAATCTACACTTTTCTTGAAATGAGGCGAGGGTTACCGTACCGGCTCCCCAATCGAACGAAGCCGCCATGACCGCCGCCAACCCGCTGGGCCTCCGGGGGATCGAGTTCACCGAGTTCGCCGGACCCGCCGTGGCCGACCTCGATCGGCTCTTCCTCGCGTTCGGCTTCTCGAAGCTGGCGAAGCACCGGACCCGCGACATTACCTACTACCGCCAGCACGACATTCACTTCCTCCTCAATGGCGAACGGCAAGGCTTTTCCGCCGACTTTGCCCGGAAGCACGGGCCCTCGATCTGCTCGATGGGATGGCGGGTGGACGACGCGACGGTCGCGTTCGAGGAAGCGGTTCGGCGCGGCGCCCGCCCGGCGGACGACACCGCTCGTGACCTCGGGTTTCCGGCGCTCTACGGTATTGGCGGGAGCCTGATCTACCTCGTGGACCGGTTTGGCGACCGGGGCAGCGCCTACGACGCCGACTTCGCGCCCCTCACGACCCCCGACCTCCGGCCGGACAAGGGGTTTCTCGCCGTCGACCACCTCACCAACAACGTGCCGCCCGGCACGATGCAGGAGTGGGCCGACTTCTACAAGAACGTCTTCGGCTTCACCGAGGTCCGGTACTTCGATATCAAGGGCGCCAAGACGGGCCTCACGTCCTACGCGCTCCGGTCCGCCGACGGCAGTTTCTGCATTCCGATCAACGAACCGAAGTCCGACAAGGACCAGATCGCGGAGTACCTCCGCGAGTATCACGGCCCCGGCGTCCAGCACCTGGCCTTCACGACCGACGACATCCTCGCATCGCTCGACGCCCTCGAGGGCAGCGGGATCGAGACCCTGGACATCGATCCCGACTACTACGAAGAGGCCTTCCAGCGCGTCCCGGTCGTTCGCGAGGACAAGGAGCGGATCAAGGCCCATCAGGTGCTGGTCGACGGCGACGCGTCGGGATATCTGCTCCAGATTTTCACCCGCAACGTCATCGGGCCGATCTTCATCGAGATCATCCAGCGGGTGAACAACCTGGGTTTCGGCGAAGGCAACTTCGGCGCGCTGTTCCGGACGCTCGAGAAGGATCAGGAGCGCCGGGGCGTCATCTGAGGAGAGGGGGACCGATCATGCTGCTGGAACGGATTCACCACGTCGCCTACCGCTGCCGCGACGCGAAGGAGACCGTGGAGTTCTACCGGGACGTCCTCGAGATGGACTTCCTGCTCGCGATCTCCGAGGACCGGGTACCCTCCACCAAGGAGCCCGATCCCTACATGCACATCTTCCTCGATGCGGGGCAGGGCAACGTCCTCGCGTTCTTCGAGATTCCCAACTCGCCGCCGATGAGCCGTGATCCCAACACGCCGGCCTGGGTCCAGCATATTGCGTTCAAGGTGAAGGACGTGCCGACGCTGCTGGCGGTCAAGGAGCGGGCCGAGGCGCGGGGGCTCGAGGTGGTCGGCCCGACCAATCACGAGTTGTTCCAGTCGATCTACTTCTTCGACCCGAACGGCCATCGGATCGAACTCGCCGCCGATACGGCCGCGCCGGAGATGCTCCGGACACTCCGCGACCTCGCGCCGAAGATGCTCGAGGACTGGACCCGGACCAAGCAGGTGGTCCGGGACGCCGCGTGGGTGCACGAGAAGGAGATGACGGCCCGCGCCTGAGCCGCTAGCGCCCGTCCTCTTCCCGGTATTCCCGCTCGCTCCGCCGGCCGTCGGCGGGGCGGGCGGCTTCGAGTGCCCGTAGTTCCACCCGCCTGATCTTGCCCGAGATCGTCTTGGGCAGCTCCGCGAACTCGACCCGCCTGATCATCTGGTAGCCGGCCAGCCGGTCGCGCAGGAATCGGAAGACCGACGCAGCGGTCGCGGCGCCGGCCTCGTGGCCCGCGGCCGTCACGATGAACGCCTTGGGAACGAAGCCCCGGAGCGGATCCGGCGATGGGACGACCGCCGCCTCCACGATGGCGGGATGCTCGATCAGGACGCTCTCGAGTTCGAACGGACTGATCCGGTACCCCGACGCCTTGAACACGTCGTCCACCCGGCCCACGTAGGTCAGATAGCCGTCGTCATCCCGCCGGGCGACGTCGCCGGTGTGGTAGTGCCCGTCCCGCATCACCTCCGCCGTGCGTTCGGCGTCGTCGGCATAGCCGGTCATGAGGCCCATGGGCCGCGGGTCGAGCGCCAGGCAGACCTCCCCCTCCTCCGCCGGGCGCCCGTCGTGATCGAGCAGCACGACCTGGTATCCCGGCATCGGCCGGCCCATCGATCCCGGTCGCAAGGCCGCGCCCGGTGGGTTGCCGACCTGGGCCGTCGTCTCCGTCTGTCCGTATCCGTCCCGAATCACGAGCCCCCAGGCGGCCCGGACCTGCTCGATGACCTCGGGATTGAGCGGCTCCCCCGCCGAAATGAGTTCGCGCAGGGCGACCGGCCAGCGCCGGAGATCCTCCTGAATCAGCATCCGCCAGACGGTCGGCGGGGCGCAGAGCGTCCGGACGCCGTGGCGCACCAGGATGTCGAGGACGGTCGGGCCGTGGAACCGGCTGTAGTTGGAGATGAAGACACAGGCTTCGGCGTTGAACGGGGCAAAGAAGCAGCTCCAGGCGTGCTTGGCCCAGCCCGGCGAGCTGATCGTCCAATGGACGTCGCCCCGTTCGAGGCCGAGCCAGTACATCGTCGAGAGGTGGCCGACGGGATAGCTCCCCCGGGTGTGGCGAACCAGCTTGGGCCGGGCGGTCGTGCCCGAGGTGAAGTATTCGAGCAAGGGCGCGTCGACGCCGAGCGTTGCCGGGGTGAAGTCGGTCGATGCGGCCGTGGCGGCGCGATAGTCGATCCATCCGGTCGGGACCGGTGCGTCGGGCGCCGCGGCCAGAATCCGGTTGATCCCGGTCAGGGCGCTCGGCGGCAGCCGGTCGAGCGCGGCCGCGCCGGCGGCATTCGTGAGAACGTGGCGGATTCGTCCCCGGGCCAACCGGTCGGCGAGGTCGTCCGTGGAGAGCGTGATGGTCGCCGGAATCACGACAAGCCCGAGTTTGATCGCGGCGAGCATTGCCTCCCAGAGCGGTGCCTCGTTGCCGAGCATCAGCAGGACCCGGTCGCCCGGGGCGGCACCCAGGTCCTCGAAGAAGCGGGCGACCCGCGACGACCGGTCGCTCAACTCGGCGTAGCTCATCCGGGTTTCGCGGCCGTCCTCCTCGACGAGGTGGAGCGCCGGGGCGTCGTTGCCCCGGGCGATCTGGTCGAAATAGTCGGTGGCCCAGTTGAATCGTTCGAGGACCGGCCAGGAAAAGCCGGCGGCGGCCGCGGGGTCGGTCCGGTGCCGGCGGAGGAAATCCCGGGCGGCGAGGAAACGCTCACGTTCGGTCATGGTCGGGCCGGAGAAGAGTGCGGAGGCCAGCGCGGCGTCGAGATAGCTTGGCGCCGTCCGAGTGGTCCGGCAAGGGCGCTGGCGCGCGTCCTCCTCCGGCGGTTCATTGGAGGGCGGATTCACCCCGACCACTCGGAGTTACCCTCATGGCTTCCCCGTTCGTACGAAGCGCCCGGCGGGCGTTCGCGTTCGTGGCCGTCCCGGCGCTCGTGGCGCTGAGGGCGACCGGCGCCTCGGCCCAGGCGCTCGCGATCACCGGCGGCGTCCTGATTGACGGCACCGGCCGCGCCCCGATTCCCGACGCCGTCGTCGTCATCACGAACGGCCGGATCAGCGCGGCCGGACCGGCTGGCGGGATCGCCGTACCGGCGGGGGCCACCCGGATCGACGCGCGAGGCAAGTTCCTCATCCCCGGCCTGATGGACGCCAACCTCCATCTCGGTCTCAACGTCGATCTCGAGAGCCTGATCCGGTTCGAGCACCGCTACGACGAGATCGTCCTCGAGGCCGCCCAGATCGCCCTCAAGACCGGGCAGACCACGGTCTTCGATACCTGGGGCCCGCGCGACGCGCTCATCGCCGTCCGGGACCGGATCAATGCCGGCCGCGCGATCGGTGCCCGGATTTTCCTGGCCGGCAACATCATCGGCTTCAGCGGCCCCCTCGGCCCCGACTTCCAGGGCGCCGCGGCGGCGCACGTCTCGAAGGCGTTCGCCAAGCGGATCAACGACACCTGGGAGCAAGGCACCGGGCGCGACCTCCTCTGGATGCCGCCCGATTCGGTGCGGGCCGTCATCCGGCGCTATGCCGGGACCGGCGTCGACTTCCTCAAGTACGGCTCGAGCGGGCACGTCGAGATGAATCTCATCGGCTTCTCCGAACGGGTGCAGCGGGTCATCGTCGAGGAAGGGCACCGCGCCGGCCTGACGGTCCAGACCCACACGACGTCACCCGAAAGTCTGGACATGGCCGTCGAGGCGGGCGTGGACATCATCACCCACGGTGACATCTCCGGGCCGGTCTACCCGATCCCGGAGGAGACGCTGCGAAAGATCAAGGAGCGGGGGATCGCGGTCTCGGTCCTGGCGGTCACGGCCCGGCACGTGGCCGCCCTCGAGCAGCACGCCCCCGGAAGCGTGCTCACGCCCTACATGAAGATGGCTCGTCTCAACGACCGCAACATGGCCCGGGCGGGCATCACCATGCTGGTCTCGACGGACGCGGGGATTGCCGATCCGGTGCGCGGCCCGGAGTCGCCAACCCTGGCGGCGGATACGGTGGACGCCCGGGTCAAACTGGGCGAGGGGCACTTCAACGCGCTCGTGGCGCTCGAAGAGGCCGGCATGGCGCCGATGGAAATTCTCAGGTCGGTCACCAGCCACATCGCCCGAGCCTACCGCCGGGATCGCGACCTCGGCACGCTCGAACCCGGCAAGGTGGGCGACCTGGTGATTCTCGACGCCGACCCCCTGGCGAGCGCCCGCAACTACCGCCGAATCGCCTTCGTGATCAAGGACGGGAAGGTGGTGGATCGCGGCGCGCTGCCGGCCGCGCCGGTGATCAGCAACCGGCCGGCCGGCCGTTAGGCGGCTCGGGTTCCGTTTCGCCCGAGTTCGGGCCGGGCCCGGGGGCTGCTCCCCGGGTGTGGTTCGGTGGGGTGCCGGGCCGTTCCGGGCCTCAGGCCGGCGCCCCCGAGTCCCAGACCTCGCCGAACAGGCGGGCAAAGTTGCCGCCGATCACCTTCTCGATCCGGGCGTCTTTGTGCCCGCGGCTCGCCAGCCTCTCGGCGATCTGCTCCAGCCGCCGAGGTGAGTTGAGGTCGGTGACGAACATGTAGTCCTCCTCCCGCGGGGCCGCGATACCCGCCGCCTTGCGCTGGGCGACGAACGCGCGGTGCATCCGCTCGTACTCGGGCGTGACCCGATGCGGGGTGATCGACAGGTCGCTGCCGATGCCGACGTGGTCCTCGCCCGCGACCTCGATGGCGTGCTCGAGCTGCCGGATCAGGTCGGCCGAGGTCGGCTGCCCGGCCGGGTTGATGAACGGCATCAGGTAGATGCCGATCACGCCGCCCTGGTCGGCCAGGCGCCGGAGCGTCGCGTCCGTCTTGCTGCGCGGGTGATCGAAGACCGCCTTGCAGCCGCTGTGGGTGATGGCCACCGGGCGGGTGGACGCCGCGATCGCCGTGTCGGTCGTCGCGGTACCGCAGTGTGCCAGGTCCACCAGCATGCCCAACTCGTTCATCCGGGCCACTACGTCGCGGCCGTGCTTTGAAAGGCCGGCGTCGTCCGGCTCGAGGCAGCCGTCGCCCAGCAGGTTGCGGACGTTGTAGGTGAGCTGGACGACCTTGACCCCGAACCGGTGGAAGAGATCGAGGCGGCGAACATCTCCCTCGAGCATGACTGCGTCCTGGAACCCGAAGATCAGTCCGAGGCGCCCGCTCCGCTTGGCCTGGGCCAGGTCGGCCACCGTGCGAACCTTGTGGAACACGTCCGGGTGGGCCACCAGCTCCCGCTCCCAGTAGGCCAGTTCGGTGACGGTGCTGTCGAAGCTCGCGTGGCCCGGACCGCCGCCGCTCACGGTGACGTTGACCGCCGTGATGCCGGACGCCTTCGCGTTGGCGACCATCTCGTCGGTGAGCGGGGCACCGGTGCGGGCCGGCGTGTTGAACGGGCCGGGGCTGGCGAGGCAGTCGATCACGGTGGCGGCGGCGTAGCGTGGCCAGTCGGCGGATTTCGCGATACCGGTCGGTCCGGCGGCGAGGAAATCCCCGCCCGGGGCCAGGGCCCGCAGCGCGGGATGCGCGACGGCGGCGGCCGCGACGAATTCGCGGCGGCTCAGATTGGGCATCGTAGCGGACTCGGGTGGAAGAGGACGAAAGGTGCCGCCGATCTGCCCGCGGCGCCACCGGCGAAGCGAAGGGGCCGCCGCCCGAGACGCTTCGGACGGCGGCCCTGGTCCGGCGTCGACGCCGGGCGCCGACCGCCCGCCGCGTGCGGCTCAGGCCGCCGGGATCGCGTTGATCCGGCCGAGGAACAGGATCGCCCCGGAGAATCGCTCCCGGATCAGGACGAGGAACGGGCGATCCACCCTGACCGGGACCCGAACCGGCGCGCTGGTGACCCCGACGCCCACCGACGTGGCCGCGGCGGCCTCGGTGCCCTCCTCGTCCACGGCCACGAAGGTCTTGTGCTCGACCTTGGTAATGAAGAGATCGTCGTCGGCGATGCCGGTCAGATCCGCGAGGTCGGTGAACGCGACGCCCATCCCGAGGGCTTTGAGGTCGTCCCCGAGGCTGCGGCCGTACTCGAGTTTGAAACGGGGCAGCCAGAGTTCGACCTCGGCCGGACGAAGCCCTGCCGCCACAGCGGCGAATCCCGAAGCAGTGAACTGGCGGGCCAGGTCGGTCGCCGTGGTCGTCGGCCTGGGGAGGACGATCGTCATGGTGTGGGCGCTGTTGCCGTACCAGAGATCCACCGCCTCGAAGTCGGCGGTCTGATAGTACGGCGTGCCTTCCGTGACCCGGTGCATGAACGGTACTGACTGGTCGCCGGAGGTGGCGTGGAAAGTGGCGGAGGCGGTCTCGGATTTCTTGAACTGATCGCGCCAGAGGCCCTTGAAGTAGATCGCGTTGACGGCGAAGAGGATCTCGTCAGGACTGATGCTGCTGAGGATCTCGGGAATCTTGCCGTTCGTCTTCTCGCTCACCCAGCCGTTGATCGTGGTGAGCGCGGTGGGGCTGTCGAAGTCGAGCGAGGCCGCCTTGGCGTCGAAGTAGTGCGCCGCGTCGTCCAGAAAACTCTGCTTGACCGGAAAACCGTGGCGGGTCCAGAGCGAGTTCGCGATCCGGAACTCCACCTGGTCGTCGAGCGTCTGCAGGAGGTCGATCAGGGTACGGTACCCGTCGTTGATCTCCGTCTGCGGCAGGGTGCCGAACCCGAGCGTGGCGGCCATCGCGTCCCGGGTCTCGCCCCGGGCGCCGTCCATGACCATCCCGAGTGCCAGCGACACCGACAACGGCGAGACGAAGGCGTTCTCCGCCGGCCTGGCGGTGACGATCCGGTTGAGGAGGTCGAACGCGAACTGGTTCGAAGCCGCGATGGTCGCGGTTTCCGACGCCGTGAGCGAACGGGGCAGGGCCTCGAGCAGGGGCGGCGGTCCGTCAGGGGCCGTGGGACCGGAACAGCCGGCCAGGGCGGAGAGGAGCAGAAGAAAGGCGCCGGGACCGCGGCTTTGGTGCGGCCGCACTCCCACGGTGATGGGATCGCGGCCCGGAGCCCGGGGGGGCGGAGTGGCAATGGTCATACCGAGGTCCTCTGGGTCGGATGTCGTTGCGGCGTAGCGAGTTACGCAATGTGATCCCGGTCACTTCCGATGACGGATCGACACAACGTGCCGGGTCGGGATGTCGCTCTGACACAGCGCGTGGTTCGCGCCGCTCGTCAGTCTCTACCCCGAACGCCCGGGCTGCGTCACTCGGGGAACGCCGGGATTCCGCTCCGAGCAGACGCCCGCGCTACTCGCCGAGCACCTTGATGATGACCCGCTTGCGGCGCTGGCCGTCCCACTCCCCGTAGAACACCCGCTGCCAGGGACCGAGATCGAGCGCGCCGTTGGTGATCGGCACGATCACTTCGTGTCCCACCGTGAGCGACCGCAAATGGGCGGCCGCGTTGTCCTCCCCGGTCTCGTTGTGGCGATACCGGCCGGGATCCCACGGTGCCACGGTCCCCTCGAGCCAGGCCAGGATGTCGTGCCAGAGGCCCGACTCGTGGTCGTTTACGAACACCGACGCGCTGATGTGCATGGCCGAAACGAGGACGAATCCCTCCCGGACCCCGCTCGCGGTGACCTGCTCGGCGACCTCCCCGGTGATGTCGATGATCTCCTGGCGCCGGCGGGTTTCGAACCAGAGATAGTGGGTCCGGCTCGTCATCATCCCTCCCCGTCGGCGATCGCGAGCAGCTGCCGGGTGAGCGCCACGAAGTGGTCGACGCCGGCCTGCAACTCCTGCTTCGAGATCCGCTCCTCGGCGGTGTGGGCCACCTTGATCGTGCCCGGTCCGATCTGATAGCGGGTCCCCCACGGACCGAGGTGCGCGAGATCGGAGGCGAACTTCACGGTGGTCGTATCCCACCCCGGAAGGGCGGGCGCCAGCGCGTGCGGAAACCGCGAAATCACCGCGACCTCGTTGTCGGGCGCCGCCGCGGCCTGGATCACCGCCGCTTCCAGCGGCCCGGGCTCGGCGACCGGCCGGTGCTTCAGCGTGGCCCGCGCGTCGGGCGGAATCACGTTGGACGCCACGCCGCCCGAGATCAGTCCCACGTTGAGCGTGGTGTCGCCCAGCACCGGGTCGCTCGGCAGGTCGATGGTGCGCACCCGGGCGATCGCGTCGAGCAGCGCATCGATCGCGGAGTGCCCCTCTTCGGGATAGGCCGAATGGGCGGCCTTGCCGCGCGCTCGCAGTTCGAGGGTCACCGCGCCCTTCTGACCGATCGACAGGCGATTCTCGGTCGGCTCGCCGTTGATCAGGAACCGGCCCTTGGGTTCGAGCGCGTTGGCCGCCTGCGCGCCCTCGCCGCCGGTTTCCTCACCGACGACGAACAGGAGCCCGATCCGGTGCTCGCCCTCGGCGGCGAGGCGCTCCGCGGCCGCCACCATCGCGGCCGCCACCCCTTTCGCGTCGCAGGTTCCCCGGCCATGGAGGAACTCGTCGTCCTCGCGGAGCGGCAGGAACGGCGGCACGGTGTCGAGATGGGTCGAGAGGACCACCACCGGATCGGCACGGAGGGCATAGAGGTCGTCGCGGCCCGGGGTCACGCGCAGTCGCCGAACCTGATAGCCGAGGGATTCGAGCCGGCCGGCCATGAAGTCCACGACGGGGCCTTCGGTGCCGGTGGGCGAGGGGATGCTGACGAGTTCCTTGGTGAGCGCGATGGGATCGATCATGGCTGGCGAGGATCGGGGGAGTGGGCGATGGGGACCGCTGCCAAGATAGCGTCGGGCCGCCCCGGTGGCGGCGAGACCGAAACGGCGCCGTCCTTTCGCTCGGCTCGCTCGGCCTGGCCCCCGGCGGTCCGGCGGGCTCAGTCGGCGGCGCGTGCCTGGCGGAGGGACAGTGCCACTCCTCCGGCAAGCAGCGCCAGCACGACCGCGAGGGACGCCTGGGACGGGATATGAACCCAGCGGAACAGGATCATCTTGACCCCGATGAAGATCAGAATCAGGCCGACGGCCGGTTTGAGATACCGGAACTTCTGCATCGCGTCCGCGATCACGAAGAACATCGCCCGGAGGCCGAGGACCGCGAAGATGTTCGAGCTGTAGACGATGAACGGGTCGCGCGTGATGGCGAAGATGGCCGGAATGCTGTCGATCGCGAACACCACGTCGGTCCACTCGACCACCAGGACCACCAGCACCAGCGGCGTCGCCAGCCAGCCGCCGTGGCTCCGGACCACGAAGCGGGTGCCCTCGTAGGCGGGCGTCATCGGGAGGAATCGGCGGGCCAGCCGCACCAGGGGATTCCGCTCGGGCTCGATCCGCTCGTCTTCGGCGCGCATCATCCGGGCGGCGGTGGCGAGCAGCAGCACGCCGAGGACGATGAAGAGCCACTCGAACCGGGCCAGCACCACCGTGCCCGCCACCACCATGAGCGCCCGCATGACCGCGGCCCCGAAAATGCCCCAGTTGAGCACCTTCGAGTGCGCTTCGGCCGGCACGGCGAAGTACTGAAAGATGAGGATGAAGACGAACAGGTTGTCGACCGAGAGCGACAACTCGACCAGGTACCCGGTGTAGTAGTCGAGCGCCGCCGACGGACCGCTCGCCCGGTGGACGACGATCCCGAACAGGAGTGCGGTGGCCACGACCACCGCACTCCAGCGCGTGGCCTCCCGCACGGTCATCACGTGCGGGCGGCGATTGACGATCAACAGGTCGACCGCCAGGAGGACGGCGGTCACGACCGCGAAGATCACCCACTCCGTGGAGTGGAGCAGCCTCAAGCAGGCCGTCCGGAGTGCCCCAGCAGCCGGGCGACCCGCTCCTCCGTGGGCGGGTGGGTCGAGAACATCTTGCTCATGCCGCCTCCCATCGCGGCCAGCGGGTTGACCTGTGCCAGCGGGGCGGCCGCCGGGGGGACGGCCATCGGAATCCGGCGCGCCATCGCGTCGAGCCGGCGGAGCGCGTTCGCGAGCGGCAGCGGCCGGCCCAGAATTTCGGCCCCGACCCGGTCCGCCTCGAACTCGCGTTGCCGGCTCACCGCCATCTGAATGATGGCCGCCGCGAGCGGCCCCAGCAACATCGCGCCGAACGCCAGCAGCGGATGGCCCCCCTCCTCATCGTCCCGGCGGCCGAACATCAGGAGCCAGGGCAAATACCCGATCGCGCCGGCGATCCCCGCCGCCACGGTAGAGATCAGCATGTCGCGATTCTTGATGTGCGCCAGCTCGTGGGCGATCACCCCCTCGATCTCCTCGGCGGGCAGTTGCTGAAGGAGGCCCGTCGTAACCGCCACCACCGCCTTCTCGGGGCTCCGGCCCGTCGCGAAGGCGTTCGGCTGCGGCTGGTTCGTGATCGCCACCTTGGGCATCGGCAGGCCGGCCCGCTGGCGGAGCCGGTCGACCATCCGGTAGAGCTCCGGCGCGTCGGCGTCCGAGATCACCCGGGCCCCGTACATCCGGAGCACCATCCGGTCGGAGAAGAAGAACATGATGAAGTTCATGGCCGACCCGAACACCAGCGCCATGATGAGGCCCTGCTGCCCGCCGACCAGCTGGCCGATGGCGAGAAACAGCGCCATGAGACCGGCCATGAGCATGAAAGTCCTGACGTTGTTCACTGCATCCTCCTGGCACGTTCGTGCCGCCGCTGGACACAAAAAAAGGCCTCCGCCAGATCGTCCGGTGGTCCGGGCGATTCGACGAAGGTCTCGCTGGAGCGGTTGAACCGCCCGAGGCAGCCGTGCCGGCCGTTCGGGCCGACAGTCTTGACGACCGCCCCGTCCGCCTGTCTCGGCGGATTGGCTACTCCCCTTCAGGCGAACAAGGTAAAGGGGACCGTTTCGGTCGTCAATCCAGGGAGCGGCCCACCCCGCTCGCGCAGATTCCAGCACCCGGCGCCAACGTGTGCAAGCCGACGAAGAGCCCTCGTCATATCGACCACACACCCACCACCATGCAGGCGTCCTGCCGGAGCGGTCGCCCGGCCGAGCCCGCGAGCGGTTTTCGGAGCAGAACAGGCCCGTGTCGAATCCCGGTCAGATCATTGTTGTGGGCGGCGGCCTGTCGGCCGTGGCCGTCGCGCGCGAACTCGCCGCGGCCGGGGAATCGGTCTGCCTCGTCGGCGAACCGGCGCCGCGGCCGGGGCGGGGGCATCCGGTGGGCTGGTATTCGGCCTGGTGGCCGGGAGATGACCGGCTGCTCGCCGCCTTCGGCAACGAGAGCGTGGACCGGCTCGAGTCGGTGTGGGCCGACAGCGGCGGGGCCTTCGCGCTGGATCGCCGCGGCCAGGTCTTCGTGACCGCCGACCCCGACACCGCGAACGCTCTCCGGGTCGCGGCAGGGCGGCTCGCCGGCGCGGGGGCGTCGGTTCGGGAGCACGTGAGTCCCGAGTGGTATCTCCCGAGCCCGGCCTCGGGATTCCAGGGCGTTCCCGGCGGCATCGATGTCTTCGAGGGCACCGCGCTCACCACGCTGTTGCCGTTCCTGAGTCCCCGGACGGCCGCGGCGGTGCAGGTTCGGCGCGCCGGCATGGTCGATCGGGAGGGACTCCGGCGCTGGCTCGCCGAGTCGTTTGCGCGAGAGGGCGGGGTCACGGTGCGGGAGTCGCCGGTGGCCGTCGAGGCCCTGGACGAAGGGCACTGGGAGGTCGTCACGCCGTCAGGCGACCGGATCCGCGGTCGAGCCGTTGTGGTCGCCGGCCGGCGCACCCGGGTCTTCGCGGACCTCGCGGGTTGGGATCTCGTCTGGGACGACTGGACCCGCCTCGTCTGCCGCCTCGGCAATGCGGGGAGTCTGCTCGCGCCGCATCGCCCCATGGTCGCGAGCCTGGATCAGGACCTGCTCGGGTTGCCCGCGTCCCCCTTCGGGGAGTTGCCCGCCAGTGGTCTCGAGGCGCCCGTGCTTGCCGCGGTCGGGGAGGATCTCCAGGTGCAGGTCATGCTGCAGCATCGAATCCGCGCCGGCGACGTCGCGGCCGTTGGCCAGCGGCTGATGGCCGCGCTCGAGGACCTGCTGCCCGGCCTGGCGCGCCGGCGCGGTCCGCCGGGGAATCTCACCGTCACGGCGGCGAGCTTCGCTCTGGCGCCGGACCGCCGACCGTTGGTCGGCATCGCCGACCGGCGTGGCGGCTACGTCGTGGCGGCGCTGTCGGCCGGCGTATCGCGGGTCCTCGGCGCGGCGCGCCTCGCCGCCGATTACCTCGGTGGCCGATCACTCGGCCCGCTGGCTCCTCATCTCGCCCCGGCGCGTCTGACCCTCGCCCGCCAGTTCCCGGCGGGTTGATTTCTCCGCCGTCAGCGTCGTATATCCTTCCGCGGCCGGGCCGGGTGCTCCGGCCGGCCGCGGGTGTTCGGCACTTCAAACGTTCGGGAGCGTCACCTTGCGACTGTCACTGAGACTGGCGGCCCTGGCCGCGATCACGATGGTGGGCCCGGTCGAGGCCCAGAACCTCGCCTCGCCCCGCGACACGACCCGCGCCTCGTTCGGCGGAGCCACCGTGCTCATCGACTACGGCCGCCCGTCGATGCGGGGGCGAACCATCTTCGGCGGCCTGGTGCCGTGGGACCAGGTTTGGCGGACCGGCGCCAACTCGGCCACGACGCTGGTGACCGACAAGCCCTTGATGATCGGCTCCGCGATGGTACCGGCGGGTACCTACACGCTCTACACCGTGCCGGGGGAGAAGGCCTGGAAGCTCGTCGTCAACAAGCAGACCGGGCAGTGGGGGACGACGTACCAGGCGGCCGCGGACCTGGTCCGGATCGACATGAAGGTCGAGCCGGTTGCTGCGCCGGTGGAGATGTTCACCATCGAACTCGTGCCGTCGGGCAACCAGGCCACGCTCCGGCTCGTCTGGGATCGGACGGCCGCGGTGGTGCCGGTCATGGTTCACTAGGAGGTCGGTCATGCAGGATGCGGATCGCGAACCCCTGGCGACGGTCGCGCTGATCGCCGCCTTCGCCGACGGCTACCGGGCGCCCGAAGAGGTCGAGCAGCTCAAGCTGATCGCCCGCGAGATCGGCGGCGGCGGCGACTACGACACGATCGCCCGGCAGGTGCTCAGCGGCAAGTCGGGCCTGAAGGACGTCGTCGGCCGGCTCTCTTCGGACGAGGCCCGGCACAAGGCGTTCGATCTGGCGGTCTCGGTCGTGTATGCCGACGGCGTCGCGAACGACAAGGAGAAGGCGTTCCTGAAACAGCTCGAAGGGGCGCTCAACCTCGATCCCGCCGCGGCCACGGCCGTGCTGGACGCTGCGGCAGCGTTTGCGAAGGGCGCCGAACATGCCGGCCCGGTCCCGGACGTCGTGGCGGTCACGCCGGACTCGTCGGCGGGGGAACTGGACGAGCTGGTCCTCAAGAACGCGATGCTCGCCGGGGCGCTCGAGCTGTTGCCCCAGAATCTCGCTGGCCTCGCCGTGGTGCCGCTCCAGATGCGGATGGTTTACAAGATCGGTCAGGACCACGGCCAGAAGCTCGACATGGGCCAGGTGAAGGATCTCGCCGGCGCCATGGGCATCGGGGCGGCCGGGCAGGTCATGGAGGGTGTTGCCCGGCGGGTGCTCGGCGGATTCGCCAAGGGGATCCTCGGGCGGTCGGTCGGCGGCGCCGTCGGCGGGGCCGCGGGCGCGGCCTCCGGCGTCGCGCTCACGTTCGCGACGACCTACGCCCTCGGCCAGGCGGCCCGGCGCTACTACGGGCAGGACCGTTCGCTCAGCATGGGCGATCTGCGAAAGCTCTTCCAGGACCTCCAGGTCGAAGCCGGTACAATCTTCCCCCGGGTCGAGGCGCAGATCCGGCAGATGGCGGGCACCCTCAAGTTCGACGAGGTCATGCGGCAGCTCCGCAGCTGACCGGACGGGCTGGCGCCTGCGCGACGCAGGCGCCGCCCCGTCACGGTGCCAGGACCAACCCGATGGTGACGTCGACCGGACGCCGCGGCACAACGTTGGTCGGCCGGTTTCCGAAGTCGGCTCGCGACGATCCGACGCCCACCCGCACGGCCGCGAATCGCCCCAGCACCCGCTCGAAACCGACGCCGTATCGCAGGAGCCCCTGCTCGTCCCGCTGGCTCCCCGCGGTGCCGTGGTCGTCGATCGTCACGCCGAAGGATCGGCTGACCTCGGAGAGGTAGGCGTAGACGAGGTTTTGCCGCCGGGGCCCGATGGCTTGCCCGGCGATCAGTTCCCAGTGGCGGCGGGACCGGCCCCGGTATTGCACGGTCAGGCCGCCGTCGTCCAGCCTCAGGGTGCCGTCGCCCCACCCGCGACCGAGGCTCGCGCCGAAAACGGTACCGAACGGCGTCTGAATCCGGGCCCCGATCCCGACGGTCGTCACCGGGCGGCTGGCCTGTGCGAGGACATCCACGCCGCCGACCAGCGCCCCGGCGATCAGATTCTGGCGGCCGGTCTCGATCGTCGCGAAGACACCGGAAAAGGAGTGACGTTCCCGGCCGGAGGCGTTCTGGGCGCCGGCGGCGACCGGGATGAGCAGCGGGAGAAACACGACGAACGAACGGCGCATGAGCGGCCCCGGTCATGGTATCCGGGAACCCTACGGTGCCAGGGGCGGCGCGGCGGCGGACTCTGACGTTCCTGACGAGCGACCTGAGTGCCCGTTGAGGAACGCTTCACCATTGATTCACCCCGGGTGCGACAGGTTCCCGGCATGACCAGCGTTCCCCCGCCGCGACGGCCGCCGTCGGCGAGGCCGAGGATCCCCCTCGTGGCCTGGCTTGCCACGGCGTTCCTCCTCGTGGTCCTCGGGCAACTCCTGGCGCGCGGGCAGGAACGCGCCGATCTGAGCTACTCCGACCTCCTGGCCCAGATCGACGCGGGCAACGTGGCCCGGGTCGAGGTGGCGCCGGCGGATCGGCTGGTGCGCGGCGCGCTCCGTCGGGCGGTGACCGTGGCGGACCGCTCGGTCACGGAATTCCAGGTGGTTCTGCCCGTCGAGGATCCGGCGCCGCTCATTCAGCGCCTCGAACAACATGACGTGCCCATCGAGGGAACCCGGGGAACGAGTTCCTGGCTCACGATTCTCGTTTCGCTGCTCCCCTGGCTCCTGTTGCTCGGGTTCTGGGTGCTGATTGCCCGGCAGATGCGGTCCGGCGTCGGCGGTGCCGCGGCATTCGGCCGGGTGGGCGCCCGGGCGCTTCGGGCCGACCGCCCCAAGGTGACCTTTTCGGACGTGGCCGGCGCCGACGAGGCGAAGGCGGAGTTGCAGGAAATCATCGAGTTCCTGAAGGCGCCGGCCCGGTTCCAGCGACTGGGCGGCCGGATGCCCAAAGGCGTGCTGCTGGTCGGCCCGCCCGGCACCGGCAAGACCCTGCTCGCCCGGGCGGTCGCCGGCGAGGCCGGCGTTCCGTTCTTCTCGATTTCGGGCTCCGATTTCGTGGAGATGTTCGTCGGCGTCGGCGCGGCGCGGGTTCGCGATCTGTTCCAGACGGGCAAGTCGAGCGCCCCCTGCATCATTTTCATCGATGAGCTCGATGCGGTCGGCCGGCTCCGCGGTGCCGGCCTCGGCGGAGGCCACGACGAGCGGGAGCAGACGCTCAACCAGCTGCTCGTCGAACTCGACGGGTTCGAGCCGAACGAGGGCGTGGTGCTCCTCTCGGCCACGAACCGGCCCGACGTGCTCGACCCCGCGCTGCTTCGCCCGGGCCGGTTTGACCGGCAGATCGTCGTGGACCTTCCGGACGTGCGCGGTCGAGAGCAGATCCTGGCGGTGCACGCCCGGAAGGTGCCCCTGGGGTCCGACGTCGATCTGGCGGTGCTGGCACGCGGGACGCCCGGGCTTTCCGGGGCCGACCTGGCGAACCTCGTCAACGAAGCGTCGCTCCTCGCCGCCCGGCGGGGAAAGGCCGTGGTCGAGATGGCGGACTTCGAGGACGCGAAGGACAAGGTGATGCTCGGGATCGAGCGGCGGAGCCTGGTGCTGAGCGACGCCGAGCGGCGGCTCACGGCGTACCATGAAGCCGGACACGCCCTGGTTCACTGCCTCATTCCGGATCTGGACCCGCTGCACAAGGTCACCATCGTCCCCCGGGGGCGAGCGCTCGGGCTCACGTTTTCGCTGCCGGAGGAAGACCGTCACAGCTACCCGCGTGACTACCTCGAAGCCCGTCTCGTCGCGGCCTTCGGCGGTCGGGTGGCGGAGGAACTCGTCTTCGGCCCCGAACGGGTCACCACGGGTGCGGCGCAGGACCTCGACCAGGCCACCGAACTGGCCCGGCGGATGGTCACCGAGTTCGGGATGAGCGACGTGGTGGGACCGCTCGCCTGGGCCGGTCGTCCGAAGGCGGTGTTCCTTGGCCGCGAGTTGGCCCAGCCGCGGGAAATGTCCGAACGCACGGCCGACCTGGTCGATGGTGAGATCCGCCGGCTCGTTCAGGAAGCCCATGACCGGGCTCGGACGCTCCTCGAAGGTGCGTTGCCGGCGCTGCATGCCGTGGCCGAGGCGCTCCTCGACCGCGAAACGCTCACCGGTGACGAGGTCGAGGCCCTCCGGGCCGGAGCCGACCAATCCGCTCCCTGAGCGATAGATTCTCTCCATGACCATTTCACTCGGGCGAGTCGCCGTCCTCGGCGTCGCCGCGATCGGGGTGTTCGCCTGCCGGGTCGAAACGCCGGCCGCGTCCTCCCTGGCGGGCTTCTCGGCGGACGGCGCGGCGAAGGAACTGGAACTCGAGGGACGGCTCGCGACTCGCCTGAGCCGCGATTCCACCGGCGGCTACTTCCGTCTCATGACCGCGGAACCCCACCCCGCGGGTTCGGTGCGCAACCGGGTCCTCGCCGAGGAGATGGCTGACCGGTTCCGCGCCTGGGGCTGGGATGAGGTCGCGATTCACACCTACCAGGTGCTGCTTCCCTGGCCCACCCATGTGTCGGTCGAGATGACGGCCCCGGTGCGCTATCGGGCGTCCCTCACGGAGGACGCCTATCCCGAGGACCCCGATACCCGGCAGGACCCGGGCATCACCTATCTCGGCATGTCCGCCTCCGGCGACGTGACCGGATCCCTGGTCTACGCCAACAGCGGCAATCCGGCCGACTACGACTGGCTGATTGCCCAGGGCATCGATCCGCGCGGCAAGATCGCGCTGGTCCGCTATTCGAATCCGTACAGCTATCGCGGCTTCAAGGCGCTGACGGCCGAACGCTACGGCCTCAAGGCGATGCTGATCTATTCCGATCCCGCCGAGGACGGCTTCCGCCGCGGCCCGACGTTTCCCGCGGGACCGTGGGGGCCCGAAAGCCACATCCAGCGCGGTTCGATCACCTACGACTTCCGGGTCGCCGGCGACCCGCTGACGCCCGGCTGGGCCTCGGTGCCCGGCGCACCTCGCATCGATCCCGACTCCGCGCTGTCGATCCCGCACATGATCGCCGTTCCCTTGTCCTATCGTGACGCTCGCCCGCTCCTCGAGCACCTCGGCGGGCCCGACGTGCCGGAGGCGTGGGTCGGCGCGCTGCCCATCCGCTACCGCGCCGGCGGCGGCCCGGCCGTGGTGCGGGTTCGGGTCGCAATGGATGACCGGCAGCGGGAAATCCAGGTGGTCGAAGCCCGGCTCCGGGGCACCGAGTTTCCCGACGAGGCGGTGGTCCTCGGGAACCACCGCGATGCCTGGGTCTTCGGCGCCGTGGATCCCAGCAGCGGGACCGCCACCCAGATGGAATTGGCGCGGGTCCTCGGCGGGCTGGCCCGCGACGGGCACCGGCCCCGGCGGACACTGGTGATGGCAAGCTGGGACGCGGAGGAATGGCACCTCACCGGCTCGACGGAGTGGGGCGAACAATTCGCCGACCGGCTTCGGCGGGAGGCCGTCGCCTACCTGAACGTGGATGGTTCGACGAGCGGGTCGAGTCTCGAAGCCAGCGCCGTGGCCAGCCTGGCTCCGCTGGTCACCGGCGTGGCTCGGGAGGTGATCGACCCCGAGAGCGGTCGTTCGCTGTTCGAGACCTGGCAGGCGGCGAATCGGGACTCGAGCGGCGCGTCGCCGGCCGCCGGCCGACTGGTCACCACCCGGCTCGGGAGCGGCTCCGACTACACCGTGTTCCTGAATTTCCTGGGCCTGCCGGTCGTGGACCTCGCCTTCAGCGGGCCGTACGGCGTCTATCACTCGATCTACGACAACTACTACTGGATGACCCGGTTCGGCGACCCGGGCTTTCGCTACATGACGACCATGGGCGAGGTCTGGGGCCGCCTGGCGCTGCGGCTCGCGAACGCGGACGTGCTGCCCTACGATTTCCGGCCCTATGCGGCGACGTTAGGCGAGTTCGTCGCGGAGCTCGCCGGGGCGCCGGGCGTGGCCGATCACCTCGATCTCGGCCGGGTCCGGCGCGGGGTCGAGGCCTGGGGCCGCGCGGCCGAAGCCCTCGCGGCGCGCCAGGCCGCCGCCCGCGGCCCCGCAGCGGCGCGGCTCAACGGAGCGCTCCGCGCCATCGAGCAGCAGTGGGTGCTGCCGGACGGCATTCCGGGGCGCCCCTGGTTCAAGCACGCGCTGTATGCGCCGAAGTCGACCTACGCGGCGATGGAACTGCCCGGCGTGCGGGAGGCGGTGGATCGGGACGACTGGGCGACGGCGGCCCGGGAACTCGACCGCCTGGCCGAACGGCTCGAAGCGGTCGTGGCGGCGACGGAGCGAGCGGGGAACTAGTCCGGGGCGTCAGCGGATGCGCGGCAGGATCGCGCGCCCGGTCAGCGCTTCCGCGCCGCCGGCGCATCCGGCTCGGCTACGGGCTCGGACACCGCGACCGTCGTGGCGCCCGGTTCCTCGGGCGCCACCTTGCCGAGGAAGCTCGGCAATTCCACCCCGCCGATGTCTCGCATCACCTGCATCATCGGGGGCAGGGTGTTGGCCATGCTCTTCAGGAAGTTCGAGGCCCCCGCGGTACCAGCGCCTTCCCAGACCACCACCTTGTCGAACTTGATGTTCGAGATCGCCTTGGCGGAGGTTTCCGCGATCGTGTCCAGGTGCTCCAGCATCAGGAGCTGGAACGCCTCCTTGGCGCCGCCGCAGGCATCGACGATTTCCCGCATCGCCTCCGCCTTCTTCGCAAGGATCTCGTACTGGCCGCGCGCTTCCGCATCGAGCTTGAGGAAAATCGCTTTCGCCTCGGCTTCCGCCTCGATCCGCCGCCGTTCGGCCGCGGCCTCGGCTTCCACGATGGTCTGGGCTTTCTGCGCCTTCGCCGGCGCCTCGAGTGACGCCCGGCGCTCCGCCTCGACCAGTTCCGCCTCCGCGATCGCGGCCTTGGCCATGGCCCGGTTCTGGATTTCCCGGACCAGGGCTTCGGCCTCCCGCTTCCGCGCCTCGGCCATCTGGTAGGCTTCGGCCTGCTTGACCTGGAGCTGGGCCTGGGTCGCCACGATCAGCGCCTGCGCCTCCGCTTCGCCGGCGACCGCCTTGGCCTCCGCACTCGCCACCGCGATCCGCTTCTCCTGTTCGGCGTTCTTCACCTGGGCCTCGCGCTCGTACGCCGCCCGCTGTTCGCCGATGCCCTGTTCCTTCTCGAGTTCCGCCACTCGCACGGCCTTGTCGCGTTCCGCCTCGCGAGTCCCGATTTCCCGGAACTTGGCCGCCGAGGCCACCTGGACGACCCGGTCCTTCTCGGCGTCGGCCACCCGGATCTCGCCCATCTTCTCCTGATCGGCGACGTCGCCGCGGGCCTGCTGCACGGCCATCGCGGCGGCCTTCCGGCCGATCGCCTCGATGTACCCCGAGTCGTCCTTCAGGTCGGTGATGTTCACGTTGATCAGGACGAGGCCGATCTTCTTGAGTTCGGGCTCGAGCGACTTCTGCACCCGGTGGAGGAAGCCGTCGCGGTCGCGGTTGATTTCCTCGATCCCCATCGACGCGATCACCTGGCGGAGCTGGCCGAAGATGATGTCCTGGGCCTGACGCTTGATCTGCTCATGGGGCAGGCCGAGGAGCCGGATGGCGGCGTTCTGGCGAACCTCGGCCTCGGTGCCGATCGCCACTGTAAAGACGCTCGGCACCGCCACCCGGATGTTCTCCAGCGACAGCGCGTCCTTGAGCGGGATCTCGATCTGGATCGGTTCGAGGCTCAGGTAGGCGAACTCCTGAATCACCGGCCAGACGAACGCGCCGCCGCCCGAGATGCACTTGGCCGCGCCGTCGCCGCCGACCTTGCCGGAGATGACCAGGACCCGGTTCGCCGGACACCGCTTGTAGCGGCGGGTCAGCAGGCTCACGAACGACATCACGAGCGCAACCCCTACGATCACGCTCATGAAGATCACGCCCGACAGATCCGAGAACAGGTTCGACATGGAACGCTACTCCGTAGTGAGCGGGGCGACGATGAGCGTCTCCCCTTCGGTATCAACCACCTCGATGGCGGTCCCGGTCGGGATCGCGCCGGTTCGGGAGACCGCGGCGAGTTCCACCAGCCGGCCTCGCAGGGCGACATGCACCTTGCCGTGTCCGTCGCCCGCCGCCGGGATGGCGAGGTACACGGTCCCACGTTCCCCGATCGACTCCTCGATCCGGGGCGTCCGGTCCGATTCGAGCCGCAGGATCGCCCGGGTCACCCGTGCCGTGACGACCGTGGCGGCGATGCCGGCGACACCGCCGAGCGGCAGGCCGACCAGCGCGCCGAGGCCGAACGCGGAGCCCACCAGACCGCCCAGCCCGAAGAACGCGAGTCCGGCCGCCAACGCCCGCACCGACAACAGGTCGAGGCCCTCCTCGAGCTCGGCTTCGAGTTCGTGCTCGATGCCAACGCCAAGCATGCTCAGTGCGACCTGCAGCACCAGCACTACGCCGCCGACCGCGGCGCAGACGAGGTAGAACGTTTTCACGGCCTGAGAGATATCGCGCCGGGGAACCGGGCGCAATCCGATTTCCTCCCGAATTCGCAACCGGAGGTACGATCAGGAGTTAGGACGCGATCGCGGGGTCGTGTCGGGGTGGCGCGTGGGTGGCGAGGCGGCGCCCCGGGCGATCGCCGTCCGGTCGGCGAGCCCTGCCAACCCGACGCCGACGGCGTAGCTGACGAAGTCGCGCGGGTCGAATCCGCTGCCGAGGACGAGCCGGCCGACACCGGTGCGGCGCAGCGCCGCGAGCCACTCGACCTGCACCAGCTGGCTCAGTTCGACCCCGAAGCAGATGAGGAGGGCGCCGACGAGGAGCGCCGGTCGGCGCGCCGGCGGGGCGAGCACGGCCAGAAGCCAGACGATCATCGCCGCCCACAGCACGTCGCCGGCCACGTCGCGGACCGCGGCAGGCAGGCCGGTGGCGAACCGGTGCACGGCGAGTCCGGCCGCGATCGTGAGGGCCGCGCGGACCGCATACCGGGTCCGGGCTCCGGCCTGGCTCATGGGCGGGCCGGTCGCCGGTTCAGTCGAAC
The DNA here is from genome assembly GCA_050183815.1 of Gemmatimonadales bacterium. Classification (GTDB taxonomy): domain Bacteria; phylum Gemmatimonadota; class Gemmatimonadetes; order Gemmatimonadales; family GWC2-71-9; genus SHZU01. Next base: position 19,520 of record JBFXAY010000021.1, on the reverse strand, counting down.
GGCGGGCATTCCTGATGGTGGGGATCGTCGAGTCCGATCGCCCGGAGCATTCCGCCGACCGGTACCGCGTGGAGTCCTTCCGGCACGATCAGCAGCGCGTTGGCGGCCACCATCGAGGTGAGGATGCCGGAGCCCTGCGGGCCGGTCAGGCGGACGGTCGCCGGGTTGCCCTCCGTCAGCACCGCCCGGAGGAAATGCTGGAGGGGCGGCTTGAGGTTGACCGGCTCCGTCACGGCCGCGGCCCGGGCCCGGCGGAACGGGTCCCGGTGGCCCATCATGGCCCGGATGGCCGGCCGGACGAACAACTCGAACGTCACCATCGTGCTGACCGGATTGCCGGGAAGCCCGACCCACGGCTGGCCGCTGCCTAACGTGCCGAATCCGACCGGGGCGCCCGGCCGCATCCGGAGCCGCCAGAAATCGAGCCGGCCGCCCCGTGACTCGATCACGCCCCGCAGGTGGTCGTGCTCGCCCACGCTGATGCCGGCGGTACTCACGACCAGGTCGCAGTCGCCGGCGGCGTCGAGATGGCGGGCGACGCTGGCGGGGTCGTCGCGGGCGATGCCGAGGTCCACCGGTTCGCCGCCGGCGATCCGGATCAGCGCCCGGAGGGTATGGGTGTTCGAGCTGGCGATCTTCCGGCCCGAGAGGATCTCGTCGGGCTGGTCCACGTCAGCGATTTCGTCGCCGCTGGCGAGGATCCCGACCCGGGGCCGCCGGTAGACGAGCGGCTGGGCCACCGCCACCGAGGCCAGCACGCCGAGGTGGGCCGCCCCGAGTTCGGTCCCGGGCTCGAGGACGGTCCGGCCGGCCCGGATGTCTTCGCCCGCCAGCCGGATGTTGACACCCGCGTCCCGGTCCTTGGCGATGGTCACCACCGGGTCGCCCTCGTCGGTGTCCTCCTGGCGGATCACGGAGTCGGCACCGTCGGGCAGCGGTGCGCCGGTGAAGATCCGGGCGGCTTCGCCCGGGCCGATCGCCCGGGCCGGCACCGCCCCCGCCGCGATCCGGTCGATGACCTGGAGCCGGCGCGGGGATTCGGCCGTGGCCCCCCGGACGTCCGCGGCCCGGGCGGCGTAGCCGTCCATGGCCGAGTTGGTCCGGAACGGAATGTCGATCGGGCTGGCTACCGCTTCCGCCAGGACGCTGCCTAACGCCTGGTCGAGGGGAACCCGCAGGGGCGGCTGGCGGGGCACGGCGGCCACGATCCGGGTCGCGGCCTCCGCGGCGGACAGGCGGGTCAGCACGTCAGGCGTCGAGGGTCCGAGCCCGGTTCCACGCCATGCCGGCGAGCAGCTGGAGCCACATCGTGTCGGTGAAGCGGAGCAGCGGGCAGGGGACCGTGACCGCGTCCGTATCCGTGACCAGCGCGATCCAGTCCTCCGGATGCGGCGCGGCGGCGATGATCGGCGCCGGGCCGACGGTTTTCCGGTAGATCTCGATCTTGGGAAGCCGGCTGGTCTTGAAACCCTCGACCAGCACCAGGTCCCGGTCCGGGAAGTACTGCCGGGCCAGGTCCTCGGGGCCGGTCTCGTCGGCCCGGCGCTCGAACAGTGCCCGGACGCCGGGCGAGGCGATCAGCACCCCGTCGGCGCCGCCCTCGTGGTAATGGCGCCAGCTGTCGGTGCCTTCGCGGTCGAGGTCCACGGGATGGCTCGCGTGCTTGATCGTCGCGACCCGCTTGCCCTGGCGGCTGAATTCGCGCGCCAGGGCGACGAGCAGGGTGGTCTTGCCCGCGTTCTTCAGACCGATGATCGACAGGAGCCGCATGACCGGAATCCAAGGGTGACCGGAAGGCACCGGGACAATAGCCGCGGGGCGCGGGGAGGGGAAGCGCTTCCGCTACTTCCGGGCGAGATACTCCGCCGACTCGGCGTCCTCCGGGCGGTTCACGTTGAAGAAGAGCCGGGCCGGATCGCCGAAACCGGCGATCTCGGCCAGCGGTACCCGTTCGATCCGGAGCCCGTCGTGGAAGCCGACGGCCCGGAGGTCCCCCCGGCCGATCGCCCGCCGGATCGCCGCGTCGGCGGCCTGGCCGTATCCGGCGCACAGCGGCTCGACGCCGCGGGGCCCGTCGCTCTCCGGCAGGCAGGCGTCCGCCCGCGCGAGGCCCTCGGCCAGGCGGCGGAGCAGGGCGGCGGTCACGAACGGCATGTCCCACGCGACGCAGACCACCGGGGCCGGGGCGGCGACCACCGCGGTGAGGAGGCCGCCTAACGCACCCGCCTCGGCCACCACGTCGGCCACGACCGTGAGACCCGGGATCCAGGCGGCCGCGCCAGGGGCGTTTGCCACCAGGAGCGGCGGCGCGCCGAAGGCCGCCTCGCATTCGGCCGCGAGGCGGTCGATGATCCGGCGGCCCCCGATCGAAATGAGTCCCTTGGGCTCCCCGCCGTACCGGGTGGCCCGGCCGCCGGCGAGAATCGCCCCCCGGACGTCAGTCGCGGCCATACTCGCCGGCGAGCGAGGCGTCTTCGGCGACGCGCACCCGGTCGAGCTGGACGCCGTCGGGCAGGCGGGCCGCGATGCGGTGATAGAGGTCCCGGGCGATGCCCTCGCAGGTCGGCAGCGTCTCGGCGAAGGCCGGGACGTCCCGGTCGAGGCGGCGCCCGGCCAGGCGGGCGGTGACCTCCTCGGCGAGGATGGCGTCGAACCGGGCCAGGTCGATGACCATCGGCCGCCGCTCGGCCAGCGGCGCCGAAACCGTCACCTCGACCCGGTAGTCGTGCGGATGGGGCTCGGTGGTCCAGCCGAAGTCAGCCTCGTTGGCGCTCGGCGGCCGGGTGGCGTCGTACAGCCGGTGATGGGCCCGGAACGCGACCGCCCGGGTCAGCCGACCGCGCATCGGCTAGAAGAACGGACGCCGGAAGGCGAAGCCGAGCCCGGCGTGCAGCGAGGGCGTGGTGGACCATTCCTTGATCGCGCCGCCAGCCAGGAGGGGCAGGACCGGGCCGAAGCCGTCGGGATCGGTGGTCCGATAGGTCTCGGGATACCGGAGACTCCAGAACAGCGCCCGCGCCTCGGCCCGGACGTAAAGCCGCCGCGAGAGGAAGACCCGAATGCCGGCGTTCGGGGCGAGGTAGAACTTGGTGCCGAACTTGTAGCCCGTCGAATCGATCGGCAGGGCCTCCCCGAACGCGAGGCCGAGCCCCATCCCGGCGTAGGGCGCCAAACCGTGCCAGGTCTTCGTCCCGGTCAGGTTGAGCGTCAGGCCGGCTTCGGCGAAGTAAAGGTTCCGCTCCTCCGGTCCTTTCACCCGGTCCTCCGTCAGGTTCAGCTTGACGTAGTTCCGGTTGGCCTTGGCGTAGCCGCCGCCGAGGGACACGCTGAGCGGCCGGTCGGCGAGGAATTCGTGGCGGAACCAGAGGACGTCACCGTCGTGCGGGCCGATGCCGAGGGTACCGCCGGCGCCGAAGAGTTTGCCGGCCGATACCGAGACGAACTGGCCCCACTTGAGATCGCGGTACGGCGAATGGGCCGGGTCGTGGCCGACCTGAGCGCGGGCGGCCGCCGGGAACAGGCCCAGGAGGCCGAGGAGGACCAAGGGGCGCAGGCGTTCAACTGACACGAAGCAGACTCCGCCCGGTCATTTCGCCGGGCTGTTCGAGACCGAGAAGATCGAGAATCGTCGGCGCCACATCGCAGAGGGCGCCGCCGGACCGGAGCGCGCCGGCCGTGATGCCGTGCGCCACGAACGGCACCGGATTGGTCGTGTGAGCGGTGTGGGGTCCGCCGGTTTCCGGGTCCACCATCATCTCGCAGTTGCCGTGATCGGCGGTGATCAGGAGCCGGGTGCCGGTTCGTTCGGCCGCGGCGATGATCCGGCCGAGACAGTCGTCGACCGTCTCGACCGCCTTGAGGATGGCGATCGGCACGCCGGTGTGACCCACCATGTCGGCGTTGGCGAAATTGCAGAGAAAGAACCGGTGATCCCGCCGGGCGAACGCGCCGCAGAGTGCGTCGGTGATCCCGGCGGCGCTCATCTCCGGCATCAGGTCGTAGGTGGCCACCTTGGGCGAGGGAATCAGCTGACGCTCCTCGCCCGGGTAGGGCGGCTCCACGCCACCGTTGAAGAAGTACGTGACGTGCGGGTACTTCTCCGTCTCGGCGGTCCGGAACTGACTCGCGCCGGCGTCCGAGAGCACCTCCGCCAGGATCCGCGCGAGGTTGAAGGGCGGAAAGGCCTGCGGCAGGTCGAACGTCTGGTCGTACTGCGTCATCGTGACGCCGGCGAGCCGCGGGCGGTCGGCGACGTCGAATCCGTCGAAACCGGCCACGAACAGCGCCCGGACGATCTGCCGCATCCGGTCGCTGCGGTAGTTGAAGAAGATGACGGCGTCGCCGTCGCGAAGGGGGGCCACCGGCCGGCCGCCGTCGGTCAGGACGATCGGCTTGACGAACTCGTCGGTTTCGCCGCGGTCATAGGCCGCCGCCACCGCCGCCGTCGGGTCGGTGGCCTCCGCGCCCCGGCCGCGGACGAGGAGATCGTAGGCGAGCTGGGTCCGGTCCCAGCGCCGGTCGCGGTCCATGGCGAAGTAGCGGCCGATGAGGCTCGCGATCCGGGCCCGGCCACCCGCCACCCGCTCGAGATCGCGGGCGAGCGCGCCGACGAAGCCGAGGGCCGACTTGGGCAGGGTGTCGCGCCCGTCCAGGAACCCGTGGATCGCGATCCGGGGGGCGCCGAGCTTGAGGCCCAGTTCGACGCAGGCGAGCAGATGGGTGTCGATGGCGTGGACGCCACCGTCGCCAAGGAGGCCGGCCAGGTGCAGGGTGCCGCCGGTCCGGCGGAGGCGCTCGCCGAGTTCCCGGAACGGATCGAGATCGAAGAAGGCCCCGGTCCGGATCGATTCCGAGATCCGGACCAGGTCCTGCATGACCACCCGTCCCGCGCCAAGGTTGAGGTGCCCCACCTCGCTGTTGCCCATCTGGCCTTCGGGAAGGCCGACGGCCAGGCCGCTGGCGTCGAGCAGCGTCCGGGCCGGTTCCGTCCAAAGACGGTGCCAGACCGGGGTTCGGCCCAGCTCGATGGCGTTGTTCGCTTTTTCGGCTCGGTAGCCCCAGCCGTCGAGGACGATCAGTGCGACCGGGGCGTGCTGGTTTGACATGATTTCGAGCGCCGTCTACAATGCGATGCCGTGTCGAAGCATCCGGAATCTAGTCCTGGCATGGGTCGCCTACCAGCCTTGGTCGCGCTGTTTCTCGTCGCGATCCAGGCGGCGCTTCCCGCGCAAAATCGCCTGCGCGCCACCGGCGCGGCCAACTTCCTCAAAGAACCCGGCGGGATTCGACTCGCTACCCTGGTTCGCGGCGTCGAATACGCCGTCGGGCGCACCAATTCCGGCTTCACCGAAACCACCATCGAGGGTTGGATCTTCGCCGCCTCCACGGAAGCGACGACCCGGGACGGTTTCGACCTCACGGTGATCGCCGGCGGGGGCGAGAATCTCCGAGCCACCCCCGGTGGTGCGGTCGTCGCCCGGCTGCAGGAGGGCACCCTGCTCTCCAAGGTGTCGACCAGCGGCAACTGGATCCGGGTCCGCCGGAGCGGTTGGGTCCCGCGCGGCAACCTCGGGGCGCCGGAGCCGCAGGCCGTCGCGGCGAATCCGCCGCCACCGCCGCCCCCCGCCGCGGCACCAGGGAGTCAGGCCACCCAGCCAGCGCCGGCCTCGCCGCCGGTCTCGCCGCCGGCAACACCCCGCGCCGACTCCGGCACGACCCGGCCCGTCCCCACCCAGGATGCGCCGCCGGTCGGGAACGTTTCCGACCGGGCCACGCTCAAGGACGGTGCCGCACTCTCGCTCACCCCGGACGGCCAGCCGGTGCTGACCGCGACCACCGGCCCGGACGTCGAGATCGTCGACCGGGCTCGCGACTGGGTCAAGGTCCGGGTGGAAGGCTGGGTCCGGACCGCCGACGTCGCCGCCGAAACCTCGGCCCAGCCCCGGGTCACTGCAGCCATGCTGCGCGAGGCGCCCGACCGGTTCGTCGGCCAGACGGTCGAGTGGAAGGTGCAATTCCTGGCCGTTCGCGAGGCGGATGCCCTCCGGCCCGAGATTCCGAAGGGCCAGCAATACGTCCTGGCCCGGGGCCCGTTGCCGGAAACCGGTTTCGTCTACATCATGGTGACGAAGGAGCAGGCCAACCGGTTCCTCGAGCGGGCGCCGCTCGATGAGGTGCGGATCGAAGGGATCATCCGCGCCGGCCGGCTCCGCTATCTCCCGACCCCGGTCGTGGAGCTCACCAAGGTGGGGCAATGAACGACGCCCTCAGGCAGCGGATACTCCGCCGGCTCGAAACGCTGAGCGACGAGCGCGGCTACCAGATTCTCGACTACGTCGAATTTCTCGAGAGCAAGTACGCCGAACGGATGGCGCCGACCAATGTCTTCGCCAAGGTCACCGAGACGGTCGAGGACGTGCTCCGGGCCGGGAAGATCCCGGTCAAGGCCATTTCGGGCACCATGGGCGTCATGGACAGCGCCGGCAAGGTGATGAAGGGCGTCGCGGCCGCCGCCCAGGCCGTGGTGGACGAGGCCATTCAAGCCGCCCAGACCAAGCCGGAGACCCGTCCCGCGCCCCCGCCGGCCGGCCCGAAGGCGTAGCGCCCGGCCGGGGTGGCCGTTAGTTTTGTCCATGGCTCACGCAACTCATCCGGCAATACCCCCATCGGTCATCGAGCTGGTCCCATGAGCGCCCTTCGCCCCGGCGCCGGACTCACCTTCGACGACGTCCTGCTCGTTCCCCGGCACAGCAGCGTTCACCCGCGCGATGTCGCGACCGCCACCCGCTTCACCCGCACGATCCCGCTGAACATCCCCCTCATCTCGGCGGCCATGGACACCGTCACCGAGTCGGAGATGGCCATCGCCATGGCGCGGGCCGGTGGCATCGGCGTCGTCCACAAGAACATGACGATCGACCGGCAGGCCGCCGAGATCGACCGGGTCAAGCGGAGCGAGAGCGGAATGATCCTCAATCCGATCACCCTCGGTCCCGACCGGCCGATTCGGGAAGCCGCCACCCTGATGCAGCGGTTCCGGATTTCGGGTGTTCCCATCGTCGACGGCACCGGCAAGCTGATCGGGATCATCACCAATCGAGATCTCCAGTTCGAGCGGGATCTCGACCGGCCGATCGACAGCGCGATGACCAAGGAGAACCTGGTCACGGCACCGGTCGGCACCACGCTCGACGAAGCCCAGCGGATCCTGGCCCGCCACCGGATCGAAAAGTTGCCGGTGGTGGACGAACGGGGCCTGCTCAAGGGCCTCATCACGGTCAAGGACATCTTCAAGCGGCAGCGCTATCCCGAAGCCAACAAGGACCAGCACGGCCGGCTCCGGGTAGCCGGGGCGCTGGGCGCCGGGCCGGATACCATCCCCCGCGCCAAGGCCCTGCTCGACGCCGGGTGCGACGTGCTGGTGGTCGATTCCGCCCACGGGCACAGCGCCGGCGTGCTCGACGTGGTTGCTCGCCTCCGGGAGGCGTACCCCGACGCCCAGCTGGTCGGCGGCAACGTCGCCACCGAGGCCGGCGCCCGCGAACTCGTCGCCCGCGGCGTGGATGCGGTGAAGGTCGGGATCGGCCCCGGCAGCATCTGTACAACCCGGGTCGTCACCGGCGTCGGCGTCCCCCAGATCACCGCGATCTTCGACGCCGTGCGTGGCGCCGGCGACGTCCCGATCATCGCCGACGGCGGGATCAAGTACTCGGGCGACATCGTCAAGGCGCTCGCCGCCGGTGCCGCGTCGGTCATGATGGGGTCGATGCTGGCGGGCACCGAAGAAAGCCCGGGCGAATCGGTCCTCGCCGAGGGCCGGCGGTTCAAGATGATCCGCGGCATGGGCAGTCTCGCGGCCATGCAGGACGGGTCCGCCGACCGGTACTTCCAGGACGGCGAGCTGGCCCCCGCCAAGATGGTCCCCGAGGGCATCGAAGGCCGGGTCCCCTATCGCGGCCCCGTCGGCGATGTACTCTTCCAGATGGTCGGCGGCCTCCGGAGCGGCATGGGCTACTGCGGGGCGGCCGACCTGGCCGCGCTGGCCCGGGCTACCGAGATGATCCAGATCACGGCGGCCGGGCTTCGGGAGTCGCATCCCCACGATGTGACGATCACGCGCGAAGCGCCTAACTACAGCAAGTAGCGGCATCAGCGGCACCGCGCGGGGCCTTCGGCCCCGCGCGCCGGTTCGGACCACTCACCCAGGAGTTCGTCTGACTACCCAGGAACGCGCCCAGTGGGGCTCCCGCGTCGGGCTGATTCTCGCCATGGCCGGCAACGCCGTCGGCCTCGGGAATTTCCTCCGGTTCCCGCGCCAGGCCGTCCAGAACGGCGGCGGGACTTTCATGATCCCGTATTTCATCGCCTTCGTGCTGGTCGGCATTCCGCTCATGTGGGTCGAGTGGGGTGTGGGCCGCCACGGCGGGCTCAAGGGGCACGGATCGGTGCCCGGCATGTTCCAGTCGCTCTGGAAGCACCCGGCGGCCAAATATCTCGGCGTCCTCGGCCTGTTCATGCCGCTCGTGGTGCTGATCTACTACTGCTACGTCGAGTCGTGGACGCTGGCCTGGACCTTCTTCAGCATCACCGGCGCCACCCGGGGTCTCGACCAGCAAAGCATGCAGGACTTCATGCGGAGCTACCAGGACCTCGGCAACCATTCGGTCCACGGGTTCTGGACGCCGTTCATCTTCTTCCTCATCACCCTGACGATCAACTTCACGGTTGTGATGAAGGGTCTCTCCGGCGGGATCGAGAAGCTGGCCAAGATCGGGATGCCGATCCTGTTCGTCTTCGCCGCGATTCTCGTGGTCCGGGTGCTCACCCTGGGCGGGCACGCGGTGGGTGACGCCGCCGGGTGCGCGGCCGCGGCCGGCGGGATGTGCTCCCCGACTGACGGCCTCAACTTCATGTACACCCCGGACTGGTCGAAACTGGCCGACGCCAAGGTCTGGCTCGCGGCCGCCGGTCAGATCTTCTTCACGCTGTCGGTCGGCATGGGCACCCTCCAGGCCTATGCCTCGTACCTCAAGAAGACCGACGACATGACGCTGTCCGGGATCGCCACCTGCGCCACCAACGAAACCGCCGAAGTGGTCCTCGGCGGCTCGCTGGCGATTCCGGCGGTGGTCACCTTCTTCGGGATCTCCGGCGCGATCTCGATCGCCCAGCAGGGGAGCTACGATCTCGGCTTCGTGTCGATGCCGCTCGTGTTCAACCAGCTGCCCGGCGGGACGCTGGTGCAGGCCGGCGCCGGCGTGATGTGGTTCGGGCTGCTCTTCTTTGCCGGCATCACCTCCTCGGTGTCGATGGCCACGCCGTCGATTTCTTTCCTGGAGGAGAATTTCGGCTGGACCCGGAAGAAGGCGGGGCTCACCATCGCCGCCGTGGCGCTGCTGGTCGGTCTGCTGCATATCGTCTACTACACCGGCGGCTTCCTCGACGAGTGGGACTACTGGGCCGGCACCTTCGGCCTGGTGATCCTGGCCCTCGCCGAGACGGTGCTTTTCGTCTGGATCTTCGGCCCCGAGAACATGTGGCGGGAGATCCACCAAGGGGCCGCGTGGCAGATTCCCAAGGTCTTCAAGTTCGTCATGACCTACGTCACCCCGGTCTTCCTGATCGTGATGATGGTCTGGTGGAGCGTCACCGAGGCGTTCCCGATCCTCAAGATGGACGGCATCGATCCGGCCCAGCACAGCACCCGGTGGGCGTCTCGTGGGGCCATGCTGGCGATCCTGGTGGTGCAGCTGTTCCTGATCCGCGCGGCCTGGAAACGGCGCGCCGCGCGAGGGGAGGCCTGAGATGCGCACCGGTGCCCTGATCTTCATGCTGATCGGCTGGACGGTGGTGCTGAGCATCATGATCTGGAGTTTCTCGAAGCTGCTGCGGTCCGATCCGGAACACGAGAACCTGCCGCCGCCCGGTACCTCGCTGTAGTCGTCCGTCGTGACCGTGCCGCCGCCGGCTGGGGAAGAGTTCCCGGCGGCGGCGGGGCGGTGCGTTTCCTTCCCCCGTATCCGAGGTTCCCCCACCATGTCTCTGTTCCGACGGAAGGCCATCGCGGATCTCCAGGCGGAAGCCACCTCCGAAAACGGTTTGAAGCGCGCCCTGGGGCCGCTCAACCTCACCCTGCTCGGGATCGGTGCGATCATCGGCACCGGGATCTTCGTCCTCACCGGCACGGTGGCCGCGCAGAACGCCGGGCCGGCCGTCATCCTCTCGTTCGTACTGGCGGGGACGGCGTCGATCTTCGCGGCGTTCTGCTACTCCGAATTCGCCGCCCTGGTGCCGATCGCCGGGAGCGCCTACACCTACGGCTACGCGACCCTGGGCGAAATCTTCGCCTGGATCATCGGCTGGGACCTCGTCCTCGAGTACGCGCTGTCCGCCACCACGGTGGCCATCGGCTGGTCGGGATACGTGGTGTCGTTCTTCAACCACATCGGCCTGCCGGTGCCGGCCCGGTTCTCGGCGGCGGCGGGATCGGTGGTCTCCCTGGCCGACGGGTCCACGGTCACCGCCGTGTTCAATCTGCCGGCGGTGCTGATCGTCTTTCTGGTCACGGCGCTGCTGGTCCGCGGGATCAAGGAGTCGGCCCGGGTCAACGACGTGATCGTGTTCATCAAGGTCGGCGTGGTCCTCCTGTTCCTCCTTTTCGCCTGGCGGGCGATCGACCCGGCGAACTGGCAACCGTTCATTCCGGCCAACACCGGGGCCCGGGAGAACTTCGGCGTGACCGGCATCATCGCCGGCGCCGGCATCGTGTTCTTCGCCTACATCGGCTTCGACGCCGTGAGTACCGCGGCCCAGGAAGCGAAGAACCCGAAACGCGACATGCCCATCGGGATCATTGCCTCGCTGATCATCTGTACCGTGCTCTACATCGCCGTATCGGCCGTGGCCACCGGGGTGCTTCCCTATTCCCAGCTCGACGTGCCGGATCCGATCGCCAAGGTGGCGGACGCCGCCGGCCTCGGCTGGATGACCCGTCTCATCGAACTCGGCGCCATCGCCGGTCTCTCCTCGGTCATTCTGGTCCAGTTGATGGGCCAGGCCCGGGTGTTCTGGTCGATGGCCAATGACGGGCTGCTCCCGCCGGTCGTCAACCGGATCCATCCGAAGTTCGGGACGCCGTGGATCACCCAGATCGTCCTCGGCGTTCTGGTCGCCATTCCGGCCGGGTTCCTCAACGTTCGGGAGGCGGCCTCGCTGGTCTCGATCGGAACACTGCTGGCCTTCGTCATCGTCTGCGGTGCCGTGCTCACTCTGCGGATTCGGGAGCCCGGTCTCCACCGGCCGTTCAAGACCCCGCTGGTATGGTTCGTGGCCCCGGCCGGAATGCTGAGCTGCCTCTACCTGATGTATTTCCTGCCGTGGCGGACCTGGGAACGGCTGCTGATCTGGCTGGCGATCGGCCTGGCCGTCTACTTCTTCTACGGTCGGTCCCACTCGAAACTGGCGCGCCGCTAGGCGGATTCCCGGCGGTGCCCCGAGCCCGGGTCGCCCGCCGATGACGACTCACCGGGGGCCGGGGCGGCCCGGCCCCCGCCCCCAAGGAGCGAACCTCCCGATGCAGAAACTCCTGCCGTTGGTCCTGATCGCAGCCGTCGGCGGTTCGCCGCTGAGAGCGCAGGCCGAGCCCGAGCCCGATCCCGTGGCTACGCTGGTGGGCCGGCTCGACCTCGAGCGTTACAAGGCCACGATCAAAGGCCTGACCCAGTTCGGCGACCGGCGCCAGGGCACCGCCCGGAACCGGGCGGCGCTCGACTGGATCGAGGCGCAGCTTCGGAGCTACGGCTGCACCGACATCCAGCGCCTGACCTACACGTACGAGCCGCCGGCCCCGCGCCAACCGGCGGCCGGCGGCCGGCCCCCGCAGGCCCGGGCCGGCAATCGGTCCCAGGCGGCGGCCGGGGGCGGCCGCTACCGCGGCAACCGCGCCCGGACCGGCGTCAACAACGACTCGCTGGCCCAACCGGACCCCCGGCTTCGCGCCCTGAACGCCGAACCGTCGGTGCCCGGCGAGCGGCAGGAGATCTACTGCACCAAGGTCGGCAAGACCCATCCGGACGAGATGTACATCGTCGGGGCCCACATGGACGGGATCGGCTGGGCGGAAGCCGCCAACGACGACGGGTCGGGCACCGCGATCGTGATGGAACTGGCGCGGATCCTGAGCGACCCGGCGGTCGAAACGGACCGGTCGATCCGGTTTGCGCTCTGGAACAACGAGGAGTCGGGGCTGAACGGTGCGCGGGCCTACGTCGAGCAGCGCGAGGCCCTCCAGGGCAGGGAGGAGCCGGCCGGCTCGGGCCGGTATCCCGAGCCCCGATGGCTCGGTATGATCCAGCACGACATGATGCTCTGGGACCACGGGATGCCGCGGGCGGACGGTACCGTCTCGCCGGAGCAGCGGCCCGAGGCGGACGTCAACATCGAATTCCAGTCGAACTCGAAGATGGCGGAGGGGTCCGCCCGGCTGGCCTGGCTTTTCCATCAGGCGAACGAGAAATACGCCACCGACTATCCGGCGGCGGTCGGGCCCCACATGACGAACACCGATTCGGGCCCGTTCCAGGACCTCGTTCCGGCGATCAGCCTCCGGGAGAACGAGCGGGGGCGGGAGATCGGGGCGGGGTGGGATCCCAACTGGCACCAGCCGACCGACCGGTTCACGACGTACAGCGACAAGGACTTCCGGCTGGGTCTGAACGCGGCGCAGACCACGCTCGGAGCGTTAGGCGGCCTCGCGGGGATCACCCTCCGGCCCTGACCGCGGCGGCCTCACGGCTCCAGCGCGGCGAGGATCGCCAGCATCTCGGCCTGCGTCGTCGGACGCGGGCCGAGTCCGAGGAAGCTCAGCCAGCCGTCGTTCGGACGGCCCCGCCAGTACGCCATCAGACCCCATTGGCGCGGCAGCGTCGGGTGGGCCAGCTCGAATCGGAACACCCGGGCCCTCTGCCGCCCGATCGGGATCCAGCACTCCGCGCCGCCGGCCACCTGCCACGGGGGCAGGGCGGCCACCATCTGATAGCCGCGCTCCTGGACCAGCTGGATCAGGGTGGCCGAGGCGTCCGGCCCGGCCGCCGCGAGGTCGTCCAGGCGGGTCCAGCGGTACCAGGCGGTGACCAGACCGAGGCCCTCGAGCCAGGGTGTGCCGAGCCAGTAATCGCCGACGGGACTCGGGAACCGGTCCTGCGGGGGATTGCGGGGGGCCGGTCCGAAGGTCGCCGGCAGGTGGAGCCGTATCTGCAGGCGCCTGATGTTGGCCCGGACCAGCGGCCCGAGATCGACCGCGGCCGCCTCGCACTGGTCGGCCGGGGCGGCGGTCGGCCCGACCGCATTGGTGATCAGGTAGTGGTTCCACGCGCCGCTGAGGTACGGAACCGGCGCCGTCCCGGCTTTGGCGCAGCCGGCCGCCAGGGCGAGAGCCGCCCCGATCCCGGCGGCGACCGGCCTCACGCGTCCTCGGCGTTCCACCGGCCGACGACGGCCGTCACCCTTCCTCCAATTCGCCTTCCCAGCGGCCCATCACTGCCGACGCGAGGCAGTTCCCCAGCAGATTGATCGAGGTGCGGGCCATGTCCATGAAGGCGTCCACGCCAAGAATGACGGCGATGCCCTCGAGCGGGAGCCCGAACTGCGCCAGCGTGCCGGACAGGATGACCAGCGCCGCCCGGGGAACCGCCGCGACGCCTTTGCTGGTGAGCATGAGGGTCAGCATCATCAGCAATTGGGTGCCGAAGCTCAGATGGACCCCGGCGGCCTGGGCCACGAAGATCGATGCCACCGCGAGGTAGAGCGTCGAGCCGTCGAGATTGAACGAGTAGCCGGTCGGCAGCACGAAGGAGACGATCCGCCGCGGCACGCCGAATTTCTCCATGTTCTCGAGGGCCAGCGGCAGGGCCGCTTCCGATGACGCCGTGGTAAACGCGATGAGCCACGGTTCCTTCGTCCAGCGCCAGAACTTCCGGATGTTGATCCGGGCCAGCAGCGCCACCGGAAGGAGGACCACCAGCACGAAGATGATCAGCGCCGCGTAGAGCGTCAGCACCAGCTTGCCGAGGCTCAGGATCACCGTGAGGCCGTTCTTGCCGACCGTCACCCCGAGCGCCGCCGCGATGCCGATCGGCGCGTAGGCCATCACCAGGCCGGTGAACTTGAACATCACCTGGGTCAGGCTGTCGAGCACCTCCAGCATGACTTCCTTCGGGCGGCCCTTCACCTGCATCAGCGCCATCGCGAACATCGCGGCGAAGAACACGATCTGGAGGGTTTCGTTCTTCGCCATCGCCTCGACGATGCTCGCGGGCACCGTATGCTCGAGGACGCCGGAGAGCGTCGTCTGCGAACTGGCGAACTGGCTGCCGGCGTCCGCGGTGCCCGTGAGCGTGATCCCGACACCGGGCCGGAACAGGTGGACCGCGCCGAGACCGATGAACAGCGCCGCCGTGGTGACGATCTCGAAGTAGATGATCGACCGGAAGGCGAGCCGCCCCACCTGCTTGAGGTCGTCTCCGTGGCCCGCGATGCCCACCACCAGCGTGGCGAAAATCAGCGGGGCGACGATCGACTTGATCATCCGGATGAAGATCGTCGCCAGCGGCTGGAGGACGCCGCTCAGATCGGTCTCGGTCCAGACGGCATTGTCGAGATAGCCGATCACGGCACCGAGCACGGTGGCGATCAGAATCCAGTGGGTCAGCGTCAGTCGGCGCATGCGGGCTCGGGGGAGTGGCTTGGTGAAGACCGGCGGCGGACGGCGGCCGGGTCGGGCCGGTGCCCGAGGAAGCGAGTTCCAATATTGCGCCCGGGCCGGGGATTGGGGAAGGCTCGGTTCGCCTTATCTTTCGGGGCAGCCATGTCCATTACCATCGCCGCCGAGAAGCTCCAGGCGGCCGAAGCGCTCGCGGCCCTCGCAAGCGCCGGCCGGCGAGTCGTCCTGACCACCCACGTCAATCCCGACGGCGACGGCCTCGGCAGCGAGGTCGGGCTGGTGCACCTCCTTCGCGATCGCGGCGTCACCGCCACGATCGCCAATCCGAGCCCCACGCCGCAGCGGTTCGATTTCCTCTTCGCGGACCTGCCCGGCGTCGACAAGAGCGGCGAGGCCGTCAAGGAGCTGCGCCGGGCGGACGTCATCTTCGTTCTCGACATCAGCGATCTCGGCCGCCTCGGCATGCTTGCCGACACCGTGGCCGGCGCCGGGGTGCCGGTGGGCTGCATCGACCACCATGTGAGTCCCGGTACTCTGCCCGAGGGCCCCCGCTACGTCGACCCGAGCGCCGCAGCAACCGCGGAGCTGGTCGTCGAGATCGCGATGGCCAACGAGTGGCAGCTCACCCGGGCGGCGGCGCGGGCGCTCTATACCGGGATCATGACGGACACCGGGAGCTTCCGGTTCAGCAACACCCACCCCCGAACCCTGCGGATCGCGGCCGAGCTGCTCGAGAAGGGCCTCGATCCCGAGGCGATGTACCTCGACGTCTACGCGGGGGCGCCCGAGGGCCGGGTCCGGCTCCTCGCCGAAGCGCTCCAGACCCTCGTCGTCGAACCGGACCCGGGCCTCGCCTGGATCACGGTCCCGCCGGGCGCCGTCGAACGCCACGGGGCCACCGCCGACGATCTCGACGGGGTCGTCGAACACGCCCGGTCGATCGCCGGGATCCGGATGGCGCTCCTTTTCCGGGAGATCGCCCAGGGGCGCATCAAGGTGTCACTCCGGTCCGTCGGCGCCGTCGACGTGGCCCGGTTCGCCAAGCCGTTCGGCGGCGGCGGCCACGTAAAGGCCGCCGGCCTCTCGATCGTCGGCTCGATGGCGGAGGTGCAGGCACTGGTCCTCGAGGCTGCCCGGCGGTACCTCTCCGCCGGGGACTGACCCCGCCCTGTAACCAAACCCGCCAGTTCAGCCCCCAGGTCCGGAACACCGGTGAAACAACGTTTCAGGTTTTGACGTTATGCCTCCTGTCGGGTACTATTCTGGACGAGGTATAATCGGAGAGCCCATGGAACTCAGGCGGGAGCTGATGCGGGGAGCCGGGCCGGCAGCCGTGCTCCAGCTGCTCAACAAGCGGGACATGTACGGCTACGAGCTGGCCGAAGCCCTGACCCAGCGATCGGACGGGGTGTTGGCCATGGGTCAATCGACGCTCTACCCGCTGCTGTACAGCCTCGAGGCGAAGCGACTCGTGGCGAGCCGCTGGGTCGAGCTCAAGTCCGGGCGGAAGCGCCGGTACTACCACCTCACCGAACGAGGGTCGGCGGTGCTCGAGCAGCATCGCCACGGCTGGCAGCAGCTCTTCGAGGCCATGGTGTCCCTCGGCTTGGTCACCCCGATAGCCGTGGAGGGCTGAGACGATGACGGAGCGGCCTGATGGACTGCCCGACCGCCTCGACCGACTCGAGGCGGAACGCCGAGCCCGGGCGGCGGGCCTCCCGGCGGAGCTTGCCGAGCGAGTGGCTGAAGTGGTGAGCGGGAGCGGGCTTTCGGAGGATCGGCGATCGGAGGTCTTCCGGGAGCTGGTGGCTCATTTCGAGGACGGCCTGACTGCCGGCCGGTCGCCGGCGGAGTTGGCGGCCTCGTTCGGAGACGGCAACGAAGCCGCCCGGATGATCCGGTCCGAGAAACGAACGGTCACGCCCCCGGAACTGGGCGGATCCGGTCGGAGCGACGGCTGGATGACCCGGATTGGGCGGGACATCCGGTACGCTGCCAGGCGGCTCCTGGCCCGTCCCGCCTTCACCGCGATCGCCCTGGCCTCGCTTGCGGTCGGGATCGGTGCCAATGCGGCGATGTTCACGGTGGTCAACGAGGTGATCCTGCGGCGCCCACCGGTCAAGGAACCGGAGCGGCTGATCAACATCTACCGCTCGACGGCCGACAACCAGTTCGAGGTGCTGACCTATCCGGATTATCGGGACCTCACCCGGCTGACGGATGTTTTCGAGTCGGTGATGGTGGCCCGCATGGGTGCGACCATCCGCCAGGACGGCGACCGCGCCGACCGGCTGGTCATTCAGCTGGTCTCCGGCAACTACTTCGAGGGCCTCGGCGTCCGGTCCGGTGCCGGGCGGCTGATTCAGCCGAGCGATGCGCCGGCCCCGGGCGAGGGCACCGCGGTGGTGCTCACCGACAGCTATTGGAACCGGGCGTTCGGGCGCAGTCCCGCCGCCATCGGTCAGACGGTCCGGCTCGCCGGCAGTGTGTTTACCATCGTCGGCGTCGCGCCACCGGGCTTCGCCGGCGCCTTCCCGTCGATCGGCATCGATCTTTTCGCGCCGGTGACCGCGCTCGAAACCGTCATGCCGCCGTCGGGCGACGAGTTCGAGACTCGTTCGAACTACGCCTACTTCGTTCAGGCCAGACTCGGGGCGGGGGTTTCCGTTCCCCAGGCGCTGGCCGCCCTCGGGGGGCTGGCCGCAAGCAACCGCGAGCAGCACGTGACCGGGTGGACGGGGCAGGAATCGTACACGGTGCTGCCGAGCCGGGAGGTCCTGCTGTACCCGCCGATCGATCGGCTACTCAAGCCCGTTGCCCTGGTGATGATGGCGGTCGTGGGCATGGTGCTGCTGATCGCCTGTGCCAATCTCGCGGGCTTCCTGCTGGCCCGCGCCGTGGACCGGCGGAAGGAGGTGGCGGTTCGCCTGGCGATCGGCGCGACTCGGGCCCAGCTCGTCGGCCAGCTGCTCGTCGAGACCGTCCTGATGGCCGTCATTGGCGGGGTGGCCGGGCTCATCCTGGGCCGGCTCGCCCTCCACACGCTCCTTGCCGCCGATCTGCCGATCCCGCTTCCGATCGACCTCGATCTCGCCCTCGACGGCCGGGTGCTGGCGTTCTTCGCCGCGATCACGGTGCTCGCCGGCCTGGCATTCGGCCTGGCACCCGCACTGCAATCGACCCGCCTCGAACTGGCGTCCGTTATCCGGGACGAAAGCACCGGTGGCGGGCGGGCCAAGGGACGGTTGCGTCGGGGGCTGGTCATTGCCCAGGTCGCGGTGTCCGTAGTGCTCCTGATCGCCGCCGGGATGTTCGTCAACAGCGTCCGGTCCCTCCGGAGCGTCGATCCCGGCTTCGGCGCCGCCCCGGCGGATCTGGTCTGGGTCGGTACCTCGGCCCGTCGGGCCCCGGAGGACGTGGTCCGGGAGTCGGACCTGCTGGTGACCCGGCTCCAGGCGGTCCCGGGCACCGAGGGCGTGGGCCGGACCGACAACATGCATCTCGACCTGCTCAACCAGAGCACCGCCGCCATCAACGTCGATGGGGTCGAGCCGCCGCCCGGTCTTCCGAGCCACTCGATCGACCGCGCCGGGATCGACACCGGGTTCGTGGCGGCAGCCGGCCTCCGGTTGATCGAGGGCCGGAACTTCACCGCGGCGGAGTCGGACACTGCCTACCGGGTGGCCATCGTCAATGAGGCGTTCGTGGCGAAATTCTGGCCCGGTCAGTCCGGGGTCGGCAAACGCCTGCGGCGGGACGACCGGGAGTTGGAGGTCGTGGGCGTGGTGGCGACCGCCAAGATCCGGAACCTGGCCGAAGCGCCCCGGCCCTTCATCTACGAACCGCTCCGGGACTACCTCATGACCTGGTACGTGGTCCGCGGCGCTGATGACCGGCTTCCCGCGCTGGTTCGCGAGGTCCGGGCGGTCGACGAGGGCCTCTTCGTCGCCGACTCCCGTTCGATGGCGCGCCACTTCCAGATCATGACCTTACCGCTCGAGCTGGGTGCCAGTGCATTAGGCACCTTTGCGTTGCTGGCGCTGATCCTGTCGAGCGTCGGCTTGTACGGCACGGTGAGCTATTCCGTGGCGCAGCGGTCCCGCGAAGTCGGCATCCGGCTGTCCCTCGGTGCGAGCGGCTCCGGCGTGATTCGGCTCCTGCTCGTCGATGGACTCAAGCTCGTCGCGATTGGAGCGGTGACCGGGCTGGTTCTCGGCGTCCTTTTCGGTCGGGTCCTCGAGGGAATTCTCTTCGGCGTCAGGGCCATGGATCCTGGGTCGCTGCTCGCGGTACCGGCCGTGCTGCTCGTGGTGGCGTTCATCGCAGCCTACCTTCCGGCCCGGCGGGCCGGCCGGATCGCTCCGGTTTCGGTCCTCAAGGCGGGCGACTAGCGGACGGGGCCGCCGGGTCGGCAGGGACGGGAGGTCGCTGTATATTGCCGCCTGCACCATCGGAACGGGCTGCGGCATGGAAGTCATCGACCGGATCGAGCAGACCCTGGACTCGCTCCGTCCCTACATCTCCTCCCACCGGGGCACCGTCGAGGTCGTGGATTTCGACGAAGCGGACGGGATTCTGACCCTCAGGCTGGGCGGAACCTGTCACGGCTGCGCCGCGTCCACCATCACGCTCCGCCAGGGCATCGAAGCCCGGCTCCGGCAGCACGTGCCGGAGGTCCGGGTCGTCCAGGCGGTCTAGGCAGAAGCGAGGCATCGTGTCGGATTCCCTCGAGGCCCGGGTTGCCGCGGCCTTGTCCCGCATCGTCAATCCCCGAACCGAAAGCGACCTGATCTCCGCCGGC
>JBFXAY010000020.1:0-72892 GCA_050183815.1 Gemmatimonadales bacterium | reverse complement strand
GGCGGTCGCCCGTCACGGACGTGATCAGCCCCTTGAGTACGACGAAGCTGCCGCGCCCGTCCGCGAGCTGATAGAGGAAGATGACGTTGAGGACGATCCAGCCGATCGGAAAGAGACCGTACGCGGCGCCGAATCCGGCGGCCCGGAGCGCCAGGCCGCCCGGCATCCCGACGGCCAGCACCGCCACCAACACGGCCGCCGCGAGCCCGGCCAGGGCCGCAACGTGCGCCGGAATCCGATGGCTCGCCAGGAGGCCGAGCAACACGACCAATGGCAGGGCGGCCACCAGCGTGGAGACCACCGGGTGGCCCAGCGGATCGTACGTCTGTGTCCAGGTCATCGGGACCGGCGGAATCGGGGGAGCGAGAAGAAGGTCCGGAACTCCGGGGCCTCGGCGTGAGCGCCGCACCTACGATCTCGCCCGACGGCGTCCCCGTCAAGACGAACGAACCCGGGACGGCGATGCCGCCCCGGGCCGCTTGCCTGCGATCGATCGGCCAGCCGCTACCGGTCGATCCAGTACGAGAGCTTGATCAGGAAGGTGTTGTCCGCGGGCGTGCTGAAGAGCCGGTCGAGATCTCCTCCGAACGATCGGTTGCCGTACGTCGGCTCGAAGTCCTGGCGACCGTGCTGCCACACCAGGAACAACGCGGAGCCGGGCCGGTACTCCCACCGGACGACGGCGTTCGAGCGGAACTGCTTGACGTTGAACTGGGCCGGATCGGCCGCCACGGCGGGGTCGCCGTAGGGGGCGTAGCGGTCGTCGTAGGCGGCGGCTCGGGGCTCGGCGAGCTCCCGGACGTCCGAGTACCGGCCCTTGCTCACGAACGGCTGGGCGTAGAGCTGGAACGTGAGATCCGGCGACGCGGTGAAGTTCACCCGGGCGGTCAGGCTCGCCGTCCGCTGCTCCAGATGAGCGAAGGTGAAGTGGGTCGTGGCGGCGGAGTCGGTGAAGTTGCCGTACCACTGGGTGTCGTCGCGGTTCCAGCTGTAGTTGAAGCCGAGCGCCGAGGTCCACTGGTTCGACATCCGGAACTCCAGCGACGGGCTCAGGCCGACGTTGCGGCTCCGGCCGCCGTCCCGCCGGCTGTAGTTGAACCACATGCCGGGCACCACGACCTTGCGGCCGTCGCCCTCGATGCCGCCCCAGCTCGACAGGTAGCGATCCGACCGGACCGCCGGGCCGCCGCGGGCGCAGCGGTCACAGTAGGCCGCGCCGGACAGGCCGAACGAACTGCCGGCGTGCATCCAGACGTTGTTGCGGAACGAGAAGTGGACGTTGGTGTTGAAGCCCCGGTCGAGCAGCAGCCCTTCCGTGTTCCATTCGTTCCACTGGTTGAAGTTCCAGAAGAGATTGCGGAAGAAGAGCCTCGGCTCGTTCCAGCTGAGCTGGGCCCACGACGCCTGGGCATGCCAGTCCGCCCGCTGGAGAAAGCCGAGGTCGTTCGCTTCGAACCCGGGCGAGACGCGCTGGTAACTGGTTTCGAAGCGGAGGCGCCGGCCGCCCACCTTGGCAAAGCGAAGCTGCTCCGAATCGCCGCTGAGCGAGGTCCGGGTCGGATCGTAGTCGACCGTGCCGTCCGGCCGCTGGAAGTAGTGCACCGGGCTCCGCTGGGTGGCATCGATGGCGGCGGCCGACCCGGTCACCCGCGAGCCGACGACCTGACCGGACACCTCGTACCGGCTGCCGGCGAACCGGTGCCGGAAGCTCGCGCCGCCGACGTAGGCGCCCGAGCGGAGGCCGTCGCGGGTGAACTGGTCGTTGGAGCGGTTCACCATCGTGCCGATGACGCCGATGCCACTCTCGCCCCGGCGGAAGTCCTGGGTGGCGCGGAACACGGTGTAGTTCGACCGTGGCTCGATGGTACGGTCCTGCAAGCCGGACTCGCGCGCGGTGACCGCTTCGAGCACGCCGAGGGAAAGGCCACCGGGCGTCCGCCCGGTCAACTTGGCCGCACCAAGAATGGTGGTATTGGTCGGCGACGAGGGATCGTTGTCCGACAGTTGGGGCGCCCGCCCGATCCGCCGGGAGTAGAACAGCCCTTCGGACCCGCAATCCCGCACCACATAGCAGTTGATGTTGAAGCTGAGCAGCCCGGCGCCTTCGACGAAGAAAGGCCGGCGTTCCTGGAAGAACGTCTCGAAGGCCGAGAGGTTGAGCTGCGCCGGATCCGCCTCGACCTGGCCGAAGTCCGGATTGACCGTGGCGTCGAGCGTCAGATTGGAGGAGACCCCGTACTTGAGGTCGAGGCCGCCCGACATGAGCTGCGGGTGCGTGAAGCCGCCCGGCCCGGGGCGGGTCACGTTCTTGGTGACCACGTAGGGGCTCAGCTCGATCCGCTTCGGCGAGGAAAGACCGCGGAGGCCCTGCACCTCACCGAGCTGCGACGACAGCCCCGCCACGTTCCGGCGGTAGAGCGGCCAGCTGACCCGCTCCTTGAACCGGTCGATGTCCCGCCAGACGCCGAACCCGAATGTATGCTCGTCCGCGGCCCCGTACCGAAGCTGCGAGAGGGGAATCCGGAACTCGGCCGTCCAGCCCAGCGAATCGATGGCCGTCGCAGCGTCCCAGACGCCGTCCCAGGCGTCGTCTTCGACGCCGTCGTTGTAGATCGAATAGTCGCGCTTCACCCCGGCCGGATTGACCGCGAACTGGTAGCCGGTCCGCCGGTCATGGTAGGAATCGATGATGACCTTGATCTGGTCGCTGGCGGTCCGCACATCCCGCCGGGCCAGCAGCTTGAGAATCTTGTCCGGCTCCGGATCGAACATCCGGACGAACACGTAGATGTTGTTCGCGTCGTAGGCGACCCGGGCCTCGGTCCGGAACCGGGGATCCTTGCCTTCGACCGGCTCGAACTCCCGGAAGTCGTTGATGATCTGGGCCTGACCCCAGACGTCATCGAGGTCGCGGCCGTCGATGACCGGCGCTCGGCCGGCATGGCTCGCGGTCACGTTGGTGGCGGAGGAGAACCGCGGCGGCGTCGCGCCGCCATCGCCACCGGCCTGGCCCTGCAACAGCACTGCTACGAGTACGGCAGCCAGCATCTTGAGGCACCTGATTGTCGGGAACATCCTGTCAGACGGCCTGAACCTCGAAAACGTTGCAAGCCGAAACTCGGTCGCCAAGCTCCCGTTCAGGCTCACAGGCAACTACAGATGTAGAATTACATATGTAGTCGTATTTGCGCAAGCCCCCAATCTCCCCAGCGGCAAACAGATAGGGCCTTGACCCGCGCTCCGGTGAGTCGCACCGTCTAGGCATGCCGCTCCAGCCCGGCCCGGCCGGCACCACGCTCACAGCACTTGCCCTGGTTATCGGTTGGGCCGGCGCTCTGGCCGCGCAGTCCACTCCCGGCTCCGTGCAAGGCCGACTGGTCTCCGCCGAGGGGAGGCCGGTCGCGGACGGGACGGTGACGTTGGAAGGCCGCGAACCCGGCCAGCCCAGGTACACGTCGTCGGACCGAACGGGCGGCTTCCGCTTCCCCGCCCTCGCCCCGGGCCGCTACCGGGTCCGGGTCCAGGCCATTGGCTACCTCCCGGCGGTTCGCGACTCGGTCATGGTGGAGCCGGGGGCCACGACCGCGGTGGTCATCGAGCTCGCGGCGGCGCCCCGGCAGCTCGATCCCCTCGTGGCCGAGGCGGCGCCGGTGATCGTCAATCGGCTCGAACCCGGATTCGATCAGGGCCTCCGCCCCGAGCAGCTGGCGCTGCTGCCGGCGCCTAACGACAGCCGGTCGCTGATCCGGGTGCTGCCCGGGGTTCGCCCCGACCAGATCTGGGGCGCGGCCACGGCCCAGGCCAACAACTATTTCCTCGACGGGGTGCCGATCAATCACCCCGGCGTCGGCGGCGACCTCCTCCAGCCCAACTTCTCCTGGATCGAGCGGATCGAGGTCCGGGGACTCGGCACCGGGGCGGAGTACGGCGACTTCCAGGGCGGCATCGTCAACGTCGTCACCCGGAGCGGCACGGACCGATTCGAAGCCGGCCTCCGCCTCGCCGGCGAAGCGGCGGGACTCAACGGGTCGAACCTCCGGGTCTCCGAGATCGGCGCCGAGCCGGCGGGCCGCCGGGAAGCGGACGGTTTCGCCCGCGGGCCGCTCCGCCGCGGGCGGCTCTACTACGCGGTGTTCGGCCAGATGATCGCGAGGGACTACCGGGTCCTGAACCACGTCAGGCGCCTCACCGGCGACTTCTCGCCGGTGACGCCGTCCGAGCGCGAGCGCAAATGGCTCGGCAAGCTGGACTGGCGGCCGGGCAGCCGCGACGCGCTCACCGCCGAGGCGGCGCGGCTCGAGTTTGATGTCGATCGGTTCGGCCTCGACGGGTTCGCGAGCCCCGAAGCCACCCAGACGCTCCGGGCCCGAACCCACTACCTGAGCGCCCACTGGCAGCGGACCGCCTCGCCCGGGTCGTTCCTCGAGGCCCGCCTCGGCGCCGTATTCGGCAGCGACCGTCGCGATCCCCCGGCGGGCGCCGACGTACCCGGCCAGCGCACCGTGAACGAGTTCGACCCCCAGCGCTACGGCAACGCGGAATTCCGCGAATTCCGGCGCCCGCGGAACCTCACGGCGTCGGTCCAGTGGACTCTCGAGGGCCGGGCGGCCGGGGCCGCTCATCTGCTCAAGGTCGGCGGCGAGCAGCAGGTCGGCTCGTGGCGGTTCGACCACCTCCGCAACGGCGGGCTCACCTGGCGCCCAGGCGAACGCACGACCGGGCCGGTGTACGACCCGGCGGTACCGGCCACCTGGCCCTGGAACGGTGTCATCACGAGTAGCTGGGGCGGCGAGGTCCGGCTCGACGCCGGGCTCGCGACGACGGCGGCGTTCGTCCAAGACGAGATCACACTCGGGCGGGTCACGCTCCACGCCGGGGTGCGGCTGGGCCGCTGGAGCGGTTCGCTGGCCCCCTCGCCGAACGCGGCCCGGCAGGCCACGGTGGCGGATGCGGCCCTCGATCCGCGCCTGGGGATCACGATCCCGCTCGACCGGAACGGGTCGGTGCTGGCCCGAGTCCATTGGGGCCGCTACCACCAGGGCATCTTCGCCGGGCTGTTCGATCGGGCCGCCGGGACCTCGGTCTACAGCAACGAGGAGCGCTGGGACTACTCCGGTCCGCTCTTCGGGAACCCGGGAACGACCTTCACACCCGGCGAGCGGGACGCACTCGCCGCCCAGGGCCTGTTCGAGCAGGTCGAGACGATCACGCTCAACGAGGTGGGCCGGGTCGAGGGATATCGTCAGCCGTACGTCGAGCAGTGGGTCGGTGGGATCGAGGCGGCGATCGCCGGGCGCTGGAAAGCGGGCGCGGTCTATGTGAGGCGGCGGAATCGGGACATGGTGGCCCTGCTCGATCGGAACCTCGCCACCAACTACACGGTGTTCACCGACGTCCGGGTGCTCGACCGGTTCTTCAATCCGGTCTCCTGGAAGGACCGCGACCTGGTGCTGCCCCGCCTGGCCATCGCCAACAACGACATCAAGCGGTACGTCGCCGACGAGCTCGATCCTCCTCCGGGCCTCTCGGGCGCCGACGTCGCCGACCTGACCTACGACCCGGACCTGGTCCTGACCAACGTGCCCGAAGCGCGGCGCCGGTTCGATCAACTGCAACTCTCGCTCGAGACCCGGCAGGCGGCCTGGTTCGGCTCGGTGTCGGCGGTCTTCACCCGGCTCGACGGCAACCTCAACAGCGTCACCGGCAACGACGACGCGTCGCTGTCCGGCGCCGGACCGTTCGTCCGGCTCAACGAGCAGTACCAGTTCTTCGGCGACCTGGCCAATCAAAGCGATCTCGAACTCAAGCTCCAGCTGGGCGGCCATCTGCCCGGCGGGTTCCTCGCCGGCGCCTACGCTTCCTGGGTGGCCGGCGACGTGGAGACGCCCTATCTCACCCTGTCGCCGCTGCTGTTCGAGTTCGACCAGCCGAACCGGACCGAGCTGCCGGCGAACAAGCGACGGCTCCGCGGGTTCTACACCTCGTCGATCGCGGGGCAGCGGGTGTTCCTCGAGCCGCGGGGATCGTTCCAGTACGGATCCTACGGGACGCTGGATCTCCACCTCGAGCGGGCGATGCCCCTGGGTCGTCAGGTGCTGGTGGTGAGCCTCGACGGCTTCAACGTGCTGGGCGCCGACACGATCACCGGGGTGCAGACTTCCCTCACCGGAGACAACGCCGTCGGCATCGCCTCAGGCTACGGAACCACCCGGCGCCGCCTCCCGCCGCGGACCCTCCGCCTGGGCGTCGCCGCCAGGCTGTAGGACCCGGAAGCGCGCGCCGCCCGGCTGGAGCGGCGGCGCGAATAGCCATAACTTGGGGCTGTTCCGATCCGGCGCGCGCCGTCCGAGACCCTCCTGAGTTCGGCGACGGATCCTTCCCCGTCGCGGGCAACGCCCGTGGGAGACCCGAATGATTCGACTCTCAATCCACCGTGGACTGTTCCTGGGCGTCCTGACGACGCTCACCACCGCGGCTGTCGGTCCGTTGACCGCTCAACCGGAAGAGACGATCCCCCGCCGGCTGGCGCTGGCGCTCCTCGGCGGGCTCACCGGTCAGGTGGATATCAGGGTCGGTGAGGCGGTCCCGGACCTGCCGAAAGGCCTGGTGCCGGATGGGGCAGACGTGCTTGGGAGCGTGATTTCCCCGACCTCGAGCAATACGATCGTTGCGATCGACGGGCAGCAGCCCGACCTCCGCCGGGCAATGGAGTCGGTCCTGGCCAAGGCCGGCTGGATCGTGGCGCTCAATCCCGTCCGCAACCGCGAGTCCAAGGGGTTCATCGGATCGGGCGGGGAATCGGCGGACCTGGGGTATTGCCTGGACGGCCGCCATCTCCGGCTCTCGTGGATGACCTCCTCCGAGCCGGCTTCGGTGGTCGGCATCGCGATCGAGCGGGTCGGGCAGAACATCTGCTCGATGATGGACCGCCAGGGCCAGCTCCTGCTTACCCGGAACGATGACTCGCCTGTTCCCGCCATGGCGGCGCTGCCGGGCACCCGGACCCAGGGCTACTCCGGAGGCGGCGACGGCACCCGGTTGGAGTATCACGGCACGGTCATCGGCAGGATGCCGCCGGTGACGGCGGTCCTGAAGCATTACAGCCAGCAACTCGAAGCGGCCGGCTGGACTGCCTCGCCGCCGGACCTCCTGCTGACGGTGTGGCGCCGGTAGCGCCGAGCCGACTCAGGGCACCAGCGGCTTCCCGCCGAGCCGGGCCCGCTCCTGTGCCACGTAGCCCTCGACCTCGCGGAGCAGCGCCTGGGCGTCGAAGACGATCCCGTCCTTGATCGTCCAGGTCACCCCGCCGTGGCGCCACTGGTCCTCCCGCGGCACCAGCCCCGCCACCCCGTAGCCGCGGCCGTACATCACCTTGAAATTGTCGATCGGGTTGCCGTTGACGATCGCGAGATCGGCCCGGCAGCCGACCCGGATCCCGCACCCGTTCTCGAGCCCGAGGACCTCGGTGGCGTTCGTGGTGGCCACCTTGATGACATCGAGCGGGTGAATCCCGGTCTCCTGCATCAGCTCGAGTTCCCGGATCAGCGCCACGCCCCCGATCCCGCCCTCGTCGCTCCCGGCGGTCAGGTGCCCGCCCCGCTCATGATAGATCTTCACCCACTTCATCCAGATCTGGAAATTCTTCTTCCAGTTGATCTCGTCAGAGGTCTTCCATTCCCGCTTGAACGCACCGTGCACCGTGGTATCGGGCCCCGCGGCAATCTCGGCGGGATGCATCAGGGTTTCCTTGATCGGGAGCCCCACCATCCGCCAGACGTCGCGGTTGTCCTCGTAGACGGCCATCGTCGGGTCCCAGTTGGTCCCGTTCTTGATCATCTGGTCGATGACCGCCGAGAGCCGCTCCGGCTGCTTGTCGGCCTCGGCCCAGAGGAGGCCGGCGTTCCGGAACCGGTCGAGTTCGTCCCAGTAGTTGTAGTCGGTCGGGAAATTCTGCGACCCGGTCAGCGCCGCGTCCGGGATCCCGTACCAGTGCTCGATGCTCCGGACCCCGGCGTTCGAGGCGACGAGACCGTCGCTCTCGGACACCTTGAGGTCGGTCATCGTGAACATGCCGAGCTTGTTGGACTCGTCGGCGATGGCGGCGAGCACGTCGGGATACTGGCCGGGGCTCTTCGAGACCTTGACGCAGTCGGCGCCGGCGGCCTTGAACTCCCGAACCATCTGCCGGGCGCTTTCCGGCGTGTTGCCGATATCCCAGCGCCGGAGCGGCTGGGTCCACCGGAGGCAGAGCACCAGGCGGGGAGCCACCATCCGGTTCGCCGCCGAGGCCTGACGGTGCTCGGCCAGCAGCTTGATGCCGGCCCCGCTGCCCGCGTCCCGGACCGTCGTGATCCCGTGGCCGAGATAGAGCCGGTAGGCGTAGTCGAGGCCCTTCGGCCCGTACTGGCTGCGCGGCGGCGGCAAGTGGGCATGCATCTCGACCAGGCCGGGAATCACCGTCATGCCCTTCGCGTCGATGACCTTGTCGCCGGTGGGGCGTTTGAAGTCCGCCCCGGCGGACGCGACGTTGACGCCGTCCATCAGCACGATGTCGACGATCCGGCCGTTCTCGATCACGATGTCCACCGGACCTTCCGGCGGCATGGCCCGGGGACTGTTGGGCTTGCCCCGCCCCGAGACGATCGTGGCGTTCCGGATGACCAGCCGGTTGGCGGTGACACCGGTGACCGTGCCGAGTGGCAGGGTGCCGGGCCCGTTGTTGGGCGTGAGCACGGCTTCCTGCGCGGCGCCGGACGCCGCGAACAGCAGAGCGGCGCCGGCGGTGGTAACGACGAGACGCGAGCGCATCGGAGCTCCGATCAGGGAATCGGACGGGCCGCGGGCGCGCAGCCCTCGGCCTTCGCACAGTTCGGGTCGATGACCGGCAACCCGAGCCGCCGCAGTTCGTTGTTGACCGCGCTCAAGTCCTTCGCCCAGACCTCGGCGAGGCGGTCGGTGTAGCCCTTGAGCTCGGCGGTGAGGATTCCGAAGATCTCGGGAAGATTGTTGTTCGGCCGGCCATCGCCCCGTTCCGCCATGCTCATCAGGTTGGCGAGCCGGTTGTTGACCTTGATCGGGAAGTTGAGCGGATCCTGGTTGCTCTGGTTCTTGACCTGATAGATGTCCTGCTCGACGCCCGACGCGTTGGTGGTCAGCCGGTCCGCGGCGGTCTTGAGGGCGCCGTCGTCGGAGCGCTTGAGCCGGTCCGCCGCCTGCGACTTGACCCGGCGGATCGTGATCACCGCATCGTTCGCTTCCGTCACCTTGTCGCGGACCCGTTTCGAGAACGCGTACTGGGCGCGCAGATCGGCATCGGTCACGTCCGTGATCCGGGGATTCCGGACCACCCGGACCGGGCTCGTGACGGTGTGGTCGTCCGCCACGAGGCGAACGGTGTAGCGGCCCGGCGGGACCACCGGCCCGACCGTCCGGGCGCCCCAGAGGATCATGCCCGGGAAGGTCGTTGCGCCCTCGGTCCGGAGGTCCCACGACATCCGGTTGACTCCGGCGGCGTTCGGGAGGAAGGCCGCACCGCCCCCGCGGAACCCACCGCCACCGCCGCCGGCGCGGTTGGCCGAGTCACGCGCCGCGCGGGTCATCGTGTCGGTGATGTAACTCCGCAGCACCGCGCCGGTCGAATCCAGGATCTCGAGGCGGGCCTGCTTGGCCGGCGCCGTCTGCCACCAGCTCAGGGTCACGCCCGGCGTGGACCGGATTCCATCCGGCGAGCGGAAGAGGGCGACGGTTTCCCGCGCCGTGGCCGAGGTGACCTGGCGGAGCGGGGCGACGTTGTCGAGGACCCAGAAGCCGCGGCCGTGACTCGCGACGACCAACTCGTTCCGCTCGACGATCAGATCGACGATCGGGACGTCGGGCAGGCCGCCGTTGAGTTCCTGCCAGGAGTCGCCGTCGTCGTAGGAGACGTAGACGCCGTGCTGGGTGCCGGCATAGAGGAGGCCGCGCCGGGCCGGATCCTCCCGGACTACGTGGACGTAGGCATCGGCCCGGATGCCGGAGACGATCCTCGTCCACGTCCGGCCATAGTCCGTGGTGCGGAAGATGTAGGGCGCCCGGTCGTCGAGCAGCGGCCGGCGCACCGACACATACGCGGCACCCGAACTGAACGCCGAGGCGTCGATCTGGCTGACGCGGCCGAAGTCCGGCATCCCGGGCGGGGTGACGTTCGTCCAGGTCCTGCCGCCGTCCCGGGTCACGTGCACCAACCCGTCGTCGGAGCCGGTCCAGATCACGTTGATATCGCGCTTGCCGAGGCCCACCGAGAAGATGGTCGCATAGACCTCGGGGCCGTTCATGTCGCCGGTGATCGGGCCGCCGGAGTGACCGAGGGTGGCCGGATCGTGGCGGGTGAGATCGCCGCTGATGGCGGTCCAGGTGCGGCCGCCGTCGGCGGTCTTCCAGAGCCGCTGCGAGGAGACGTAGAGCGTCCGGTTGTCCACCGGGGAGAACAGGATCGGGAAGGTCCACTGCCAGCGTTCCCGGATCTCGCTCGCCGGCTCGCCGGAGTAGAACCACGGGTACGGATTCACTTCGCGGGAGGTGCCGAGACGCCGGTTGAACTTGTCGACGTACCCGCCGTTGTTGGTGCCGGAGTAGAAGATGTCCGGATCGTTCGGATCGGCCGCGATGTACCCGGGCTCGCCGCCGCCGGCCTCGTAGGCCTGGGCCATGCCTCCGGCCGTGATGTCCCGCGGACCGCCGGCTGCCCCGCCCCCGCCCCGCCGGAACCCGCCGCCGCCGGCGTTCCAGTCGCCCGGAATGCAGAGCGTGCTGTTGTCCTGCTGCGAGCCGCAGACGTGGAACGGGATGTGGGCCGTCGTGATCGCGTGGTAGAACTGGCCCGTCGGGAAGTCCTGGGCGGTCCAGCTACGGGCGGTGTCGGCCGAAACCGCCCCGCCGCCGTCGTTGCCGACTACGATGTGGGCCGGGTTGTCCGGGTCGATCCAGAGGTCGTGGAAGTCGCCGTGAGTGCCGTTGTTGACCGTGGTCAGGGTCTTGCCGCCGTCGGTGGACCGGAAGATCGAGGTGTTCTCCAGGTAGACCACGTCCGCGGTCTTCGGATCGGCGAAGACGTGCGTGTAGTAGAACGCCCGCTGGCGGATCGACCGGTTGTCGTTGATGAGCGCCCAGGTGGCTCCGGCGTCCTCGCTGCGGAAGAGCCCGCCGCTGGCGTGCTCGACCAGGGCGTAGACCCGCTGCGAGTTCGCGCCCGAGACGGATACCCCGATCCGCCCCACGAGCCCTTCGGCCGGGAGCCCGCGGTTCCGGGTGATCTCGGTCCAGGTCTCGCCGCCGTCGGTGCTCTTGAAGAGGCCGCTGCCCGGCCCGCCGCTCGACATCGTGTACTCCTTGCGGAACGCCTCCCAGAGCGACGCGTAGAGCACGTTGGGATCGTTCCGGTCGATCGAGATGTCGACGGCCGCGGTCTGGTCGTTGCGGAACAGCACGCGCCGCCAGGTCTTCCCGCCGTCGGTCGTCTTGTAGACGCCCCGCTCGGCGCTCGGCACGCTGTACTTCCCGAAGACGGCGGCGTATACGATGTCCGGGTTGGTCGGATGGATCCGGATCTTCGAGATCGCGTCGACGTTCCGGAAGCCCACGTGGGTCCAGGTCTTGCCGGCGTCGGTGCTCTTGTAGATGCCGTCACCGGGCATGATGTTGCCGCGGATGCACGACTCGCCCATCCCGATGTAGACGACGTCCGGATTGGACTCGCTGGTGGCCACGGCGCCGACCGAGGCGCTGGTGATCTGCCCATCGGTAACCGGCGCCCAGGTGTCGCCGCCGTCGGCGGTTTTCCAGAGGCCGCCGCCCACCGCGCCGAAATAGGCCTCCTTCGGGCGGCCACGAACGCCGGTCACCGCGATCGAGCGGCCGCCCCGGTCGGGGCCGACGTTGCGCCATTTGAACGACGCGGCAAAGGCGGAATCGAGCACCACCGGCTGGACCGGTGGCGGCGGAGCGGCCCGGCGGGCCTGCGCGGCGAGGTCGCCCACCGTGAATACGGCAGGCGCGGACAGCGCGAGGAGCAGTCTCGTCGAATTCATCTTCGGTTTGTCGAGGGTGACGCGGGGACGGGCCGAAATGCCCGAGACGAAAACCTAGCCGCCGCGACGCGGCCCGTCCACTTCCGGCCTTATTGGAACTGGAGGTTGCGGGCGAAGTCGCCGGGGCTCGTGGCGGCCGCGACGGCGGTCTCCTCGCTGATCAGCCCGGCGTGAAAGAGGTCGTTGAGGTGCTGGTCGAAGGTCTGCATGCCGTACTGGGTCCGGCCCTCGGCGATCAGGTCGCGAATTTCGGCCGTGCGGCCCGGATCCGCGATGTATTCCTGAATCGCCGCCGTCTGCCGCATCACTTCCACGGCCGGGATCTGCCCCTTCCCTTCCTTCCGGGGCAGGAGCCGTTGCGACACCACCGCGAGGAGCGACTCCGAGAGGCGGAGCCGGATGTTGGTCTGCTCGGTCGAGTCGAACACGCTCACGAGGCGGGAGATCGTCTTCACCGCGTCGGTCGTGTGGGCCGTGGACAGCACCAGATGGCCGGTCTCGGCCGCTTTGAGGACGATGTCGATCGTTTCCTTGTCGCGCATCTCGCCGACCATGATCACGTCGGGATCCTGGCGCAGGGCCGCGCGGAGCGCGCTGGAGAAGCTCTGGGTATCGCCGCCGAGTTCGCGCTGGACGACGATCGACCGCTGATCGGGGTGGAGGAACTCGATCGGATCCTCGATCGTCACGATCTTGGCCGCCCGCCGCTGGTTGATGAGCGCCACCATCGCCGCAAGGGTGGTCGACTTGCCGCTGCCGGTCACGCCCGTCACCAGCACGAGACCCCGGTCCTCGAGCGCGAGATCGCCAACCACCTTGGGCAGGCCGAGGTCGGTCACGGAGGGGATCGAGTCGGGAATGGCCCGGAGCACCACGGCCAGGGACCCTCGCTGGCTGCAGATGTTGACCCGGAACCGCCCGACCCCGGACAGGGCGTAGGAGCAATCGAGGTCCTGCAGGTCCTCCATCAGCGCGGCAGCGCTTTCCGGCGTGGCCTTCTTGGCTACGGTCAGGATTTCCGCGACGATGGCGGCGACTTCGTCCGGGCCGAGCGGCGCGACGCCGGTCACCGGGGCGATCTGATCGCGGATCCGGACCCGATACGGGCCCCCGGCCGAGATGTGGATGTCGGAGGCCTGGAGCTCGATCGCCTTCTTGAGGACCGCCCGGAAGGTCGGAACGATTCCGGGCTTCGCTGGGGCCGCCTGCGGCGTGGCGAGAGCGTCGGTCATGGGGCGGTGGGGGTGCAGAAAGTGTGCCGGTCCCGGACCTCGATCAGGTCACTGGCGGGGTCAGACAGACTGTATACAATTGTGACATCCTTGAACTCCGGGTTCCGACATGAGGTTCAGCCTGCTGGTGGCCGCCGCCGTGGTTCTCCTACCCGCCTCCGCCCGGCCCCAGGGCTACGATCTCGTGATCCGGAACGGCCGGGTGCTCGACGGGATGGGCAACCCCTGGATCCGGGCAGACGTCGGGATCCGGAACGGGCGGATCGCCCGCATCGGCGCGATTGCCGAACGGGGCACCCGGGAGATCGACGCGACCGGGCGGTACGTCAGCCCGGGCTGGATCGACATGATGGACCAGTCCGGCGGCGTCCTGCCCCGCAATCCGCTGGCCCAGAACAAGGTGCTCCAGGGAGTCACGACCTCGATCGGCGGCGAAGGCGGCTTTCCGGTGCCGGCCTCGGGCATCGGGCAGTACTTCGCGACGCTCGAGCGCCAGGGCATCAGCATGAACTTCGGCTCGTACTACAGCGAGACCCAGGCGCGGAACCGGGTTCTCGGCCCGGTGGCGCGGGCCCCGTCGGCGGACGAGCTGCGGCGAATGCAGGCGTCGCTCGACACCGCGATGCGCGCCGGCGCGATGGGCATGACGACCGCACTCATCTATCCGCCGTCGAGCTACGCGTCGACGGAGGAACTCATCGCCATGGCGCGGACGATGGCGCCCTACGGCGGGATCTACGCGAGCCACATCCGCGGGGAGGGAGCCGAGTTGCTGGACGCGATCGGCGAAGCGATCCGCATCGGCGAGGAGGCCGGCGTGCCGGTCGAAGTCTTCCACCTCAAAGCCGCGTACCAGCCCGGCTGGGGAACGCTGATGACGGCCGCGGGGGCCTTGATCGACTCGGCCCGGGCGCGTGGCGTCGACGTGGCCGCGGATCAGTATCCCTACACCGCCGGCGGCACCGGCCTCGAGGCGACCATCCCTTCGTGGGCCTTCGACGGGGGCGTCGATTCGCTTCGGGCCCGCCTGGGGAATCCGCAGATCCGGGCCCGGCTCCAACGCGAACTCCGCACCGGGTCGCCGGGCTGGTGGAACATCGTGGAGGCCGCGGGCGGCTGGAACGGCATCGTCCTGGCCACGGCCCGGAGCGCTACCTACGCCAAATACCAGGGCAAGAGCATCGCGGAAATCGCCAGGGCCCTCGACCGCGATCCCGCCGACCTCGCCTGGGACATCGTCCTGGCCGGCGAGGGCCGGGTCATGGCGATCTACCACATGATGAGCGAGGAAGACGTCAAGACGGCGCTCCGCTTTCCGTGGGTGAGCATCGGCAGCGACGCCGGCGCTTCACTCGACCCGGGCCGCCTCGACGCCACGGGCCTGCCGCACCCGCGGGCCTACGGGACCCACCCGCGGATCATCGCGAAGTACGTCCGGCAGGACGGCCTTCTGACTCTGCCCGAGGCGATCCGGAAGATGACGTCCTGGCCGGCGACGCGGATGCGCTTGGCGGGCCGCGGGGCGCTCAAGGAGGGAAACTGGGCGGACGTGGTGGTGTTCGACTACGACACCATCGACGACCTCGCCACCTGGGACGAACCGATGAAGTATCCGGCCGGGATCGACTACGTGATCGTCAACGGCGTGGTGGTGACGGACCACGGCACCCACACGGGCGCCAAGCCGGGAATGGTCCTTTACGGCCCCGGCCGTCAGTGACCGACGGTCTTCTCCACCTTGGAGAGCTGTTCGCGGGTGCCGAGGACGATGATGACGTTGCCCGGTTCGAGCCGGGTGTCCGGGGGCGGGGCGGTCATGAATTCACCCGCCGACCGGCTCAGTGCCACAACCGATGCGCCGGTGCGGGAGGGCAGGTCCGCCTCGGCGATGGTCCTCCCGGCGAGCGGCGTGCCGGCCGGAACGACGATTTCCTCCAGCCAGAGTTCCACGCCCGAAAGGGTGACCCGGTCGAGAAACTCGGTCAGGTTCGGCCGGATCATCGAATTCGCGATGTACCGGCCGCCCGCCTCGTACGGTGACACCACCCGGTCCGCCCCCGCGCGCCGGAACTTGGCGGCGTTGGCCGCGTCGGCCGCGCGGGCCACGATCATCATCTTCGGGTTGAGCGTCCGGGCGGAGAGCACGACGAAGAGATTGTCGGAATCGCTCGTGGTCGAGACCACGAACCCGATGGCGCGCTCGATCCCCAATTGCTTCAGCGTCTCGTCGTTCGTCGCGTCCCCGGCCAGCGTCAGGAACCCCTCCTGCTCGGCCACCGCGGTCCGCGCCTCGTCGCGATCGACCACCAGGACCGTCCGCCCGGCATCCCGGAGGGTGTTCGCCACGTTCTGGCCGACCCGTCCGTAGCCGCAGATGATGTAATGACCGGTGAGTCGCTCGAGCGCCTGCATCAGCCGGTGCCTCCCGAGATTGATCCGAACCGTGGAGAAGTACTCGCCGAGACCGTAGACCACGGTCCCGATCCCGAAGATCACGATCACGACGGTGAGCGCCTGGCCCGCCCGGCTCAACGGAAAGATTTCCCGGTAACCGACCGTCGTGACGGTGATCACCGTCATGAAAAAGGCGTCCCACAGGGGGACGCCTTCGATCAGGGCGTAGCCGATCGTGCCGACGGCGAGCACGGCCAGGAACGGCCGCAGCAGCGGCGGTACCCGAAGGAGTGAGGGAGTCTTCACGAGGCCGTTCGCTCCTGTGGCTCCGAAACTAGCCTCGGCGGCCTTCGCTCAGAAGAGGCCAACGCGGCCCTTCACCGCCGCGATCAACTTCGCGGGATCGTATCCGGCGCCCTGCTTGAAGACCATCTCGACGTTCCGGATGTCTCCGATGTTCGCGGCCGGATTGCCGCGCACCACGATCAGGTCGGCCTGCTTCCCCGGCGCGATCGACCCGACGAGGTCGGCGCGCCCGAGGTACGTCGCCCCGTTCATCGTGGCGACCTGGATCGCCTCGACCGGGGAGAAGCCCGCCTCGACCAGCAGCTCGACGGCCCGCTGGTTCGAGTAGCCCGGAATCACGCCGCCGCCGCCGGTCGGATCGGTCCCGACGACCAGGAGCCCGCCCGCCTTCGCGAACGCGTGCTCGAGCCGCATGGCCTGCGGAAACAGCGTGAGGTAGGGCGACTGGGTGAGCTTCGACATCCGCTCGTACTGCCGGTCGAACGGCTCGCGAAGCTCCGGCAGCAGCACGTCGAGACCCGGCGGCACCGGACGGCCCGGCGTGAAGGTCTCGAAGATCGTCAGGGTCGAGGTGATGGCCACCTTGCGGCGCACCAGCTCCGCCACGAGGTCCTTGAACGGTGCCCCGTTCGGATCGAGCTGACCGATGGCCTGCTGTCCCTGATTCCCGCCTGGACACTGGTCCGGCTGTTTGCCGGTCACGAAGTCGGTCGAGGCCAGGAAGCCATGCTCCAGGTCGTCGATGCCGAGGGCGGCGGCTTCCCGATAGGTCACCGAGCAGAGATGGCCTGTGACCTTGGTGCCGCGCTTATGCGCCTGGTCGATCGCCGCGCCGAGAACCTCGCGGCTGATCTGCATGTAGGCCTTGAACGAGGTGGCACCCTGGTCGACCCAGAAGTCGACGAACCGGCGGGCGTCGGCCGGTGTCGTGAGGGTCTGCATCTGGCCGAAGGGGTTCGGCCCATTGAGGTATGGCGCCGTGGCGTCGATCCACGGGCCGGGCTTGTCACCGCGGGCCACGGCCTTGGCGAGGTTGAGCTCCCCGTACCCGTTCATGTTGCCGCCGGTGCGCATCGAGGTGACGCCGCCGGCCAGATAGAGCTTCACGAAGGATTCCGACAGGTTCCCGTAAACGCCCGGACCGGTCGGATAGAACAGGTGTTCGTGGACCATCACGAAGCCGGGCAGCAGCGTCTTCCCGGCCAGATCGACCACGAGCGCCGTACCGGGGATCCCCGTGGCACCGCTGGGCCCCACCTGGGCGATCCGGCCGTCGCGCACGATCACCGTCTGGCCGTCCCGGGCGGGTGCGCCCGTGCCGTCGATGACGCGCGCGTTGATGAAGGCGACGATCGCGGTGTCCACCGAGACGAAGTTCCGGGTCCCCGCCGACAGTGTCGGGCGCTGGGCCGCGGCGGCCGCCGGGAGGGCGAGGGCGGCTGCCAGCAAGGCGGCGTTTCTCATCGGCGTTCTCCTCGCGGCGGGGCTTCCGGAACGGCCATCTTGTTCGCGATGTGTTCCGATCCGCGGTGGCAGGTCACGCAGCTCACGTGCTCGAATTCCTTGTCGAGCTCCTTGATCCGCGGAAATTCCTTCGAATTGAGCTGCTGGGTCATCCGTTCCATCTGCCGGGCCAGGACCTTGTTCTTCTTGCTGTCCGATTCGAACTGGCCGACGGTGTGGCAGTTGTTGCAGGTCCAGCCCAAGCCCCGGCCGTAGGTCTCGTCCATCGTCTTGAGAAAGTCGGCGGCCGGCATGTCCGCGAGCAGCTTCACGTTCTTGAAGACCTTGCCGGCGGGCTCGTGCTCGCGCCCGGCGATCGTCCGGAGGATCGAGTCGACCATGGCCCGGCGGGCGGTGTCCTGCGCCATCGGATTCGGCGGCTGGCGCCGGCGAGGCGCGCCCTGGCGCGGCGCCCCCGGCACGCCGCCCGGAGGCGGTCCCTGCCGCGGCCGGGCCGCTTCTCCCGGCGCGGGCGCTCCCGGCGCGGCGTCGGGTCCGCCCGACGGCGTCGGCTGCGAGGTCGGCGCCTTGGAGCAGGACAATCCGGCCAGCACGACCGCCAATCCGGCGGCTCCGATCCGGAACCGGCGGCGGCCCTTCGTGATCCGGGACTTTCGAGCGTCCTCCGGGAATGCGGTCGGCATGGTACCTCGCTGTGGGGTCATGGTACGGCGGAGCAGCTGGAAAACTACTCCGCCCCGGGGCTTCGGGCAGGTGTTCACGACCCTCGACACCGGAGCTACCTTGTCGCGATGCCGCTCTCGGCGACCTCCTGGCTCGTTCGGTTCCTCGGCGCCTACTACCGCCACCACCCCGTGAACGCGACGTTCATCGGTCGGCGGCGGTACGATCACCGGCTTCCGGATCACACGGAGTCCGGCCTTGGCGACCAGCTCGCCGACTACCAGGACCTGCAGCGCGCCGCCCGGACGGTGACGGGCGGAACCCCGACGGAACGCCGCGACCTCGCGGTGGCCCTGGGACATCTCGAGATCCGGATCTGGGAGCTCACCTCCGGCCATTTCGAGCGGGGCAACCCGAGCATCGCGACCGGCGAAGCGATCTTCGGCCTGATGAGCCCGTACCTGGCCGGTACCCTCGACGGGGAGACGCGGGCCTTCGCCGCGATGGCACGACTGACCGCCGTCGATTCGCTGCTCGCGGCGAGTCGGGCGGTGATTCGCCGGGCACCGGCCCCCTGGACCGAGCGCGCCATTCGGGAGTGCGAAGCCGGAATTCGATTTCTCGAGGAGGGCCTGCCGCTCCTTCGACTCGGGACCACGAACGACAGACTGGTCACCAGCGCCCGCCGGGCATTCGAGACCCACCGCGCGTATCTCGGCGACCTGTTACTCCGCCCGGCCGAGCACGTGGCCGCCGGGGCCGAGGCGCTCGACCGATACGTGCATCGCGCCCATTTCCTGACCCGGACGCCGGATGACATCGCCGACTACGCGGAATCGCAGCTCGTGGCGGCCGAGGCGGGCATCGCGCCGACCGAGCCCCTCATCGACCTGCGGACGCACGCCGCCGAGTACGGCCCCCGCCGTTTCGAACGGGCCTGGAACGAGGTGCGCGAGGCCGTCGAAGCAGCCGGCGTCCTGACCTGGCCCGACTTTCCGATCCGCTTCGTCCCCCGCCCCGAGTGGGCCCGCGCCGCGGCACCCGACCTCTACTTCCTGTTCTACCGTTCGCCGGCGGCGTTCCACCGGCCGCCGGTGCACGACTATCTGATCCCGGACACCGACCCGGGCGAAAGCCAGATCCGCCTCAACCACGTCATCCATCACGGCGGGATCGGCCACCATGTCCAGAACTGGCACGCGTTCCGGGCCGAGTCGCGGCTCGGCCGCATTGCCGCGGTGGATGGCGCGTCGCGGATTGCGTTGCCGGCCGGCGGGACAATGGCGGAGGGCTGGGCCTGCTATGCGACCGACCTCGTTGCCGAGCTGGGCCTCCTCACGCCGGCCGAGCGCGAGGACGAGCGGCGGACCCGGCGGCGGATGGCCGCCCGCGCCATCGTCGACGTGCGGCTGCACCAGGGACGGATGTCGCTGGACGACGCGGCCACCTTCTACGAGCGGCGGGCCGGCATGCCGGCGGCGGCGGCCCGAGCCGAAGCGATCAAGAACAGCATGTTTCCCGGCGCCGCCTTGATGTACCTCATGGGCACCGACACCATTCACGAGCTCCGCCGGGACCTGGCCGCCCGGGAGGGCGCCGGGTTCGATCTCCGGGCCTTTCACGACCGCTTTCTCTCCTACGGCTCCCTGCCGGTTTCCCTGATCGCCGAGGCAATGCGTGGCACTCCCGCGGCTGGCTGAATCGACTCTGGCACTCGGCCGCGACGCCCTGACGGCCCTCCTTGGCCTCGACCGCCTCTATCGGGCCGAGAGCGGCGACCCGGACGGCCTCGCGGTCCTCGACCTGAGCGAGCCCGGCGAGTTCACGCCGGATGCGTTCGCCGGCTATCCCGAGGCCGAGGCGCGGTTCCGGGAGCTGGCCCGGCGGGCGGCCGGGTTGCCGGAGGCCGATCGCCGGGCGTACTACGAGGATCTCTGCCGCTCGTCGATCGCGTTCGCCACCTGGCGGGATCGGGGCCTGTCGTTCGAGCGGCAGCTCACCGAGTTCCTCCAGGTCCCGGCCGCCCCCGCATCCGATGCCGAACTTGCCGCGATCGAGGCGCACCTCGAGGACGGGTTGGCCGACGCCGGGTACCGCGGAACGCTGCGCGAGCAATGCGCCGCCTGGGAGGCCGATCGGCGGGTCGCGCCGGAGGACGTCGTCGCCACCGCCTCGCGCCTCATGGACGAGGCCTGGACCCGAACCGAAGAACGGCTGCTCCCGATTCCGGCCGACCGGAGCGACGGCATGCGGGTAACCGGGGTCACCGGCGTATCGTACAATGCCCGCTGCAACTTCCTGGGCCGCTCCGTCGAGCTCAACACCGAACCGGTGTTGACCCGGCCCGGCCTCCGGCATCTGGCCGTGCACGAGGGGTACCCGGGCCACTACGTCCAGTTCACCCTGCGGACCCTGCGTTACCGTGAAGGCCTGGTGCCGCCCGACGGCCTGATCTCGGTGGTGAACACGGCGAGTTCCTCGGTCTTCGAGGGCATCGCCGATCACGGGATGGCCATGCTCGGCTGGAACGAGACAGCCGACGACCGGATCCAGGCCCTGCTGACGCGGCACCGGGCGGGCATCGGCACCGGTGCTGCGTGGCGGTTGCACGCCCTGGACTGGGACGCCGACCGGACCCGCGAATGGCTGACCGGCGTCAGCCTCTCCGGCGGTGCCGGCTGGGTCGCCAACCGGATGGGGTTCATCTCCTCGCCGGCCCGCGCGGTCCTGATCTGGTCGTACTGGTGGGGGGAGCCGGTCGTCGCTGCCGCGTGGAACCAGGTGCCCGCGGCGCGCCGGCCCGACTTCGTCGAGTTCCTCTACGGCCGGATGCACTCCAACCGCTCCGTCGCCATGTTTGCGTCATGACGATTCGTACGCCCTGCCGGTCCTCCTTCTCGCGCTGGCGCTCGCCGGGTGCGGCGGTTCCTCCGGCGGAGACGGCCGGCGGATTCTCCGGGTGGCCTACGACCGCGAGATCGACGTCCTCAATCCGTTCACCAGCCAGAACCTGGTCGACATCAGTTTCTCGATGATCGAGGGCCTGGTCACCACGGACGAGCACAACCAGTTCGTTCCGGTCCTCGCGAAGACGATTCCCACCAAGGCCAACGGCCTCGTCGCCTCGAACGGCGACGGGACCGTCGACATCACCTGGCCGCTGCACACCGGCGTCCGGTGGCACGACGGCGAGCCGTTCACGAGCCGGGACGTCTGCTTCACCTGGCGGTTCGTCACGAGCCCGGGATCGGAGACCTACAATCGCGAGCAGTATCTCGGCATCAAGGATTGCCGGTCGCCCGACGATTCCACGGTCGTATTCCATTGGGACGGCGAGTACGCCTACTACGCCGGTCTCTTCGAGGCGATCCTGCCCGAACATGTCCTCGGCGCCATGTCGACCGAGGCGATCGTCCAGTACGAACCGTACAACCGCGGCAGCCGGACGATCGGCACCGGTCCGTTCAAGTTCGCGGAGTGGCGTTCCGGCGAGTACATCCGGGTGGTTCGGAACGACGACTACTGGCGAGGCAAGGAGGTCCCGGCCATCGACGAGATCGTCTGGGCCTTCATCC
The DNA here is from genome assembly GCA_050183815.1 of Gemmatimonadales bacterium. Lineage (GTDB taxonomy): Bacteria > Gemmatimonadota > Gemmatimonadetes > Gemmatimonadales > GWC2-71-9 > SHZU01. The sequence continues at coordinate 51,193 of JBFXAY010000020.1, read as the reverse complement.
CCGACGCGAACACCCGCCTCAACGCGATGAAGTCCGGCCAGTACCACTACGGCCAGGTCCTGCCCGTCCAGGTGAAGGAAGTCCGTGGACTGCCGGGCTACACCGTGAACCTCACCTCGTCGAACTCGGTCATGCATTTCGACCTGAGCCGGAAAACGGCCGCCGGCAAGCAGATCTTCGATGACCTCGCGGTGCGCCGGGCACTGTTCCACGCCATCGACCGCCAGGCCATCGCCGACCAGCTGATGGAAGGCACCGTGACCCTCGCCGACTCGCCGATCAACCCGACGAGCCGGTTCCACAAGGCGGACCTCTTCCAGTACCGGCCGGACCCGGAACTCTCCCGCCGGCTCCTCGACAGCGCGGGATGGGCGCCGGGCCCGGACGGCATCCGGCGCCGGAACGGCGTCCGCCTCTCGTTCACGATGCTGAACCGCGCCGGCTCGACCGACCGGATCGCGGTGGCCCAGGTGATCCAGGCGGCCCTCAAGGCCGTCGGCGTCGAGGTCAGGTTCGAGACGCTCGAGAGCGCGGCCTGGACGAACCGGTGGCGGAGCGGCGAGTGGGAAGCCATCGTGAGCGGCTGGTTCCTCCCGGCGGATCCGAGTCTCACCGGCCTGTACGCCTGCGACGGCGCCAACAACATGGCCGGCTTCTGCGATCCCGAGCTCGACGTGCTGCTCAAGCGCTCCGACCGGACCCTCGATCCGGACGCCCGGAAGCGCGATCTCGATCTCGCCCAGGAGCGGCTGGCCGCTTCCGCGCGCACCCTGCCCCTCTACTACAACGTGATCCCCGAGGTGGTGAGCACCAAGGTGGGCAACTACCGGGGGAGCGGTACCAACTTCGGCAGCTTCTGGAATCTCTACGAGTGGACGCTGAGTCCTTGAGGCCCGCCGCGGCCCGATCCCCGGTCGTCCGGGCCGCGGCGGCCGCCGCCGTGGTGCTCGCGATCACCGGCTGCGGCGGCGCCCCGGCGTATCGCGATCCTTCTCTCCCGGTCGCGCGCCGGGTGGCCGATCTCCTCGGCCGGATGACACCCGAGGAGAAGTTCTGGCAGCTGTTCGCCGTGCCCGTCGACCCAGCGACGCCCGCCACCCGGTTCCCGCACGGCATCTACGGACTCCAGGTCCGGCTCGACACCGCGCCGTCGGGCCGCGCGGTCGCCGAGCGGATCAACGAACTGCAGCGGCACTTCGTCGAGGAAACCCGGCTGGGCATCCCGTTCATCGCCTTCGAGGAGGCGCTGCACGGCCTGGTGCAGCCGCGGGCCACCGTCTTCCCCCAGGCCATCGCGCTCGCGGCCACCTGGGACCGCGGGCTCGTCGAGCGGGTCGCCGGCGTCATCACCGCCGAAACGCGGTCGCGCGGGTTCCGGCAGGTGCTCTCCCCGATGCTCAACGTCGCCACCGACGTGCGCTGGGGCCGGGTCGAGGAGAGCTACGGCGAGGATCCGGTGCTCGCGAGCGAAATGGCCGCAGGGTTCGTGGGCCCCTTCGAGCGGGCGGGCGTGGCCACGACCCCCAAGCACTTCATCGCCAACGTGGGCGACGGGGGTCGCGACAGCTACCCGATCGACCTCGACCGGCGGCTCCTGGCCGAGCTGCACCTGCCGCCCTTCCGGGCCGCCCTGGGCGCCGGCGCCCGGTCCGTCATGGCGGCCTACAACTCGGTGGACGGCTCGCCAGCCTCGGCCAGCCGGTGGCTGTTGCGCGACCTGCTGAAGCGCGACTGGCGGTTCGGCGGCGTGGTCATCTCGGACGCCGGCGGCACCGGCGGTGCCAACGTCCTGCACGGGACCAGTCCCGACTATCCCACCTCGGGCCGGCTGGCGGTCGAGGCCGGCCTCGACGTGATCTTCCAGACGTCGGTCGATCACGCCGCCCTGTTCGAGGGCCCCTTCCTCGACGGCACGGCCGACGCCCGGGCGGTGGACTCCGCCGTGGCCCGGGTGCTGGCCCTCAAATTCGAGTTGGGTCTCTTCGACCATCCCTATGTGGCGGTCGATTCCGTCCGCGAGGCGTCGGCGCCGGGCCACCGGGAGCTGGCGCGGGACGCGGCCCGGGCGTCGCTGACCCTGCTCGCCAACGACGGCACCCTGCCCCTGGCGGCCGGACCCCGGCGAATCGCCCTCATCGGACCCGACGCCGTCGAGGCCCGGCTCGGCGGATACAGCGGCCCCGGCAACGCGCCGGTTACCCTCGCGGCCGGCCTCAGGACCGCGCTGCCGAACGCGACGATCGAGTACCTCCCGGGCCCCGGCCGCGACGCCGCGGCGCCGACCACCGTGCCCGCGGAAGCGTTAGGCGGCGGGCTCGACGCCGAGTACTTCACCGGGATCGTTCCGGAAGGGACCCCGGCGGTCCGCCGGAGCGACCGGCGAATCGACTTCAACTGGGCCTTCGCCCCGCCGGACTCCGCGGTGCCGTTCGGCTGGTACTCGGTGCGCTGGACCGGGCTGCTGACCAGCCCGACGACCGGCCCCGTGCAGCTGGGCGTCGATGCCGACGACGGCTTCCGCCTGTTCATCGACGGCCGCCTCGTGCTCGACCGCTGGCGCCGGGCGTCCGGGGGGCTTCGGAACGCCGTGGTCCGGCTGGAGCGCGGAAAACCGGTGCCGATCCGGCTCGAGTACCACCAGCCGATCGGCCCCGGCCGCATCCGCCTGGTGTGGGACCAACGCCCCGACAACCGGATCCCTGGTGGCGGCCCGGACGGAGCGATCGCCGCCGCGGTCGCCGCGGCGCGCCGAGCCCAGGTCGCGATCATCGCGGCGGGCATCGACGAAGGCGAATTCGCCGATCGCGCCTCGCTCCGCCTCCCGGGCCGCCAGGAGGACCTGATCCGCGCCGTGGCCGCCACCGGCACACCCACGGTGGTCGTGCTGACCGGCGGCAGTGCGGTGACCATGACGGACTGGATCGACCGGGTCGGCGCCGTCCTCGTCGTCTGGTACGGTGGCGACGAGGGCGGCACCGCGGTCGCCGAAGCCCTCGCGGGCCGGATCAACCCCGCGGGCCGCCTGCCGATTTCGTTTCCGGTGAGCGAAGGACAACTGCCCCTCTCCTACTGGCACAAACCCACGGGCCGAGGCGACGACTACCGCGACCTGACCGGCAAGCCGCGGTTTCCGTTCGGTCACGGCCTCAGCTACACGAGCTTCAGTTACCGCGACCTGGCGGTCTCCCCCGACACGATCGGACCGGGCGACTCGGTCACCGTTTCGCTGACCGTGCGGAACGACGGACCGCGAGACGGCGACGAAGTGGTCCAGGTCTATCTGCACGACGACCTCGCGTCGGTGACCCGGCCCGTCCAGGCGCTCGCCGCGTTCGCCCGGGTGGCCATCCCGGCCGGAACCGAACGGCGGGTGAATGTCGTCCTGCCCGCGGAGCGCTTCCGGCTGCTCGATCGGGAGTTGCGGGAGGTCCTCGAACCCGGCACCTTCAGCGTCCTCGTCGGCGCCTCGGCGGCGGACATCCGGCTCCGGGGCCGGGTCACGGCCCGCTGATGGGCACGTATCTCCGCCGGCGCCTGATCGAACTGGTGCCGCTCCTCTTCGGCATCTCGATCGTCATCTTCGCCGTCATTCAGGTCGCACCCGGCGGGCCCGAAGGCAGTCTCCTGGCCGGGGGTCGGTTCGTCGACCCCGCCGTCATCGAAGCGTACCGCCACCGCCTCGGCGTCGACCAGCCGCTCCCGGTCCAGTACCTCCGCTGGCTCGGCGCCGCCCTCACCGGCGACCTCGGCCAGAGCTTCTCCACCACCCGGCCGGTGGGGACGATGATCCTCGAGCGGCTGCCGGCCACCCTGGAGCTGATGGGGGCGTCGTTTCTCTTCGCGGCCGTGATCGCGCTCCTCGTGGGCGGGCTCTCGGCGCTGCGCCGCGGCACCCTCTTCGACCATGTCGCCACCGGCGTGTCGTTTCTCGGCATCGCCATGCCGGTGTTCTGGTTCGGCCTCATCCTCCAGCTCGTCTTCGCGGTCCGCCTCGGCTGGCTCCCGGTGTCCGGCACCGGCACGGTCGGTCTCTCCTCGGTCAGCGATCATCTTCGCCATCTGGTTCTACCGGCGCTGGTGCTTTCGTTCCGCAACATTGCCGGCTGGTCGCGCTACTTCCGGTCGAGCCTCCTGCAGGCGGGCCGCGCCGACTACATCCGCACCGCGCGCGCCAAGGGCCTGTCGGGCAGCGCGGTCCTCCGCGCCCACCAGGTGCGGACCGCGCTGGTGCCCGTCGTCTCGATCATGGCGCTCAACCTGGCCGACCTCTTCGCCGGTGCGGTGATCACCGAGACGGTCTTCGCCTGGCCGGGCATCGGCCGCCTCTTCGTCCAGGCGATGTTCGCCCGGGACTACCCGCTCCTCATGGGCATCCTGCTCATGGGTGCCGCCACCGTGGTGCTCTTCAACCTCGTGGCCGACCTGTTGTACGGGGCCCTCGACCCGAGAATCCGCTACCGATGACCGCGGCCATCGCCTGGCGCGGCATCCGCCGCCATCGGCCCGCGGCCGTCTCCCTCGGCGTCGTGATGCTCCTCGGCGCCGCCTGCTTCCTGGCGCCGTTCATCGCCCCGTACCCGATGGACGCCATCGACCTCGCCAGCCTCCGCCAACCGCCGTCCGCGGCCCATCTCCTCGGCACCGACGACCTGGGCCGCGACGTGCTGAGCCGGCTGCTCTGGGGCGGCCGGATCTCGATCGTCATCGGGCTGCTCGCGGCGCTGCTGGGCACGGCGTTAGGCGCCCTCGTGGGGTCGGTGGCGGCGTTCTTCGGCGGGCGGACCGACAACGTCCTGATGCGGATCACCGACGTGGCCTATGCGATCCCCACCCTGCCCCTCCTCATCGTCCTGAGCGCCTACGCCGGGGCGACCGTCGGCCCGATGGTGATCATCATCAGCCTGCTGAGCTGGATGGCTACCGCCCGGGTGGTCCGCGGCGAGGTGCTTTCCGTCCGGGAACGTCCCTTCGTGGAGGCCGCCCGGTGCCTCGGCGCCCGGAGCAGCCGGCTCATCGCCCGGCACGTGATCCCCAACGCGGTGGGCCCGCTCATCGTGGGCGCCACCCTCGCGGTGGGCAATGCGATCATGGTGGAGTCGTCCCTCAGCTTCCTCGGCCTCGGGGTCCAGCCCCCGACGCCGACCTGGGGCAACATGCTGATGGACTCCCAGGCGACGATGGCCACCAAGCCCTGGCTCACCATCGTCCCCGGCACCGCCATTCTCCTCGTCGTCCTCGCCTTCAATTTCCTCGGCGACGCGCTCGCCGACGCGCTCGACCCCGTGCTCCGCGACCGCTGACCTCGGACCGGCGGGCCCAACCCCGCCCGTCCCCCGGACAACGGCCTCCCTCTTGACGGGTTTGACTACAAGCGTAATCTTACACTTGTAGTTCATACCTGATCCGGGAGACTGGATGTCCGTCGAACCGCCATTCCTGACCGAGTTGCAGCTGGCCATCCTCCGGGTCCTGTGGGACCGGGGCCAGGCCACCGCCGCCGACGTTACCGAGGCGCTGCGGCCGAGCCGCGGGCTCGCCCAGACCACCATCGCCACGATCCTGAGCCGGCTCGAGAAGCGCGGCGTGGTGGCCCACGAAACGGCCGCTCGCCAATTCGTCTACCGGCCGCTCCTCACCGAGGCCGAGGCCACCCGGTCGATGGTCAACGAACTGACCGACCGCCTCTTCGATGGCAACGCCGCCGCCCTGATGGCGCATCTCATTACGGCCCGGCAGTTCACCCGGGAAGACCTGGCTCGGGTCAAGGCCCTGCTCGCCGAGCGTGACGGCAAGGAGCGGAACAAGTGACTCTCTTCGAAGCGGCGGCCGCCTGGCTGCTTACCTATCTGATCCACAGCACGGCCCTCCTCCTCGGCGCGCTGTTCCTGACGCGGTGGATGCGCAATCCCGCGCTCCGCGAGGTGGCATGGCGTACGGCGGTGGTGGGCGGGCTCGTCACGAGCTTCGCCCCCGTGATCGGCGTGACATCGATCGCGCCACGATATCTGATTGCGGCACCCGCGGCGGCGGTCTCGGTGGTCGACCAGGCACCGCGAGAAGCGGCCGGCCATCAGGTGTCGGCTCACGAATCCGCCGGCACCCCCGGCCGGAATGCCGGGGTCACCGACTCCCGCGCCACGCCGGAACCTGGCGCCACGAATTCCGGCTTCGCTCGAGCGGACGACGCACCCCTGGCCGGCGACCGACGTCCGGCGCAGCCCGCCTCCGCCTGGTTCAGCGCCTGGAGCCGACTCGGCCCGGCTACGCTCGCGAGCCGGCTCTTCGTGGCGGTCTGGCTCGTCGGCGCCTTCGGGTTGGTGCTGGTGTTCGCCCGCCGCCGCGCCGATCTCGCCCGCCGGCTTGGCCCGCGGCCCCGGCTCGAGCCCCATCCGCTCTACGAGGCGCTCGACGCGCTCAAGCGCCGCTTCGGCATTGCCCGCCCCATCGTGCTGACGGTCTCGGAGCGTCTGGCGAGTCCGGTAGCCGTCGGCATCGACGAGGTCTGCGTCCCCCGGATCGCGCTCGAGGAGCTCGACGACGCCGAGCGCGAGGGCATGCTGGCCCACGAAGTGGCCCATCTGCTCCGGTTTGACACCGTGTGGCTCTTCACCGTCGCCATGATCGAGCGGGTCTTCTTCTTTCAGCCGCTCAACCGGCTCGCCACCAGGCGCCTGCAGGCGGACGCCGAGCTGCTCTGCGACGAATGGGCCGCCGGCGCGACCGGATCCGGCCTGTCAGTGGCCCGGTGCCTCGTCCGGGTGGCCGAGTGGATCGATGCCGCACCCCGTCCCATCCCCGTGGCCGGCATGGCCGAGGAACGGAGCGCCCTCGTGGAACGGGTTCAACGTCTGGTGGAGGAACTGCCGATGTCTGCCAAACCGCACCGGGGCCTGGCGGCCGCCGCCGTGCTCACCGCCGTGCTCGGGACCGTAATGGTGGCGCCGAGTGTCTCGCTGGCCGGGGAGAACCGGCAGCCGACTGTGCCGAATGCGCTGAGCCTGGCGCCGCTCGCAGCCAACCGGGCCGACCCTGGCATGCAGGGATCCCCGACGGAGGAAGTCGCGCCGGGGCGGGACCCGCAGGCCACGCCGTCCGGGCCGGCGCTGCCCGACCCGGCCGCGGCCCCGGCGCCCAATCCCGATCCGGCCCCGGGAGCGCGCACCGCCGCGCCGCAGGACACCTCCAGCGCGGTCATTGCCGCGCTCTCGGCCGCGCTCCGGGACGACAACGTCGGCGTTCGCCGCGCCGCCGCCCAGTCGCTCGGCAACCTCGGCGACCGGCGCGCCCTCACCGCCCTCCTGGCGGCCGTCGGCGATACCGACGACGAGGTCCGCGCTTCGGTGGTCGGGGCCCTCGGCGAACTCGAGGAGCTCCGTGCGACGGACGCGTTGCTCGGCCGGTCCCGCGACCCCTCCGTCGAGGTTCGGCGCCGCGCCGTCCAGGGTCTGGCCCAGTTCGACGACGAGATCGCCAAGGCCGAATGGTTCCGCCCCTGGCTCGGCGACGAGGACGCGGAGGTCCGCGCCACCGCAGCCCGCTCCCTCGGCGACCTCCGGGACCGTTCATCGTTAGGCGGCCTGATGAAGCTCGTCGACGATCCGTCCACCGACGTCCGCGAGGCCGCCGTCGGCGCCCTGGGCGACATCCGCGACCCGGCGGCGCTCCCGGCCATTCAGCGGGCGATCGGCGACCGCGACGCCGAGGTCCGCCAGCGGGCGCTGCACGCCCTGAGCGACTTCGAGCTCACGAGCCTCCCCGCGGGCGTGACCCAGGCGTTCAAGGATCGCGATGCCGACGTCCGGTCGGCCGCCGCACGGGTCGCGGGCCAGGCGCACGATCCCGCCGCGGTTCCCGGCCTCCGGGCTCTGCTCGCGGATCCCGATCCGGACGTCCGCGACGCGGCGGTCGACGGGCTCGCCGAGATTCGGGATCAGAGCGCCATTGCCGCGCTCGTCGAAGCGATGAAGTCGTCGGACCCGTCCGTCCGGAAGGCCGCCGCGCGGGCCCTCGGTCAGCGGGGTGAGCGATGACCACCGCCCGCAGGCTGGCGGCCGCGGGGGCCGCCGCGCTCGTCCTGGTGAGTCTCACGCTCGCCGCCGGCAGTTCGCAGCAGCTCGAACTCGGCGGCCGCCGGAGCGGTGCCGGCCCGGACTCGGCCCAGGTGGCTTCATTCCTCGACCTCCTCGAACGGAGCGATCCGCTGCTCTGCAGCGAGGTGTCGGACGCCCTCGGCAACGTCTGGTGGGGCCGGCACCCCCTCGGCATCGGCGATCTCGCGGACCGCCCCATGGCGCCACTCGCCCGCCGCGATTCCCTGGCCCGCCGCGTGACCGACCCGGCCGCCCTTCGGCTCGCCGCCGCCCACCTCGGCGACGACAACGCCTGCCTCCGCCGGGTGGCCGCCCGGATGCTGGCGCGAAGCTGGCCGGCGACCCGGACCGCCGTCGTCGCGGCCGCGGGCTCGCCCGCGCCGCGGATCCGGGAGGCGGCGTTGCTGGTCCTCGGGATCGTCGAAGACCCGGACACCCGGCAGCTCGCGGAACGGCTCGTAGGCGATCGCGACCCCGCCGTTCGAGTCATGGCCACCTGGGCCGTCGGCGAGTACGAGGACGCCCGGTCGCTCCCCGTGCTCAAGCCCCTGCTCGAGTCCTCCGACCGCCGGCTCCTCGCCTCGGCCATCTGGGCCCTCGGCCAGATCGAGGACGTGAAGGCCGCGCCGTGGATCGCCGGGTCGCTCAAGCACGCCGATCCCGAGATCCGCCTGGCCGCCGCCGAAGCGTTAGGCGAGATCGAGAGCCGGGAATCCGTCGACCCGCTCATCCCGCTCGTTCGTGACCGGGTCGCCGCCGTTCGGCGCGCCGCGGTCGAGGCCCTGGGCCAGATCGAGGACCGCCGGGCCGCGGCCGCCCTGGCCGGAGCCCTCGAGGATCCGGAACCCGAGGTCCGCCGAGCCGCCGCCGACGCGTTCGGCGATCTCGACGATCTCGACCGCGCTCCGCCGGCCCTGATCAAGGCCCTCGGCTCGGACGACGTGGAGTTGCGCCGGGCCGCGGCGAACGCGCTGGGCAACATCGAGGACCCGGCCGCGCTGGAAGGTCTCGGCGCCCGGCTCACCGACCCGGATCTGGAAACCCGGCGCGCGGTCGTGGAGGCGATCGCCGAGATCGACCATCCGTCGGTCTCCGACTACCTTCTCAAGGCCCTCAAGGACTCGGATCCGGAAATCAGGCGGCGCGCCGCCGAAGGGCTCGGGGAGCGCCGCGGCAAACACTGAAACGAGGTCGTTTGGCCCCGCTTCGCGTCGGTATCATCGGCGCCGGCCGCTGGTCGGCGTCGGCCCATCTCCCCGGCTGGCATCGTTCTCCGCTCTCCGAACTCGTGGCCATCTGCGATCTCGACCGCGAGCTCGCCGAGCGGCGGGCGGCCGAGTTCGGGATCCCCACCGTCACGACCGACTACCGCGAGCTGCTGGCCCGCACCGACCTCGACGTCATCGACGTCGTGACCCGGGGCGACCACCAGGATCTCGTCTTCGAGACCCTCGAGGCCGGCAAGCATTGCCTGGTCGAGAAGCCGGTCTGCCACGACTACCGGGACGTCTGGAAGGCGCACCGGCTGGCGGAGTCGAAAGGACTCAAGACCAAGGTCGGCCTCACCTTCCGGTACGCGCCGGCGGTGATGTACGCCTTCGACCTGATCCGGCAGGGATTCGTCGGGGACCCGTACGTGTTCAACGGCTACGAGCAGAACTCGCAGTGGCTCGACCCCGACAATCCGATGGACAAACGGATCCACCGGGTCAAACCCGTCGGCGAGGCGCCCTGGGGCACCGACCTGAGTCGGGAGGGCATCACCGTGTCGTCCCTCGAGGGATACGGCGCCCCGACCATCGACATCGGGCTCGAGATGGTCGGAAGCGACCTGACCCAGATCGTCGGGATCCTCGCCAACATGGTCAAATTCCGCCGCCGGACCAACCTCGACACCGAGCGCGAGCGGATCAACATCGACGACGCCGACATGTTCATGGCTGAGGCGGCCAACGGCGCGCTCTTTTCGCTCCAGTCGAGCTACGTGACCGTCGGGAACTACCCGGGAATCGAGGCGCGGATCTTCGGCTCGAAGGGGGCGATCAAGGTGCGGCTCGTCGAGGAGTTCGGCGTCATCCAGACGATCCACACCGCAACCGCGGATGCAGTCGAGTTCGTCCAGCGCGAGATCCCGGCCGAGTACTTTCCGCCGGGGTTTCGCACCGACGATCCGTGGAGCACGGCGTTCTACGGCAACCTGGTCCACAACTTCTGCCAGGAGATCGTCGGCGAGGGGGCGGCGAATCAGGGCAACTTTGCCCAGAGCGCCCGGGTGCAGGAGGTCATCAACGCGGTGGCACTGTCTCACCGGGAGCGGCGGTGGGTGGACCTGCCGCTCGACCCGGCGCAGACCACGTCGATCGGCACCAGCCCGTTCTAGGAACAGGAAGCAGGAACACGAATGGCTTCGGAGCAGCGAGTCGCGGACTACGCCGTGGACCAGATGCGGGGCGCCGGCGCCGTGCGGTCACGGAAGATGTTCGGTGAGTACGCCATCTACTGCAACGAGCGGGTCGTCGCCCTGGTGTGCGACAACGAACTCTTCTTCCGGCCGACGGACGCCGGGAGACGTTTCATTGGGACGGTGACCGAAGCGTCACCCTATCCGGGTGCCAAGGCTCACTTCCGAGTCACCGAGCGACTCGACGACCGTGACTGGCTGACCGAACTCGCGGCCATCACCGCCGAGGCGCTGCCCCTGCCGAAACCGAAGAAGGCCAAGGCCGTCGGAAAGGCGGCTCGGAACAAGACCGTCCGGAAGGGCGCGGGTCCCCGGAAGCCCGTCACGAAGAGGCCCCGGAAGCCGCGTTGACCTGGGACGATGCCAACGGCGAACCAGGGCACATCGCCCCGGGTGGTCGACCACCCTCGGTCGCCGGCCAGGGCCGAACGAGCCACTGAGGCGGCAGGCCACGAGCCCGAGCGATGGCGTCCGGGCCAATCTTGCCCCGCGAGAAGCGCGGTCACGGCTGGACGAGCCGCAAGGGCGTCCACCTCTCCGGGTCGAATCGAGCCCAGGTAGGCGGCGTCGCTCCGGGGGGCAGATAGGTCCGCCAATTCAGCGGATCGAGCATCTCGACCTGGACGCCGGATCCGGCGGAGTCGATCGCTCCGAAGTAGTACTGCCGGATCTCGGGGGATCTCGGCCCGAAAGAGAAACAGGCCCTCGACAGCCCCGCCCTGGAGCGGGTCTGCCGTTCGGGAGCCGGCTCGACCCGCTCGTACTGGTTTCCGATCCGGATCCGCTGGCTCGCGTTCGTCAGATCGATCGGGTCGCTGGCGGAACTGGGGCCGGGTCTGACGCCGCGCCCCGCGGAGTCCACTGCATCGGGCCTTCGCGAACGATCCAGGCATGACCGTCCTTGAGAATCCTGGCCCGGGTCACCGGCAAGGGGCCCATTTGCGCTGTACTTCGTTCCGAAACAACGGAGCTCGCGAGTCCAAGAGCGACCAATAGCCGACTCACGCTTCGATTCAGCCCCATCGGTCCGCCCGGCCGCTGGGACGACCTACCGTTACGGAGAAAGCGGCGCCGGCAACGGCACCGCCAACCCAGTCTTCGCCGCCAAGGCCGTCATTCCCCCCGTCGAAGAACCGGCCCGAAGCCACCCCGGTCGGGTCGGCCCGTGACACGACACCGCCGCTCGCAACGGACGGAGCCGGTGATCGGTGGACCGCGGCAAGGCTTCGGGCGCAACCCATGCTCAGCGCTCCCGGTCCGGCAACTCGAAAAGCCGCTCCACCGTCGTCCCCAAGGCCCGCGCCAAGCGAAGGGCAACGATCGTCGACGGTACGAACACACCGTTCTCCACCGTGTTGATGGTCTTTCGCGATACGCCCACGATCGCCGCCAGTTCGGCCTGCGTAAGCCCCTGATCGATCCGCATTCGGCGCAGGTGGTTGATCAGTTCGTCAGGCATCCGCGTGCGCTCGGCGCTCCAGCCCGGCGAACGTGAACAGGGCGCCGACCACGCTGCCCGTCACGATCACATAGACTGCCTGCCGCGCCGAATAGCCGCGAAACCAGGGGCCAAGGTACAGCAGCAGCGCCAAGCCCATGGCGACCCAGTAGCCCACGCGAACCGCTACCTGCAGATGGACCCGCGCCAACTCATCCTGCACCAGCGCCTGCACCCGCCGGGGTGTCAGCACTCCCCCCCCCGTCGCTAGGACGCCCAGCAGCGCGATCGCATTGACCACCCACAGGTCGAGACGCCCCCCCTCGCCCTCGGGTCGAAACACCCGAGGCTGCGCGACGAGTTGCACCCCGAGAAACGCCGCACCGGCAACCACCGCGATCAGGGCCCGCCGCCGGGAATAGCGGTCAGCCAGTTCGACGAGCCGCTCACTTGACATGGCACTCTCCGAGTTCAGGGATAGGTCAATGTAACCTATGGGTTACATTCTATCAAGAGAGCCGACGCGGCCTACCGTCTTCCCCTGGCCCTCGCGCCTGTCACTCGCCGACGAATAGCGGGCCGACGTGTCGAGCGGTCACTGTGTCCGACCGCCACCAAGCTGTCTAGCCGAATCGCCAGCCGCCTGCGGACGCTGGCGAACCGTTCAAGCCCGGCGCCGGAGCGTTCAAGGGGTGGCGAGCCGACGCAGCGGGCAATGCCGGCGATCCGCTGTGCGGCGCTTATCCTCCGGGACACCACGGCGAGGAACGGTTCGTCCAGGCGGGGAACCGATCGTCGGCTTCGCCACCCACCCAGCGCCCGGGCGCCCTATGCTTGGGCCGTCGCCACAAGCCGGGGTCCATGAACGGTAGGAGAACCGCGGGCGGACCGATCCTCGGCCCGTCGAGCCAACGCCCCGCGAAGAACCGGCACGGGATCACCGGCCCGCTGCGCCTTCCTCGAACTCGCCGGCAGTTGGCCGGGCTTGCGATCGGACTCGGCTCCGGTGCTTCGTAGCGTCGCAGCGATGCTACCGCAGGCCACTCGGCCAGGCATACCGTTCAAGGAACTGCAGGCCGTCCGCATCCTCTTCGACGAGGTAGATCCCCCGGCGGTCGAGCGCCAACAGGACGCGGCCGGCCGGAAGCGTCAGTTCCTTGGTACGACGACCGGTACCGTCGAGAATGTCGATCCGCTGCACCCGCGAATCGGACTCCGGCGAGGTGCGAACAACCCACAGGTCGCCGCCAGGCGAGAGGAGGACCCCGTCTTCCGGAAAAGGCGGCTTCCGCTGGGGGAAACTTTCGTCCGGGTAGTCCCGCTTCGTCTGAGCGAGACGCTCTGGAGTGCCTCCCGGCCTGGGAGGCCCGGCGTTCCCGTTGAAACTCACGACCGGAGCGGCTGTCGCAGCCCGGGCGCGCCGGAACGACTCGCGATCTGCCGCCGTGACCGGCAGCGACTCGAACGGGATGGCGGCCGCGGTGTCGGCCTTGTCCTGTCCGACGCGCACGACCGAGTAGTCCCGGGCCCGAACGACCCGAACCGTGCCCTCGGTGCTGACGACCCATCCGTCCCGCTCCGCGAACGGATGGAAACGATGGCTGTGCATCTCGGGCGCATGGTCGTTGGCGGTCGCCACGAGCTCGACCCGCGTCCCCCCGAGCGGAACGCGCACAATCTCGTACCGCTCCTGCCGCTTGATGGCCCCCGTGGCCGGATCCCGGACCACCACCCGGTCCCAGTATACCCGACGCGCCCGGTCAACCCCCCGCGGCCGGGAAACGGAGCCGCCGAGCGCCTGAGCTAGAAACGGAAACGATCCGGCGATCACGCCGTTCGGCGTGACGCGCACCAACCGGTTCTGGGCGCAAAAAAGCACCGTGTCCGCCGGTCCACGGAGGACGGAGAACGGCCGCCGGTACTCGTCCGGTCCGTCGCCGGTCCGGCCGACCGGCTCGCCTCCGGTGCCGTCCCCGCTACCGACGAGCACAACGCCATCCTGGTTGTCGACCACGATCACCCGCCCGTCAGGAAGCTCAACGACGCCGCCCAGTCGAGAGAAGGCGTGGCTCCAACGAAGCAACAAATGGTCGACTGCCTGCGCTCCTGCCGAGATAGGGGCACCTACGGCTCCCAACAAGGTCAAGGCAAGTCGGTATCTCGACGGTGGCATGGGAGCAACCTCAGAGGGGGCGGCTCGGACTCCGAGCCGGCATGGCTGGCCGCGGGACTCGAAGTCCGAAGGTGAAGCATCGATCGGCGAACCGCTACCCGCGTGGGGTAAGTGGCACTAGCTAGGGGGGTGTGCTGGACGGCCCGGGCCTGGGGCAAAGCGGCAGGGTCCGGTCCCGCCGTCGGATCACGATCCGATTTCAACGCCTCACCCCGGCGGATATGGCCTCGCCCCCAACCCTGGGCGGCGCATTGAATCGGTGGTCCATGCTTGGCAGACGCCCCCAAATCGGTGGCGGTGCCACCTTGATCGGAGGTGGACGTTTGAGCGACTTCAGATGGTTACCGGCGCTCGCCCCTGGGCGCCTGCGCCCGCGGGCCGATCGTCGACCCGAGGGAGCTTGCAGAATCCGGCGAAGGCCTGCTCCGAATCCTCGTCGTTGACGCTCGCTCCTTGTCGCCGCTCGCCGACGTGCTCATCGAGGTTGGACTGGACCAGGTACCGCCGTCGGAGCCTCCGATGGGCAGTCGGCTGCCTACCCGATCTTGCCCAAGCGGTTCATCCTGAGGTGACCACGGGTGCGCCGGTGACGCGGCTACGGCCGGGCGATGAGTCGGTAGTAGATGTCGAGTGCGTCGCCGTTACCCTGGACCCACGCGGCGAGATACTCGCCGGGCCGGGCGGTGGCTGTGATCCGATGGGAGTAGCCGGGCGGCAGCAGCGTGTTCTCGGTCAGCCCGGAGAGCGAGTTTCCAAGACTCGACGCCGGCAGCTCGTATTGGCGGGGTTGGCCCGATCGCGTCGAGAGCCACAGGAGGTACCAGGCGCCTCCATGCCGGCGATACACCTGGGGGAAGAGATTCTGCCCTTTCCGGTCGGTCGTCACCAGCGCCGCGGGCGACCACGCCAGGCCGTCCGCCGACGTGGCGGTGTACAGATCGGAGCGGCTGTTGGTGATGAAGTCGGCCGTCCCGGCGTACCGGACCCAGACGAGGGTCAGCTGGTTCGGACCGGTGCGAGCGACGTAGGGCAGGTGGTCGTGCTCGGTCGGTGAGTTGACCGACAGCGAGACCGGCGTGTCCCAGGCCGGCTGGCCGACCCGTTTGACCGCAACGTAGATCTGGTTGTCGGTTGAGAACGGCACCCGGCGGGCCGCCACGAAGTACACCACGAGCGACCCGTTCGGTGCCTGACTGATGGTGGGAACCCAGTCGTCGGTCAGGAATTCCCGGGTAACGACCTCCTCCGGTGACCAGGCCACGCCGTCGGCGGACGAGCTGTGCCGGATCTGCCCCTCGAAGAGATTCACCCACTGGAACCAGACCACGTGGAAGACGCCCTGGCTGTCCTGGAACAGATTGGGGTAGAAATCCCCCCACTGGGACGTCACGATCGGAGTGGGTGCCGTCCAGGTAGCGCCGTCGGCGGTACTCGCGATGTAGATCTCGGCGTTGCCGGTCCGGTCGGAAAACCACGCCGCGTAAACGCGGCCGTCCTGGCCGAGCAGGAGCGACGGGTCCTCGTCCTTGGTCGGCGAGTTGACGGTCAGGAGAGCCGGTGGGCTCCCGGTCCCCTGCTCCGGATCGGGGCCGACCAACGGCTTCTTGCACCCGGTCAGAACGGCCGCCACCAGCAGCCAACGCGCGTGAGGCATCACCTCAAGTTAGGGCCAAACCAGCAACGGCGTCCAGGTTTCTACCGCGTCGGCACCAGCCGATAGAACCGCAGGTGACTGAACCCGTCGTCATCAATGAAAGTGCCGAGGATCCCGTCGCCATCGATCTGATTCACCGTAAGGCCCGGCGGCAATTCGAGATCGCCTTCCCACCGTCCTTCCGGATCGAACACGCTGGCCCGGACCGGCTCCCCGATGTCCGGATTGCCGTAGGTGGCCCAGAGCCGGCCGTCGCCGGCAAGCCAGACCTGAGAAACCGGCGGCCGGATCCGGGACGAGGACGCCGCGAGCATCACCGGCTTCATGTCCTCCTGGACTGCGACGGGCATCCGCTCGGCCCAGGCGTCCAGCGCCCGGCGGCGTTCCTCACCCGTCACCGTCCGCGGCTCGGAGGCCCGCCGCACGATGGACTGAAGCATCCCGTCCGCCCCGCGGATCGCGATCTCGAACCGCTCGCCGGAAGAGAAAGCCAGGCGCCCGTGCCGCGCGTGGTAGCTCGGATTGGGCGAGAAGAGTGCGTTTCCGAGCATCGAACCGGGAAACCGCGGATCGCGAACCTGGGGCGGTGTCGCGAAGCTGACGAGGGAGTCCCAGGCTCCGTTCCCCCGGCGGCGAAACAGCACCTTCCGCTGGCGCTCGACCGGATCGCCCGGCGCGGGCGCACCCGGACGGGTGCCCACGAGGAGCAGCGAACCGTCATCGAACGAACCCATGGCCCACACCGCCGGCTGGTCACCGGTGGAGACAACCAGCGCCAGGTCGACCGGCTCGAGCGCCGAGGTCCACCGCTGGAGGCGCTGGGTTCCGGGCTCGAAGGTGAGCACGCTGTCTCCCGCACCCTGGTACACGAAGCCAAGTGCCTCGAATTCCCCCGGCCCGCCACCCGACCGACCTACCGAGCGAACCCACCGGCCGAGCGAGTCGAAAACCTTGACCTCCGTCATCGCCCAGCCGGCGGCGGCGATGCGGTGATCCGGCAGCCGAACCGCCGACACCGGGTGACTGATGAACTCGGACTCCGCGCCGGCGGCGGGCCCGATATCGAAGGCCGGCACAGTGTCGAGCGAGAACGGGAGCCCGACCGGCACCCGGCTCTCCACGATCCGTACCCTGGCGCTGTCCCGCACGGTCACCGATTCGCCGGCATTCTCGCCGCAGGCAACGGCGAGCAGCAGGGCGGTTGTCACGACCCCAGCACCCGGCGAATCCCGCCACGGCCGGGTTTGGCCGCCGAACCGCCGTTCGGGTACCCTCGGCGGACGACCGCCGGGCGCGCCATCGGATGCGTTGGCGGTCCGACGCACCAGTCGGCCGCAACCGCATGTCGCGGCGAGGATCATCATGACCAGCTCACGCTCCCTTTACGTCCTGGTACTCCTGGCCGGCACCGCGTCCATTTCCGCTCTCGCCGGGCAGCAGGGCCCGGCGGGGCTGATCGCGCGGATCGAACTCCGTGGTCGGGGCGGAACTCGACCTGACTCACGCGCCGGCTGCCTCGGTCGCGATGGAGTCCCGGGGGCAGCAGCTGCTGCTGCTGGCCCGCGGCTATGGACTCGAAAACGTCGAGGCCGGGGCCCATGCCAGCACCGAAACGGTATCCCGGATCGGGGCGATCATCAAGCAGTTCGCGGCCACGGCAGCTGGTCGAAGCCGGCAAGATCGGGCTCGACGACGAGATCATCAGATATCTGCTGGACTACCCGACCCAGGGAAACCGGATCACCATCCGTCACCTGCTGAGCCATACCTCCGGCATCAAGAGCTACCCCGGCATCAGACCGAAGTTCTGGAACGAGGCGAGCCACCTCGACCTGACCGACGACCAGATGCTCGCCCTGTTCAAGCCGGGGCGCTCTGCTCGAACGTACTCGACCTCCTCACCTGACAACACGCGTTCAGCCGCTCCGGTTCCTGGTCCGCGACGGCCAGGAGGTAGAAGGCCGAGTTGTTGTAGAGGTACCGCTCGCCTGGTTTGAAGTCGAAGCGACGCCGCCCACGCCAGCGAAATCGCGCCAGAATCCGCCGAGGGATCGCCCTACCCGGGCGCGAAGGCCCATTTCCGGGTGACCGGACGCCTCGACGATCGTGACTGGCTGACGGAACTGGCCGCGATCACCGCTGCCGAACTGCCCGCGCCGAAGCCCAGGAAACCCAAGGCCAAGAAGTCCGTTCGGAAGCGCACCTGATCGACGCCACGGGTCTGATTTGCCGCCGGTGCAGGTCATGATTGCCCCGGCCACCCCATCGGACGCGGGTCGGCTCCGGCTGCGCCTCGAATCTGCGCCCGGCCGTTTAGGGCTGGACGACCAGTACCGGACTCCACGCCGCCGGGTTGAATCGCGCCAAGAGCGGCGCGGTGCCCATCAACAGACCCAGGGACCCGCAATCATCGGCCAGCTCCGGCGGCCAGCGTCCAATCGTCGGTGCCATTGTCGCCACCGCGACGGACGCCGGCGCGCCGAGCCGGCTCATGCCGATTTCCAGCTCGACCGGCCGGCCCCGGGGCGACGCCCGCCACTCACCGGCGGCCTCGCGGCCATCGCCGTCCTGCGCCGACCGGTCCCAGACAAAGTCGGCGACTCGGCGCCACCCGGTGTCTGCGCGGACGAACCGGGCGGTCCCCAACGCGGCCGATGCATGCAGCACCGTGACCGTGTCGCCTCGCGCGAGGCAAACACTGACAATGGCCGGCGCCCCGCGAACGGCGAGCTGAACACCACGGTCGTCATGCATCCAGAGGACCTCGGTCCCGTCGCTCAGACTGGTGATGGTCGCGCCGGCCCACTCGAGCGGGTCGATCCGGCCGTCCAGCGACGCGACGCGCCCCGGGGGAACCCGGAGCGTGTCTCCGGGGAGGGCCATCGCCATCAGGAGGAGATATGAGTTCATGAGACGACCTCGCGTCGGGCACGGCCGGACGACGGCTCCTAGCGCAGCGAGAACACCATCGCCCGAAAGTTGATGACATACTCGGAAAAGGCGTCGAGGATGTCGTGGCCGACGTTGCAATCCAGGTAGTTCTCAGCCGGGTCGCGAACGATCGACTCGAGTACCACCTCAGCCGACGGCAGCGTGGCCACGGTATCACCGAGGCTGATCCTGGCGTTCGGCAGGAGCCGAACCGGCAGCTCGCGGACCCCGCCGGCCCCGCCCGTCTCCCGACGGGTCGGCGTCGTCAGTGAGTCGATCCGGGCCCGAAACCGCCGGTAGAACGGCTCATAGAACTGGGTGGTCTGGGCTCCGGTATCCAGCCGGCAGATCAGCGGCTGACCTTCCCCGTCCCAGTGCACCCGGGTGAGCGGCGTGAGCTCATCCAGGGCAAGATTCGGCTTCGCCGCGGCCGACGAGGGCCGCGGAACCGTGATCGTGCCGTTCGCGGCGAAATGCATTTCACCGAGACGCTCAATGACCGGGAAGCCGATCACCCCCGGGATCCGGTAACCGCCCGGGAAGGTCAGGAGACTGTCATCCAGGACCAGAAAAACGACGTGTCGGAACACCGCCGTGCCGAGCACCAGCCGGTCGGCGATCGCGAGGTCCGCCGTTACCCGCTGGTCGGTCGAGGTCCCGACGTCGATCCCGGCGGGGAGCAGCTGCAGGCCCGTTGCCGCCGCTTCGGAGCGCATGATCGTTGACAGGTTCGCCCCGGTGTCGAAGACGTAGCTCCGGACGGAGTCATTGACCGTAACGATGGTGCGACCCTCGTCCAGACGAAGCACCGTGGCGTCCGTCAACTCCATCGTCTGCGGCGGAACCTCCCGCAACGCTTCGAGGATCCGGCGCATGTTCCGGTGATCGGCGAGGGAGACCGGCCGCAGCCGGGTCGTGTCGCGAAGCACCGAGTCGACCGCGCGCAGGCCCGCCGCGTACTCGAACAGCCGGACATGGTTCGCGACCTTCGTCTCCCGGAGTACGAGGCGTACGGAATCGGGAAGTCCATCCCGCGCGAGGGCCAGATCGATCGCCCGGTTTGAGCCGGCGGGATCGTTGAAGGCATGACCGACCAGCGCCCGCGCCACCAGGACCTCGGGCGAGGCATCGCCGCTGTCGATCGCCTCCAGCCGGTCCCGCAGGGTCAGGTAGTCACGCCGCCCGCGGAGCGCCAGGATCTCGTGCCACGTCACCGGACCGGCCGCGGGTCCTCGGGCCGGTTGCCGGGCGCACGCGAGGGCGGCCGCGAGGAAGATCGCAACGGCACCCGCGCCGAGCGCTTGCCGGCTGCGGGTCGGGACCGACAGCCGCGATGACCTAGCGGCCACGCCGGTATTCCATCCGAACGGTACCCTGACCGTACCACGGATGATCGATAGCCAGCACGTCGCCGGTCAGCGATCCCGTGTAGCGGACCGGCTGCGGGGCGCAGCTTGCCTGGACGGCGGGTTCGACGACCCAGTGGTCGGCGCAGGCCTCGTCGAGACGAAGCTCCGCTCCCGTCCACTCGTACGTCACCAGGGTTCGGGTCACGGCCTCGGCATCGGACCCGAACAGCGAGGGTGACCGCCACCGCCGCTCGAACTCCCCGTGGCCGTCGTCGTACAGGGTCAGGACCTGACCGATGATCTCGAGGTCGGTCCCGTTGACGGGACCGGCGACCGTCGCGGGCAGCGCCCGCCCCTCGACCCGGGTCACCGAGAACGTGGCAATCGGGACGGATGGTCCGGGGCCGGAGCAACCCTGACCCAGGCCTCCCGCGACGAAAACCGTCAACACGGCCATGGCGAACGACGACTGCGACATACCCGCCTCCCTGTGAGACACCTGTACTCGGAACCGGAGCCGTCGGGTCGGGCCGCCGGAGGGGAATTTTCCCGCACGCGCCCTTCGAAGCGACGCGTCGAGGGGTCGAGCGGTGGATGCCGCCCGACCCCACCCGCGCCGGCTAGCGAATCGGCTCCCAATGGAAGGTCGCGACGTCCCCCCAGTTGCCGTCCGACCCCTGAGCCTCCCACCGCTGGACCGGACCGTCCGCCAACTGCCAGGTCATCCGAACCGGGACGACCCCACCTTGGCGTCCGGGCGCCGGACCGGCGAGCGGGAGCACCGATCCGTCGAATGCCCCGCCGAGGCGGAACGTGTTCCCGTAGGAATCCGCCTGGGCTCGATACCAGCGGCCAACGAAGCGGTCGAGATAGGTGAACGCGGTGAGCCGATAGCCGTCGTCTCCGACAAATCGCTCTTCCAGGAGGCATTGGCCGGCAGTCAACTCGACGGTTGTCACCCCGATGCGCCGACCCCGGCTATCCCGAACCCGCCACCGGCCGACCAGGGCGTCCAGGGCCCGATAGGCCGGCCGCTCCGCGCACACCGTCGGGGCCGGCGGTTCCGGCGGGAGCACATCGGTCGTCGGGTGATAGACCAGATCGGCGTTCTTCAGGAAGCTCGCACCGCCGTCGAGGCTCAAGAGCCAGAGCTGGTGGACGGTGCCGTCCGGGTTGGCCGTCCAGTCGAACTGACTCGCCAGGGCCGGCCCGTTGGGAATCGCCCGGACGGTATCGGTCAGATGCATGACATCGCCGGTCCGGGTGCCGTCGAGACGGAGCGTGAGACCGGTATTGTCGACGTAGTCCTGGACCCAGCGGCCCGCCACCCGATCGAACCGGCTGATGCTCCGCCCGCGACCGCCGTTGTACTTCTCGAAGATCATGCAGCGCCCGGGCCCCCGGGTGATCTCGCTCACCTCGGGTGGCAGGCCGCGGGCGTTGGTGACCGTCCAGGAACCGACCCAGAAGTCGAACGCTCGATCGTCCGGCCCGCGGCATCCGCGCCGGCCTTCGCCGTCGGATCCGTAGACGCCGAGGGGACGGGCGGGCGCGCCGGGTCGGCCGCGATGGAAGTCGGCGGCCGGCGAGGCCTCCGTTGGGTTCGTCGGGGACTGGCACGCCTGCGAGGCGACCGTCGCCATCGCTACCACACATGACCATGCACGCATCGGATTCGCTCCTGAGGAGGGGAGCAGCAACCCTACCAGCGCCGGCACAATCAGGCCGCGAGCCCGGGACGACCTGCCCCTGCACGGGATGGGCCGGAAGGTCGACGGCCGGCCCCGGACCGAGCGGCAGTTCACCTGAGGGCCGCCGCCCACCGGGCGAGAGCCGCACCGACCGGTCCCGGTGACTCCTCCTGAACGAAGTGACTCCCGGGCACCGCCACCTCTGTCGTGTTCGGCCAGGAGCGGCAGATGGCCTTGCGGCCCGGCGCCGCGATCAGCGCCCCCGGCGTGACATTGAGGAACAGCTTCGGCACCTGGCTCGTGGAGAGCCAGTGCCTGGCTTCCGCGAAGATTGCGGCCACGTCGCCGGGATCGCCGTCGATGGGAAGTTCCCGCGGCCACATCAGCGTCGGTCGGCGGGATTCACCGGCGGCCGCAAAGGGGCGCCGGTATTCCGTCCGATCCGCTTCGGTCAGGGCCGCGCCAAGGGATCGGATCAGTACCTGCTCGACGAACTGGTTGTCGACCAGCACGGCGGCGGTCCCGGCGGCAGATCGATAACGGCGGAAGAAGTCCAGCGCGGCGGCCGGCGCGGCACTCGAGTCGAGTCCGTCCATCACCGTCTCCATGTGGGCGATGCCGGCGACCCGCTCCGGGTGGCGGCGGGCCCAGTCGAAGCCGAGCATGCCGCCCCAGTCGTGCACCACCAGAATCACCCGGCCGCCGATGCCCACGGCCTCGAGCAACGCGTCGAGATAGTCCCGGTGCTCGACGAATCGGTAGCGATAGTCGCCGCTGGGTTCGAGTTTCTCCGAGTCGCCCATCCCGACGAGGTCGGGCGCCACACACCGGCCGAGGCCGGCAACCGCGGGAATGATGTTGCGCCAGAGGTAGGACGACGTCGGGTTCCCGTGGAGAAACACGAACGTCGGAGTGCCGGATCGTGGCGGCTCCGTCTCGACACAGGCCATCCGGACGCCGTAGACCTGCTGCGTCCGCTTGACGGCTGACCGGGGCCACGGGCGAGGCAAGGCGAGGACGGCTGCCCCGGCCAGGAACGTACGACGGTCCAAACGCCCTCCACGGATCGACGAGTGCGCCGGACGATGCGGCCCGCGGGGGCAACCCGCCAGTCAGTTGGGACCAGCCGTTCGGTCGCGGCCGTGACCCGTCGAGCGCCTAGAGGAGCGGCTGGATCAGTTGGTCCCGGTAGGTTCGGCTGAGGCGAAGTTTCTGGCCGTCGGTGAGAATGACGACACAGTCTCCGGCGAACCACGGCTGGATCTCCCGAATCGCGTTGAGGTTGACGACCGTCGAACGGTGAATCCGCCGGAACAACGCCGGATCGAGATGGGGCAGCAGCGCCCGGAGCGTCATCCTCAGTTGGTGGGTGCCGCTGGCGGTATGAAAGACGACGTTGTTCCCGGCGGTCCCGATCCAGAGGACCTGGCTCAGCTTGACGAAGCGGAGAATGTCCCCGTCTTCCTTCACCAGCACGCGGCTGGGAGAACCGGATCCGCCGGGCCCCGACGATGGGGGCGCCCCTGGCGTGGCACCGAGCAGGGCCGCCAGACGACTTCGCGCCTCGGAGGCCTGCTCGCCTTCGATGCCCGCCCGAACGCGTTCGATCGCCTCCTTCAGGCGGTCGCCATCGACCGGTTTGAGCAGGTAGTCGACCGCGTGGACCTCGAAGGCCCTGACCGCATAGTGGTCGTACGCCGTGACGAATACCACCGCCGGCAGGTCGTCGGCCGGAAGCTGCCGAAGCACTTCGAACCCGTCCAACCCCGGCATCTGGATGTCGAGGAACACGAGGTCCGGCCGCACGCGCCGCAAACCCGCCACCGCCTGGGTGCCGTCGCCGAACTCCGCCACGACATCGACCTGGTCCTCCGGGGTCAGGGTCTGCCGAATCGTCGCCCGGGCCAGCGGCTCGTCGTCGACGATGACCGCTCGCAGTCGGGTCATTTGCCCTCCCCGATCATTGTGCCGGGCAACCGCAAACTGACCATCGCGCCGCCGCCAGGGCGGTTCGCAATCTCGAGGGCCGCGGCCTGGCCGTAGAGTTGCACCAGGCGAGCCCGGGTGTTCCGAAACCCGACCCCCTCCTCGACCGACTCGGGCGCAGCAAACCCCGGACCGTCGTCGGTGATGCAGATGTGGAGGTTGCCCCCGGGGCGCTCGAGCCGACCGGTCACGGTGAGGCGGACCGGACCCGGACGCCGGGACAATCCGTGGCGGATCGCATTCTCGGCAAGGGGTTGGAGACAGAGAATCGGCACGGCGCACGCCAGGGCTTGCGGCTCGACGTCGCATTCGACCCGCAACCGGTCACTGAAGCGCTGGCGCTCGATATCGAGGTACAGCTCGAGGTTCGCCAGCTCCCGCGACAGGGGCACTTCGGGCTGGTGGGCCGATTGCAGGGAAATCCGCAACAGGTTCGCCAGCCGCCCGAGCATGCCGAGGGCCGCCTCGTTCGCCCTGGTCCGAATCAACCCGCTGATGCCGTTCAGGGTGTTGAACAGAAAGTGCGGGTGCAACTCCATCCGCAGCGCATCGAGGCGAGCCCGGGTGGCCGCTGCCTCGGATTCGGCGGCTCGGGCCGCGAACCGAGCCGCCTCGAGTTCCGCAAAGTGGAGCCGCCGGTGGTTGTCGATCGCATAGAAGAGACCGAGCGTGGCGCCGTAGGCCAGAATCTCGAGCAGCAGGTAGCCGCCGCTGCTGCCGACCAGATGCGCGAGGAACGGGGTCGCTCTGACTGCCGGCAGCGGATTCGTGTAGTACCAGAGCGTCAGGGCGGCCGGGAGGTGCACCGCCACGACCACCGCACCGGCGATGCCATGTTGCATCAGCCGGACCGGCAGCCGCCCGCCGTCGAGGCGAAACCGATCGGCCAACGAGAAGACGGCAGGGGTCAGGAGGGCCCAGGCGAACCACCACGGGAAGTTGGCAACGAGGGCGTAGTCCCACGGAATGTAGGTCACGCCCATACTGGCCGGACGGAAAACGACCCGGGCGGTTTCGATCAGGCCGAGGGCAATCCAGCCCGCGAGAATCGCGCCGCGCTGGCCGGCCGGCAGGTCATTCCACCGGTACGGTGGCGGCGCCGGCCGGCCCAAGGCCGATCCGCTCCGGGGCGGATGAGTTGAGGGAGATGACGGCGCCCGGTCGTCTGCCAGTTCAGGAGCCCCCGCGTGCGAGTCGATTGGCCACACTCCGAAACGTAGTTGCTGCCAGGGGCGTCCCAACGCCCCCGGCCGGCGACGAAAAAGGTTGCCCGGCACGTCGATCAGCCGCCCCAGCAGGGTGCCAGGGTGTTCGAAACCAGCGTCGGAACGTTCCCGGCGGTGGCAACCCGCAGCCGTCCGGCGGCGCAATACAGCCAGCTCCTTGGGTTCCCAGCTCCGGGATACCACGGCAGGAAACGGGTCGTCCAGCCAGGAAACCGGTCGTCCGCCCCGCCACTCACTCGGCGCCAGTCGCTCCCTATCCTTGAGCCCTTGAGAGAGGAGGGGTCATGAAAGATAGGAGAATCGAAGGCGAGCCGATCGGGAACTCATCCAGCCGACCGCCCGTCCGGGATCGCCGCGCGGCCATCTGGCCGCGGGGCGTTCCCCGCCAATGGCCGCTGGCCGGATTCGCGATCGGATTGAGTCTCCTCGCGTGCGCCTCCGTCCTGAGTCCCGGCGCCGCCGAGGATCTCGGCGAGCCATTTCAGCGTGCCGCCATCGAACACGTGGCGGTGCTCGACCTGCAGTCCGACCGCCTGATCCCGGACCAGACCATTCTCCTCGCCGGCCGCTCGATCGAAGCGGTCGGACCGGCAAACCGGATCGAGGTGCCGGCGGGGGCGCTCCGCTTCGACGGGAGCGGCCGGATCGCCATGCCCGGCCTCTCGGACATGCACGTCCACTCGGTCACGACCGATCGCCTCGCCTTGCTGGGATACGGCATTACGACCGTTCGAGTCATGTGGGGCACTCCCGCGCAGGCGGGGCTGGCGCTCGCGGTCGAAGCGGGCGACTCCCTGGGACCGGAGATCCTCCTCGCGAGCCCGGGACACGATGGAACGCCGGCGAGCTGGCCGCTCACCCGATTCGTTCTCGACGCCGCCGCGGCCGGCCCTGCGGTTGCGCAGGTGGCCGCCGAGGGATGGCGGTGGCTCAAGGTGTACGATCGGCTGTCGCTGCCGGCGTACCGGGCGCTGCTGGCGGAGGCGCACGCCCGCAACGTCGAGGTGGTTGGCCACGTTCCGTTCGCCGTCCCGCTCGACACCGCGCTTGCGCTGCGGCAACGCTCGATCGAGCACCTGGCCGGTTACGCCGGGGCTCTCAACGGGACTCTGCCGTCGAGCGCCGGTCTCTGGGCAACGGCCAACCCGGCCGCAATGCCGGCACTGGCCGCCCGGACCGCGGCGGCGGGCACCTGGAACTGTCCAACCCTGGTCACAACCATCACCCTGGCGAAGGCATTGTTTCCGGCAAGTGCGGCAGCGATCACCCGCAACCGGCGGGCAATGGTGAAGGCGCTCTTCGACGCCGGGGCACCCCTTCTGATCGGTACGGACAGCGGCATCGATGTCGTGCCGCCCGGAAGCGCGCTGATCGACGAACTGGCCGAATTCGTCGTGGCCGGGATCCCGCCTGCAGCGGCGCTCAGCGCCGCTACCGTCGGGGCCGCCCGGTTTCTCGGCCGCGATGCCGCCGGAACCCTGACTCCCGGCGCCCCCGCGAACGTGCTCATCCTCGATCGGGATCCGCGAACGTCACTGGAGACCCTTCGGGCACCGCGCGCGCTCTTCGTATCAGGTCGTCGCCTCGATCGCGACGACCTGGCCCGGCTCCGCTCGGCCGAGCGGAGCGGTCCGTGAAACGGGAGCGGGACTGCGCCGCTACCTGAGCCCGGCGGGCCAGGCGTACCGCTCCAGATACTGGAGGCCGTCCGGATCCTCCTCGACGAGATAGATGCCGCGGCGGTCGAGCCCGAGCAACGACCGGCCCGCCGGAAGCGTCAGTTCGCGCACCCGGCGACCCGTCCCATCGATGATGTCGATCCGGCGTTTCGAATCGTCGGCGCCCTGCGGCGTCCGAGCGATCCAGAGGTCGCCGCCAGGAGAAAGGAACACGCCGTTCTCGAGAAACGGAGGTTTCCGGCGCGGGAACGTTTCATCGGGATAATCCCGCTCCATCTGGGCAATGCGCTGAGGGCTCCCGCTGGAACTGGGCGGCCCGGCCACGCCGTTGAAGCTCACGACGGGCCCGGCCTCCGTGGCCCGCGAGCGTCGGAACGCCGCGCGGTCGGCGGCGGTCACCGGCAGCGCCTCGAACGGGATGGGGACGGTACTGTCGACGACGGCGCCATTGACGACGCTCGCCACCGAATAGTCGCGGGCCCGGACGATTCGGACCGTGCCATCAGGGGTTACGACCCACCCGTCCCGTTCGGCGAAGGGGTGGAAGCGGTGGCTGTGCATCTCAGGGGCGTGGTCGTTGGCGGTCGCGACGAGTTCAACCCGGGTGCTCCCGAGCGCAAACCGAACGATCTCGTACTGCTGCTGCCGCTTGATGGCCCCGGTGGCCGGATCTCTGACCACAGCCCGGTCCCAGTACACCCGTCGCGCCCGGTCCACGCCGCGCGGGCGAGAGACGGAGCCGCCAAGCGCCTGGGCCTGGAACGGATAAGATCCGGCGATCTCGCCGCCGGGCGTGACGCGAACGAGCCGGTTCTGGGCGTAGACGAGCACCGTGTCCGCCGGTCCCCGCACGAGGGAGAACGGTCGCCGATATTCGTTCGGTCCGTCCCCGGTTCGGCCCAGCGGTTCCACGCCGGTGCCGTCTCCGGTGCCGATGAAGACCACGCCATCCAGATTGTCGACCGCGACCACCCGCCCGTCGGGAAGCTCAGCGACCCCGCTCAGCCGGGAAAACGCATGGTCCCAGCGAACGAGGAGGCGGTCGACCGCCTGCGCCTCTGCACGGAACGGCGCGACCGCGAGGACGAACAGGATGACGGCGGAACAGCGGCTGGGCAGGGGCATGGAAATGACCTCGGGGAGGTTCCCGCTCGGGTTCCGCGGGAGACGCGGAGCAGCCATCGCGGGTCAAGATGCCGGCCGAGCGGCCGGTGCACCAGTCGGGCGGGCCCAGTGGCACACATTCGGGCTGAACGGCCCGTCCCCGGGGGCGAAGCGCCGGCACCGGGCACCCGCAGATCGGCCCCGAATTCCCACGCCTCATCCCGGCGGATGAGGTCTCGTCCCCAGGGATTGGCGCCCGGTCCGAAGCGGCACCCACGTTTTGGCCAGCCGCCGGCACAAGGCAGGCGGCATCAGCCTGCGCGGAGGTAGCGATGAGAGTTTCTGGATGGCTGTCGGTACTCGGATTAGGCGCGCTTGCGTGCGGGCCGGTCCTCGACCCGCTGGCGTGGGCGAATCAAGGCGATGGGCTGCTCCAAATCGCGGTGGTCGACGACCTGACCGGCTCGCCGGTCGCCGACGTGCCCCTCGAGGTTCGCCTGGCCACGACCGCCGCCGGGGTGGCACGCGCCGACACCCTGCCGCCGGTCTCCTCCTGCAACCTCGGCGCACTCGTGGGCTCGACCGTTACCCCGGACCCCCGAGGCAAGGGCCGGGACGACTGGTGGCTGTCCCTCCCGCCCGGCGAATACGCGATCGTCGCCCGGCCGTCGACCAGCTCGGGGTACAGTTCGCGGGTGTCCTGCGGCAACCTGGTGGTCGAGGGCGCCGTCCGGCTGGCGCTGGTTCGACTCACCCGCGGCGGACCTCAATGACTGTCGGCCCCCTGGCCGGCAGACTCATCGACAACTCATCCATTCGAGCCGTTCGCTGGCGCGATCTGATCCCACTCTCCCCCCTCGCACGAGCGAGGGAAGTCGTCCTGCCCGTGCCCTGGCTGGCGGTGGCGCTCGCCGCGGCCAGTTCGCCTCATCCGTGGATCGCGGTCCTGCCGGCGTCCTACTTCTTTCTCGCGGGCCTCCGCCTGGTTCACGACGTCTTCCATCGCAACCTCGGCCTGCCGCGGTGGGGCGACCGGCTCGTCCTCGTTGCGATGAGCGGCTTGATGCTCGGCTCGATGCACGCGGTCCGAGCCACCCACCTCCGCCATCACCGTAATTGCCTCGGCCCCGACGATGTCGAGGGGGCCCAAGCGGCTGGCTCGTTCTGGAGAGCGCTGATCACCGCACCTCTGTTTCCGGTGAAGCTGCACCGGGCCGCCTGGCGCGACGCTGAACCTGCTCAACGACGATGGATCGCCCTCGAAATCGGCCTCGTCTCGTGCTGGGCCGGGGCCGCCGCCCGCTGGGGATTCTGGCCGGTCGGCTACGTTGCCTGCCTCATGGCCTTGGGGCAGGGCCTGGTCGGTTTCTTCGCGGTGTGGACCGTGCACCACGACACCGATCGCTGGCACGAGGTGGCCCGGACGATCCGGAGCCGAACCGGAAGCCTCCTCGTCCTCGAGATGTTCTATCACCTCGAGCACCACTTGTTTCCTCGGGTACCAACCTGCCGCCTCCGCGAGCTCGCCGCCCGGCTGGATGCGGCGATGCCGGACCTCCCCCGCCGGCCGGTCTTCGACCGGAAACGCGATCCCGCCCGGCCCTACCCGGTCGTCAGGGCGCCAACGCCGGATGGGCCGCTTGGTCCCCTCCCGAAGGAGCCCGACCGGGCAGGCATCAACCCATCCCGAAGCCACTGACCGGCACATCTTGCCCGGACCACGTTTGGGATATGACCTCCAGCACGGCCCGGGACCGCCCTCGATTCGACTGGCAACGCGTCCAGCGCACCAGCCGCCCGATCATTGCGAGTCTCAGCGCCGCGCTCGTCGCGTGCACCAGCGACCCTGACGGGGCCGCCGACCGCACCAGCCTCACCCTTCCCGTCGGTCGGCTCGACCTCGTGGTGGGTAACATCCTGGTCCTCCAGCTCCCCAGCGGGGGCAGCCCAGCTAATCCGGATGGCCGCACCGCCGCCTGGGAATCCACCCGACCGAGCATCGTGTCGGTATCCAGGGACGGGCTGGTGTCCGCCCGCGCGGCTGGTGAGGCGGTGATCCGATTTCGCAGCGGCAGCGAAGCGTCGGAGATCCCGGTCCGCGTGTACCCGAAGGCTGCCCTGAATTTCGGCTGGTCGGCGATCCGGTTCGTCCAGTCGGTTCAAAACGAGTTCAGCGCCATTCCGCTCATAGCCGGAGGGCTCCCGGCCGTGGCCAATTTCTACCTGGTACCGACCGTGCCGAATTCGGTCGGCACCAGAATCCGCCTCGAGGTGTTCGACGCGGCCGGCCGGCTTCGGTTCGCGGAATCGACCGCGACTGGCCCTTTGGCGGGCGTGCCGGATCCCGACGAGCCGAGCGCCCAGATCCTCGTCCCGGCCAACGTGCTTGTCCCCGGCGCGAGGTGGCGGGCGGTCAGCGACCCCACGACACCTGACGCGGACCCCGCCGACGATATCCAGCCTCCCCGCGACACCGGGCCACTCACCGTACTCGAGGCTGAGCCGCTCAGTCTTCATGTGATCCCGATCGGGCTCCCCGCCCAAGGTGGGGCTCCTCCTGCGGTGACCGAGCCGGAGCTGACCGAACAGCTCCACTTCACCCGCCGGCTCTTTCCACTCGGTCCGATCATCGTCACCCGGGAGCCGCCACTCTCCCTGCCCTTCGATTTCGGGACCGCACCGGTCGGGGCCGACACCACTTTCTGGAATCTGACCCTTCAAGCGCTGGACCTGGCGCGCATTGCCGGCGGCGCTGATCCCGGCCAGTACTGGATTGGACTGGTGGCACCTCCCCCGGGCTTTCGCGAGGTCGAATTCGCCGGCGTCGCGTATGTGGGCGGGCGCAGCGCCGTGATGATCAACGCAGCCTGGTTCCAGACGGGATCGGCCGGTCGCGTCATTCTCGCCCACGAACTGGGTCACAACTTCGGCCGCCTCCACGCACCCTGCGGCAGCCCGGCGAACCCCGATCCGGAGTTTCCGAACGCCGGAGCGGTCACCGGCACCGTCGGGTTCGACGTGCTCTCCGACGCGGATCGGGTCGGCCGCGTGCCTTCGGTTCCCGCGACGGCGCACGACATCATGAGCTATTGCTCACCATTCTGGATCAGCGAGTACACCTGGCAGGCCGTCCTTCAGTACCGGGCCAATAACGGCCACAGCGGCAGCCGGGAGGAGGCCCCCCGGAGTCTGTTGGTCCAGGGTACGATCGGGCCGGATGGATCGGTCACCCTCGCCCCGGCGTTCGCGATGAATGCCGGCGGGGCGACGGCTGCTGCTGGCGACTACCGCGTGGTTGCGCGAGATGCTGCCGGTCAGCCCCTGGCGTCGGCCCGCGTAGCTGCACAGAGTGTCGACCATGCCCCCGGGATCCGGCACTTCACCGCCTTGCTCCCGGTCACGCCGACCGTCGAGCGGCGGATCACCACCCTGGAAGTGGCCGGCCTCACCGGACCGCCACTGGCCGTCGCCCGTTCGCCGCAGGTGCCGGACGCCGCTTTGTCATCAGGTCCGGCGGTGGAGGTCGCCCCGGTCCCCTCCGACCCCGGAGTGGTGGCGGTTTCCTGCCAGGATCGTTCGACTCGCCGCATCATGATCCGTTCGGCGGGGGACGGCCGGATTCTAGCCGTTGCACCGGGCCGCCAGGCCATCCTTCGACGGCCTGCACCGGGAACCGTTCAGGTGCTTTGCAGCGACGGCGTTCAAACGAAAGAAGCCAGCCTGTCACCGCCGTAACGGTCGCCGCCTCTGAGGGGCCGAGACCGGTCGTCAGCAACGGGTCGTCCTCGGATCCGGCGGCTCGTCCCGGAGGCGTTGCCCCTGCTGCCAGCATCGACAAACGTGTCCGCTCGGTCAACCGCCCGAGGCGTGCGTGCCCCGTTCAGTCCTTGCCCCATTCGTGTCGCGCCCGGACCGCTGCCGTGGCGTGGCGAGCACCCGGCGCCGGCTCGCACTCACGTTTCTTCTCGCGACCGCGCCAGGCTGCGGCGACTCGAGCCCCACGCCGCCCGAGGTGCTCCAGGTGGTGATCGATCGCCCAGCCGTCGACCTCGTCGTCGGTCAGACCGAGTTCCGTCCCAACGCGCGGGTGCCGAACCGTCCGAACGCCGTGATCACGGCCCGGATGGCGGTCGAAACCCGCTGGCTGACCGAGGAGAGCGTCCTCGACCCGGTGGCGTTGGCCGACGGCCGGGTCGTCGCGCTCGGACCCGGCAGCGCCGTGGTCGAGTTCTCGGCCACGGGAGCCGATACCGCCCGGCTGGCGGTCACCGCCGGGTACCCCGAGCCGAGGATCAGCCGGGTGGAGAATGGCCGGGATGTGGTACCGGGCACCGAAGTCCGGCTGCGGGGATACCGAATGCTCACCGTCGGTAATGAGGTCCAGGTCGGCGGCGCCCCGGCAACCCTGACCCGCGTGGACAGCGCCACGGCAACGTTCGTGGTGCCCGACCTGGGCCCGGCCCCGACCCCGGCCGAGTGCCGTTCGGGGACACCCGTAACGTTGTCGGTGGCCGGGGCGGTCATTGCGCCGACGGTAGCGATGACCCGCCAGGCCGCCCGAATGGCACTCGCCCCCGGAGCGTGGCAGCGGCTGGCCCCGGAGGCGGCCGCCTGCATCCGTCTCCCCGCGCTCCCGGGCCGGTACGTCCTGGCCTGGGTCGATCCGACCTCGGTGGTTGATTCCGGCGCCTTCGCTCCCGCGGGCTACGACCGGCTGTCCGCCAGCTACTCCGTGTCCTTCGCCGAGCGGTCCGAGACCACCGGCGCCGCGGTGCCTCGAACGGCTCCGAGGCCGGCCACGGCGACGGCCGATGCCATGGCATACGTCGCCCCGACCGCAACGGGCGGCTCCTCACTGATCGACCGCGCCAGCTATGCGGTGGGAGACACCTTCACGGTCTTTCCCGACCAACTGGCCGCGACGGTTCCGCTTCTGGTGCGAGTGTACGCGGTGTACGGGCGAGTACCGATCATTGGACCGGAGTCAGCGACGGACGTGTTCGCCTCCCGCATTCTCCTCCAAATGGATCGGGTGGGGCCGGTCATTGATACCGTGCTGATTCCGCTCCTGGGTCGCTCCCTTGGCGACCAGCGGGTCGGCACCACCAGCGGCTTCCTCCCGATCTTGTTCGTCGCGGCACAGGCCGGACCGGGTACAGCCAGCGGATTCACGGTAAGTCTCTCGCCGACCGACCATGTCGAGCTCGCGGTCTCGGCCGGCCAGTCGTTCGCCCAGGTCTCGGGGGTGGAGACGGCTTTTCGCGCCATCGCGCAACCGATCGTCTCGGGCTGGATCGACTCGTTTCATGGCTTTGGGCGTCAGATCCCCCGCCCCGTGGCGCAGCAATGGCTCCACGACTGGGGACATGTGGCAACCCGCGACCTGCTGGTCGCCGAGGCGATGCGGATCGCGCGAGGGCTGGACTTCGGCTCGAATTATGACTGGAGCGTTTCTCCTCTCACGCCCTTCTGGAACTACCCGTTCGCCGAACTCCTTGGCGGCGGGCGGATCTCCCAAGCCCTGTCCCAAGGCGGGGTAACCTACCTTCGCCACGTGGTGCACGAGCTGGTGGCTGAACACGCCCAGTCCTATGAGGATGCCCTTCGCCTCATCGTGACCGGCGCCCCGTTCGGCCACTACGGGTGCTATCGGACCGCGTGCCGGCCGGCGGGCGGATTGCTCGCGGTGATGCGCCGCTTCGACCCGACCTGGGATCCGATCGACGCGCTGCTCGAGTTCACCCTCAGCCAAGGGGCCGACGACCGGTCGCCCGACCCGCGGTTCCGGAATCCCGATTTTGCCTTTGCCGGCCGGGAGTGGTCAACGAGTGCCGTCATCCGGGCAGGGTCAGGCTCCACTACCGGCTTCACCGACGTGGTCGGGGGCACGGCGGGTTTCGTCCTGATCGAGGATCCCGGGGTTGGCGGGGTCGTGCAGACCGGCACCACGGGGCCGCTGCAGTGGGCCCTTCTCCGCCTCCCGGACGGCGGGCAGAGCGCGGCAACGTGGGGCAACTAGCGGGGTGTTCGCAGACCCACCTGAAGACGAGTTCCGCCGCGGGTACGTTGGACGGTGGGCCGACCCAGCGATCCCGGCTGGTGACGACGTCGAATAGACTGTTTCGCGCGGCGCTGCGCTCCGCTGCCAGGGTAGGTCGGCCCGCGTCGATCGGGCGGCTCCCGACCCGGCCGATGCTGGCTGCCGAACGGCCGTTCCGGTACCTTCGGCGGACGACCGCCGGACGCCTCGTAAGACACGGAGGCGGTACGGCGCGCCAGTCGGCCGAAACCGCAGCCCGCCGCGAGGACCATCATGACCCGCTCACCCTCCCGTCTCCTCCTGGTACTCCTGACCGGCTCGGCGCCGGTGTCGGTACTCGCCGGCCAGCAGGCCCCGGCGACGCTGATCGCCCGGATCGACTCCGTGGTCGGCGCGGAACTCGACCGGACCCACGCCCCGGCCGCCTCGGTTGCGGTGGAGTCGCGCGGGCAGCTGCTGCTGGCCCGCGGTTACGGACTCGCAAACGTCGAGGCCGGCACTCACGCCGGCGCCGAGACAATCTACCGGATCGGGTCGCTCACCAAACAGTTCACGGCCACGGCGATCATGCACCTGGTGGAAGCCGGGAAGATCGGCCTCGACGAGGATGTCAAAAAGTACCTGCCGGACTACCCGACCCAGGGCAACCGGGTCACGATCCGCCACCTGCTCACCCACACCTCGGGCATCAAGAGCTACACCGGCATCGGCCCACAGTTCTGGAACGAGGCAAGCCGCCTCGACCTGACCGACGACCAGATGCTGGCCCTGTTCAAGGACCTCCCCTTCGACTTCAAACCGGGCGAGCGGTACCTCTACAACAACTCGGCCTTCTATCTCCTGGGCGTGATCATCGGCAAGGTCGCCGGCATACCCTACCGCCAGTACGTCCGGGACAAGCTCTTCGCGCCGCTGGGCCTCACCGCCACGTCGTACTGCGACGACCGGCCGATCATCCCGCACCGCGCGGGCGGCTACGAGGTCCAGGGCGCCGTCGTCACCAATGCGGTGCCGCTGAGCCTCAACACCCCCGGAGCCGCCGGAGCGCTCTGCTCGAACGTGCTCGACCTCCTTACCTGGCAGCACGGGTTCGACGCGGCCCGGCTGATCACCCCGGCCTCCCGCGACCAGATCCGCACTTCGGCCGTGCTCAACGACGGCAAGCCGACCAACTACGGCTTCGGCGTCGCGATCCGGAACTTCGAAGGGCACCGGTCGTTCGCTCACAGCGGCGGGATCAACGGCTTCGCGACCTGGCTGGCCCGGTACCCCGACGACGACCTCACCGTGGTGGTGCTCACCAACTCGGGCAGCGGCCCCGCGACCCGCATCGGCGATCTGATCGCCCGCGTCATGCTCGGCATCCCACTCCCGACGCTGGCGGACCTGCCCCCGCCCGCCGCGGACCGGGCGGCACTGGTCGGCCGCTACACGGTGGCCGGCGCACCGGTCGTCATCACCGACGGACCGCCGGGCCTGATGATCGCAGTCGCCGACCAGGAACCGGAGCGGCTCCTGCACCAGGGGAACAGCGCCTACGCGTGGAAATCGATGCCCGAGGCGTCCCTGACACTCGAGACCAGCAACGGGACCCGCCAGGTCGTGGTCACCATCCAGGGCAACCGGATGGTGGCGACGCCGGCCAAGTAGCGAACCGCGCCGATGAAATCCCTCGCATCCATCGCCGACGCCACCGACATCGCCGCTCGGATCCGGCGGGTGGACCCAGGTTCCGAACGACGCTGGGGCACGCTCACGGCACCGGAGATGGTCTGCCACCTGGCGGACGCGTACGAGTGCGCGCTGGGTCGTCGAACGGCCCAGCCGGCCGAAACCTGGTTCAAGCGCACGGTGCTCAAGTTCGTGGCGCTTCAGCTGCCGCTGAAGTGGCCGCCAGGCTATCCGACCCGCCCGGAATTCGACCCGAAGCGCGACGGCACCCGGCCCGGCACCTTCGACGCCGACCGGGAACGGGCCGCCCGGCTGGCCGAGGAGCTGGCGGCGGCCACCGCGGTTCCCCCCGGCGCCCGGCATCCGGGATTCGGGGCGATGACGCTCGCCGAGTGGCAGCGCTGGGGCTACCTCCACGCGGACCATCACCTGCGCCAGTTCTCCGCCTGACCGCGACCGGCCCGCGGGCTTGGGATCCCCCGGGGGGCGCCGGAGCGCAGACTCGACTTCCCGCCCTCGCTGGCTATCGTTCAACCATGACCACGATCAAGCAAGCCGACTTCATCCAGTCGATCGCCGACGCGCTCCAGCACATCTCCTATTACCACCCGCTGGACTACATCCACGCCCTGGCCGTCGCCTACGAGCGGGAACAGAGCCCCGCGGCCAAGGACGCGATCGCCCAGATCCTCACCAACTCCCGGATGTGCGCCGAGGGCCACCGGCCGATCTGCCAGGATACCGGCATCGTGGTGGTGTTCCTCAAGGTCGGCATGAACGTGAAGTGGGACGCGACCATGTCGGTCCAGGAAATGGTCGACGAAGGGGTCCGCCGCGCCTACCTGCTCCCGGAGAACGTGCTCCGCGCCTCGATTGTCGCCGACCCGGCCTTCGGTCGGAAGAACACCCGCGACAACACCCCGGCCGTGGTCCATACCGAAATCGTTCCGGGCGACACGGTCGAGGTCAAGCTTGCCGCCAAGGGCGGTGGATCCGAGAACAAGACAAAATTCGCGATGCTCAACCCGAGCGACTCGATCGTCGACTGGGTACTCAAGACCGTCCCGGTGATGGGCGCTGGCTGGTGCCCCCCAGGAATGCTCGGCATCGGCATCGGCGGCTCGGCCGAGAAGGCCATGGTGCTCGCCAAGGAATCCTTGATGGAGCACATCGACATGGCCCAGCTCAAGGAGCGCGGCCCGCGGAACAAGATCGAGGAGCTCCGGATCGAGCTCCACGACAAGGTCAACGCCCTCGGCATCGGCGCCCAGGGACTCGGCGGGCTGACCACCGTGCTCGACGTGAAGATCCTCGACTACCCGACCCACGCGGCGTCGAAACCGATCGCGATGATTCCGAACTGTGCCGCCACCCGTCACGCGCATTTCACGCTGGACGGCACGGGTGTCGCCCACCTCCCGATCCCGAAACTCTCGGACTGGCCCGACGTCACCTGGCGCCCCGACGCGGCGGCCAAACGGGTGGACCTCGATACCCTCACGCCGGAAGTCGTGAAGAGCTGGAAAGCGGGGGACCGGCTCCTGCTCTCCGGCAAGCTCCTGACCGGCCGCGACGCTGCGCACAAGCGCATCGCTGACCTCCTCGCCTCCGGCCAGGGACTGCCCGAGGGCGTCGATTTCACCAACCGGGTGATCTACTACGTCGGTCCCGTCGATCCGGTCCGCGACGAAGCCGTCGGCCCCGCCGGCCCGACCACCGCCACCCGGATGGACAAGTTCACCGAAATGATGCTCGCCAAAACGGGGCTCATCGCGATGATCGGCAAGGCCGAGCGGGGGCCGGCGGGCCTCGAAGCGATCCGGAAGCACCAGGCAGCCTATCTCATGGCGGTTGGCGGAGCGGCCTATCTCGTCTCCAAGGCCATCCGCGCCGCTCGGGTCGTGGCGTTCGCGGATCTCGGCATGGAGGCGATCTACGAATTCGAAGTGACCGAGATGCCCGTCACGGTGGCCGTCGATGCGGCGGGAGACAACGTGCACGAAACCGGCCCCCGCGAGTGGCAGGAGCGGATCCGGAAGTTGCCGGTGCTGGCGTGAGTGCCGCCCCGCCGGAACCGGCCTGAAAGGAGCGCGGAATGATCGACACCCCAGGCATCGCCGTACCGAAGGCTGCGGTTCGCCGGGCCGTCCTGGCGAATGCCGCGATCGTCCTCGGTCTCGGCCTCGCGCTCGATTTCGCCTTGGGCGGGGCCACAGCCCAGGGCGGTGGACTCCGCACGACGCTGGTACTGCTCCCCTTCGCCGGCCTGGCGGCCTGGCGGACCTGGCACTACGCCGTGCGCTGGCGGTCGGGACCGGCGCCGCTCCGCCCGATGTTCGAGCCGCTGCTGGTGGCGCTCGCCGTCCTGGCCGCTGTGCTCGGCCCCGGAACCCTGAGCCGGCCCCAGGACGCGCCCGCGTACTGGCTGGCCTACGGGATTCCCGCCCTCGCCGCCGCCCTGTCCCTTGGCTTGTTGCTGCGCCAGGTGGCCTTGAAGATTCTCACCGTCCACAGTCCCCGAAGATCGCCGGACGAGATCGGCTGACGGCGGCCGCCCG
Source organism: Gemmatimonadales bacterium (assembly GCA_050183815.1). GTDB lineage: Bacteria > Gemmatimonadota > Gemmatimonadetes > Gemmatimonadales > GWC2-71-9 > SHZU01. The sequence continues at coordinate 13,142 of JBFXAY010000020.1, read as the reverse complement.
GCCGAACCCGGCCGCCGCCACCGGGAGTTCCGCCCCACCTAACGGCGATCGAGCCCCGACCGGAGGCGGTCCGTGATCCGGTCGGCCGAGTAGTAGGACAACTGCTCGAGCGCCCGGGCAATGTCCTCGACCGACAGGCTCGACAGTGCTGCCGCCGTGACCACGTTCCGCACCGCCGACCGCGGCCCGAAAATGGCCGGCGTAATCGGGTCGCGGCTCCGGACCCGCGTCCGCCAGATCCGCCGCCGGTCCGCCGCATCGAGCAGCCAGACCTCCGCATCCACGAAAAAGTGCGCCGCCGCGTTCCACGAATCCGCGTCGATGCCGTAGTCTCGAATCTCCACCTCGAGAATCAGATCGGCCCGGTCCGGGTCCTCGATCAGCCGGCTGCCGAGATACCGGGACGCCCGCTGGCCGATGCGCTGGGTGACCTCCGCGGCCACGTCCACCCGCGCCGCAGCGCTGTCGAGCCGGGGCCGGACGTTGTGCGCCTCGATCTCGCGGGCAATCTCCGAACCCAGCCTGATGATGGCATGGACCGGGTCCTTCGGATGGCCCGGGAACCAGGGCCCGCCGCTGAAGACCTCCGGCCGGGGCGGATACTGGGCCACGACGGCCAGGGTCAGCTGGCGAAAGTCGTACTGGTCGAGCCGGTTCGCCGCGCAGGCCAACGGGGCCGCGAGCAAGACGGTGAGGCCGATCCGTCCCCTGATCATCGTTCCTCCCGGTGCTCCTGCTAGCTAGCGACCCGGCGGTGAGGCCGCCGTGAAGCCCGGGTGAGCCGATCGAAGTCGCCGACGGAAAGCCGACCAGCCTGGGGATGGCCTCAGGCCTCGTGGCGGGACTCGTCGGCATCACTTCGGCGGCCGGCCATGTGCAGCCCCTCCGAGGGCGGGGACCCGCGCTCAATGAGCGACGGCTCCGGGTGCCCGGCGAGCCATCGGACGGCCGCCCGCGGCTCGAGGAAGGCCGGTGCCCCGCCGCCCCGGTTCTCCGCCATGATGCCGATCATCCGGGCCACGCCGTAGCTCGCGCCGGGCGCCGCGAGGACCGCCAGCCGAACCCCCGCCTTCGTCCCCTCCGCGAGAACCTCAGCGATCCGCTCCGCCTCGCTCCGGTCCGGCGCCTGCGCCACGGGCCGGACATCGATCAGCACCGGGAGTTCCGGACGCCACGCTCCCGGTCCGGCCACATCGGCGAGTACCGCACGCAGGCCGGCCGGGTCGAGCCCGTCGAACACCCGGATCACCTTGACCGGCGGCGCGGCGAGAAAGGTCTCAGTGCGCATCGGACCCGCCCGTCGGCAGGACGACGCGGAACACGGTTCCGAGACCGACCTCGCTGTGCACGATCACGGCGCCGCCCAGTTGCCGGGTCAGTTCGGACACCAGGTAGAGGCCGAGACCGGTCCCGCCGTCGCGCCGGGTGAAGTAGGGCTCGAAGATCCGCTCGCGATCCTCCACCGGGATCCCCCGCCCGGTGTCGCGAACGGTCAGCGTCATCGCCTCGACCGGCAACGGCAGGGCGGTGCGATCCGCCCGGGTGGCCGGGCGGGTACCGATCTCCACCAGGCCGGGCCCGTCGATCGCCGCAATCGCGTTGAGCACGAGGTTGGCGAGAATCTGATCAACCGACACCGGATCGGCCTCGATGACTGGCCCCGACTCCGGCACCAGATTCGTCAGCCGCACCCGGCCCGGCACGAGCGGCGCCGTCCGCCCCACGAGCTCACCGACCAGCCGGCCCAGGTCGACCGCCTGCCTCGGGCGAGTCCGGCCCCGGGCGACGTCGTCGAGCCGGCCCACGAGGCCACGAACCCGTTCGGCGGCGGAGGAAAGGGCCTGGAGTTCCTCGGGCGCCGGAATGCCGCGCTCCTGCAGCTGCAGGCCGAGCAGCTCCGCGTTGGCGAGCAGCGCCGTGACCACGTTGCTCAGGTCGTGCACCAGGCCGCGGACGAACGGCCGCATCGCCAGGGCATCCCAGGCCTCGGCCGCCGTCATGCCGGCGACTCGTCGGCCGTCGGCCGGTCGGCGCTCAGGTCGACACCCAGGCGCCGGGCCAGCATCCCGGGTGCCAGCGCCACCGGACCCGCCTTGTCGATGACGGCCACCGCGCCGAGGGCGACGCAACGGGAGCGAAGCATGGCGTCGTCGGTTCCCGTGACCACGACGGCCACGGGGCGCCGAGGCATCGTCTCCAACGCTTGCAGCAGTTCGAGACCCGACCCGTCCGGCAGGCGGATGTCGATCGTGACGGCGTCCGGCCGAGCCGTGGCGGCGAGAATCGTTGCCTCGGCCAAGGAGGCCGCTTCGCCGACGATCTCGAATTCGGGATGCTCGGCGAACAATCGGCGAAGGCGATCCCGCCAGATCGCGGCATCTTCGACGATCAGCGTCCGGATCCGGGGCAGCGCGGTGCTCATGGGGAAACAAACTAGGACGCGGCCCGGGTCCCCCCAATCGGCTTCCGGCGCAAGCGGCCGTACGATCCCGCGAAACGGGCCGTAGGACTTTTCCTACAGGTCCTGGCCAACGAGTTCGGGTTTCCCGAGCACGGAGCCGGCCGGCAGGCACCGGCTGGTGCATCCCCGGGAACGAGTATCTTTCGGCATCCGATCACCAGCGGCCATCCATGACCACCCGCCTCCTCCGCCTCGCCGCGGGGCTCGCCGCCATCGCGGCCCCGCTCCGCGCCCAGCAGATCACCACGCCCCTCGAGGAGTTCGGGCACAACTTCGGCGACGACTACTTTCTCGCGAGCTACGCGCAAATCGCCGCCTACTGGCACAAGCTGGACGGCCAGTCCGACCGGATGGTGGTTCAGGAAATCGGCCGCACCGCCGAAGGCCGTCCGCACCTGATGGCGATCGTGACGTCTCCCGAGAACCACCGGAGCCTCGAGCGCTACCGGCAGACGTCGATGCGGCTGGGCCTGGCGGAGGGACTCACCGACGAGACGGCCCGGGCGCTCGCCCGGGAGGGCAAGGCCGTCGTCTGGATCGACGGCGGGCTCCATGCCTCCGAGGTCCTCGGCGCCCAGCAACTGGGCGAAATGGTCTACCAGATGGTGAGCCGCACCGACCCCGAGACGATGCGGATTCTCGACAACGTGATCATCCTGTTCGTCCACGCCAATCCGGACGGCAACGATCTCCTCGCCGACTGGTACATGCGGAAATCCGACCCGAAGGAACGAAGCACCGCCAACGCGCCGCGCCTCTACCAGAAGTACATCGGGCACGACAACAACCGCGACTTCTTCATGTCCACCCAGGCGGAGACCGAGAACATCTCCCGGGTCCTCTACCATCAGTGGCTCCCGCAGGTGCTCTACAATCACCACCAGTCGGGCCCCGCCGGTACGGTCTTCTGGTCGCCGCCGCTCCGGGACCCGTACAACTTCAACCTCGACCCCATCGTCGTCCTCGGCTATCAGTCTCTCGGCGCCGCCATGCACTCCCGCCTCGCCGCCGAAGGCAAGCCGGGGGCCACGATGCGGTCGGGAGGACCCTACGACGGCTGGTGGAACGGCGGGATCCGGAACACGGCTTCGTTCCACAACGTCATTGCGCTGCTCACGGAAATGATCGGCAATCCGACGCCGCAGCGGATCCCGCTGGTCATGACGCGGCAACTGCCGTCGGCCGACCTGGCCTATCCGATCGCGCCGCAGGAATGGCACTTCCGCCAGAGCGTCGACTACTCGGTGTCGCTCAACCGGGCCGTGCTCAACTACGCCGCGGGGATGCGGGAGGAACTCCTCTACAACATCTACGCAGCCGGCAAGCGGTCGATCGAGCGGGGCCGCACCGACACCTGGACGACCAACCCGAAGCGCCTGGCCCAGGTGGCGGAGCGGTTCGGCGGCGCCGGGGGGCGCGGTGGCCGCGGTGGCGCACCGGTGAGCGACGAAGCGGCCGCCTGGGCCGAGATGCACCGGCCCGAACTCCGCGATCCCAGGGGCTACATCATCCCGGCCAACCAGCCCGACTTCCCGACGGCAACCAAGTTCATCAACGCCCTTCGCGAGGTGAACGTCGCCGTCCAGCGGGCCACCGCCGATTTCACCGTCCAGGGCAAGACCTACCCGAAGGGCTCGTACGTCGTGATGACGGCGCAGGCGTTCCGCCCCCACGTCATCGACATGTTCGAGCCGCAGGTGCACCCCGACGTCTTCCCGATTCCGGGCGGACCGCCGACGCCCCCATACGACAACGCGGGATGGACCCTCGCGCTGCAGATGGGCGTCGAGTTCGACCGGATCCTCGAGGGGTTCACCGGGCCGTTCGAATCGGTGACCGAGTGGAACGCGACGGCCCCGGCTGGAAGCGTGACGGCCCCGGCACGCACGGTGGGCTACCTGACCAGTCGCCGGACCAATGACGGCTTCACGGCCATGAACCGGCTGCTGGCCGCGGGTGAAGAGGTGTCGGTGCTGACGACACCCCTGACCACGGGCGGAGTGACTTACCCGGCCGGCACCTGGTACGTCCGCTCCCGTGGCGCCACCCGGCGGCGGCTCGACTCGCTTGCCGCGGGCCTTGGCGTGAGTTTCATGGGAGTCGCCGGCCCGCCGGGCAACACCGCCCGGGTCCGGACGCCGCGCATCGGCCTCTGGGACCAGTATGGCGGCTCGATCGACGCGGGCTGGGCGCGCTGGATCTTCGAGCAATACGAGTTCCCGTTCGCCCGGGTGTTCCCCCAGGAACTCGACGGTGGGACCCTGAACGCGAAGTTCGACGTGCTGGTGTTCGTGGGCGGCGGGATTCCGGGGGCCGGCGGCGGCCGGGGCGGGGTCGGTCCGGTGCCGGACGACGTGCCGGCCGAGTACCGGGCGCAACTGGGCCGGGTCACCGCGGAGCGGACGCTGCCGCAGGTGAAGGCGTTTCTCGAGGCCGGCGGGACCGTCGTGGCGATCGGCTCGTCCGCCACGAATCTGGCCGCCTTCCTCGGCCTGCCGGTCGGGGATCACCTCGCGGAGAACGGCCAGCCGCTCCCGCAGGCGAAGTTCTACACCCCCGGCTCGGTCCTCGAGGCCAGGTTCGACCCCACCCACCCGGTGGCCTTCGGCATGAACGAGCACACGAACGTCTTCTTCGACGACAGCCCGGTGTTCCGCCTCGAGCCGGGGGCCGAGAGCGCCGGCGTCCGCCGGATCGGCTGGTTCGATAGCCGGACGCCGCTTCGAAGCGGCTGGAGCTGGGGCGAGCGCCATCTGGAAAACGGCCTGGTGGCGTTCGAAGCCACCGTGGGGCGGGGCCGAGCGGTGTTCTTCGGACCGGAGATCCTCAAGCGCGCCCAACCGCACGGTACCTTCAAACTGCTCTTCAACTCGCTGATGCGACCGACAGGCCGCAACTAGCGATCAAGCCTCCTTGCGGCGGAGGCGGCCCGTTTTCCCGGGCCGCCTTGCCGCCGGGGATGCCGCACCGATCCCGAATACCTCCGCAAACCCGAGCAGGGCATCCTCCAGCACGGACAGCTTGAGCCGGTAATACACGGCCCGGCCATCCTTCTCGGCCTCGACCAGACCGGCATCCTGCAGGACGGAGAAGTGCGCCGACATGGCCGGCTTCGAAATCGGAAAGTGGTCCGCCAGCTCGCCGGCGGTCAGCGGGCCGCCGCGCAGCAGCTCCAGAATCCGCCGACGGGTCGGATCCGCGAGGGCCTTGAACACCCGATTACCGGTCATGAGTTCCGCGAGCCCACGGGATCCGGGGCGGGACCGTCGTCATCGCGGGATGGGGCCAGGTTCATCCAGAGAACGGCACCGACGATCGACACGAGGATCAGCACCGGTCCGACCCGGCCGATGGACCTGGCCTCGGCGACCGGCAGCGACAGAAACAGCACCCAGACCGCGGCCCCCACGAACATGAGAACCATGCCGACGAACCGCCGTGCGGCGGTGACGAGGTGCGCCCGCCCCCGTGGCAGCATGGTCAGGGGCGTGAGGATCTTCGGCAGGACATTGCCGCCAACCAGCAGGAGTGCGCCCACGGTCAGCGCCAGCACCCGGGCCTGCGTGTCCGGCACGACCGGCGCGCCGACGGCCACGCCGAAGAGCCTGAGACCGAGCCGCGCCGTCTCGATCACGCCCGCCGGCACGACCATCAACGCCACGACGGCGGCGCCGTAGCGCGCCCGAGCCTCTGCTTCCCGATCCGGGTGGCAGCCGGGGCGGAGCCAGAGCCAGTGCACCAGCGTCAACCCGGCCCAGAGCGCCGCAACCCGGGCGAGCGGCCCGAGCAACGCCATGCCCTGCTCCGGACTGAGCCGCCAATCCACGAAGGTGAGCAAGGCGACCACCGCAGGCACGAACGGGACGAGGCCCTGCTGCCGTATCACCCGGGACCAGGTCCATGTGGGCGTCGTCGTCATATTTCAATATTTAATTAATTACTTAACTATTGTCAACAACCATCCGCTCGGGAGCGCGACCCCGGTGTCAAACCCCGAACTGGCGAAGGTGGTGGTCCACGTGCTTGTGGATCAGGGCGCCCCAGTCCCGGTGCGTCATCGAGCCGAAGGCGGGATGAGTCGGCGCCAGCCTCGTTCGCCGGGCCAGGTCGTCGAGCAGGGTCGCGAAATCGCGCTGCTCCGCGGCGAACGCCGCCTCGGTTCCCCGGGCCAGCAGCGCCGGCGCCGTCGGGGCACCCTTGGGCATCGGCACCACATAGATCATCAGGTAGCGGACCGGCGGCCACTTGAGGAAGGTGGGCGCCCGGCCGCTCACCGGCAGGTCGCCGGAGGCCATCCGGGCCGCGTCGTTCACGTGGGCCAGCATCCCGGTGACCGTCATCGATCCCCACCGGGCGGTGCTCTCCGGGGTCAACTGTCCGGCCCGCCCGCACAGCGCGGCACGCTCCTGGTCGTTCCAGATCGTCGGCATGGCGAGAAGCTACCCGTCGCCCTCGGCCCGGGCAAACCGCTCCCTAGCCGCGGACGTCGTTCTCGAGGGCGTACCGGATCAGGTCGCCGGTGGTGCGCAGCGACAGCTTGGCGAGCAGCCGGGTTCGGAAGGTGCTCACGGTCTTGACGCTCACCTGGAGCGTCGCGGCAATCTCCTTGACGCTCTTGCCAGCGCCGAGCAAGCCGAGCACCTGGTATTCGCGCTCGGACAGACCGGTCGTCCCGCCGACGGCCGGGTCGTTGCGGAGTTCCCGGACGAGGTGGCGATTCTGTTCCTCCGTCAGCGAACTGGCCCCGCGAGCCGCCCGGCGCACCGCTTCGATCAACTCGTCGGCCGACCGGGCCTTGTCCACGTACGCGAGGGCGCCCGCGCGAATCGCACGGATCGAGTACTCGGGATCGTCGTGCGCGCTCACGACGACCACGCGGAGCGAAGCGAACCGATCGCCGAGCTGCCTGAGCGTTTCGAGAAACCCGATCCCCGGCATCGATACGTCGACGAGGGCCACATCGGGCGTGACCCGCCCCGCCAGGTCGAGCAGCTCGGTGGAGCTGCCCGCCTCGCCGACGACCTCGATGTCGCCCGCGCTCGCCAGCGTCCGGGAGAGACCCTCCCGCACCAGCGCGTGATCGTCCGCGATCACCACGCGAATCATGGGGCCGCCTTTCGGAGCACCCGGGCCACGGGAAGGCTCGCCCGGACGCGGGTCCCCCGCCCCGGCGCCCGTTCGACGGCAAGCGAACCGCCCCAGGAATGGGTCCGCTCCCGCATCCCGACGAGGCCGAGGGAGCCGGTCCGCGGTTCGGTCCGGATCCCGATGCCATCGTCGGTGACGGTCAGGACCAGCTCGTCCCCCTCGACCGCGAGACCGATGTGGACCGACAGCGCCTGGGCGTGGCGGGCCACGTTGGTGAGACTTTCCTGGAGGAGCCGGAATACGGTGGTGGCGGCATCCGGCTCGAGCGACGCCACTTCGGCCACCTCGGTCGTGACCCGGATGCCGCTGCGCGACGCGAATTCCTTGCCCTGCCAGTCGATGGCCGCCGCGAGGCCGAGGTCGTCGAGGACCCCGGGCCGGAGCTCGGTCGCAATTCGCCGGACGACTTTCACCGTGTCCGCCAGCAGCGCGCGGGTGGCCCCGGTCCGTTCGAGCCGGGCCTCCACCGGTGCCTGGTGATTCTTCTCGAGCCATGCGACGTCCATGCCGATCACCGCCAGCGCCTGGCCGAGTTCGTCGTGAATCTCCTGGGCCACCCGGGTGCGTTCGGCCTCCCGGGCGCGTTCCAGCGAGCGCGCCAGTTCGCGGAGTTGCTCGCGGGAGTCGATCAGCGCCTGCTCCATCCTCTTCCGGTCGGTGATGTCCATGTGCATGCCGAGGAGCCGGGTCGGCCGGTCGTCTTCATCCCGCACCGCCGCGGCCGACACGAAGGTCCAGTGCCAGGAGTCGTCGACCTCCCGGGTCCGGAACTCGAGTTCGAACGACGGCGTCCGCTCGGCGATGTGGTGGTCTCGCGCCGCGGTGATCTTGACGACGTCCTCCGGATGGATCCGGTCGAGCCAGGCCGAGGCCGGCCCAGCAAAGGTCGTCACCGGCTCGAGCCGGCGCCGGGCGCTCGAAAACCGGATCCAGATCGTATGCGCGGCCAGGTCCCAGTCCCAGATTCCGATCCGCGAGGCCTCGATGGCCAGCTCGAGCCGGAGCCGGGTCTCCTCCATTTCCTGCGCCGTCCGCCGCTTCTCGGTCGTCTCGTCGAAGAAGATCGACAGCCCGTCGGGCGACGGGTAGACGTGATTCAGGAACCACCGGTCGTGCGGAAAGAACTGGCTCTCGATGACCACCGGCTCCTGGGTCTCGAACGCGCGGCGAAGGGCTTGATCGATCGGCCGGCCGACCGCCTCGGGAAAGTCGGCCCAGATCCGCTGCCCGACCAGCGCCTCGGGCGCTTTGCCCAGCAGGCGGCCCGCGGTCGGATTGACGTAGGCGTACCGCCACTCACGGTCCACCGCGACGAAGCCATCGGTGACCCGGTCGAGCACGTCCCGGAGCCGGCGGCCCGACTCGACGGCCAGGCGCTCCAGCTCACGCGATTCCGCCAGCGACGTTTCGAGCGCCCGCTCGATGGCGAGGTGATGGGCCTCGAACGAGCGAACCGGTTCGTAGAGCGCGTGGAACGCCGGCGGCCAATCGGCGAAGGCCGGCCAGGGCTTCGCACCGCTCAGCGCATCGCGAATGACGTCGAGGAAGGCATCGGTCGTCGGCGCGGCCCGGCGGCGCGACCACCACCACGCCGTGCCGACGGCGAGGCCGCCCGCCAGGGCCGAGCCAACCACTGAAGCGAGTGCAGATGGCACCGGAACGACCCTCGGCGGTGAGCCGGTAACCTCCACCTGGCCGTCCTCCCTGGCAAGGGCCGACGGGTGCGCCCCGGCCGTTCACTGGTCCTCGCCGCGGCGATCCGCCGGCATCGATGACGGTTTTTGCCCCAACCTTCCGCAAGGCGGTACGAGACCTCGAACGTCCACCCCCAGCCAACGGAAGGTGCCTCATGATCGAACGAAGCCCGTTCCTCAAGCTCGACAAGGCGACTGTCATCGGCGAACTCAAGTCGGTCGGGACCCGCGATCCGGACGTGCTCCACAACCGGAAGGTCCAGATTCTCTCGGTTGCCCGGTTCCCGAAACAGGTCGGCATCTATCTCATGGTGGTGGGCGGCCTCTGTACCATCCTGATCCTCCTCGCCTTCATCGGCATCCCGCTCCTCGGTCTCGGCTGGTGGACCCGCCGGCGGGGGGTCCACAACCTCGAGGTGGTGGACCAGGCCTGGCAGGAGTTCCAGGCGCTGCCGGCCCGACAGGCCGCCTGATCCGGTTTGCGCGCCCCCGGCGGCGAGCGCTAGCGTTAGCCGTCGGGGAAATCCCCGCGACCCGCCCCCCCGGGAAGTCGAGGCCGCGATGTCGGATAGCTGGGAGCGGATCCAGTCGCTCTTTCATGCGGTGGCGGACCTGTCCCCGGCGGACCGGCACGCCTACCTCGCGGCCCACGCCGGAGGCGACCCGGAGCTCGCCGCGGCGGTCCTCGCGATGGTGGCGGAGGATGAGGCCGGCGGATCGGTCCTCGACGACGGCATCGCGCCGATCGCGGAGCGGGTGCTCTCCGTCGTCCCGCCGGGCCTCGTCGAGCAGAAGTTCGGCCCCTACCGTCTCGAACGGGTCCTCGGCGAGGGCGGCATGGGGGTGGTCTACCTCGCCCGTCGCGCCGACCTCGGCAGTGTCGCGGCACTCAAGATCCTCCGGGATGCCTCGCTGTCGCCGTCCCGGCGGGACCGGTTCGCCGCCGAGCAGCGGACCCTGGCCCAGCTCAGCCACCCGACGATCGCGCAGTTCTACGACGCCGACACCCTGCCGGACGGCACCCCGTGGTTGGCCATGGAGTACGTCGAAGGGGTGCCGATCACCGAGTACTGCCGGAACCGCAACACCACGCTCCGCGGCCGCCTGACCCTGTTGCGGACCGTGGCGGAAGCGGTCCAGTACGCACACCGCCAGGCGGTCGTGCATCGCGACATCAAGCCGTCGAATCTCCTCGTGAGGGCGGACGGGACGGTCAAGCTGCTCGACTTCGGAATCGCCAAGCAACTGGAGAGTCTCGACCAGGCGGAGGACCAGACGCGGACCGGTCTCCGGCTGCTGACGCCGGCCTACGCCGCGCCCGAACAGCTCCTCGGCGGCCGGGTCGGGACCTACACCGACGTGTTCGCCCTCGGCATGGTGATGTTCGAACTCCTGACCGGCCGCCGGCCGCGGGAACGGTCGGGGGAGACGGCCGAACTCCCCGTCGCCGACCCGGCGCGGGAGCGACCGTCGGCGGCGGCGAAAGACCCCGAAGCGCCGTCGTTCGGCAGGACGCTGGCCCGGTCCGAATGGGCCGACCTCGACGTCCTCTACGCCACCTGCACGAGCCCCGAGCCCGAGCGCCGGTTCCGCACCGTCGACGCCCTGATCCGGGACATCGACCACTTCCTCGGCGGCGAGCCGCTCGAGGCGCGGCCGGACACGATGGGGTACCGCCTCAAAAAGTTCGTCCGCCGCAATCGGCGCGCGGTCACGGCAGCACTCGCCGCGGTGGCCTTCGTGACGCTGCTGATCGCGTTCTACACCTGGCGGCTCGCGAACGCCCGTACCGAGGCAGTCGCCGAAGCGGCGCGGACCCGGCGGATCGAGCGGTTCATGATGGATCTCTTCCAGGGCGGGGATACCGAGGCCAGCCCGGCCGACAGTCTCCGGGTGCTGACCCTGGTGGACCGCGGCCTTGCCGAGGCGCGGGCACTCGACCAGGAACCCACGATCCAGGCCGACATGTTCGAGACGCTGGGCAACGTCTACCGCGGCCTCGGCCGGTTCGACCGGGCCGACACCCTGCTCCTCGGCGCACTTCGGTTGCGGCGGAACCTGCTCCCGGACGACGATCCGGACGTGGGCCGGAGCCTGATCGCGCTCGGGAATCTGCGGGCCGATCAGGCCGCCCACGAGGAAGCGGAGCGGATGATCCGGGAGGGCCTGGCCACGGTGAACCATCGGGGCCGGCCCGATCACGCCGACGTGATCTTCGGCATGACGTCGCTGGCACGGGTCTTCGAGCTGCAGGGCCGTTACGGCGAGGCAATCGTCATGCTGGAGGACGTGTCCCGGCGCCTCGCTGGGAACGAGGGCGCCCGCGCGGAACTCGCCCAGGCGCTCTACGGCCTCGCCAACAATCACTTCTACGCCGGCCACTACCAGACGGCGGACTCGCTCAACCGCATCGTCCTCGCCATGAGCCGGGCGATCTACGGCGATCGCCACCCCAACGTCGCATCGGACCTGATCAACCTCGGCGCGGTGCAGCAGGAACTGGGGAACTACCAGGAGGCGGAACGGTTCCAGCGCGAAGCGCTCGAGATCGTGCGGGCGTGGTACGGGCCGGACCATCCGGAGACGGCGGCCAGCCTCACGATGGTGGGCCGGGCGTTGTGGTATCAGGGCCGTTCCGATGAAGCCGTCGGGATGCTGCGGGAGGCATTGGCCGTGCAGGAACGGGTCTATGGTCCGGTCCATCCGCGAATCGCCTCGACGCTCAACGAAATCGCGGGCATCGCCTACCAGCGGGATCGCTACGACGAGGCGGAAGCGGCCTACCGCCGCATCATCGACATCTACCGGGCCGTGTACCCGGCCGGGCATTACTACATCGGGATCGCCCTGGCCAACCTCGCGGGCGTGTATCAGGGCCGGCGCCAGCATCGGGAGGCGGAGGCGCTCTACCGGGAGGCGCTGGCCATCTACGAGAAGACGCTCGATGCCGGGAACGTCAACATCGGCATCGGCCACATCAAACTGGGACGCTCGCTCCTCCGGCAACGCCGCTTCGCCGAAGCGGTGGCCGAGACCCGGAGCGGCTACGAGATGCTCACCGCGCAGGCGAACCCCGCCGTCAGCTTTCTGCGGGCCGCCCGCCTCGATCTGGTGGCCGGGTACGACTCGCTCGGCCGCGCGGCTGAGGCGGACCGGTTCCGGCGGGAGCTCGCCGACTCCGCGACGAAGGCACCATGAGCAGTCGCCAATCCACCTTCGGAGGCCGTAAGCGCCGCGCTCAGACGGCCGTCGGGGGGTTCTCGACCTCGACGTCCACCGGGAAGCCGTGGCGGACGCTCTCGGTGACCACGCAATAGTCCTCGAACAATTCCAGGCAGCGCGCCAGCCGGTCGCGATCGGCGTCGGCCACCCTGGGGGCCACCTTGACCCGGATCCGGCCGATCCGGAGGCGCCCCCGCGCGTTCCGGGCGTATTCCCCCGAGACCGTGGTGGTCAGGTCGAGGAGTTCCACCTGGGCCCGCCGCAGGCAGAACGTGAGACTCGCCGAAAGGCAGTGGCCCACCGCGGTGGCCAGGAGCCGGGCAGGATTGGGGCCCTCACCCCGGCCGAGGGGGGCGGGCTCGTCGACCGCCAACCGGTGGCCGTCGTCGGTATCGGCGTCAAATCGATAGCCGCCCTGACGGTGAAGGGTCACTTCGAAGCGTTCCGCGGCCATGGCGGCTCCTCTCGGGGTCATCCCATTCTGCCGGATATGCATGAGCCGGCCGTGAAGGTCCCTTGAAGCGGGCACCATCCATTGAGCCGGTTTCAGAATGTCTTCACCGTGGGCTCGCCGGTCGCCGGATAGGATTGGGGGCATGAACCCCGTTCCTTCGGAG
>JBFXAY010000019.1:0-73149 GCA_050183815.1 Gemmatimonadales bacterium | reverse complement strand
AGCTGGCCGAGGCCCGTCTCGGCGCCCTCCGGATGCAGCTCCAACCGCACTTCCTCTTCAACTGCCTCAACGCCCTCTCGGTGGTCTACCGCGATCAGGACACCGAGACCGCCGGCCGGATGGTCGAGCAGCTGGGACACCTGCTTCGGCGGGTCACCCGGCCCCATGGCGGCGAGGAAGTGCCATTGGCCGAGGAGCTCGAGTTCGCCCGGCAGTACCTGGCGCTCGAAGAGATCCGGTTTTCCGACCGGCTGGTCCCGGGGTTCGTCACTGGACCGGGAGTGGACCGCGCCCTTGTCCCGGAGTTCATCCTGCAGCCGCTGGTCGAGAATGCGGTCCGGCATGGTCTCGCCCGCCGGTCCGATGCAACCCGGATCGAGATCAGAGCCCGGCGCGACGGGGAAACCCTGTTCCTGACCGTGACCGACGACGGCCCAGGCCCGTCGGCCGTCTCCGGCGGCTCCGGAATAGGCCTGGCCAACACCCGGGCCCGACTGGAGACCCTCTACGGCGGGGAGGCCTCGCTCGACCTCACACCCCGGTCCGGCGGCGGAGCGGTGGCGACCATCCGGATGCCGTTCCGCGAAGGCCAGATCGCCGTCCCGTCAGGATCCGGACCGGGGGCGACGGCTCCGTGACCGATCCGATCCGGGTCCTCATCGTCGACGACGAGCCACTGGCCCGGCGCGGGATCCGCCAACTACTCGGCCCCTTCGACGATTTCGTGGTCTCGGGGGAGGCCCGCAACGGCCGGGAGGCTCTGCGGGCGCTCGCCGTCGATCCGCCGGACCTCGTCTTTCTCGACATCCAGATGCCGGATCTCGACGGCGAAAGCGTGATCCGGATCCGGGGGCCCGAGCGGATGCCGTACACGGTCATGGTCACCGCCCATGACGCCTATGCGGTCGCCGCCTTCGAAGCCCAGGCGCTCGATTATCTGGTCAAGCCGGTCAGCGAACGACGGTTCCGGGCCACCATCGAACGGGTTCGGACCAGAATCCGCCTCGACGGCGCGGTCGCCCTGGCCGATCGGCTCGCCGGATTGCTGCGAGGTGGTGCGGCGGGAACATCACCGCCCCAGGTCGGCGGCCGGCCCCTGGTGGTCCCGACGGCCGATGGCGGGATGCTCCTCGACCCGGGGCTGATCGACTGGATCGAGGCGGCCCCGGACGGTGCCGTCGTTCATGGCGGCGGCGCGGCACGCCCGGTTCCCGAGACGCTCACCGCACTGGAGGCCCGGCTCGATCCCGCCCGGTTCATCCGGATACACCGGTCGACGATCGTGGCGCTCGACCGGATCCGGCAATGGCGCGCCGAGGCGGGCGAACGGGATTTCGCGGTCGTGCTGCGGGACGGCACCGAGCTGGCGGTGAGCCGCCGGCGAGCCTCGCAGGTGCGGGCGCTGATCGTGGGCCGGTAGCCGCCTGCCCGTTCGGCGCCAACACGACACCGTTCGCCCGTCCACAGGCGCCGCCCGACCGGGAGGCCTTGTTCTCCGGCGGGCCAGACCGGAAGTTGGGCATCGCGACGTCGTCAACGCCGGAGCATGCCCCGATGGAACGAGTGCATCCCGATACCCCGCGTCCGGCGACCGCACCGCCGGCACCCGACCCGGCCCCGGGAACCGCCACCCCCAGGATCGGGGCCATCGACCTGGCCCGGGGCGCGGTGATGATCCTGATGGCGATCGATCACGTCCGGGTGTATTCGGGCGTTCCCGCGGGCGGCCCGAATCCGGGAGTCTTCTTCACCCGGTGGATCACCCACTTCTGCGCTCCGGTCTTTCTCTTCCTGGCCGGCACCAGCGCCTATCTCTATCGCCGTCGTCACGACGACCTCGGCCGATTCCTCGTGACCCGCGGTCTCTGGCTGGTCGTCCTGGAACTGACGGTCCTGCGGCTGGCCTGGACCTTCAACACCGACTTCGCCGGCTACGAGATGGCGGGTGTCATCTGGGCGATCGGCTGGTGCATGGTGTTGATGGCCGCCCTGATCCGGCTGCCGGTCCGGTGGGTCGGGATCGTCGGCGTCGTCATCATCGCCGGGCACAACCTGTTCGACTTCCGGATGGCCACGCTGTTCCCGCTCCTGGCCGGGAGCTCCTTGGCCTGGCTGTGGAAGATCCTCTACCTCGCCTTCGCGGCCGGGCCGATCAGCGCCGGCGAGCACGGTCCGAACTTGATCGTGCTCTACTCGCTCATTCCGTGGATCGGGGTAATGGCTGCCGGATACGGATTCGGCCTGCTGCTCGAAGCCGAACGGGCCCGCCGCGATCGAACCCTGATCCGGCTGGGCCTCGGCCTGCTTGCGCTGTTCCTGGTCCTCCGGGGCACCAATCTCTACGGCGACCCGCGTCCCTGGTCGGCCGAAGGACCGATGCCGGCGGTGCTGTCGTTCCTCAACACCAACAAGTACCCGGCCTCGCTTTCGTTTCTGCTGATGACGCTCGGGCCGCTCATCGCTCTCTTTCCCTGGCTCGACCGGGTCCGGGGACGGGTGACGGCCGGGATCTCAACCATCGGCCGCGTACCGTTCTTCTATTACGTCCTCCACATCCCGCTGATCCACGCGCTGGCGCTGGTGGTGTCGCGGTTGCGGGACGGCGCGGTGTCACCCTGGTTGTTCGCCAACCATCCAATGGACAATCCGCCGCCGCCCGACGGTTACCGCTGGCCGCTCTGGCTGCTGTACCTCGTCTGGCTGGTCGCCCTGGCGATCCTCTACCCGGCGTGCCGGTGGTTCGCCGCCCTGAAGCAGCGGCGCCGCGACTGGTGGCTGTCGTACCTGTGAGCCCGGGCGCAATCGGCCGACCGCGGCCGCGAGCGGCGATCGTTCCACCCTCAAGTGCCGAGTCACGCCGTGATCCATCCGCTCCTGCTCCGTCTCGTCGCCGGGCTCATGGCCCTCGGGCTGGTCACGCCATCCACCGCGGGCGGCCAGACCCCGGATGGCATGCCGCGCTACACCGTCGACCTGCTGGTCCACCCCGACGCGCACGTCATCGAGATGGCGGTCGGCATCGAGCTGCCGGGCGGCGCGGTTCGCCGGTTCCTGCTGGGACCGAGCTACACCCTCGTGACGATCCGGGCTGACGGCGCCACCGTCGACACCTCGGTCTCGACCGCGCCGATTCCCAACCTCCGGCTGATCACGGTACGCCCGGACGGCACCGGTCCGGTCCGGGTCTCGCTCGGCTACCAGGGACCCTTGTTCGAGTTGGTCAGCCCCTCCCTCAACGTCGTCGGCCCGGATCTGGTCGAACTGTCGGTTGATTCCTTCTGGCTCCCCTACCAGGCCGACCTCGGCGCCCCGTTCGAGGTCGACGCCACCGTGCGGGGCCTCCCGGCGAACGCCGTCGCGGTGGCCAACCTGCCGGTCAGCGTCGACGGCGACCGCCTTCGAATCCGCTCCGGCCCCGCGGGAACGGCCGATCTGGCGTTGATCGCCGCCCCCGGACTGCGGGAAACCCGGGCGGGGCGGTTCCGGATGCTCTCGGCCGACCCGTCGGCGCCGCTGGCCGCCTACTACCGCCGCCACGGCGCCGCGGCCATCGGTTTCCTCGAGCAACTCCTCGGTCCGATGCCCGGCGGGGAAGCCACCATCACGGTCGCGAAACGGGCCAGCGGACGGGGATACGCCCGGCCGGGCTACGTGGTCGTCACCGACGTGCCGGGGACCTCGCCGGGCCCGGGCCAGGCCAAGTTCGTGACCCACGAGTTCGCCCACCTGTGGTTCTCGCGGGCGAGCCTCACCGGCGAAGACTACTGGCTGGTCGAAGGCCCGGCCGAGTATCTGGGGCTCCGATACGTGCGTGATTCATTGGGTCCGGATGCGGTCGCGCCGATGCTGGCGTCCATTCGCGCCACGGCGGCCAAGGCCCCGCCGGTCCTGGGACACGGCCGGGCGCCGGACGCCGCCCTCTACGCCAAATGCCCGGCGTTGCTGTTCGCGCTCGAGGAGCGGATCGGGCGCTCCCGGATGGACAGCCTGCTGGCGCGGCTCGCCGCTCTGCCGCGGCATACCACCGCGCTGTTCCTCGAACAACTGGCCCAGGTGGCGGGCGCCGGCGTGGCCTCGGACTTCGAGGCCGATCTCAGGCGAGAGTGACGGGTTTGACTGGCGAACGATCCAGCCGAGTGCGAGACTTCCCCGGTGCCAAGCCGCTCTCCCCTCGGCGATGCCATCGTCGCCCTGATCCTCGCCGCCGGATTCCTCGGCTACGCGGCCAAGGCCCCGCCCCGCCCCGTCCCCGCCACCGCCCCCGACTCGGTCTTCTCCGCCGAACGGGCGATGGTCCACGTTCGCGAGATGGCCCGCCAGCCGCATCCGCCCGGTACCGCCGAGCACGCCCGGGTCCGCGACTACGTCAGGTCCCGACTCGAAGCAGCGGGACTCACCGCCGAAATCCAGCGGACCACGGCCGTCGGCACCCGGTTCCAGGAGGCGGGCCGGATCGAGAACGTCGTCGCCCGGCTGCCGGGACGGACGCCGGGCGGTCCGGCAATCATGCTGGTGGCCCATTACGACGGAGTCGGCGCCGGACCCGCAGCGGGCGACGATGCGTCCGGATCGTCGGTGCTCCTCGAGTCGCTCCGGGCCCTCCAGGCCGGCGCACCGCTCGATCACGATGTGATCTTCCTCTTCACCGACGGCGAGGAAGCCGGCCTCCTCGGCGCCGCGGCCTTCGTGGCCGAGCACCGCTGGGCCAAGGATGTGGCGCTGGTGATCAACTTCGAGGCCCGCGGCACCGGCGGCGCGGCCACGATGTTCCAGACCGGGCCGGACAATCTCGACCAGCTCCGGATCCTCCGGCACGCCCCGGAGGTCGCGGCCAGCTCGGTGGCGGTCACCGTCTACCAGTTTCTCCCGAACGACACCGACCTCTCGGAGCTCTTCCAACTCGGCACGCCGGCCCTCAACTTCGCGTTCGCCGACGGGGTCGAGCGCTACCACACCTCGGAAGACGACGCCGAGCACCTCGACCCCGGCTCGATCCAGCAGGAGGGAGCGGCTGCGCTCGCGGTGGTCCGCACGGTGGGCCACGGCGCGCTGCCGCGGCCCGCGACCGGCAACGCCGTCTTCTTCACCCTGCCGCTCGTGGGGCTCGTCGTCTATCCCGAAGGCTGGACCCGGCCGCTGGCGGTGGTGGCGGTGGTCCTCACCCTGGTCGCCATCGTGGCGGTGCGGCGCCGGGAGCGGCGCTGGATCCGCGGCATCATCCTCGGCCTCCTGGCCCTCGTGGTGGCGACCGGTGCCGGCGGTCTGGCGGCGTGGGCGGCGGGCCGCGGGGTGCCCGATGCGGTTGCCGCTCCGGGGGTGCGAGGCCGCTATGCGATCGGGATCGCGCTCCTCGGACTCGGTGCCGCCCTGCTCGCGTGGGCCATCGTCCGCCGCTGGGTGACCAGCGCCGCAGCCGTACTGGGACCGCTGGTACTCTGGACCGGACTCGCCGTGGCGGCGAGCTGGCGACTGCCGGGCGTGTCGTTCCTGGTGCTGTGGCCGGCAATGTTCGCGGCGGTGGCCGCGATCGCACACGGGCGGGCGCAGCCGGTGGCGACGGTGTTCCTCGGCCGCTGGCTGCCGACGGTGGTGACCGGCTTCCTGATCGTGCCGATCGTCTACGGCATGGGCATCGTGGCACTCGGCATCCGCGGCCCCGGCGGCCTGGCGATCGGCGTGCTGACGCCGTTCACGGCGTGGCTCCTGGTGCCAGCGCTCGACCGGATCGCGGCGGACCGGCCCTGGCGCCGAGCCCTGGTCGTCACGGCTGCCGGACTGCTCGCGGTGGCGGTGGGACGGCGCAGCGCCCGGCACGCGGCGCTTCCGGAGCCCTCGCTTGTCGCCTATGCCCAGAACGCGGATTCGACCGACGCCTGGCTCGTCACCGCCGCGGGTTTTGCCCGGCCCGGCAGCTGGAACGCTACCGCCGTCGGCACCGGGGCTGTGCGCGTCTCGCCCGACTCCGCGCCGGTGCCCGGCGCGCCGCCGCACTGGCTCACGGGCATCGGCGGGGGTCGGTTCGCGGTGGTGGCGGCCGCGGCGCCGCGGGTGGCGCTCGATCCCCCGGTGGCGACGATCACGGCCGACTCCACGAGCGCGGAGGGGCGGCGGGTACGACTCTCGATCCGGGCGGCGCCGGGGACCACCTCACTGTTGCTGCGGGTGACCGATGGGCGGGTGCTCTCCGCGTGGATCGACGGGCGGGCCGTGGATACCACCCGCTACCGGTTCCGAACGCCGGACTGGCAGGTGACCTACTGGGCGCCGCCGGCCGATTCGGGCCTGACGCTCGAGTTGCTCCTACCCGCCGAGGCGCCGGCGGCGCTGGAGATGGTCGCGTCGTCACCCGGCCTTCCGGTCCTGCCCGGGGTCACGATTCCTCCCCGCCCCGCGGGCGTCCTGCCCATCCAGTCCGGCGACGTCGCGCTGATTCGTCGCCGGCTACGACTCTGAGTGGCCTGATCTGATGATTGCATACGGGTAATCCGTCTGCCTACTCATCACGGCCCGGCGCCGATACCGAGCCGCCCAGATTGCGAGCTGACACTGGGTGAGGGTGGAATAGATCGCCTCCCCGTCGTTCGGGGAGTGGTCCAGGAAGCGACGGCTGGGTCGGGTTGTCGAGCGCCGCCCCGGCCGCTGGCGCCTCTACCTGCCCCGGCTCGGCTACCAACTTCGAAGAGCCGAGCAGCGGCTCGAGCATGCACTAGCCGGATGCATCAGTGGTGGCTTCATTGCGGCGTCCCCTGGCCCAACGGCTCGATCCCGGCTCTGGCAGCGATGCGTAGTCGTCACCGCATCCCCTCACGAAGGACGGAGCAGCACGGCCGTTCTGCCTCGGATCCTACCGCACGCACACAGATTGCTGCATCTTGTCCCTACCGCCTGCACCGAGCCGAATCGTGTTTGATGCAACTGAATCTGACCTGTGTTGGCTCCGCGAGATCAACCGCAGAATGGCCAGCGCCTTGCCGATAGATACGCGCCAGATGCTGGTCGATCTCCGGGACATGCTGCCGCCAGGCTTTACCCCCGACGATGTCAACCGGCGCCTCCTATCTGGAGCCGGACCTTCGCTCGAGGGGTTACACGTACTCGGCGACCCCGAGAACGTGCTGGGGGACGTGGACCGGGCGATCCGCCACATTCGGGAACGCCTTATCGAGACGCCCAATCTCAACCAGGTAACCGCAGAACAGCTTGCCGCGGCACTGCCAATCCCTCCTCATCGTGCGGAGCGGGCCCTTGCACTTATCTCGTCCGCTGGCGCCTTCTCGACCGGAGGGTCCGGATCGACCCACGGAATGTCCATGATCTCACTTGGTCGCGACGACGTCTTGGCGGCGTACTTGAGTTTTGAGAGCATTGGCCTGCTGCTGAGCAAGCGTGCGGCTGCCGCGACACAGGACGCGCCTGTGGCCCAGCGTAGCGGCCGCCCGGACGTTGTCCCAGACTCGGCTTTCATCCTAATGAACATGGACGCCAGCGACCCAACCCTTACAGACGTGGCAAACGCAATCAAGGAGGAGTGCCGATCATTCGGAGTCTCCGCGACACGAGTCGACGACATCGAGCACAGCGACCGTATCACTGACCGCATTCTCGAACGATTGCGAAGCGCGGAGTTCATCATTGCCGACTTGACTGGCGAGCGCCCAAACGTCTACTACGAGGTCGGTTTCGCCCATGCCCTGGGAAAGCGGCCGATCCTTTATCGCCGTGTGGGCACCCGCCTTCACTTTGACCTTTCGATTCACAACGTGCCGGAGTATGTCAACCTGACACAACTTCGAGAATTCCTCCGAAAACGGCTCGAGGCGATGCTCGGGCGGTCCCCGGCCGCTGCCGGCTGAGTGCATGGATCGACTTACCTGCTTCGGCCGGCTCGCCGACAGGTCGCTTCTGCCGAAGAAGGACCCGAACGGGAGTAGTCCCTGATCGAGGGGCGTTGCTCGCGGGCTCCGGTCAGGTCGTGGTTCGGAAGGGCGTGGCGGCTCGGAACGGGCCCGGTAGGATCGGGCCCGGCGACGCCCGAAAGCTCCTCGCCTGCGACCGTGGGCCGGTAATGAACCGCACGCCTCGATGGCACAAAACCCGCCGCGCCCTTCTTGCGATCGCCACGGCCACCCGTCCGTTTGTTCCGAGTGCCCTGGGTTCCTTGCGCCCCTTTCTTCAGTGAGCTGGCAACTAGTGTAGCGCGTCAGAAGCCGTTGCGCCGGGAGATCCTCCGCGCGCGCCCACCTCAACTCCGGGTCCGCCATGCTCCCTGACCTCCTTGCGCCCGGCCTCCGCCTCGTCGTTTGCGGCTCAGCCGTGGGCAGTGCTTCGGCCACCGCCCAGGCGTACTACGCCGGACGCGGCAATCGTTTCTGGGAGACGCTCGCCGTCGTCGAGCTCACCCCCCAGAGGCTCAGCCCGAGCGACTACGCGAAATTGCTCTCGTTCGGCATCGGCCTGACCGACCTCCTCAAGACCCAGGCAGGCAACGACGATGAGGTCACCTTCGGTGCACCAGACCGGGATCGCTTGACCGCATCTATGGAGCGGTGGCAGCCTGGCCTGCTCTGCTTCAATGGGAAGCGGGCCGCGGCTGAGTACCTGGATGCCAAATCGGTCAAGATCGGCCTGCAGCAAAGACGAATCGGGCAGACGCGGCTTTTTGTCGCCCCATCGACGAGTGGGGCGGCTCGCCGGAGTTGGGCGCTGCAGCCCTGGCAGGAAGTTGCGCGCCTGGTCGGCAGCAAGTGGTCGGGGTAGTGGCCAGTGGGGCCGATCAGGGTGTCACGCCCAGATCGAGGCGCCAAATGGCGCTCTGGAACAGGCCGACCGTGAAGTAGATCGCCTCCCCATCCGTCGCATAGTCATCCCGGAAGGACGGCCGCGTCGGATCGTCGAGCGCCGCGACCTCCGTGACCCGCTGGGTGACGAGATCCACCTTCCAATAGTTCGACGCTCCGCCGGCCCCAGCCGTCCTGACCAGGAACGCCGGCTCCAACGGCAGCCACTGCGGTCGCATCGGCCGCCGGCCGCCGGTCGCGGTCGAGTCCGCCATCACCCGGTCGCCGCTGCCGTCCGGGAACACGGTCCGGACCCGCCCCTCCGAGTCGATGTAGGCAATCCACCGCCCGTCCGCCGACCACGTGGCCGCGGTCCCGAATCCCTCCACCAGCGGCCGGGGCTCGCTCCAGGTCGAGTCCGGCTGCCGGTCGACGACGAAGATCCGGTCCCGCTGCAGACCGTCCCGCCGGTAGAAGACGAGATGATTCCCGTCGGGCGACCAGTGCGGCTGCATGTCCTGGAGCGAGTCCCGGGTGACCTGCCGCGGCTGCCCGCCGGACGCCCGCATCACGAAAAGATGGCGGACGCCGTCGACCAGACCGTAGTAGGCGATCTCCTTCCCGTTCTGACTCCAGGCCGGCCCGAACTCGTCGGTCGAGTCGCGGGTGATCTGGATCGGCTGGCGGCTCCGGGAGCCGAGGAGGTAGAGGTCCTGGCTGCCGTCCCGGTTCGAGTCGAAGGCCAGCCAGCCCGAACCCGCGAGGACGTCGAGATCCTCGACGACCTGCGCGCCGGTCGTGACGGGCTCGGCATCCGCCATGGTCGCGACGGCGTCCGGCTCCAGCGGCACCCGCCAGACGTTCGAGTCGTGCTCCAGCTCGGTCACGACGAGTCCGCCGCCGTCCGGGGCCCGGCGGATGGAATGGGGACCGAAGCCGGTGGTGAGACGCCTGGCCGAGCCGTCCGGGCCGCCCCCGCGGCCGATGCGCTGGAGATAGAGATCGCGTACGCCGCCCGCGTCCGAGACATAGATGACGGTCCGGTCGTCCCACCAGATCGGGGCAACGGCCAGCGCGTTGCCGCCGGTGACCGGCACGGGCTCGCCGCCGCTCAGACTCACCACCATGACCCGGGACGTGGCGATGTTGCCGAGGAGCCCGTCGCCCAGGGCGAAGTCGCGGTTGCCGCTGGCGTAGACGAGCCGCCGCCCGTCGGGCGAGAAGTCGAGCGAGTGGGCGGCCCCGTCCCGCACCAGCGGCGCCGCGGTGCCGCCGGCGAGCGGCCGGAGCCAGATCGTGCCGTCCTGGGTGTAGGCGAGGGTGACGCCGTCCGGGCTCACGGCCGGACTCTCGGCGGGGCGACCCGGCTCGCCGTCGACGACCGGCTGGGGCTGCCCGCCTAACGACGGCACCCGGTAGATGCTGCCCCCGGCCTGGAACAAGAGGCTGCTGCCGTCGGGCAGCCAGCGCGGGAGCCGCTGGTTGCCGGCGAGATCGGGCACGACGTCCACGGGATCGCCGCCGGAGAGCTGGCGGACCTTGAGGCGGAGGGCGCCGTTGGATCCGGCCACGTAGGCGAGCAGCCGGCCGTCAGGCGAAGGCGCGGCATCGAGCTCGAGGCCGGCGTCGGTGCCGAGGCGCCGGGTGGCCTGCACTGTGAGACTCGCCTCGGGCCGCCGGCTGGCCTGCCACCAGGCACCCGCCGCGAGCACGATCGCCAGCCCGACGCCCCAGCCGAGCAACCGCCGGCGGGCCGGCACCGGCGCGGAGGCGATCGGGGTTGCGGCACCACTCGGCGAGAGCAACGGTTCGATCGCATCGTGGAGTTCCGCCACCGAGGCCCAGCGGTCCTGACGCCGTTTGGCGAGGCACTTGGTGATCGCGGCCGCCAGCGGCCGCGGCACGTCGAGCCGAAGCTCGTCGAGCGGCGGTGCCGTCTCCGTGAGTGCCGCCGCCATGGTGGCCGCGGGCGAGTCACGCCGAAACGGATGGGTCCCGATCAGCATCTCGTACGTCACCACGCCGAGCGCGTAGACATCCACCCGGCCGTCGACGTCGGGATCGGCCGAGGCCTGTTCGGGCGCCATGTAGGCCGGGGTGCCGAGGGCAAAGCCGGCGGTGGTATTGGATCCCGATACACCGTCGGCAAGCGTCCGGGCAATCCCGAAGTCTGCGAGGAGCGCGTGCCGCCCCGAGAGGAGAACGTTTTCGGGCTTGAGGTCGCGATGGATCACGCCGTGGTCGTGCGCATAGCGGAGGGCGTCGGCCAGCTCGACGGCGATCCGCACGGCGTCTCCCACGGGCAGGCGGCCACCGCGGGTGATCCGCTCGCGAAGGGACTCGCCCTGGACGAACGGCATCACGTAGAACGGGGAGTCGCCCACCATCCCGGAGTCGAGGAGCGGGAGGATGTTGGGGTGCTGGAGCGTCGCGAGGATCGCGATCTCCTTGGTGAACCGGTCGAGCACGCCGGCCCGCGCCACGTCGGACCGGAAGACCTTGATGGCCACGGCGCGCTCGTGACGGAGATCTTCGGCGCGGAAGACATACGCCATCCCGCCGCTGCCGGCGATCTCGATCAGGCGATAGCGATCGTTGACGGTGGACCCCAGCAGGGTCCCGGGTTCGGTCATCCGCGGCCTCGACGCAATCCGGGCCGTACGACCGGCCCCTCCAGAGTCTCATTGTTTTAGACTCTCTACCGGCCGGGTTAGTTGCAGAGCGGGACATTCGGCACCGGACGACTGCGGGCGGCGAACGGGCCCGCGGACCACCTCCGACCGCCACCTCGTTCACGATCACACCGGTCGCACACCTGTGGCCGGTATCCCCAGGCCCCGGCAAGGACCGAGATTGGAACTCATGCCCCAGACCGCTTTCCGTGGCCGCCGAATCGCTTTGCTCGCCCTGGCCGCGCTGCCGACCGTTGCTCTCTCGCTCGCCGGCCAGACCTCCCTTGCCGCCCGCCTCGACCGTGCCTTTCGCGACAGCGCCTTGGCCAACCGACTCATTGGCGCGCAGGTCGCCGTCTCCGTCCCGGGACGCCCGCTCTGGACGGCCACGTACGGGGTCGATCGCGAAGGTGTCGCCATGACCGACTCGGCCCTGCTGGGTACCGGCAGCATCTCGAAACTGCTGGCGGCGGTGGCCGTGCTGCGCCTGGTGGACGAGGGGAAGGTCGCCTGGTCCGACACGCTCGGCCGGTGGTTCCCCGGGCACGCGAACGTGCACCCCGGCATTCCGCTCCGGCTGGTGCTCCGCCACCGGAGCGGACTCCGGGAGTACGGCGCCGTAGAGGGTTATGCCGACAGCCTGACGGCGGACCGGAACCGCGTCTGGCGAGCCGAGGAGTTGCTCCGGTTCGTGGGGCCGCCGGTGTTCGCACCCGGGGCGGCCTGGGCCGCGAGCAACACGGACCGGTTGCTGCTGGGCATGGTCGTCGACCGGGTCACCGGAATGCGGTTCGGCGAATTCGTCAGGACGGCGCTCTTTCGCGGCGGCCGCGAGGTCTGGACCCCGGGTCAGGCAAACCCGGACTCCCTCCGGCCCGCCACCCACTGGACCCGCGACAACACCGGCGCCCCGGTGAACTTCTCGGCGCAGTTCTTCGGACCGTCGCTGTTCACCGCACGGGTCGAGACCTATGTATCGGCCCGGGAACTGGCACGCTTCGCCGAGCGGCTGTTCCGCGGGAACCTGCTCTCGGCGGCCACGCGCGATTCCCTGCTCGCGATCGGCCCGGATGACGGGCGGATTCCCAACGAGACCGGCGCCGGCATGGGCGTGCGGCGGTTCGAGTACTTCGGGCGGACGTTCTACGGCAACAGCGGCGGCACTGCGAACTCGTCGGCGTTTCTGCTCTTCGATCCAGGAACCGGGATCATCGTCTCCCTGAGCACCAACCAGAGCGGGCCGAGTCTCAGGCAGTCACATTTCCGAATCGCTCCGGCGCTGCTGGCGATCACCCTCGAGGCCACGAAGAAGGTGCCGGACCCGGCCGTCATCTACCTCGCCCGCCATGGGCAGTCCGACTACGACCCCAAGCAGCCGCTGCCGCCCGGGACCAGGCCGGATCCCGCGCTGACGGCGCAAGGGCGCGCCGAGGCGGAGTCGCTGGCGACGAGCTTGAAGGAACAGGGCATTGCCCGGGTGGTGGCGAGCCCGCTGCTGCGGGCCCGCGAGACCGGTACCATCATCGCGCGGGTGCTGGGCGTGCCGCTGAGCATCGAGCGGGCGTTTGCCGAATTCGATCCGGGCGACCTGCTGGGGCGGGACTGGAGCGTGTCGCCGTGGCGGGAGCAGTTCGACGGGCTCATGCAGGACCCGTCGACCAGGCGCCCAACTGGAGAGTCGGCGGATCAACTCCGGGCGCGGGCGGTGGCCGGGCTCACCGGGCTCGCGACCAGGTATCGCGGGGAGCGGATCGTGGTGGTGGGGCACGGGCTGGTGAATCGATCGATTCTTGGCGCGCTGCGCGGCGAGGCCCAGGAGCGGGCACTCCGGCGCGCGGCGCAGCCGGGAACCCGGGCGTACCGGTTCACCTGGCCCGCGTTGGGCGGCGCCGCGATCGACAGCCTGGGGCGGTGACCCGCACCGACGCTCCTTGGTCCGGCATTTTGACCCGCTATCCCGGCCCCGGCGGAAGGCGTTAGCTTAACGGCGATTCCCCTCGGCTTGCCGAACTCGTTCCGACCCGGAGCGCCGATGCCGTCTCGTCGTGATTTTCTGGCCACGCTCGGCGCGGCCGCGTTCGTCCCGATCCGACTGCCGGGAGGCGGCGCCGGTCCCCACCCCACCCCTCGGCCGGGCATTACGGCCGCCAAGGTCGCCACCGACGAGCAGCTCGCCGGACAACCCGAGGCCCAGAAAGTCTTTGCCCTCGTACGCGAGATCCCGGAAGTAATGGACGGGATCCGATGTCACTGCGGGTGCGCGGAGCAGGACGACCACTATTCCCTGCTCTCCTGTTTCGAGGTACCCGATCCGATGGGGAAGCAATGCCTGATCTGCCAGGGACACGCCCGGCTGGTGCACCGGCTCCACGGGGCCGGCAAGACGCTCGACGAAATTCGGCGCGGCGTGGACGCGCGCTACGGATGAGGGGCTCTGCGGCGTCCCTGCTGGCGGCCGCCCTGGTCACGGCCGGGCCGGCGGCGCTTGCAGGACAGGTCCGGGCATCCGAGCGCAGCACGGTGTCCCAGACGGTGGACGGCACCGTTTTCACCATCAACTACGCCCGTCCCCAGGTCAGGGGCCGAACCGCGATCTTCGGCCGGGAGGTTCGCTGGGGCGAGGTCTGGACCCCGGGCGCCAACTGGGCCACGACGCTCGAGGTGAACCGCGACGTGACCCTCGACGGCCACCGGGTGCCGAAGGGCAAGTATTCGGTCTGGTTTACCGTGACCCAGGGCGACTGGACCGTCATTCTCGATCCGCGCCATCTCCGCTACCACACCGAGCATCCCGACTCGACCGCCGCACAGATCCGGTGGACCATCCGCCCGGAGAGCGGTGGCGCCGTGGAGATTCTCACCTGGTCGTTTCCCGAGGTTCGCCCGGACGGAGCCATCCTCCGGTTCGAGTGGGCCGACCGGTCGGTGACCCTCGCGGCCCAGGTCCAGCCTTCGCACCCGATCCCGATCGCCGAGGCGGAGGTGGCCCCCTACCTCGGCAAATGGGAATGGCGGTGGGCCGACGACACCACCTCCGTGATCGGGATGGAGCTGTATTACCGGGACGGGATGCTGCTGCAACGGTACACGCCGTTCCCGTCGTGGTATCCGACGCTGCAGGACCAGCCGATGGTGCGCATCAACGACGACTGGTTCATTCCCACCATCATCCGGAACGGCCGGATCCTCGAGATGGTAGCCGACATGGTGTTCGAGTTCACCCGGGTGAACGGGCGGCCGATGTCGTTCGAGGTCCGGGACGACACCGACGCGTTGCTCGGGAGCGGGCGGCGGGTGCCGTAGGCGCGAGCGGGCCGGCGCTCGGCGGCGCGGACGATCCCGGCGCCGGCAACGGCCCTCGCAGCCTGAACCAGACCGCTACATCCCCGCCATCGGTTCGTCGGCACTGCCGCCGTAGATGGCCGGAACCTTGGACCCCATCGCGCGCAGGTAGGCCGCCAGCTGACCGCGGTGGTGGATGCCGTGATTGTTGCCCATTCCCATGAATCCGACCGCCGGCCCCTGCATGAACCCGAAGAAGTCGATGGTCTTGGCGAGATCCTTGCCCGGCATGGCCAGCACCGCGTCGATTTTCGCCGGGAAGGTTTTCTCGTAGTACGCCACCACGTCCGCGACCGACCGGAACGCGGCCTCCGCCTTCTTGCCGGCCTCGGGATCCCAGGCGAACGCCCCGTTCAGCACGCTATCGAGGAACCAGACGTCCGTGGTGGCGAGGTGCGTGGCGAGTTCCCAGGCCGTGCGCGATTTGTCATCGGGCCGGTAGCCGCGGCCGTCCTCCGTCACGGCGGCCAGGACCTTGCAGGTTGCCGGGAATTCACCGCGCATCAGTTGGGCATACTGCTGGGCCAGGAACGTGGCTTGTTCGGGCGTCATGGAGTCTCCTTGATGGTCTGGTGCCGGCGGCAGCCGGTGCCGCTTGACGTTACCGCTGCCGCGGAGGACCAGCAAGCCAAGCTGACAACCACGTGTTACTGTTGGCGGGTGACTCGATTCCTCCACGACCGCCCGTGAGTCGACTCACCGGGCTGCTCGCCGCCGGACTGCTCGCTCTCGCGAGCCCGGTCAGGACGCAATCGGACCCGCTGGCCGGCTGGTGGGACAGTGCCGATCCCGCCGCCCGCGCCGCGGTTGCCACGGCCGTCGTCCGCTCGCGGGCATCGTTCCAGGCGGTCTACCGTGCCCTGCGCGACGGGCCGCCAGCCGATCGGATGGTCCCGACGGGCCTGCTCGACCGGGTCTACCGCGCTTCCGACGGACTCGACCATCCCTATCAGATCGTGGTCCCTTCGGCCTACGACCCCACCCGCCGCTACCCGGTCCGGTTCTATCTCCACGGCGGGGTCGGCCGAGCTCAGCCGGGTACCTGGAAGGATCCCGAGGAGACCGCGACGCCTGACGTGATCGCCGTGTTTCCCTCGGGCTGGGCCCAGTCGGTGTGGTGGGAATGGGCCCAGGTGGAAACCTTCCACGCGATCGTCGCGGAGCTCGCCCGCGTCTACCGCATCGACGAGAACCAGGTCTCGCTCTACGGCCAGTCGGACGGCGGCACCGGGGCGTGGTACCAGGCGTTCAAGGCGCCGACCATGTGGTCCGCCTATCTGATCCTGATCGGCCATCCCGCGGTGCTCGCCAATCCGCGGTTCCAGAGCAGCGGCGAGCTGTTCCCGCGGAACCTGTCGCATCAGGCGTTCTTCGTGGCCAATGCCCGGAACGACCGGCTCTATCCCTCGGCCTCGATGATGCCCTACGTCGAGGCGTTCCGCCGGGCCGGGGCCACGGTCGCGTTCACCGAGAAGGACGGCGACCACAGCGTGGCCTGGATGCCGGAGGAGCGCCCGGCGATGGACCGGTTCCTCGCGGCGCATCCCCGCCGGCCGCTGCCCGATACGCTCGACTGGGAAACCGAGCGGGTCGACCGGGGCAACCGGGTGTCCTGGCTCGTGATCGACGAACTCGGCAGCGAGCCGGCCCGCCGCGATGCGTTCCCCGGCGACCTCTTTCCCCATCGCCGGCCCGCGGGACGGGTCCATCTGGAGCGGCACGGCAACGGGATCGTGGCGCGGACCTGGAACGTCCGGCGGTTCACGGTGCTGCTCTCGCCGGAGCGGATCGACTTCGCGCGGCCGGTCGACGTGGCGGTTGACGGGCGACGGGTCTGGCGGGGGCGCCTCACGCCGTCGGTGGCCACGCTCCTCTCCTGGGCCGCGCGAGACGCCGATCGCGGGCTGCTGTTCGGGGCCGCGCTAGAAATCACGGTCCCGGAGCAGGGGGCGGCGACAGTCGTGGTGAGGGAATAGCTTGACACCGGTTTGACAGCTTCGGCAGTTGTTCCGAGATTAGGAATTCCCAACCTTCCCTTGAGGCCACCATGCGCCTGCTCATCGTGTCCGCGGCCGGTCTGATGCTTGCCGGCTGCAGCTCCGCGAGCAACAAGTGTATCTGCACGCCCATCGGGCAGATCGAGACCACGGTCGAGAAGGATTCCGGCGAATTCTCCTGCAGCGCATACGCGGAGGACCACAGCGAAGAGTTCTCGTCCTGCATCGAAGCCAGCGGGTCGGTGGGAAATCTCGGGCCCGCCGTGGCCCTGCGGGTCGAAGCCGCTCCGGTCTGGGCCTCCCGGTGGCCCCACGTCCGTGGCTCGCTCCCGCCGCTCGAGCCGGTCTGGCTCGCGGTTCGATAGGGGGCTTGGAACCCGACCGCCGGCGGCCTCCGATGGGGTCGATTCGAGCCATCCGGTGGCCCGGCGGTCAGGTCGGAACGACCCCAGCGAGCAGATAGTCCACGTGGATGTAGTCGCGGATCCGGGTGACCCGGCCATCCTCCCACCACAATCGCACGACGGAGTGGGGTGACCAACGGTCGCCCTCGCGGCGCCAGTGCACCACGGCCGGTACGCCGTCGACGATTCCCGCGGCAAGGCGCCACTCCCAGGGCAACGTGGTGTAGTTCGTCGAGTAGGTGGCGCCGAGGCCGGACATCAGGTCGGCGGTGGATCCGACGATCTCCAGGCGGGCGTCGGCCCGCACCAGGCGCTTGAGCGCGTCCCAGTCGCGGCGGTTGAAAACGTCGGCGTAGGCCTCGAAGAGTCGTCGTTCCTCGCCCCCGAGTTCGGTCACCGCCGGCACCGCGGGCATCCGGCGCAGTTTGGTGCGAGCGCGGTGGAGCGCCGACTTCACGCCACCCACGCTGGAGTCGGCCATGGCGGCGACCTCAGCGAGCGGATAGTCGAGCACGTCCTTGAGCAGGACGGCCGCCCGCTCCTTGGGTGGCAGCCCGCTCACCAGCGCCACGAGCGCGGCGTCGATCGGTGCGTCGCCCAGCGGGTCGGCTTCCTCGGGCTGGTCATGCTCTTCCTCGAAGGGAACCTCCGTCTTCCGCCGCTGTTCGCGGCGAAGGAAGTCGATGCAGCGGTGGTACGCGATCCGGAAGAGCCACGGCTCGAAGCGTGACGGATCTTTGAGCGCCGGCAGGTGGAAGAACGCCTCGGCGAGCGTCTCCTGCACCAGATCCTCGCCGTCGAGCGCATTGCCGCACATCCGGGCGCAGAAACGGTGGAGCCGGGGCCGCAACCCCGCGGCGGCGGTCACGAACTGGCGGCGGGACTGGAGGACCGCGTCCTGCACGGCCGGGGTGAGGTCCTGCCGGGGCTCTGGCATGTCGGGATGACGGAGGAAGAGGAAACGGCCGGGAAGATACGCCTCCGGCGTATCCTTTTCACCCCCGGGTTTCGACAATCAGGGTAACGGCTACCTCACGGGGCATCCCCTGATGACTGACGACTTCCGGCCGCGCCGGCTGGCGGCCTTCTTCCGTATCTACGGCTGGCTGTCGCTGGGACTGTTCAGCGTGCTGACCATCGCGTTCATCGTCCGACCGGCGTCATGGGAGGCCGGGGGTCGTTGGCATTGGCTCGTCTGGGGCCCGATGCACGACCCCGTCCCGCCGATGCTCCTCGCGGTCTACGTGGTGTGGTCCTGGTACCTCCTCCGCGCGGCGCAGGACGTGGGCGCCCACCGCCTCTTCCTCGAGTTCACGGCATGGGCCAACCTGGCGCACGGCGTCATCATGATTCCGCACGCGCTCGCGGCGCCGGAATACTCGGTCAAGTTCCTCACCGACATCCCGTTCGTATTCCTGCCCGCGATCGCGTGGATCGCGTGGCGACCGTCGCCACGATCCACTGGGTCGGGAGACAACAACCACACCGGAGGACGATGATGAAGGGACTCGACCGGATGAAAGGCAAGACCTGGGCGCTCAAGACCGCGCCAGGAACCGCGGCGTACACCATGCAACTGGACGAGCGAGAGGGGCGTCAGGTGCTCGTCTGTACCGTCGGCAAGACGGTCCTGCTCTACGACGCCCGGTGCATCGACGACCTCCACGCCATGCTGAGGCGGCACGGAGACTGGATGCCGCTCGGTGGCGCCGACGAGCAGAAGCCCGCCAAGGAAGGCACCGTCGAGGCGTGGGGCCGTTCCGCGAAGAACCCGGTTCAAGGCTGGTACGGCCTCAAGAAGGGACTGCGCGGACGGTTCGGCGTGTATCTTCCCCCGCTGATGGAAGCGCTGGATCTCTGCGAACTCGAGCACCACCCGAGGGACAACAGGATCCGGGCGAAATGAACGCCGGCAGCGGCTGACGAGCCCTCCGCCCCGGCGGGTCGGCCGGCGCCGGACAGGCCCCCGGAAACCCCACGGTCCCCGGCCCCGTAGGCTTGGACCTGGACCAAGACAGCTGCCCGACCCTGTGACCAACGACCGACGTCTCGATCTCGACGGCCTCCGGGGCCTCGCGGTGCTCCTCGTGGTAGGTTTCCACGCGGGGCTCCCGGCGCTGCGCGGTGCCTTCGTGGCCGTGGACGTCTTCTTCGTGCTGTCCGGGTTCTTCCTGGCCACGACGCTGGCCCGCCGCCTGGCCACGGGCGAGGAAATCGGCGCCCTCGACCTGGCCGCCCGGCGCGCCTGGCGGCTCCTCCCCGGGCTCGCGGTGGTCCTCCTCGGTACCCTGGCCACGACGCTGCTCTACGCCCCGATCGACCGGGCCGCCGTGGCCGGCCGGGTGCCCCCCGTGGCAGCCTTCGCGAGCAACCTCGCCTTCGCGGCGGACGGGGTCGACTACTTCGGCGCCGGCCAGAACCCCCTGCTCCACACCTGGACCCTGGGCGTCGAACTCCAGCTCGCCCTCGGGTTCCCGTTCCTGGTGATGCTCCTCGCCGCGTGGGGCGAACGGCTCGCGGGTGACGCGACGGGCGCCGACCGCCGCTGGATCGTGATGCGCACGGTGCTGGCCGGCATCGCGATCGCGGGGCTCATCTCCTTCGTCGCGTCGGTGATCATCAACGACCGCGCCCCGATGTGGGCCTACTTCGGACCCCACACCCGGCTCTGGTCGTTCTGCGCCGGCGCGCTGATGGCATTCCTCACCGGCGGCGGCCAGAATGCGGTCGGCGGCTCAGCGAAGCGGATCGCAACGGTGCAGCTGATCGGGCTCGGCCTCCTGGTGGTGCCGTCACTGCTCTACCGAAGCACGATCGAGTACCCGGGCGTGATGGCGCTGGCCCCGGTGGGCGGCACGCTCTGCCTCCTCGCCGTGGGCGATCGCGCGATGACGACCGGACCCGGCCGCCTCCTCGGTTCCCGCCTGCTGGTGGCCCTCGGGGCGGTGTCGTTCGGCTGGTATCTCTGGCACCTCCCGCTCATGACCCTCGGCGCCGTGATCCGGCCCGAGATCGGGCCGGCGGGCAAGCTGGCCTGGGGAGCGCTCGCCCTGGTGGCGGCCGCCCTCACCCACCGAGCCCTCGCCGCGAGCCTGACCGGCGGGCTGGTGATGCGTCTGAGCACGGGTCGGCCGCTGCTCGCCGCCGCCGGCGTGAGCGCCGCCATCGCGGCACTCGGCCTTGCCGCCGCGCGGGCAAGCGCCGTTCACGTCGAGTCGAGCATCCATCGCCGATACGCGGCCGCCCGGCGGGACTACGCCAGCAGCGATTGCTGGAGCCGATCGCCATCCGCGGCGCGGGCCGCCTGCGCCATGGGGGCAACGACCTCGCCCACGACGGTGGCGCTTCTCGGTGACTCCCACGCTTTCCACTGGCTCGGCGGCCTTGGCCTGGCCGGCACGGAGCTCGGCTGGCGGATCGAGCCGTACGTCATGGGCGCCTGCCCCGTGGCCGATCTCCGCGGCCTGGTGACCGGTGTGGCGGAACGGGCGCTGGGCAATTGTCTCAGGTACCGGGAGGAGAGCCTCCGCCGGCTCGAGGCGGCACCGCCGGCGGCGATCATCCTCTCGAACGCGGACTACTACGTCGAGGCCGAGCCGGGGCAGGAGATGCGGTTGCCGGAGGCGGTGTGGATCGAGGGGTTGCGGCGGACCTATGCCCGACTCGCGAAGCTCGGCGTGCCGATCGCGGTGCTCCGGGACGTGCCGTGGTCGCCGTTCGACGTGCCCGCCTGCCTCTCTCGGCGCGCGGCCGGGCTCCCGTTCGCCGCGGACTGCCGGTTCACGCCGGACCGGGCTTTCATCGCCAAGGCCCGCCGCACGCAGGATCGGGCGGCGCGGGGGTTGCCGGTGCGGTTCGTCGACATGAGCGACCGGATCTGCGGGCCGGCCGGGCCGTGTGCCACGGAGCGGGACGGGATGATCCTCTACACCGACGACGACCACATCAGCGCCACCTTCTCCCGGTCGCTGGCCCCAGTGCTCGGCGAGCGGCTCGCGGCCGCGTTCCACCCCCATTCGCGCTGAACGCAGCGGGTGACATGAGACCCACGATATCCGGGATCGCTCCGTGCTTCATCGTCGCGAACGTTCCGGCGACGCTGGCATTCTATCGCGACAAGCTGGGCTTCGAGGTCGTCTTTCGCGGCCCGGCACCCGACGACGAGTTCTTCGGCATCGTGCGGCGCGACGGCGCGATGATCTGGTTCAAGGCCCTCGGCGCGATCGTCGACGGCCAGGAGGTCGTCGTCGACCCGGTCCCGAATGTCAGCCGGCAACCGGCCTTCTGTTGGGATGCCTACCTCGAAGTTCCCGACCCGGACGCGCTGGCGGCGGAGTTCGCCTCGCACGGCGTTTCGATCGCGGTGCCGCTGGGCGACCCCCGCGAGGACGGCCTCCGGGGTTTCGTGGTCAAGGATGTCGACGGCTATGGTCTGTTCTTCGGCACCTATCGGGGGTGAGGACGCGATCTGAGCCACATCCGGGGCACCGAGGACGCTTCCCCGGCCAAATGATGCGCCGCTGACACTCTCCTGAACCCCCCGCCCCATTCTCGGGCCAGCCGAACCACACACGGCTGGAATCCGAGGGGGCCGGTGACCAGAAACCAGACGGACGACGGAGTTTCCGGCCGGGCCGCTACGGCCTCGCGCCGGACCCGGATGCTGGCAGCGGGCCTCCTCTGGCTCGCGGCCGGACTCGCGCTCTACGGTGCCGCCCGCCCAGGCACCATCGCCGCCCTTCTGCAGCAGACCGGTCCGCGTCGGCCGGTTCTCCCCCACTCTCTCCTATATGTCCTCGGCCCGGTCCCGACCCTGATCCACGTCGTCGCGTTCTCGCTGTTGACGGCCGCAGTGTTCGATCGGAGTCGATCGGCCCTGCGCGCCTGCGGCGCCTGGGTAGCCATCAACCTGATCCTCGAAGCCGCCCAGCAGCCGATCGCCCGGGCCTGGCTCATCGCTGCCGCCGGCCCGGCGTTCCCCCCGGTCGTCCGGCGATTCCTCGCCGGCACCTTCGACCCGGCCGACCTCGCCGCCGCCCTCCTCGGCGGCGCCATCGCGGCCCGTTTCATCACCCACACCTGGAGTCGTCCGATGCGAACCGTTCGAGAAACTCTCAAAGGCGTAGTGTTGGCGGGCGTGAGCATGGCCGGCCTGGCCGCAATCGTGGCGAGCGGCGGCGGCGGCGGAACCAACCCACCGCCTCCGCCGCCGACGACCGGGTCGATCGTCGTCAGCCTGGGCTTCGGGGCGGTGACCTCGCCGCCCTACCAGTGCACCGGTTCAGGCTCGATCGAGGCCACGCCGGTGTCCGTCAGCGGCACCGCCGGGACCGGAACGACCACGTCCAAGCCGTACGCCTTCTCCGGCAGCTCCTCGACGACGCCGAACGCACCGGCGTGCCAGACGACCGTGATCTTCCCCGACATGCGGCCCGGCTCCTGGCGCGTGGGCGACGCCACGGTCAGTTGCCCCGCGACGGTGATCGCCGGCCAGGCCGCCAACGTGAAGATCACCAACGGCGTCTGCTTCTGACTCCAAAATCCTGCCTAACGAACGACGGAGGTAGTCCATGGCACGTGCAGCAGCCGGTTCCAGACGGACCACACCCCGGGCCGGCCCGTCCCGGGGGTCGAAAACCAGCGCAGGCCTCCGGGTCCGATGCCGGGTCCGGGTCGATCGTTCGCTCGCGGGGCTCGGCGGCATCGCGGCCTCGCTCCTCGACGATCTCGCCGACGGCGACCAGGGCTACCGGGTCGACCTGCTCCTCACCGAGACAGTCCAGCGGGTGAGCTACGGCATCGGACCAAAGGCCATGACGGTGGTGCACCGGTCCACCGGCGGACTCGACGTCTGGGATCACGCCAACGAAAGCTTGGCCCGGATTCCCGCGAGCCTGATCCCCCGGAACCGGATCGCGCCGTCCGGCAACACCTCGGTGGACGAGACGGCGGCCGAGGGAGGGCGGCGATTCACGATCACCACGAACGATCCGGGGCTCGGACCGCTCCGGCATGTGATCACGGTCTCGGAACGCAAGGAACACCGGCCGTTCGGACCCGCGCTGATGCGGGTGCTTCACTGCGGTGCGGGTTGCCATGCGGGGAGCGGTCTTCCATGGGCCCGGATCGCCGAGGCCGGACTGATCTCCGGGGAACGGACCTTCGTCAAAGGGAAATCCCGGCCCGTGTCAGAGCTCGTGGTCGAGGCGGTCGAGCTGGTGAAGGTGTCGGCCCGGGACTTCGAACCGCCGGCATCCTACCGGCCGATGGAAAAGGTGATCCGGACGTTTGCGCCGAGAGCTCCCGAGGCTGACCCCGACCAGCCGACCGCCGCCGAGATCCAGGCGGAGGTGGTCCGGCAGGGCCTGGAGGGCGAGCCGCGCGGGAAGGCCAAGGCCCGGAAGTTCCTCCAGGATTTGACGCCCGACTGCCTTGGGAGCACCCGGTTCGGTTCGGTGGCCGCCACGATCCACCAGGATCTTTTCACCGTCGCCGCCAACACGGCCAACCTGATCGCGCCGCTGATCGGCCCGACGACGATCGCCGGGGGAACCTGGACCATCCCGTGGCTGGGCAGCCTTGGAGCGATCGCCGCCGCCACCCCCAACGCGCCCGGCAGCGGCGTCTTCTGTCTCCTCCGGCAGCCGCGCACCGTCGGCTCGCCACCGTTCCCCGGGCCCGGCGGCGGCGGTGGCCTGCTCGACCGGATCGCATTCCTCACGCTCTACCAGCGGGACGCGATGGGCCTGATGCGGACCCAGCGGGAGTTCGCGGCCGGCACGCTGGCGGCCACGCTGGCGAGTTGGGGTGCCGGGCCACCCGCGAGTACCAACCTGATCGCCGCGGGAGGCGACCTCTCGGCCCTGAGCCTCACCGATCAGCAGTCGCTGGTCGAAGCGTACGAGACCATGGAGCTGGGTACCGTCACCATCGGCGGTCTCGGCGTCTCGGCCACCCCGTTTCCTGTCGGCTCGATCACGATGGGCGGGGTGACCACGCCGCCGCTCTTCACCGTCGGCGTGACCGGGATCGCCGGCACCGCGAACTTCGGCGCGCTGGCGGGACCGTTCGTGACGGCCGCGACCATCGGTGCGTCGGGCAACGTGGTCCTCGGACTGAGCCTGCCGCCGATCGCGCTGACCGGCACCATCACCCGGGCCACCACGTTGTTCGGCAGTTTCATCGCCGGCCTGGGCACCGTGGCCATCTGCCTGCTGGCCCCGCACCTCTGTCCGCTGGCCATCGTCCTGGTGGTTCTCATCCACTTCATCCTCAACAACGTGACCGTCGTCCGGGCCACCGCGACCGGCGTCACCTGGACGGTCGACGTCACCTTCGACTTC
This sequence comes from Gemmatimonadales bacterium, assembly GCA_050183815.1. Taxonomy (GTDB): domain Bacteria; phylum Gemmatimonadota; class Gemmatimonadetes; order Gemmatimonadales; family GWC2-71-9; genus SHZU01. The sequence continues at coordinate 48,614 of JBFXAY010000019.1, read as the reverse complement.
GACCCGGCCACCGAACGGGTCGAGCCCTTCGTGTCGTTGTTGAGCCGGACCGGAACGATCGCAGTGTCCACGTTCGGCCGGACGCCCAACCTGATCGCCAATGCGGTCGACTCGCTGATCGCCGCACTTGGGAACGCCTTCGACCTCTGGGGCTCGATCCTCGCCGCCGCCGGCGTGCCCGAGATCGAGAAACTGCTCCGCAACCAGGGGCTCCAGCTGCCCGTGGCCGGCAAGCAGAACAATCTCCGTGCGGTGAGCGGTGGCGCCTCGTCGAGCGCCGGCGCCCTGCTCGAACTCACGGCCGACATCCGGCCCGTGGACGAAGTGGCCACTCAGCCGTTCACGACCCAGGTCGCGACCAGCGAGCAGATCAAGACCCAGCTGGTCCAGGCGCACCTCGACATGCGCAACGGGCTCAACCCGCAGCCGGCCACGGTGCCCGGCCCCGGGCCGGCGATCACCGTCGGGAGTTTCGTCGGGCTCGGGGTCTCCCAGAACGCGATCAACTACTACCTCTACAGCCAGTGGATCGCGAAGCGGTTCGAGGTGACGATCACCGATCCGGCGACGATTGCCCGGTTCATGAGCGTGGCACCGCCCGGGCTGCTGAAACGGTTCCCCGTCCAGATCCATCTCTGGCCGGCGGTCCCGCCGCGCGCCGAGATGGCGCCGGACGAGATCGGGTCGGGCACCAGGCCGCTGGTGGTGTTCTTCGACGACGTCCGGGCCTGCTTCGAGGTCACCACCAACACCGGCACTGACGGCACCGCGGCGCTGTTCGGAATGGCCGAGTTGCAGGCGAACTTCCGGACCGGCGCGACGGTGGAGGTGACGTGGCCGTGGGTATTCGAGGTGCGACTCGACCAGCGGCCGCTCCCGTCGGCCAATCTGCTCGAGCTCCGCACCTGGGAGTTTGCCGATCCGAATCAGCCGGCCATCATGGGGCCGTTGGCACCGGCGGACCTGATCAAGATGGTGGACGCGATCGCCGACGCGATGGTGGCGCCGATGAATTCGACCGGGGTCTCAAATCCGACGGCGGTGCGGCCCTGGACCCGGCCGCTCCCGGCAATGCAGCAGAACTGGCTTTTCCCGCCGGTCGTGCTCAATCCGCCGCTGATGACCCAGCAGGTCTACCTCGAGATGATGGCCCGGCGGAAGGCGCTCTATCTCCTGCCGGCGATCGACGTGAGCCTTCTCGAGCTGGTGGACGGATCCGGCGCGGTCACCCTCAACACGCTGCTGCTGCCGGCCGCGAGCGCGCCCGGACCGATTCCGACCACGGTGGCCGCGATGCGGTGTGCCCAGGGCGGGGCGCTTCGGGACTGGCTCTTTCCGTTGACCGGGCCGCCAGCGGGACCGTGAGGACTCCGGGAGACCCCGCCGGCTTGCCGGCGGGGTCAGTCCCGAACGAACCGGCATTCATCGAGGGCGGATATTCACGCCGGGGCTATTATTGACCGGTCATGTCCGACGCCATCGTTCGTCGCCTCCTCGGTACTGCCCCGTATCTGATCGGCCTCCTCCTGACCGGGTGCGGGCAGAGGGCTCCGGCGTACGACCTCATCGTGGCAGGCGGCCGGGTGATCGACCCCGAGACCGGGCTGGACGGTGTCCGCCACGTAGGCATCCGGGGCGGCGCCATCGTGATGATTTCGGCCTCTCCCCTCACCGGCCGTGACACGCTCGACGCCCGGGGGCTCGTGGTCAGCCCCGGTTTCATCGACCTCCACCAACACGTTCACGATTCGGCGAGCCTGATGCTCAAAGCGCAGGACGGCGTCACCAGCGCGTTCGAGATGGAGGAGGGAGTGACCGCGGTCGGCGCGTGGTACGACGCACTCGAGGGTCGGGCGCTCATCAACTACGGCGCCGCCGCGAGCCATGGCCGGCGCCGCCCCGGACCGCACGACCGCGCCCTGAGCGACAGCGCCCTGACCGAACTCACCGCCGGGCTTCGCGCCGAACTGACGGACGGCGCCCTCGGCGTCGGCATGATCCTGGAGGAGCATCCCGGAGCCACGCCCTGGGAAGTGCTCGAAGTGTTCAAGGCCGCCGCCGCGTTTCCGGGTACCCGGGTGCATGTCCACGTGAGGGCGACCGACGAGCCGCAGTACTGGCTCGAGACGGAGGAGGTCTTCGCGGCCGCGTTCCTGACCGGCGTGCCGCTCCAGATCGTCCACATCAACAGCAGCTACGGCGATGACGCGCCCCGCCTGCTCGGCCTGGTGCGGGCCGCCCGTGCCCGCGGTCTCGACGTCACGGTGGAGGCGTATCCCTACACGGCCGCCATGACCTACATCGAATCGCCCGCGTTCGACGGCTGGCGGGCATGGGCGCCGGAGCGGTTTGCCCGCTTCGAGTGGCCCGCCACCGGCGAGCGGCTGACCCGGACGACCTTCGAACGCCGGCGGCTCGAGAAGGGCCTGGTGTTCATCCATAGCAATGAGGAACCGGTCGTCCGCGGGATCCTCGCCGACAGTCTGGTCCTGATCGCGAGCGACGGCATCGGCGACTCGTCGGGCGCTCACCCGCGCCTTGCCGGGAGTTTCGCGCGGGTGCTGGGCCGTTACGTCCGGGAGGATTCATCACTCACGCTGATGAGCGCTATCCGCAAAGCGACGCTCCTCCCCGCCCGGGCGCTCGAAGCCCGCGCGGCCGCGATGCGCCGGAAAGGGCGCGTCCAGGTCGGGATGGACGCGGACCTCGCGGCGTTCGACCCGGCCACGTTAGGCGACCGCGCCACTTATCGTGAACCCCGGTTGCCCTCGGCGGGGATCAGGTTCGTCATCGTCAACGGGGTGCCGGTCGTACGGGACGGCCGGCTCGTGGCGGGGGTGCGCCCGGGTCTTGCCATCCGCGGTCCGCGGCGTCCCTCCCAACCCCGGTAGGCCCCGGGCGGACTTCCTGGACGTCACCGGTCCGGACGCGAAGGCCGCCGAATAGCGTTGCGGCAAGGCGCCTCGCCACGCGGCGTTCAGGTTACCGGCCAACGCGTACCGAACCGCTTTGTGGGTGGTGCCGAGTTGCCACCCCCGCCGCCGAGACCGCATACTATGGTCATGCCTGCCGTCCTCCGCCGCTACACGGTCGCCGACCTGGACCGGTTCCCGAGGGACGGAAACCGCTACGAGCTGGTCGAGGGCATCCTGCTCGTGACGCCGGGGCCCGGTCATCCTCACCAGTCGCTGGTTTCGGCCCTGCTCGTCCGGCTGGCCAGCGAACTCGTCGCCGAACCCGACGTCAGGATCTGGTCCCCCGGCACGGTCGAGGCCCGGCCCGATCTTCATCTCGAGCCGGACCTCCTCGTCGGGAGCCGGCCGGCAGGTCCCTCGTGGGAGGACGTGCGGACGCATTGGCTCGCGGTCGAGGTGTCGGGCCAGGGCTCCCGCGTGTACGATCGGGAATACAAGCGCGATGCGTACCTGGCCGCCGGCGTCCAGGAAGTCTGGGTGATCGACCTCAAGGCGCGAACCGTGGAGACGAGCCGTCCGGATCGCCGAGCGGTGATCCCGATCGAGGGAACCCTGGTGCGGACGACACCCGCCGGTCGGCGGGTCACGATCGCCGTGGCCGAGCTGTTTCGAGACATGGTGTGGCCTGACGATCGCTGAAGGGGCCGCCCCGAGAAACGGCGACGGCCCCTCGCCGGATCGTCACGGCCGCGATCCTCACCCGTGATCCCCGCGAAGAGAACCTCCGATGACCGCTGCCAGCTTCCGCCGAATCGTCGCCGTCGTAACGGCCGGGACCCTCGTCGCCGACAGCATCGTCGTCAGGCGTCCGACCGCCGGTCTCGCGCCGATGCGCACCTGCCAGCGGGCGGACCGCGGCATCTCCACTTTCACCACGCCGTTCGGCGGTGGAACCTCTGGGTCGAGGCCCAGACGCCCGCCGGCGTGCGGTACGACGTCTTCGACGCCGAGGGTCGGCTTGCGGCTGCGGTCGTGGGGCTGCCGCCTTCGGGGGGGAATCGACCCGACGGTCGCCGGGGACCGCATCGCCCTCGTGGGCGAGGATGCCGCGGGGTACGCCGGTGGTCGGCGTTTGCCGACTTTCGGCGCCACCAGACGGATGAGGGAGTCGACGCCAAAATGACGCTCTCCGGGGTGAAGCCCAGTGACGGGCACCAATCCGGAGGCGATCATGAACGCACGAACCCACCATTCAGCATCCTGGACCATCGCAGCCCTGCTGCTCGGCGCCCTGGCCTGCGGCCGGAACCCCGCTGCGCCCGAGCCCGTGCCCTTCTCCGGCGATCCGGTGGTGAGCACCGAACCGGCGGCCAACGCCCCGACCCCGCCCGCGGGCGCGAATCTCAGAATGGTCTGCCAGGATGGCCCGGGAGCGGTGACCACCGGCCAGGCCAACCCGAGTCCGACCTGCCCCGTGATTCGCTGGGGCGAGTACGTCTACTGGGTCTTTTCCGACGGGAGCAACGGTTCGTCGATGACCGTCGTGGCCTACGACGGTGCCGGAAACGAGCGGCACTCGGTCACGAGGACCGGGGCGCGCTACCTCTGGAAAATCGAATCGGGCCAGGGCACCATCACGCTCTACGGCCAGGGCGGGAGCAACGCCCCGAACGGCCGGACGATCGAACTGACGTGGGACGAACTCAAGTTCTAGCCCCGTCCGGGCCGACGACCATCGCCAGGCGTCGGCCCGGATACTCGCCGTCGGTTCGACAGCGGGCCGCACCGGCCCGATGCACGCGACCACCCTGCCGGTCATGAGCGCGCCTGCTTTCCTGCCCATCTCGGATTCATGCCAACCGGGCTGCTGGCGTCCGCCGGGCCTGCGGCGTAGCTTGCCAGACGAAGCGACCGTGCTGGGCCCTCGCCGGTTGCCTGGCTGCCGTCCGGAAGGCTCCGGGCGGCTCCCGCAGACGAGTGGCGCGACTGGAGCCCCTCGTGCACGCTGCCTTCCGGCTGGCCATCCTGCTCGCATTCCTCCCGACGTCGTTCCTGCCCGCCCAGGCACCGCCGCCGCTTACCGCCCCGGATCTCGATCGGTGGCTCGATTCGCTCGTGCCGCCGACCATTCGCGCCGCCGACATCGCCGGGCTGGCGATTGCCGTGGTCAAGGACGGCCAGGTGCTGACCGCGCGCGGGTTCGGGGCGGCGGACCTCGGCGCCAACCTGCCGATGACGGCGGCCACGGTGGTCCGCGCCGCCTCGGTCTCGAAGACGTTCACCGCCATTGCCGTGATGCAGCAGGTCGAACGCGGCGCGCTTGACCTCGACCGGGACGTGAACGAGTACCTCGACTTCCGGATCCCCGCCGCGTTCGGGCAACCCATTACCCTGCGGCACCTGCTCACCCATACCGCCGGCTTCGAGGAAACCTCCTATAAGCGGTGGGACCCGCCCCGGTCGCTGCACGACTTCGCGGCCGAGGTCCCGGACCGGATCTTCCCGCCGGGTACCATTCCCGCGTATTCCAACTACGGGCTCACCCTGGCCGGTTACATCGTGAGCCGGACCGCCGGGGAGCCGTTCGGTGCCTACGTGGAGCGCCACATCCTGAGCCCACTCGGCATGACGCGTTCGGTGTTCCGCTTCACCATCCCGGCCGCCCTCGGCCCCGCGGCGCGGATGTATCCGGCGGCGTCCCGCGAGCCGTACCCGGACGATCTCTTCGGGGCCCTTGCCGCCGAGAATGCTCCGGCCGCCGCGCTCGCGACGACCGCCGCCGACATGACCCGGATGATGCTGGCGTTGCTGCAGGGCGGCGAGGTGGACGGCATCCGGATCCTCGAGCCGGCATCCGTCGCGGCGATGGAATCCGCGGCCTTCGTGCCGATCGAGGGGGTCCAGCCGATCGGCATGGGCCTCTTCCGGACCGACTCTCGCGGCCACCGGGTGATCGGACACTCGGGCGACGGCGAAGGAGCCCACGCCGACCTCAAACTGCTGCCGGATCTGGGGACCGGCGTGTTCATCGCGATGAACAGCGACGGCGTGGAGACCGACTTCCTGCCGGCCGTCTTCGCGGTACGGAGCCGGCTCTTCGAGGCATTCGTCGATCGGTACTTCCCGACGCCGCCGCCGGCCGACCAGCCGACCGTGGCCACCGCACGGGAGCACGCCGCACTCCTGGCGGGCGAATACGTCTGGTCCCGGCAGCCGCGGGGCGACTACCAGGAAGCGTTAGGCATGATTCCCCGCTTCGCGCTCGGGGCCCGGATCCGGGACAATGGCGACGGGACCATCACCACCCCGGCTTTCCTCACCTTCGAGCCGTCAGGCCGGACTCAGGTTTGGCGCGAAGTCGGCGACTTCGTCTGGCGCGAGGTCGGCGGCACGGCGCGGCTCGTGGCGAAGGTGGACGCCGGGCGGGTCCGGTCGGTCTGGACCGACCAGGCGGCGGCGGTGTGGATCGATCTGCCGGTGCCGGCAATCAAGTCGGCCTGGCTCAACATTCCCCTGCTCCTCGGCGCGACGGGGGTCCTGCTGCTGACCACGCTGTCGTGGCCGGTGGCCGCGCTCCTGCGCCGGCGCCGGGGTGGCCCGCCGCCCCGGCGGACAGCAACGCTCGCCCGCCTTGCAGCGCTTCTCGGCGCAGCGGCGATGATCGGCTGGGGCGTGGTGATGGGGACGGACCTCGCGTCGAAAGTCGGGTCGGAGCCGGTGATCCGGATCGTGCAACTGCTCACCCTCGGTGCGGCGGCCGGGACCGTCGCGGCGATCGCGAACGTCGGCAGTGGCTGGGCCGGGCGCGGCACGGTGGGGCGGATCGGGAGCCTGCTCGTCGCCCTGGCCCTGGCCGACCTCGCGTGGTTCGCGTTCGCGTTCCACCTCCTCAGCGTCCGACTTGGCTGAGCCACGCGGCCTGACGAACTTCCTCACCCGGAACAGCGGCCGAGGGTCGGGCGGTGCCGTCGCGGCGCTGACTCACCGACTCGAGTTGACACCGAGCGAAACAGGACGTGACCGTGAAGATCAGGCTGGCGGGGCTCGCATTGATCGGGCTCGGAGTGCTGACCGGGGTGTATTTCGTCCATGAGGCGCTCGGATCCGGCGGACGCCGGAGCGGCGTCGGCTGGGCGAAGGGCGTGGTCTTCGTGCCCCTGGCGGTCCTGACCGGCGTGTCGTTCCTGGTCGGCGGGGCCCCGGCGCTGGAGGCGTTCCAGGCTCGGCCCCGGTCGCGGGGGCAGCTGGCGTTCGTGCTGGGCATCATCGTCGGGTCGGCGGTGCTCAGCGGACTCGGGTACCGGCAGCTCAAGATCCGCACGGCGCCGGCGGCGCCCGAGATCATCAGAGACTTCCGCGGGAAGCCGCCCGAGTTCAAGGATCCGCGGCCGGTCACCCCATGAAGACCCAGTATTTCACCGCCACCAGCCTCGATGGCTTCATCGCCACCGAGGACGATTCGCTCGACTGGCTCTTTCCCCTCGGCAACGTCAACGACACGTCCTACCCGACATTCATCGCCGAGGTCGGCGCGCTGGCGATGGGTGCGGCCACCTACGAGTGGATCCTCCGCCACGCCGACCAGATGACCGCGCAGGACGGATCGTCCTGGCCGTATCGGCAACCGGCCTGGGTCTTTTCGCATCGGTCGCTTCCGCCGGTGCCGGGAGCCCCGCTGTCCTTCGTACAAGGCGACGTGCGGCCCGTGCATGCCGCGATGCGGGCGGCGGCCGGCACCCGCAACATCTGGATCGTCGGCGGCGGCGACCTTGCCGGCCAGTTCCACGATGCGGGCCTGCTGGACGAGATCATCGTCCAGGTGAGTTCCGTGACCCTCGGGCGCGGCAAGCCCCTGTTCCCCCGCCGCCTGACCAGCCCGCCGCTCATGCTCGTGTCGGCCCGGCAGATCGGAACCGGGTTCGCGGAACTCTGCTACCGGATCCCGCGGTGAACATCTACGACCCCGGTTTCGTCGAGCGCCTGTTCGACGAGATGGCGGCCACGTACGAGGCCGTGAACTATCTGTCGTCCTTCGGATTTTCGGCACGGTGGCGGCGGCAACTCGTCCGTGCCGCCCGGATTCGACCCGGCACGACCGTCTGCGACTTGATGTGCGGCATGGGCGAGTGCTGGCCGGCGGTCGCCTCGTCGCTCCGGCATCGGGGGCGCGTCATCGGCCTCGACCTTTCCCAGGGCATGCTCGCGGGGGCCGCCCGGCGCCGGGGCCGGCATCCCGGGCTCGACATCGAACTCCACAAGCAGGACGTCCTCGCCAACGCCTTGCCCGACGGTTGCGCCGACAGTGTCGTCTGCGGGTTCGGCCTGAAAACGTTCACACCGGACCAATGGGACCTCCTGGCAGCGGAGATCCACCGGCTCCTCAAGCCCCGGGGCACGTTCGCGCTGATCGAGGTCTCGGTCCCGGCCGGCTGGATGTTCAAGGACGTCTACCTCTTCTATCTCAAGCGGATGATTCCACTGGTCGGGCGCCTCCTGCTGGGGAACCCGGACAACTACCGGCTCCTCGGGCGGTACACCGAGCAGTTCGGCGATTGCGAGGGTATGCTCGGGGCACTGACCCGACAAGGTCTCGACGCCAAGCCGCACCGCTACTTCTTCGGATGCGCGACCGGAATCAGCGGAGCGAGGCGTTAGCACAGGCCCAGTTGAACCCGGCGAGGCCGCCATGTCCGGCGAGTGCCACCGGCTGCATTGGAGGTGGCGGACGGGCAGCTGAGCCCGGGGGCGCAGGCGGCTAGAGCAGATGAATCTTCGACGTCGACGCCTGGCAATCGAAGGACCGGGCCCGAACCCGACACCGGAGCGAAGGGCGCTACCCGACGGGCGTCGGGTCGGAGCCCTGCTGTTTGAGCACTTCGAGCATCAGCGCCGCAGCCTGCCGAGGCGCTTCGTCCACCCCGGGCCGGCACCGGAAGACGGAACGCAGGCCCGCCGCCACGGCCCGCGGCCCGACCGAGGTGTGATCCTCGTTGTTCATGATCTCCCACTGGATCCGGGCGCTCCGCCACTGCCGGATCGCGGAGGTCTCGGCCAGCCACGCCACGCCGCTGCCGAACCGGCCCACGGCCCGCCGGTCTCCCGCCAGTTCCTCGCTCCCGCAACACACGAACACGTCCCGGTCGAGATCGTCGTTCCCAGCAGACCAGGCCGCCTCCGCCGCTTCGATCGCGCCCGCGGCGGCACCGAAGCTGGGACTGATGGCGACCACCCGCCGAAACGGCGACGACGGATCGAACAGGCTGCGGAGGGCGAAGAAGCCGCCGGACGAATCGCCCACCAGCGCGTGGCGTTTGCCGAGGTCGATCGGGAATCGTTCCGCGAGGGCCGGCAACAGTTCGGCGCGGAGAAACTCCATGAAGCGCTCGTAGCCGCCAGCCCGGAGCACGAGTTCGGGTTTGCGGTCCGCCGCCCGGAGCAGGCCGAACACCGAGACGATGAGCTGACCCATCGCGTCGGTCATGTCCCAGGGCGGGTGGAAGTCGTAGTTCCGCCGGGCATAGAAGCTGGCCATTCCCTCGTCCGGCGGGTAACCGACGCCGACGATCACGGCCGACGGCAAGAACGGCCCGGCGGCGGCCATCCGGCCGTGGGCCACGGACTGCACGGTGTCGAAGAAGAGGTTGCCGTCGAGCACGACGATCACCGGAAGGCCGCCGCCGGCATCGATCGGTCCCGGCGGGAGCGACACCTCGATCGTGTAGCGGCCGAGCCCCTCGGCGGTGGTGAGGAAGCGGTGAACCCGGCCGGACTCGTCGACGAATGGCTCGAACGCCAGGCTCATGGGGTGCTCCGGTCGGAAGGGGCTGCACCAGGCGCCGATGCTGCTCGCCGATGCTGCGAAGGGTAAGTCGCCGGCTGGGGGCCTGGCAACGGCGATGGGTGCAGGCCCCCCCGGCTTCGGATTCCCCTTCGAATCGCTGGCCAGAGCCGGGGCCACGACCCTAAATTGAGGCCGCAGCAGCGCGAGGCGGCCCGGGGGATTCCGAATGGTGCTGGTCGTTCGAACGACCCTCGAGGCGATCATGCCGCTCCGCGACCGGTACCGGGACGTCATGGCGACCCAGATCGTCCATGACTCCTGGCACCGCCGCGGGTTCACGACGCTGTTCCGCTTCGAGGAGGACGGCCAGGTCCTTGGCTATGCGGCGGTGGGCGGCCCGCCGGGCACTCCGCATGACACCGTCAAGGAATTGTTCCTGCACGCCGAGGCCCGGCATCGGGCGGACGAATGCGTTTCCGCTGTTCTGGCCGCCGCCGCGCCGCAGTGGCTCGAGGCGCAGACCAACGACCCCTTTCTGCGCCCGCTGCTCGAGCGGTTCGTGCCGAACTACCGAGTCTCCGCGCACCTGTTCGCCGCCGGAACGTCAACCGCTCTGCCGCCGCCGGACGTGGTCCTTCGGCCGGTGACGGGACCGGACCGCAAAACGATATTCGCCCATACTACGGAACCGGTGGGAGACTGGGGCCTCGAGCGCAACGGCCGCCTGGTCGCGACCGGAGGGCTGCTCTTCCATTACAACCCGCCGTACGGCGACATCTATATGGAGGTTGAGCCGGCTTCCCGCGGCCAAGGGCTCGCGAGCTACCTCGTGCAGGAGCTGAAGCGGATCGGTTCGGAGGGCGGCCACGTTGCGGCGGCTCGGTGCCATCCGGCGAACCGGGCATCGCGCGGGGCGCTGGAACGGGCCGGCATGGTGCACTGCGGCGACATCGTCCGGGGACCGGTGGTGCGGGGCTGACGGCGGCCGAGACCGGACTCTATCTATCTTGGTCAACGGCAAAGCCGATGGCCAGCCGTCCCGTCTTCTGCCGGTTCGAGAACGCCGCTTCGCTCCCGATGCACACCCGGCTCGGGATGATCACCCTAATTCAGGTTGCCCAGGTGCAGGATGGATCGACGGTTCACGCCACGGCATCGACCACACGAGGAGTTCCGGTGAGCGAGACCTTTCCCGGCGCCATCCCGGAGATCCCGGCTCGCGACATCGGCACGTGCGCGAAGTACTACCAGGAAAGGCTCGGCTTCGCGTGGGACTGGGGTGCCGAAGGCCTGGCGCAGGTCTCGAGGGGCGACTGCCGGATCTTCCTCACGGACGACGGCTTCGCCGCCGGCGGGAGCCGGCGGACCCCGGGTATCGTCTGGCTCAATCTCGACAGCCGCGCGGCGGTGGACGCGCTCCACGCCGCCTGGGCGACGAACGGCGCCCGGATCGTTGCCCCGCCCGAAGCGAAGCCCTGGCACCTCTACGAGTTTACGACCGAAGACCCGGACGGCAATCGGCTCCGGGTGTTTTACGACTTTGCCTTCGAGTTGCCCGACCGCGGCGGCCGCGCTGCGGGCGCCTAGCCCCCGAGCCGTTCGGAGGTTGCACGTGATGACCGACTGGCAACCCTACCGTGAGCCACTTCGGCGGACGCTCACCAGGACGATCGCCATCGCCGTTGTGGTCGCCGGTGTGTTCTCGGCCGCGAGGGGAATGATCCCGCGGTGGCCGCTGGTCACGCTGGTCATGCTGTGGCCCGCCTTCGGCGGCCACTGGGTGGACATCCTGTTTCTCAACCGGTTGCGGAGCCGGCTGCCGGAACAACGGGCGATCCACGTCGCCGTCCGGCTCGCGGTCTGGTTCGCCGGCGGCGTGGTGCTCGCCGCGGGCATGTGGTACACGGCCTGGCTGCTGCCCGGGTTGCGGCCGCCGGCGATCGAGTCGTGGCGGTGGCCGCTCCTGGCGGGCGCCGGTTTCATTGCGGTCGAGATGGTCGCGCATGCCGTCCTCCTGTTCCGCGGCCATCCGAGCTTCTTCAATGGGCGCGGCTGAACCGTCGCTCGACTTCGGGGTCGCTCTGGCCCGGACGGTGGCCCGCGCCGAGTCATACGGGCTCGCGGTGGAGGTCGAGGATGTCACCGACCCCAATACCGGCGACCTCGACGGACGGACCATCCTGCTCGACCATCTGCCCTCCGAAGAGGAGAAGCTGTTCCTTCTGCTTCACCTTTTCGGCCACTGCGTCCAGTGGAATACCCCCCGGGAGATCCCCCCTTTCACCCCGGCTGTCTGGCCCCGCAGGTTCGCCATCTAGCCCGCCGCTGGCCCTCAAGTTGCGTGGTAGGGAGCGGCGCTGTCCGGTCTCCGGCCCCAAACCCGCTCTATCAGGAACGGAAGCCAGTCGGTCCCGGGCGGGCGGAAGCAGGGATGGGCCGATAAATGAACGTCAACACACTTCTTGCCAACCGGCAGGGGACGTTACGTCGTGCACAACCCAGGCCTCACCCGGGCCCGGTCGGTCGCGGTCGGCCACCACCCGGTACACGTCGTGCCGCTCTCCGAAACCGGGCTCGTCCCCCGGGCGGCCGGCGGCGTGCCGAAGGGCAGGCCGTCCGCCAGGCTGCATGTGTGCCGGCACCTTCCGCCGACCAACCCGACCGAAGAGACCCTGCTCAGCATCTGGATCAATACCCACCAGGCGATGTTCTTCACTACCGGCATCTGCGCCTCCGCCGTCCACCGGATCGCCGGATACCTCGACGAGCGCCGGGCGCCGGACGAGGTCATCCCGGTCGCCGAACTGGCGGTGGCCTGCCGGCACGCGAGCGCGGCCTACACCAGCCTCCCGCATCTCGACCGGGAGCTCTACGAGGCCTACGTCCGCGAGTCGATGATGCTGGTGCATCCCGGCTTTTCGGGCGTCAGCAACCGTGAAGCGATCGCGATGGAGGCGAGTCTTCGCCGGCTCAAGACCGCCCAGACCGGCCTGGCCTCCGCCGACGGCGCGCTGGCCCGGTCCCTCGAGCCCGCGCTCGAGGCCGTCTACGCGGCCGACCGATTCTGGTGGAAACACCACGGGATCGCGATGGCGAAAATGGTGGGCCGTCCGGTGTCGCTGGCGCGAATGGACTACAAAAAGCAGTTGATGCACGGCAGCGGCGACGGCAGCTTCGACGACTACCGGAACCGGGTCCTGCGGCAGACCGACGCGCTCGACGACTACGATGGCTACTTCGCGGTCGAGCGCCGCGCCGACCTCACCGTCGACGACTATCGGCGGGACCTCGCCGCGGCCCTGGCCCGGTCGGCGCCGTACGTCGATGCGACCGGCCTGCTCGCGGACTATCGGCGGGACGGCGAGGCCTCGCTCTTCGCCGTCCTCGACCTTGCCGCGGCTCAGGGCAGGAACTCGTAGACGCCTTTCGCCAGGTCCCGGTACTGCTGCTCGAAGAGCGCCACCGTCTGGAATTGCACGTTCGGCGTCCGGTTGACGTCGAAGAGGATCGCCTCGCCGTCGCTGATCACGTAGTCGAACCGACCGTAGTCGACGCCGAGACGCTCGCGGGCCGCCAGCAGCCCGGGCGGCGTGGGCTCCTCGATGAGCCGCCGGTCGAGGATGTTGCTGCCTTTGACAATCGGCGTGTCGGTGGCAATGCGGGAATGGAACCCGCGGCTGCCGAACACGTACCAGAACCGAAGGCAATAGTACCCCTCGTCGGTCCGCTCGGTGCGGAACGGCTGCACCACCAGATCGACATTGTTCCACACCGCCGGCGGGACGTCCTCGACGCGCTGATAGATCGGATACTCGTGCGGGTCGATCGACCGATGGGCGTGGCGGCGCAACCGGAACCAGCGGCCCAGTCCGGTTGCCGTACCCCTGATCGAGGCCCGTTCCGGCATGCCGCCGTAGTTGAGATTGGTCTTGACGATCACCGGGCCCCGATAGTCGCCGTCGGGCCGGACCAGCCGATCGTGACAGACGGTGGCCTTGCCGATGTCGACCAGCGCGGTGTTGACGCCCCGGGGAAACCGGCGGAAATAGTCGCGGTAGGCCGGGGGCGTCTCCGTCAGATCCACATGATTGGCCACGACCGGCGCCGAGGGCTCGGCGGCAATGCCGGTCTGAAATGCCACCCTGAGGCCGTCCCCGGCGGCGAACTTCAGCAGAACGGACAGGGTCGGCGCGTAGGCCGCGACGGCGGGCGCAGCGACATTCGACACCACGAGAATGTCAGCGGGCATGGACCGTTCGGCGGGGTGGGATCCAAGAATACCCGGCGAGGTTTCCGTCCGCCACGGCTTGCGAACTTCTAACCAAGGTCCGATGTTGATTTGAGCGCCCGGTGGTCCTTGGCCCCCGGGCACGCCTGTCAGCGCCAAGCGCCCGCCCGGATCCGGGCGGTGCGGTGGTCCGAGCGGAGGTGCCATGCCTGCTTCATTCCGTCTCCCGGGTCTTTTACTCCTCCTTGGCGTGGCCGGCCAGCCGATCTATCTGGCGCCGGCCCTGAGTACTTCCGCGGAACGACCGCCGTTCGGCTGGGCCGGCGGCGGACAGCTGCTGCCGGACACGCTGCTCAGCCGGTTGCGCCGGGAGCGACTGATCGCGGGTGCATGCACACCGGCTGCCGCGCGTGCCTGTGCCGAAGCGGCGTCGGGCGTGAGGATCCGGTTCCCGGTCCTTCGGCCGGCAAGCCGGGATGAGGCCCGACTGGTGGCACAAGTGGAGCCCTTCTGGGAGCCCGGTTCGATCGCGGCCGGACGGCCGGCCTCCGTCCTCCTCGGCATGACCGCCCAACGGTTCACGGTCGCACCGGTCGGGCAGCTGGGTCGCGAGCTGACCTGGGTCGTCGGGGACGCGATCGTCCTGCCCTGAAGCGCTCGTGTCGGCCTGCGAGAACCCGGCGGGCCCGGATGCGGCCTCGCCGGGCAACGCGCGACCCCGGCGAGTCGCCATCATCGGGTGTGGAGGAAGCGGCAAGTCCACGCTGGCGGTCCGGCTGGGACGCCGGCTGTCGCTCCCAGTCCATCACCTGGACCGGCTCTACTGGAAGCCGGGCTGGGTCCCGACGCCGGCCGCCGAGTGGGAGGCACTCCAGCGCCACCTGGTGGCCGAGCCCGAGTGGATCATGGACGGCAACTACGGCGGCACGATGGACGTCCGCCTCGACCGCGCCGACACGATCGTGTTCCTCGACCTGCCGACCCGGACCTGCCTGGCCGGCGCCATCGGACGGTACCGGCGCTACCGCGGCCGGACGAGACCGGAGCTGGTTCCCGGCTGCGACGAGCGGCTCACCGGCGAGTACCTCTGGTGGATCTGGACCTACCGGCGGCGCCGGCGGCCCGGCATCGTGGCCCGGCTCCGCCGGCTCGAAGGCAGCCGCCGCGTCGTCGTGCTGAAGAGCCGAGCCGAGGTGAATCGGTTCGCCGACGCCGCGGCGGGACCCGCGTCCTAGAACGTTCCCCGCTGATCGGCCGAGACGATTCGACCGTTGGCCAGGCAGAGGTCACCGGTGATGTTGCTTCCCGTCACCTGTGCGGCCCAGGTTCCCGTTGCCGCCGCGGCCGGCGCCCACGCGTTGTCCCACCCCGTCACGCCGGTGAAGTCCGGCATGGCCATCGTGGCCGACCCCGCGCCCACCCACGCAAGCGTGGCGTTCATCGTCACCGCCCGGATCGGGCTGAGCGAGATGTAGGTGAAGGACGTGCCCGAGGTGTATTCGGCCGGAATCGGATACACGCCCTGGAGGCGCTTGTACGGACCGGCCAGCGTGGTCACGGCCGGCGCCGCCAGCGCGGTCGGCAGCGTCATGGTCCTCGGCGCCAGCGCGCCGAAGTTCTCCATCAGCACCCGGGTGGCCGTCGGGTTGGCCGGATTGGTGATGGCCGTGAGGGTGAGCGCGTGCAGGTCCGACGCGCGCTGGACGGCCGCCGGGATGCCGAGCACGCCGACCGGGCTCGCCGCCTGCCCCGATCCGGCCGCCTGATAAAGTGACGCTCCGGCGCAGGACGCTCCGCTGCGATACGACATCGTGGTGGCGACCGTCTCGCCGGCCGCGAAGTTCGGAACGGTGATCGCCGCCGACGCCGCCGCGAACGACTCGGCCCCGTTCAGGTCGATCCCGGGGAGGGTCGTGGCCGTGGCGGGATCGAGGTCGCGCCGGATCACGCCCCGGGCCGGATTGCCGCCGCTCGCAAGCGAAGTGGTCCGGAAGGCCACGAGATCCTGCGGCCCCGCCGTGATCCCGATCAGGGAGAACACTCCGTCGGCCGACTTGAATGCGCTGGCCCCGCCGAGGGAGATCTGGGCCCGGTCGCCGGCCCCGAGACCGCTCACGCTCGCGTTGACGAACTTCGTGCTGCTGGTGCCGAGACAGTAGTTCTGCGGCGCCGCCGTCATCTCGGCCCGACTCATCCGGATGATCGATATCGTGGTCTGGGACCCCGCGGAGTAGACGAAGGCGAACGCCCCCCGATTGGCCGACAGGTTGAAGGAATGGACGCCCTGCGGCGTCGGGACCACCTGGGTCCACGCGCCGTCGCCGTCCTGGTACGCGGCCCACAGCGGGTTGAGGCACGAGACGATGAAGCTCACCCCGCTGCCGCCGCCCGCCGCGTTGATCGTGAGCGGAATCGTCACGGTGCGTTCCGGTTGGCCCGCGGCGTTGCCCCGGACGGTGAGGTTGCTGGTGCCGACGGGCGCGCCGGTTCCAACCGCCACCGTGAGCGTCGAGGTCGTGCCGGTGGTGGCGGCGGGGTCGAAGGTGGCCGTGACGCCGGACGGCACGCCGTCCACCGTGAGGGTCACAGTTCCCGAAAAGCCGCCGAGGCGGGCAATGGCGATCGCCGAGGCGCCGGACGCTCCGCGGGCGATGGACAGCGAACTCGGCGAGGCCTGCAGCCCGAACGACCCGCCGACCGCCACCGTGAGATTGAAAACGGCGGTCGCGTCCGAGACGCCGGTCCCGGCGGCGCGAATGGTCAGGGGGTAGGTGCCGGCCGCGGCGTTGACGCCGGTGGTGATCGAGACCAGGGCAGTCGTCGTCGTGCCGCTGGTCTGGACGTTCGACACCGCCGGGGAGACGCCCGTCGGCGCCCCTTCGACCGTGATGGTCACAGCACCGGTGTAGCCGCCGGCCCGGGTCACCGTCACCGTCACGGGCACCAGACCGCCGTTGGCCACCGTGGCGCCGGACAGACTGAGCGACATGGCAATCGACGGCGCCGGCGGTGGAGGCGGCGGCGGGGGGGCCGGGGGCTGGGGACCGGTCCCGCCGGATCCGCAGCCGGCCGAGAGAACGACAAGTGACACCAGAATCCGGCGGGTCCGGATGGGGGTCGGCGTCATGGAGCTGCTCCTGGATGAGGAACCGGCGAATCGAGGGTGGCTTCCGGACGTTGCGCAGGACGGGCGCCGCGGGCGTCATGGCCCGCCGGCGGGGCAGCGTCCGGTTGCGGAGTTCCCCGCAGGCCCCGATGTTGATCCGGCAGATCCGAAATCACCTGAAACCACCGAGCCAGGAACGACCTCATGACCGGCGACCGCTCGCGGGTAACGATCCACATGGCGGCCAGCCTCGACGGGTTCATCGCCCGGCGAGACGGGGCCATCGAATGGCTCGAAACGGCGGATGAATACGCGGACGGCGAGACGATGAGCCCGGAGGCCGTCGCGGACTTTCTCAAGACGATCGAATGCTACGTGATGGGGTCCCGCACGTACGAGACGGCTCTCCGATTCGAAGCCACCGGCGCCGGCTGGGCGTACGGCGACAAACCGACGGTCGTCCTGACCAGCCGCGAGCTGCCGCGGACCCGGGAAACGATCGAGTTCTTTTCGGGTGATCTCGCGGAACTCATCACCGAACGGCTTCGGCCCCGATACCGGAGCATCTGGGTCGTGGGCGGCGGTGCGGTGGCCGGCGAGTGCGTCCGCCGGGGACTGGCCGACGAGATCTACTACTCGGTCCTGCCGGTGCTGATCGGCGACGGCCTGTCCTTTTTCGATCGGCTGGGGTCCGACGTGCCGCTGCATCTCGCCGGGGTCCGGGCCTACCGGAATGGCATCGTCGAACTGCGCTATGAGGTACGAGGCCCCCGCGGAGAGTGACGGCGCCCGGACCTCCGGATCCCAGCGGATTCCGTTCCTCGGCTTCGGCCGAGAGGGGCAGCTCGCCCGCCACGACCGAACGAGGGCGAAGGACGTCGACGCCTGCGGACCGAGGCCCGCACCGGGGCAGCGGGGTTCAGCCGCCGGTCGACGCCTCGATTTCGCGCCGCGCCTCGGCGAGCCGGTCCACGTCGTCGCCGATCCGGCGGACCGCGTCCATCAGGGTGGTGAGCGGCGCCAGATCGTTGGCGCCGGCGTGGAGCCGGAGGAGATCGAGCCGGACCGTTTCGAGCGCGGCCACGCTTTCGCCGAGTTGCGCCGCGGCGGCGCGGCGTTGCGCCTCGAGGGCCTCCGAGCCGCCCGCGCCCGCCGGGCCCGCGGCAGCCAGCAACTCCACCCGGGCCCGGGCTTCCGCCGCGCGCGCTTCGAGCGCCGCGACGATTCCCGGAAGATCCCCCAATTGCTCCCGGAAGGCCTTCGGGAGGGCCTCGTAAAGCTCCGACGCCGCCACGCCGAGTGCTGCCTCGGTGGCCCGGAAGACACCGCCGCCGACGGCGCGGGATTGCTCCGGCGCCCCGAACTGCCGGGCGAGCCACGCACCGGCCTTGCTGTTCCACAGGCGGTCGCGGAGGCCGCGCTGCCACCAGCGCCGGATCTTCGACGGCACGAACTGGACGTCGAGCGCGTTGCTCACCGCGCCGAAGAAGAGGGTGCTTACGATCGGCCCGATGGTGAAGAGCATACCGAGCCGGCGTTCGTGGGTGATCCCGGCGGCCAGCAGTGCCAGGGTGACCGCGGACCACGCCGCCGAGCCGATGGTCGCGAGCCGCAGCAGGCGATGAGCCGGCGTTTGCGCTTCGTCGGGGCCGGCCGCTTCGGTCTCGGCCTGCTCGCGGCGAGCGACCTCCAGCGCCGCTCGCAACTCGGCCAGCGTGTGACCGGCGCGGAACTGACGGCCGGCCTGGTTCAGATGGTAGCCGACGACCGGCAGGAGCGGCAATGAGGTTATCGCCGCGAGCAACACGATGTCGGCAAAGCCCGCCGGCCGCTGCCCGATGAGCCAGACGAAGAGATTGACCGAGGTGAGGGTCCCGAACATGCCCACCCAGGCGAGGTACGGGACCAGCATCGGATTGCGGGCCGCGAGCCAGGCCCGCAGGGAGGCCGGCAGCGCGGGCCGGGTTTCCGCCGCGGGAGCGAGGGCGGCGGCGAGGGCCTCGCCGTCGGGAAAGCGGTCGTCGGGATCGCGGCTCAGGCAGGTATCGATCGCGGCGCCGAGGGCGCTCGGCAGCCCGGGCGCCGCGCGGGTCACGGCGGGTGCGGGCTCGGACACCTGGCGCACCAGCAGGGCCGGGAGTTCGGCCGCCTCGAACGGCAGCCGGCCGCTCACGGCGAGGTAGCCGACGACGCCGAGGGAATAGAGATCGCTCCGGCCGTCGAGGGCCAGGCCGGCGGCCTGCTCGGGGCTCATGAAGTGCGCGGTGCCCATGATCCGGCCCGCGTCGGCGCCCTCCGCCGCATCGCCCCCGTGGGCGATGCCGAAGTCGGTGACGAGGGCCCGGCCGGTGCCCGCTTCGAGGAGAATGTTATCGGGCTTCACGTCGCGGTGGATGATCCCGCGGCCGTGCGCGTAGGCGAGGGCCCACGCCACCTCGCGGAGGATCCGGGTGGCCTCGGCAGGCGGCAGCGGACCCTTGGTGCGAAGCCGCCCGCCAAGGGATTCGCCCTCGACGAGGCTCATCACGAAGAAGACGAATCCGCGCGCTTCGCCGACCCGGTGGATCGGCACGATGTGGGGATGCGAGAGTCCCGCGGCCATCCGGGCCTCGCGAAGGAACCGCTCCCGCGCGGCCGGGTTCTCCGCCAGCTCGGCCGGGAGGACCTTGATGGCGACATCGCGGTCGAGCTGGACGTCCCGGGCCTGGTACACGACGCCCATGCCGCCGCGGCCGAGTTCCCGGTGGAGGGAGTATTCGCCGGCGAGGGCCGCCTGGAGCGCGAGGAATTCGGGCGAGGGCTGGGTCATGAATCGTTTAGCTTTGCGGTGCAAAGTAACCAGATTCCCGGGTCATGAACAGCGCCGTTCGGTTCCTCTCGTTTTCGGGCCTCATGCTCGTCATCCCGGCCGCGACCGCGGCGCAGTCCCTCGACGTGAGCCGGATCGCCGCCCGGACCGATACCATGGAGATCGTCGGCGTCCGGGGGCGGGACACGTTGGCCGCCGGTCTCCTGATTGACGAGATCGGCCGGATCGAACGGAATGGCCGCCCGGTGGTGCTGCGGGTGTATCGGAGCCGGAGTCCCCTGCTCGGGACCCGGGTCGATACGCTGATCGATGCCGCCGAGTCACTGCGGCCGGTCCGGGCGGCGAGCCGGACCGACCGGGGGGCGGACCTCGTCGACTTCGGCGGCGGCCGGGCTCGGGGTTACAGCATCCTCGCCAACGGCGACTCGGTCCCGATCGACGTGCCGGTCGGCGCCGACATCGTGAACGCGTCCAGCCTCGACCTCGCGATCCGGGCGTCGCCGCTCGCAGCGAACGCCACGTTCGGATTCGAGGTCTTCCTGCCGCCGACGCGTTCGGTGGTCCGGATGGATGCGCGGGTCGCCGCCGTCGACACGATCGACGGCGAGCCTGCCTGGCGGGTCGACGCGAACTTTGCGGGCTCGCCAGTGTCGTTCTGGATCGGACGGGAGTCCCGCCGCCTGGTGCGGCAGGTCATGACGGTGCAGCCTGGTTTCCAGCTGCTGTTCCGACGTCCCCGCGGCGCGGGGGCCCCGGCCCGCCGAGCCAGCTGACGGTCAGCCGGCGCCGGGTTCCCGAGGCCGCTCCGCCGCCCGCTTCACCTGCCGCAGGATTGCGAAACGGATCGCGCCGCTGCCGACGCTGATCACCCGCCTGAAGCGGAGGAACCGGCGCGTCGTTGCCGGGTCACCGCCGCGGACCCGGGTTTCGGTGCGGAGTCCGGTGGTTCCGTCATCGAGCGGCTCGAGGGTGCAGCCCCAGAGGGCGCGCGCGTACCCTCGGCGAGTTGCGGCTGAAGTCGCTGTGGACCAAGGCATCGAACGTTCGTTCCGGCGACGCGCCAACCCGCGTTTCATGGGCGGATCGCAGCGTCCCAGGCTGGCATCCAATCGTCGAGCGGCATGCGGAATCGGGAAAGTCACGCTACCGGCCGCAAGGATCGGCCGGGCATCAGGCCGGGCCTGTCACCCGGACGAATCGGGTCGCCGGGGCGCCGAGCCAGGCGAGGGTTCGGGTCACCTGAGGAAACATCACCCGGCCGCCGGCCTCGAGGCGAGAAAGCACCGAGGCGCTCGGCGCACCGCTGACCTTCGCCACGTCGCGCCAGGTCAGGCCGCGGGCCAGGCGCGCCGCATCGAGTGCGGCGTACAGGGCAGGCACGTCAAAGCGAAGCCAGCGGGGTGAGCCCGGCAGGTCGCGCCAGCGGCCGTCGCCGTCGAAGCCTGGGACGAAGCTCTCCGGGATTCGGCCCAGCCAGGCCACCGCGCGCAGCACCCCGTCACCCTCGGCGACCGTGCGGGAGCCGAACCCGGACAGCGTCGACGCGCTGACGCCAAGTTCGGTGGCGATCGCAGCCCACCTGAGGCCGAGCGCCGCGCGGCGGTCGTCGAGGGCGGCCCGCAGCGCGCCCAGATCGAAATCTGCCGGCATCCGCCAGCGGCCGGGTCAGTGGTTGCCTACCCGCTCGAAACGCACGTCCCGGGTCCGGCCGTTCGCCACGTAGAACCCGATGACCTTGCCGTTGCGATCGCGTTCGAACGCGAAGTTGAGTCCGCCGCCCGCGAACCGGTCCGGTTCGCCCGGCGTGAGCTTCGCCTCGTCGAGGCGACGCTGCTGGACCACGAGGGTATCGGCCTTCACCGAGACGGTGTAGAACGTCTCGAGTTCCTCGCTGAAATAGCGACCCGTGAACGCGGCGAGTTCTCCGGCCGTGGGCTTCCAGTCCGGCGCGGCCCCTTCGAGCCGGCGGGCGGGCAGGTCCTGGCCGCCCTGCTTGAGGACGAGGCCGGTCACCTTGCCCGCCGCGTCCCGGCGGAACACGACGGAGGCATTCGCGATCGTCAGGGCGAACGTGGAGTCCGACTGCGGGGCGATGGTGAGCCGGGGCTGGCCGGTGGCCTGGGCAAAGAGCGAGTCGCCGCTACGGCTGAACGTCAGGACGAAGTCGGGGCTCGCCTCGAGCGCATAACGGCCGACGTAGCGGTCGAACGTCTTCGGGTCGTAGGATGCCGCGTCGAAGGCCACGGCCGAACCGGCGGCCGGCTTCTCGGGCTCCATCGCATCGCCGAAGAAGGCGGCCGCCAGCTGAAACGCCACGCTGCTGTTGAATCCGGCGTGATTGCTCTGGACGGTGATCCCGGCGTTGATGTCCGGGTAGTACGCCAGCATCGACCGGTGGGCCACATCGGCGCCGCCGTGGTGGACCCGCCGGAGGCCGCGCTGCTTGTCGGTGAAGAGACCGTAGCCGTAGCCGGTTTCCTTGCCGTTGGCGAGCACGTAGGAGGTCATCATCTCCTTGATCATCGCCGGTGTGCCGAGACGGGGATTGGCGTAGTTGGCCACCCAGGTCTGGAGGTCGCCCACGGTGGTGTAGATCCCTCCGGCGCCCACGGCACCGCCCAGGTCACCGATCTGGAGGAAACCGTCGGGGCCGGGGGTGTAGCCCTCGGAGCCGCCGGGCACCTGGTGGCGGATCGACGGCCGGACCATCGTGTGGGTCATGCCGAGGGGGCCGAAGACTTCCTCCCGCATGAAGGTCGGGAAGTCCTTGCCGGAGGTGCGTTCGACGATCAACGCCGCGAGGCCGAACGCGGTGTTGTTGTAGTTCCATTCGCTGCCGGGCACGTTCTGGAGCCGCGGCTGGCGCTGGACGATATCGATCAGTTCATGACGGTCGATCCAGTCGCCGTGGTCGAGCCGGCGCCCGCTCATGATGAGCAGGTTGAGGAACTCGCGGAGGCCCGAGGTGTGAGTGATCACGTGTCGGACGGTGACCGGGTGGTCGAAGGCAGGCAGTTCGGGGATGTGCTTCCGAATGTCGTCGTCGAGCGACAGCCGGCCCCGCTGGGCCTGGAGCATGATCGCGAACGCCGTGAACTGCTTCGAGGTCGATCCGATATTGGTCGGCGTGCCGGTCGTGTAGGGAATGCCGTAGGCCAGGTTGGCCATCCCGTACGCCTTGGAAAAGAGCACCTTGCCGTCGCGCCAGACGTGGACCAGGGCCCCGGGCGACGCCGGGCCGTCGTACGGCGCCATCAACTGGTCCGCGAGCCGCTTGCCGTCCTTGGCGACCGGTTCGAGGCGGAGCAACGAGATGGTGTAGGCACCGGTCTGCCCGTCAGCCGGGATGAGTTGCACCTGGTAGGTACCCGCCTTCTCCATCGGGCCGGCGAACCGGTTCGCGCCCCGGCCGGGACCGGCGAACCGGCCCAGCTGCCGGCCGGCGGCATCGACGATCCGGACCGTGACGGCGACGGAGATCTGGTTGACTTCGCCGAAGACGAATGACTCGTCGCCCACCGTGAGGGCGTACCGGGCCGTATCGCCCGCGGCGAGGGTGCCGGTCAGGGTCCGGCCGGGGCGGAGGTCGGGTGTCTGGGCAAGGAGGCCGGCCGGGAGCAGCGTGGCGAGGCCAACCGCGCGAAGGACGCGAACGGTCGATCGGGACGTCATGGCAAACCTCGAAGGCGTGATGTCGGGAAGCCTGAAACTACTCGATCTGCCGCCGGAAGGAGGCCCGGGCGGCCACCCGGGCGACCGCGGCGGACCGGCCGGAGGCCGCGTTGCTTGTCTCCAAAGAGGCGCTAACATTCCCTGCTTGCTGTCTCTCCCTTCAGGGCGGCGGCGCCGAAACAGGGCACGGCTACCTCAATCCCCCTTCGACATGGCGAACGTCCACCGCGACCGGACCCCTCCCCTCCCGGAGAGCCTCCAGCGATGACCGGTCCGCGCCCGCTGCCCCCGACGCCGCACCGCCGGCAGTTCGGCCCGGTTCCGGACGACGGCACACCGCGCCCGCTGTGGTCGGTGATGATCCCGGTCTTCAACGCCGCGCACGACCTGCGTCGCAGCCTGACCTCGGTGCTGGCACAGGCGCCCGATCCGTCGGTGATGCAGATCGAGGTGGTCGACGACCACTCGACCCGCGACGACCCCGAGGCGATGGTGGCCGAGCTGTCCGGCGGCCGCGCCGGCTTCCACCGCCAGCCCGAGAACATCGGCCACAGCCGCAACTTCAACAGCTGCATCGACCGCGCCCGGGGCCATCTCGTCCACATCCTGCATGCGGACGATGCCGTGGCGCCGGGTTTCTACGACCATCTTGGCCGGCTCTTCGCCGACCACCCCGAAATCGGGGCGGCCTTCACCGGCCATGTCATCGTCGACGAGGCCGGCGCCACCCGGTGGACGATCCCGGTGGAGCGCGAGACGCCCGGGGTTCTGGAGGGCTGGCTCGCCAAGATCGCCTCCCGTCAGCGCATCCAGACCCCGAGTATCGCCGTCCGGCGGGAAGTCTACGAGCGGCTCGACGGCTTCGACGACCGGATCCAGAGCTGCGGCGAGGACTGGGAGATGTGGGTCCGGATCGCGGCGCATTACCCGGTCGGCTACGATCCCGCCGTGCTGGCCTTCTACACCGACGCCACCGCCTCGCTGACCAAGCGCGCGCTCCGGTCGGGACAGAACATCCGCGACCTGCGCACCGCCTCGCGCCTCGCCCGCGAATACCTGCCGTCTTCGGCCTGGCGCGCCAATGCGGCCAGTTACGACGCCTGGGCGGTGTTCGCGAAACACCTGGCGAGGGAGGCGCGCGCGGCGGGTGACGGTGCGGCCATGCTGGCGCAGTGGCGCGAAGCGGCGATCTGCCGGCTCGCGGCGCGTCGGGCGCAGGTCGCCGCCTGGTGGCACCGCCCGGCCCAGGACTCCGGGGCGCCGTCCCGACGGCGGATGGCGGTGCTCGACCTCGACATCGACGCCTTGCCCGAGACGCTGGTCGACCCCGAAGGCCGCACCGCCGCGCTGGTGCTGTTGCGGGTCGACGGCCGGCCGGCCGGACAGGCGCTGATCGGACTGCCGGCGCCCGGTGGCTACGGGCTGCGCGACCGGCTGCTGGCGGCCGCGGATTCGGGGTTCTGGGAGGCCTGGCTGCGCCGCGACCTGGGCCTGCCGGCACCGGGGCCGGCGCCCGGCACGCCCCCCACCGCCACCGTAGCGGTCTGCACCCGCGACCGCCCCGACGACCTCGTCCGGTGCCTCGCGGCGCTCGAGGCCATGCCTGACGACGGTCAGCAAATCCTGATCGTCGACAACGCCCCGGCAACGGACGCCACGCGCGCCCTCGTGGCCCGTCATCCCCGGCTGAGCTACGTGCGCGAGGACCGGCCCGGCCTGGACGTGGCCCGAAACCGCGCGCTGGCCGAAGCGACGGGCGAGGTCGTGGCGTTCACGGACGACGACGCCGCTCCCGACCCGGCCTGGCTCAGGACGCTGGTGCGCAACTTCACCGACCCCCTGGTGATGGTCGCCTGCGGCGCGACGCTGCCCCTGGAACTCGAGACCAATGCCCAGATCGACTTCCAGCGGCACGGCGGATTCCTGCGCGGCTACAAGCGGCGGATCTTCGAGGCGGCCCGCACCGATCCGCTGCTGGCCTGGCAGGCCGGCGCCGGCGTCAACATGGCGATCCGGCGGAGCGTCACCGCCGAGGTCGGCGCGTTCGACGAGGCACTGGATGCCGGCACGCCCACGCAGGCGGGCGGCGATTCCGAATTCTTCCGGCGGGTGATCGTCGCCGGGTACCGGGTAGTGCACGACCCCGAAGCGATCACCTGGCATCGCCACCGCCGGACCGACGCGGAACTGATTCGCCAGCTGGAGGGCTACGAAGTCGCCGCCTCGGCCCTGCGCTGGAAGGCCCTCACCGAGGGCGACCTGCACGCCCTGTCCCACCACGGCCGCTGGCTGAAGCGCGAGCTGGCCGGGCTGGTCCGGGGCCTGGCGCGCCGCCCCGGCGCGCCCTCGCCCGGGATCGCGCTGGCGCGCCTCAAAGGCGGCTTCCGCGGCGCCTGGGCCTACCGGCGGGCGCGCGCCCGATGACCGAGCGCCCGCGGCCGGCGGTCTCCGTGGTGATCCCGACGCACAACCGTCGGGACCTGCTGTCGCGCGTACTGGACGCACTCGCCCCGCAGCTTGACGCTGAGGTCGAGGTCGTCGTGGTCGCCGACGGGTGCAGCGATGGCACCGTCGAAATGCTCAAGGCCCGGACGGACTTCGCCCCGCGCCTCGTCGAGCGTCCCGGCCTCGGCCCCTCGGTCGCCCGCAATGCCGGTGCCGCCGCGGCGCAGGGAGCGCTGCTGGTCTTCATCGACGACGACGTGATCCCGGGCAAGGGCTGGCTGGCGGCGCATCGCGCCGCCGCCGCGGCAAATCCCGGCAGCGTCGTGCTCGGCCCTTATCCGCCCGCCCGCGTGGCGTCGCGGGATCTCTTCCGGCTCGACATGCGCGCGTGGTGGGACACCCATTTCGCCCGGCTGGCCGAGCCCGGCCACCGGATCACCTACACCGACGTGCTGACCGGCAACCTGTCGCTGCCGTCGGATCTGTGGCGCCGGCTCGGTGGTCTCGACGAGCGGATCTGGCACCCCGAAGACTACGAGCTGGGCCTCAGGTTGATCGGCGCGGGCCACCCGGTGGTGATCGCGCCGGATGCCGAAGCTGTGCATCACGAACACGAGACGATGACCCTTGCCGGATCGTTCCGGCGGTGCCGTCACGAGGCGCGAGGCGACGTCATCATTGCGGAGAAGCACCCTGAAATTGCCCGGCGCCTCAAGCCGGTCAAATGGCGGCGCTGGGGATCCCGGCTGGCCGGGATCAGGGACCGCGTGATCTTCGCCTGTGGTGCCGGGCTCGACGGGGCCGCACGCTGGGTCGAGCGGCGGCTCCCGTGGATCGGCCGCCACGGACTTCGGAAGACGCACGAAACCGTCAAGCGATACCTGCAGAGCTACTGGTACGTCCGCGGCCTGCGGGATCATTTTTCGCGGTTCGCCGACTGGCAGGCCTTCGCCCTGCAGCCTTGGCCCGAGCCGGAGGGCCCGGCCACGACCATCGACCTCGCGGATGGCCTCAAGGCCGCTGAAGCCCGGCTGGACGCCCTGCGACCGGCGGCGGTGGACCTGTTTCTGGGCGAACGCTACGTTGGCCATCTGCCGCGCCAGGCGGGTGCCGAACCGTGGGCCGGCCGTCACCTGCGCGGCGAGATCTACCGCCATCACGGCCCGGCCTATCTACGCGCGATCGCCGGTGCGCGAGCCGACCCGACGCCGACTGCCGACCCAGGTCGGCTCGACGAGGCGCTGGCACGGATGTCCGGCTGGTTCGGCACGAGCGATCCGCCCTGGGTGTTCTACGAGCAGTCCGCCCAATGGGGCCGTGGCCCCGCCGCCGAGCGTGACTCGACGCCGCCGGCCGGCCCTGCGCTGAGCTTCATCGTCCCGGCCTGGAACGCCGCCGCCACCGTGGACGAGACGCTCGCCAGCCTGCAGGCCCAGACCCGGACCGACTGGGAGGCGATCGTCGTCGATGACGGGTCGACCGACGACACCCTCGCCCGGCTCCGGGCCGCGGCGGCCCGTGACTGGCGCATCCGGGTGCTGCCGATCGCCAGGAGCGGCGCCGGTGCGGCCCGCAACGCCGGGCTGGCGCGGGCGCGGGCGGACTGGATCGCCTTTCTGGACGCCGACGACTGGCTCGACCCGACCTTCGCGGAAAAAATGCTGCTGCTCGCCCAGAGCGCCGGGACCGAGGCCGTCTACTGCGGCTTCCGCAAGGTGACCTCGGACGGCGCGTTCCAGTTGGACTTCTTCGACGCGGACTTCGAAACGGACGTGTTCGGCACGCTCGCGTCCCGTTGCGCCATCACGATTCATTCCGTCGTGGTGCGCCGGCAGGCGGTGCTCGAGGCCGGCGCCTTCTTACCGCCGAACCTGCCGTGCGAGGACTGGGACCTCTGGCTGCGCCTGGCCCGCCGTGGCGCCAAGTTCAAGGGCTTGGCCGAGACCCTTGCCTTCTACCGGCTCGGACAGGCGTCAGTGACGACCGACTATCGCCACCTGGCGAATGGCGGCTTTCGAGTGCTCGAGCTTGCCCATGGCCCGGATGCCCGAGTCGCGGATCCCGCGCCCGGGTGCGCCGAAGGGGCGCCACCCGAGAACCTGCCGTGGCTCAAGATGTTCTACGCGCTTTGGTGCGCGGGCGCCGACATCGGCGCCGGCGGGACCGGGGACGGGTTCCTCGACGCCCTGCCGCGACCGCTTCCGGTCTTCGGCCACGAACAGGCGCTGGCCCGGAGCTTCGCCGAGGCCCTCGTGACCGGCGCGCGGCTGCCGCCGGCCCAGATGGTGGGCCGGCTGGCATCCTGGGACGCCGCCATTGGACGGCGTCTGGACGAACTGGCGGAGGGCCAGCCGCGCGACGGTGTCGCGCTGGACCTGCGCCGCGGGCTGGAGCGGTGGGCGTTGCGCGCCCTGCCGGCCGGCGACGAAGCGGTCCTGTCGCTGATGGCGCGCATCGCGATCCGCGGCGGCCCGCTGCGCAGCATCGACCTCCCGGACGAGGTCGACAGCGTTCTCGTGGATGTCCTTGGCACCGGGAACGCCGCCCAACCGGTCGAAGTCCCCGCCTTCGGCCGACTCGACAGCGGCGACCAGGTTTCGCTGGCCGGGTCACGGATGCCGCCGGAGCAGCTCGATCGCTATTTCGCCAAGGCCCGCCGGTCCGGCCTCCCGTCGCGGACGGCCGAGCATCTGTCGGCAGCCGAGGCCGCCGCCGCGGAGACAATTCCCGACCTCGGACCGGCACCGACGGCCGAGGCGTTCCGGGACCTCCAGGCCAATCCCGACAAGACGGCCGATTACTGGAACGAAGTCTTTGCCGAAGCCGATCCCTGGAGCTACACCTCGGCCTACGAGCAGAGAAAGTACGAGCGCACCCTCGAGCTGCTGCCGGACGGCCCCATCGGCCGGGCCCTCGAGCTCGCCTGCGCCGAGGGACACTTCACCCGGCAGCTGGCGCCGAGGGTCGAGCGGCTCGCCGCCAGGGACATCGCCTCGCGGGCGGTCGAGCGGGCGCGCGGGCGCTGCGAGGGCCTGGCGAACGTGGACTTCGGAACCCTCGATGTCAGGCGTGACCCGATCCCGGGGGGTCAGGACCTGATCACCTGTTCGGAATTCCTGTACTACCTCGACGGCCGCGAGGAACTTGCCGCGGTCGCCGCCAGGATCGCGGCGGCCGTGAACCCCGGCGGCGCCATCGTCATGGCCAATCACTTCCTGCTACGCGACGACAAGGGGCAGACCGGCTTCGACTGGGACCAGCCCTATGGCGCCAAGGTCATTCACGAGGTCTTCGCGGCCACGCCGGGCCTCGCCCTCGAAGCCTCGATCGTCACCGAGCTCTACCGGGTCGACCGCTTCCGCCGGCTCGCCCCCGGCGCCACCCCGCCCGAGCCGGTGATCCGGGAAGAGCCGATGGGAACGCCGCTCACCCCTCACGCCGCGCGCTTCGCGGTCTGGGGTGGTGCCGTCGCGCGGAGACGCGAGGTCGAGGGCGAGACCACCTGGACGGTGCCGGTCCTGATGTACCACAGCATCGCCGCCAGCGGTCCCGAGGCGCTGTCCCGCTGGCGCCTGGCACCCGATCTCTTCCGCGAGCAGCTGCGGCTGCTGCGCCGCCACGGGTTTCGCTCGACGACCATCGACGAGATCCTGACCCACCGCGCCTCGGGCATGCCGCTCTCCGGCCGCCCGGTGCTCCTGTCCTTCGACGACGGTTTCCGGGACTTTGCGGAGACCGCCTGGGAGATCCTCCAGGAGAACGACTTCGGCGCCGAGGTCTTCCTGCCGACGGATCAAGTCGGCGGCAGCAACGTCTGGGACGGCGGCGGGACGCCGTTGATGGATTGGCCGACGATCCGGCGGCTGTCCGGAGAAGGAGTCCGCTTCGGCAGCCACCTCGCCTCGCATCGGCCGGCCCCGGCGCTGTCGGGCGACGAGCTCCTGGCCGAGGCCGTCCGCTCGCGCCGGGCCATCGCCGCGGCAACGGGCATCGCTCCGCGCGCCGTCGCCGCCCCCTACGGTACCGCCGATTCGCGGCTGGCCGGATACCTGGCCCTTGCTGGTTACGAGATGTGCCTCACCACCGAGTGGCGCCAAGCGGACCTGCGCGCTGACCCGATGCGGATACCGCGAATGGAAGTCTGGGGAACCTGCACCGCTGCCGACCTGGCGAGGATCCTCGGCCTGTAATAGCGGCGCGGAACAGCCGTCCCGGCAGCCGGAGCGCCAGCGCCGTCAGGGGCGAGGCACAGCAAGCAAGCGGATCCGCCTCACAGCATCTCCTGGACCTGGCGTGCCGCCCGGATCCCTTCGGCAAGGGAATAGGGCGATGACTGATGGCCCGAGAGTTCCGAGTGCGCAAAGGTCACGACGCCGAGCGGTTGACGAAGCACGTCGCTTGCGGTCGGCTTCCCTTCCCGCGAGAAGAAGAAGCCGGGCCCGGCCACGTTGTAGGCGTGCCCCCAGCGATTGAGGACGATACCGGCAATGTCCCGCCGCGCATCGAAGCCCGCCGATGACAGCATCCGGGTGAGCTGGCGGCGGATCTCGCGTTCGAACGTCCGATAGGGCGTCGCGTAGAGCTTGGTCCGGGCCACCTTCCCCTGCTCCGCGAGCCCGAGGCCGCGTTCGGTGAAGGGCACGTAGAGCGTCAGGATCGTCGGCTGGTCGGGGTCGAGCGGTGGGCGATAATCACCGACGTACATCGGCGCCCGGAGATTGGCGGTAAAGCCGAACCCGCCGCGCCAGGACGCCGCGGTGAAGCCGAGCTGGTAGAGGGCCCGCCAGTTGTCGAGCGCGACGTTGACGATCAGCATCGGCGCCCGGGGAAATGCCGTCATCGCCTGGCGATACGACTCCGGCAGCCGGGCGACGGCGTGCTGGCCGGACCACGACGCGGCGGCCCAGATCACGGTCCGGGCCCGCACCGAGCGGAACCGGCCGCCTTCGAGGTACGTGACGACGGCCGGTTCGCCGGTCCGCTCGGGATCGTGAGTCACCCGGACCACCGTAGCGCCGACGCGCATCCGGCAGGGGATCCCGGGCCGGTCGAGCGCGTCGAACCGGATCCGCCCGTTATGCACGTCGGCGAAGGCGGTGCTCCCTTCGATGGACTCCGGGTTCAGCCACTTGAGGATCAGCCGGAGCAGACCGTCGTTCCCGCCCGGAAACGAGAAGATCTTGAGATTCCGCGTCATCCCGTCCACCGGCAGGCGGAATCCCGGCAGCGCCAGGCCGCGGAAGATCGAATCGCCGAGCATCGCCGAGGCGATATCGCAGGCAGGACCGATCGCGGTGGCGAGGATCGGATCGAGAAACTTCGGAACGTCGGGATGGAGACCGCGGCGCTTGACGAGGTAGTCGTCGTACGTCATCGTGTCGAGCCATTCCGCCCGGCCGGTCACCGGCTCGCCCGGCACGACTTCGCCGAGTTCCCGCCGCCAGCGGAGGAGATCGCGGCGGAACGCCTCCGGCCACGGCGCGTCCGCCAGGTCGTTCCCGAACGGATTCCGGACCCAGCGGGGGCTGGGCCCGTCGAAGAAGTACCCGTGGTTCGCGAACGTGTCGCCCCAGAGCTGGTAGAGGTAGTTGTCGAGCGGGAACGTCATCGGCGTCCGGCCGGGAGGCAGAGCGCCGTACTCGTAGTCGACCGGCATGCCGACATCGGTCTGCAGTTCGTGGAACGGACCGGCCGGCATCACGCCCATCTGATTGGAACCCTGAGGGCCGATCAGCCGGTGGCCGCGAACGAGGAACTCGTTCCGCTTGGCCTCGCCGCCCATCACCAGGTTGTTCTCGAGGATCAGGCAGGTGCGCCGCCGGTCGGTGTCCTTGAGCAACCGCCAGGCGGCCATGGTGCCGGTGAAGCCGCCGCCAACGATCACGCAGTCGTAGATCTCGCCAGTGGGCCGGGCGCCGGCGATTCCCCGGGCGTAGAGTTTGTCCCGGATGCCGTGGCCGGCGTTCACTACTTCCCAGGTGTTGCCGTTCGCCCGGGCGTAGTCGCCCACGCCGCCGGGGCCGGTCCACGGGTGGACGCCGCGCTGTACGCGGGTCTGGGCGGGAAGCGCATGGGCGAGGCCGGGGGCCGCGGCAGCGAGGAGGCCCGCACCGGTGCCGGCGGCGACCGCGTTGATGAAGTCGCGGCGGGTGATCCCGGCATCCATGCCGAGTTCACGTTCCTCCGGCGTCAGGCCGGCGCCGCCGGGTGCGCTGTGCCTCGGCTCGATCACACGGAGACTCCGCGAGATGGGCGTTCAAGTTGCCGGCGGTTGGTCCGGCGCGCCACTACTCGATCTGCCGCCGGTAGGGCGGCAGGGCAGCGACCCGGACGATCGGGTAGGTCGCGCCGCGGCGGAGATCCCGGTCGAGCAGGTTCCACGTCACGAAGCCGTCCTCGCCGGCCGGCTCGAGGAGGTAAGCCGCCATGACGCCGAGGCGCTGGTCGGTCGGCACGACGAACCACCCCGCGCCCGCAGCCACCGTGGCGGCACTCCAGCGGCCGGCCACCCGCACCAGGCGATGCCCCTCGAACGGATTCGGACTCGCGGTGACCGAATCGATCCGGAACGTCTCGGCCGCCCCCTCCCAGCTCCGTTCGAGCTGCGCCACGACGATCCCCTGGCGGCGGAGCAGCTCGACCAGATGGGTGTGCTGCGGCGGCAGCAGGTAGCCGGCCCGAATCGGCTCCTTCAGCGTCGCGGCGAAACGATCGAACACCGGCATCCGCACCGTGCGGAACTGGCCGGTACGCCGGCGCCGGGCGAAAGGCCCCGCTCCTTCCGCCGCCCGCTCGGTGAGTTCGGCGATGACGTCCTGCATCGTCGGCGGCGCCAGCGCGGAGCGAATCGTGACGGAGTCCGGCCGGGTGCGCGCCGAGGCGGCATTGAGTTCGCGGATGCGAACGCGGTTGGCCGCCACGTACCGGAGGATCTCGAGCACGAAGTTGTAGCTCGCGTCGATCCGGGTCTGGAAGTCGGCGTTCGAGTAGGCCTCGCTCAGGATCGACATCCGGTTCCGCATCCCGTACCAGTTGCTGGCGTAGCGCTGGTACGGTTCGAAGGTCTCCCACCCCTGCCCCAGCGAGTCGGGATCCTGGTTGCGGAAGTTGCCGTACCAGAAGACCTCCTGCCGGTGCCGGCTCCGCATCCGGTTGCGGACCTCGGGCAACAGGACGTCGCGGACGAAATCGTTGGACGGCGACGAATTGACGTTGAGCCCCGGCGAATAGGTCAGCACATAGCCGTGGTAGCTGCCGTTGGTGGTATGGAGATCGACGTAGAGATCCGGATCCCAGGCGTTGGCCAGCGCGAGAAGGGCGCGGGTTTCCGGGGCTTCCTGTTTGACCAGATCGCGGTTCAAGTCGAGGCCCTGGGCGTTAGGGCGCCGGCCGACCACCGCGGGCCCGTTCTGGCCGCGGCGGTTCTGGTCGCCCGGTCCGAAGGCATCGTTGCCGTCGCCGTTGTAGACCGGGACGATGATGAGGACGACGCTGTCGAGGAGCGGACGCAGCGATCCGGTGGTGAGGTCGCGCAGCAGCAGCTGCACCGCCTCTTTGCCCTCGACCTCACCGCCGTGAATGTTCCCCTGCAGGTAGACGACCGGCTTGCCGGAGCGCTGGGCGTCGGCCGGATCGGTGACCATCGGGGCCGCGGCAATCACATAGGGCAGCGTGAGCCCGCCGGCAGTGCGGCCGAACGTGCCGAGCCGGAGGAGCGGCGTCCGCGCGGCGAGACTGTCGAAGAAGGACACGACCTGCGCGAGGCTCGAGGTTTCGGCGGCGCGGGTGCGTTCCGGAGTCGTGGTCTGGGCGAGGGCCGGCAGGCCGGCGACGAGGCCGGCGGCGGCGAGCAGGAGGGATCGCATCGAGCAAAGGTACCGCTTTGGCCGGCGCGGGCGATCGAGCGGGGTGCGCTGCCCGTCTCCGGTCGGGGCCGTGAGGCGCGGACTTCGGAGGAGAGTGTCCCGAATTGAGGACAGGTAGTTCCCGAATGAGGACACCTTCCGGAAGCAGGGGAAGCGCTGCGTCTTGGCGCAAGTCGCTGACCTACAATGACTTCGACGAGCGGAGCTTCGTGGTACGTTTCTTCCTCATCGGGTAGCGTCCGCGATCGTCGTCCCGAGTACTCAGTGGTGGTTCAGATGCCCGCACCGCAATCGTCCCGTCTCCTGCCCACGGTGTTCATCGCCACGCTGGTGCTGGCCGCGTCACGCGCCCCGGAAACCCCGACCGTTCGAAAGCCCGAGTCGTCCCGGACCGAGGCGGAGAGTGGCTCCCGGGCCGAGGACCCCGGACCGCGGTCGTAGGAACGCCCTCGCCCACCACGGCCGTGGCACTGAACAGCACCAGGCTCGGTACCATCCCGTCGGCCACGGGCGGGAACACCTGGGCAACGAGGAGCTGAGCCCCGGGCGACCCGAGAATCCATGACCCGACCCGGGCCCGTCCCTGCGCATCCGTCACCTGCGTGGCGCCGCCGACGCTTCCACCGCCGGCCTCGATCGCGAAATTCACCGAGACACCTGCCACCGGATTGCCGAACTGGTCCCGGATTTCGACCGTGGGTCGGACCGCCACGGCTGCGCCGGCCACCGAGAACTGATTGTCGCCCGCGACCTTCACGATCGTGGCGGCGGGGCCCGCCGTGGCCGCTACCTGAACATCGACCGTCGCCGGCGATACGCCGGCCGGGCCGGTCGCGGTGACCGTCTGGAGGCCGGCCCCGGTGCCGAGTACCCAGCTGCCTAACGTCGCCGTTCCGGTGGCATCGGTGGTGGCGACGGCGCCGGTGATCGACCCGCTGCCGGCCGCCACCGAGAAGGCGACTTCGGCCCCGGGCACCGGGCGGTCGAGGGCGTCGGTGAGTTGCACGGCCGGCGGCATCGGGACCAGCGAGCCGACCGTGACGGTCTGGCCGCCGCCCTGGACGACCGTCATGGCAACCGGCGGCCCGAAGGGCGGCGCCGCCGTGGCGTCGAAGCGGGCCGGGTTTCCCTGAATCAGTTCGTTGCCGGCGCCGGTCACGGTCGCCGTGACGAAGTAGGTGCCGGGCACGGTACCAACCTGCCAGGTCCCGGCGGCGGCAACGCCGTCGGCATCGGTGGCGATCGTCTGGGCGGCCTGGCCGTCGAGGGTTCCGCCGCTCGGGCCAACGGCAAACGCCACGTCCAGCCCCACGATCGAATTGTCGAACCGATCGGCGAGCCGGACCCGCGGCGGCACCGGAACCGCGGTGCCGGCATCGGCCGTCTGCTCGGCCGGGGTGATCGGTACGAGGCGAACCGCCGGCCCGGCCGTGGCCGAC
This sequence comes from Gemmatimonadales bacterium, assembly GCA_050183815.1. GTDB lineage: Bacteria > Gemmatimonadota > Gemmatimonadetes > Gemmatimonadales > GWC2-71-9 > SHZU01. The sequence continues at coordinate 13,354 of JBFXAY010000019.1, read as the reverse complement.
GCCACGAACTCCGCCTCGAGACTTGTGCCGTCGACGACGGCGGCGAGGCGGTTGTTGTCGGTTCCGGCCGCCCGGCCCAGGACCCATTCCACGTCAGCCGTGCCGTCCGCACCCGTGACGACGGTGCCGGTGCCGGTGACCGTGCCCCCGCCGGCCCGGACCTCGAACCGCACCGCGGCACCGGCGATCGGTCCGTACTGATCGGCAAGCCGGACCCGGGGCCTCTCGGGAAGGGCCGTCTGCACTGCCGCCACGCCGCCGTCGCCGGCTTCCTTGACGATCGTCGCGGCCGCGCGGGGAACGCCCTGCATCTGCAGGGTGACTGGCGACCCGAAGGCCTTGCCGACGTACGACTCGTTGTCGTCAGGACCGGCTTCGCTGACGAGCGGAATCTCGACGTCGAGTTCGTTGAGACCCGGCGCGGCGCCGAGGACCCAGCCCAGGGACGCCTCGCCGGCGCCGTTGGTAAAGACCTCGAACGTACTGTCGGTCCGGCTCGCAAAGCGGAGCTCGCCCCCGCCCGACTTGATCCGGAACCGGACCCGGGCCCGCGGCAGGGGAATGTCCGACGCCCCGTCGAGCACCACCCGAACCCGCGGGACGGGACTCAACGCCAGGCCCGCCGGCGCCTCGCCGGGAGCCGCCGGGACAACGACCTGCAGCTTGACACGATAGGGGAGAAAACACTCCTCGGGCGCGATCGGGATCCCGCCACTCCGACCGTCTCCGCACAACTCGGGACAGGCGGCGCAGCCACTCATGAGCGCGGCGAGGCCGTACGCGAGGAAATGTCTGGGGGTCATCGTTGACTCCGGCGTGAGGACTCTCGTCACCCGGAGAACGAGAAAGCCGACCGAAAGGGCTCAGGCGGACCGCCCGACACCGCCGGTCAGCCGGCCGGCGTGCTGTCTCGATACCGCTCCGCCAGCGCGGGCTTCCCCCAGTCCCGGTACAGGTCGGCGAGGAACCGGCGAGCCCGGCGGGTTTCGACGTGGGTCGGCCCCTCCGAACCGACCAGTTGCCGGTACGCCGGCAAGAGCTCCACTTGAGCCGAGTCGAAGCGCCCCAGTTTGGCGAGGCAGTCACCGATCAAGGCATGGGTCTTCGCCAGGAGCCCATGGCCGGGGCGGAGCCCGGCTTCCCACATCGGCATCGCTTCCTCGAGCAGCACCAGCGCTTCGCGGTACCTGCCGTTCTGGTGATGGAGCAGGCCCAACGACGAGAGGGAGCCGGCCAGATCGAGATGCCCGGGCGCCAGGGTCCGGCGGTGGATCTCGATGGCCTTCTCGAAGAACGGAACCGCCTCGTCGAGCCGTCCCGATTCGCGATAGAGCGCCCCGAGGTTCTGATACGCCGTCGCGATCATCGGATGGAGATCGCCGAGGAGTTCGCGCCGGAGGGCGAGCGCCTCGCGGAAGAGCGGCTCCGCCTCATCGTAGCGCCCGACGGCCATCAGCGACGAAGCGTGATTATTGAGACTCACTGCGAGTTCGAGATGGCGGCCCGGCAGGACCTCCCGGCGCACGGCGAGCGCCTCGCCGGTGTGCGCCAGCATCTCCTCTTTCCGGCCGAGATCGCGATCGACCAGGGCCAGCAGATCGAGGGTGCCGGCGGCCAGCCTCGTACGCCCCTCGCCGGCGGCGCGCTGATCCTCGAGCGCCAGGGTGGCGAGCGACTCGGCAGCCGGCAACCGCCGCTGCCGCCAGTGGACGACGGCCAGGTTGTTGTAGCCGATGCCCCGATGGTGCCGGACGACCGAATCGGGCCCGGTCACTGCCGGATCCGACCAGACGGCGAGCGCTTCCCGATACGCCGTTTCCGCCGAGTCGAGCCGGCTCCGGCGCAGGTGGACGCCGCCGAGGTTGTTGACCGCCTCGGTGAGGTCCTCGGGGCGGCTGGTCGAATCGCTCCGGCGGAGCATCACCGCGTGGCGGGCGAGCGCCAGCGCTTCGTCGTACCGGGCAATCTTCTCGTAGAGATCCGAGACGGCAATCAGGGTGGCGGCGTGGACGGCCGGCTCGCCGGCCAACTGTTCGTCGAGCCGGGCAACGGCCTCGTCGAGGACCGAGAGGAGCCGGACCGTGTCGGTGCGGACGCCGCCCTCCGCGGCAATGTCGAACATCCCGCGCAGGACGCCGGCGATCTGTTCGGCCCGGGCCTTTTCGAGCTCGGTGCGATCGCGCTCGGCCAGGGCCGCGGTCGCCGCGCGCTCGGCTCGCCGCGCCTGCGAGATCGTGCCGACGAGACCGGCGACCGCCGCCACGAGCGCGATCGCGCCGGCCGCCACCCCGGCCCGGTTGCGCCGGACGAACCGCGAGGCCCGGTACCGGAGGGTCCCGCGCCGCGCGAGCACCGGCCGGCCCCCGAGATGGCGGCGGATGTCTTCCGCCAAGGCGGTCACCGATCCGTACCGGCGGTCGGGTTCCTTCCGGAGCGCCTTGAGGACGATATGATCGAGGTCGCCGGCGAGCTGCCGGCTGAGCCGCCCCACGGAGGCGCCCCGGGCCCGCGCCGCCGAGTCCGCGACGGCCGACGGCGGCGCCTCCGCGGTGAGGGCGGTCGAGGGGCGAAGCGGATCGGACGAGAGAATGGCCCGCTCGAGCGCTTCCCTGGGCCCGCCGCTCTCGCGATAGGGCCGCCGGCCGGTGAGCAGCTCGAAGAGCAGCACGCCGAGCTGATAGACGTCGCTCTCGGTGCCGACCGGATCGCCGCGCACCTGCTCGGGCGAGGCATACTCGGGGGTCATCGGGCGGTGACCGGTTTCGGTGACGTCGCCACTCCGATCCCCGGCGAGTAGTTTGGCGATGCCGAAATCGAGGAGCTTCACGCCGCCCTCGTCGGTCACCAGCGTGTTGCCCGGCTTGAGGTCGCGGTGGATGACGAGCCGCCGGTGGGCGTACTCGACGGCGGTGCAGACTTCGAGGAAGAGCTCGAGCCGGCGCCGGACCGGCAGGGCGTGACGGTCGCAGTAGTCGAGCAGGGGCCGGCCCTCGACGTACTCCATCACCAGGTATGGACGGCCGTCCTCGGTCACACTGCCGTCGAGCAGCAGGGCGATGTTCTTGTGGACCAGCTGGGCGAGGATCTGGCGCTCGGTCAGAAACCGCCGGCGGAGTTCCGGGCCCGGCCGGTCGGTACGCAGCAGCTTGACGGCCACCCGGTGCTCGAACTGGCCGTCCGCGCGTTCGGCGAGGTACACGGATCCCATGCCGCCCTGCCCGAGGAGCCGGAGCAGGCGGTAGGGGCCGATCGTGGTACCGAGGAGCGCATCGGCCGGCGGGGGTTGGGCAGAGGGCTCGGCGGCGCCGAGGTCCTGGCCGATCCGGTCGAGCTCGCCGGTTCGATCGTGGGCCGCGAGGAGGGACCGGGCCAGCGCCGCCGTCTCCGCGTCGCCGGCCGCGCGGCGAATCGACTCGTGACGCTCCGGCTCCGGCAGTTCGAGTGCGGCGAGGAAGATCTCCTCCGCCCGGCGATCACGATCCCGTTGCATGTCCCGCTCCCAGTTCCCGGTTGAGCCAGGCCCGAGTCACCGTCCATTCCCGTTTGACCGTCGCGAGGGAGACACCCAGCACGTCGGCGGTTTCCTGCAGGGTGAGGCCGGCGAAGTAGCGGTATTCCACCAGCCGGCACCGGCGGGCGTCGCGGCGCTCGAGACGTTCGAGCGCGTCATCCAGCGCGAGCAGCCGGTCCGCCTGCTGGGGCGACACGGGGATCGCCTCGTCGAGGCGCAACGCGACCTGGCCGCCGCCCCGGCGGATCGCCAGCCGGCCGCGGGCGTGGTCGATCAGGATCTGTCGCATGGCACGCGACGCCATCGCGAAGAAGTGGGCCCGGTCCCGGACCCGGACCCGGGCGGCGTCCACGAGCTTGAGGTAGACCTCGTGGACGAGCGCCGTGGTGGTCAGGGTGTGGCCGGTCTCCTGACGGCCGAGGTGCCGGTGGGCAATCCGGCGGAGCTCGTCGTACAGCACCGGCATCAGGCGATCGAGCGCCTGCCGTTCGCCATCCGCGTACGCGACAAGGAGTTGGGTAACGTCGATATCCGGCATTGACCGGCGCGGGCCAGCGGCCTCCTCGGGGTTACCGGGGAGAACGGGAAAACGGCCCGAAACGGCTCATCGCCGCGCGGGCGTTACCCCCCGCAGCTCGGATACCGGGGATCGGGCCCGTTGATGGCCGGTCGGTCCTTCCGCTGCGACAGTGCCCACATCACGTCGTGGATGAAGTTGCCGATCCGGGCCGAGTGGTCGTACTCGATGTAGCGGGGCTCGTCGGAGACCTGGTGATAGTCGGGCGAGTAGCCGGTGGAGAAGTAGGTGACGGGAATGCCCTTCCGGACGTAGTTGACCTGGTCGCTCCGGCAGAAGCGGTTGAGCGGGTTTTCGAACACATCCCACGACTTGTCGATGGCCATCGGCACCTTGAGCGTGGCGTTGACCGAGTCGATCACGTCGCCGAACTCCGAGGACTGGCGCCGGGAACCCAGCGTCTGAACCGAGTTGGGCCCGCCGAACTTGACGTAGTCGGTCCGGCCCTTCCCTTCCATGTCCATGTTGTGCACCGCGACGATCTGGTCGAGCGGCAGGGTCGGGTGGTCGACGAACCAGCGCGAGCCGAGGAGGCCGCCTTCCTCGCCCTGGTGGGAGATGAAGAGAATCGAGCGGGCCGGTTTCTCCGACGCGAATTTCTCGGCGATCTCGAGGAGCAGCACCGTGCCGGAGCCGTCGTCGTCCGCGCCGTTGAAGATCGAGTCGGGCCGCGCCGGCCGGATCGAGCGGGCCCGGCGGAGGAGCGAGTCGATGGTGCGCTGCTGGGCCGCCGTCGGCTGGCAGATCGGATCGTTGGCACCCTGGCGCCGGGTGACCCAGTTGTACGCCCGGAGCGAGTCGTGATCGACCGGGTTGCCGTTGAAGCCGACGTGATCGTTATGCGCGCTGACCGCGACGTACTCGCCGGCACGGGTCGGATCGCTGCCGGGGAGCACCGCGATGACGTTCCGGGCGGGGGTGGCCGTCGGGGTCCACTGGTAGTTCCACTGCCCGGTCACGGCCTTGCCCGGGTCGCCAACCTGCAGCTGGTCGAGCGGCTTGTCGAACAGTCGCCCGGCCGCAGCGGTCGACAGGGCGGCGCCGCCGGGGCCGGACCGGGCCGTGGGCTCCATCATGTTCCTGGCCGCGAAGGCGGCGCCGACCGTGGCGGGCGGCAGCGACTCGAGTCCGACGAAGAAGACGGCCGCAGCCCCGCTCAGATCCGGCCGCGGTCCCGCGGTCGCCGGCCCACCCCGAGTGCCGCGGGGCGCCTGGCTCCGGTTCGCCGCAGCGACCGAGTCGGTGTACGCCGCCATCCGGGCGCCAAAGCGATCCGGCAGCGCGTCGCAACTCACCGGTTCCGCTCCGCCCCGGCCGCCACCGAAGCCGCCGACCGGCGGCGCCCCAAGGAACACCGCGATCTTGCCCCGCCAGATGGCGGGATCGGCACTGCCGGCCGCACTCCACGGGCCGGCGAACACCACCGGCGTGCCGTTGGCGGCGAACTGCGAGCCGAACCCCGCCCCACCCGGGGCCAGGGGAATCCAATCGCTCTCCGGTGCGAGCGCGGCACCGCCGGCGATCAGGCGTGACGCGCCGCGGTCGAAACCGGCGGCACCGAACGGCAACACCTGGAAGTAGGTGCCGTTGTCGCCCGCGGGCTTGAGGCCGAGGCGTTTGAACTCGCGGGCGATGTACTCGGTGCCCTTCCAGTTGCCGGGCTCGCCGATCCGGCGGCCCTGCATCGAATCGTCGGCGAACTGGTAGAGCCGGGTGCGGAGGTCGTTCGCCGTGATGGCCGCCGCGGTGGGACGCGGGGCCCAGGTGGCCGGGCCTTCGTCCGGCCAGACCGGACCGGTCCGGGCGGACTTCGACTGGGCCTGGAGGGTCGGGCTGACCAGGGCCAGACCCAGAATGGCGGCGAGGACTTTCGACACGGCGCTGCTCCGAAGGGGTGGTGACCCGGGTAATCTGGGCCACGGCGGCGGTCGCCGCTACCGCCGGCGGCGAACGCCTTACGCTGGACCGGTTGCGTCGCGTCCCCCACATTGGGCCATGCCGATCGCCGTGGACGCGCTCCGCTGACCGCGGATCCCCGGACCGACGAAACCCTCGCCGCGGCGGTTGCCGGCGGCGAGGCAGCGGCGTTCCGGGAGCTCTATCGCCGTTACCATCTTCGCATCCATGGCATCGCGCTCCACCTGCTCCGCGATCAGGCCGAGGCGGAGGAGGTCACCCAGGACGTCTTCATCGAGCTACACCGCTCCGCCGCCCGGTTCCGGGGCGAGAGCCGGCTCGGGACCTGGCTGCACCGGGTAACCGTCCGCAAGACGATCGACCAGCTTCGCCGCGCCCGCCGGAAGAAACGGTTTGCGCCGCTCACCCGGCTGTTCGGGCTGGACGACCCTCGCGATCCGGTCATCCCCGGGCCGGTTCATCCCGGAATCCAAGCGGAGCGGCGAGAGGAAGCGGCCCTCCTCGCGCGCGAGGTGGACGCCCTGCCGGAATCCCAGCGGACGGCACTCCTCCTCAGCTACGTGGACGGACTGCCGCGCCAGGAAGCCGCGGACGCGATGGGCATCGGGCTCAAGGCGCTGGAGTCGCTGCTGCAACGCGCCAAGGCCAATCTGCGGAAGCGGCTCGACCCCCACTACCCCGGCCGAAGGAAATCCGGGAAACCGTCGTCCAACGAGGTGAGATGATGGATGCCGATCGCGACCGCTGGAAGGACGACCTGCTGGCATCGCTGGGCGAGGCCGCCCCGGTGGCGCCCGACCCGTTCCTGCTGAGCCGGATCGAGGCCCGGCTGGGGGCGCCGCGGGCCGTGCCAAGGCTGGCACTCGGCCTGGCCGGCGCCGGCGTTGCCCTGCTCCTGCTGCTCGATATCGCGGCGGCGCTGGCCCATCCTCCTCGGAACAACCCGGCGCCGGACGCGTCGCGGCTGCTGGCAGACTTCAACCTCTACGACCGATGACCCAACCCACCCTGCTCAAATGGCTGGTGGCGATCCTCGTGGCCCTCAACCTCGTGATGCTCGGCGTCGTGTATGGCCGGCTCCCGCGTCGGAGCGAGCCGGCCGGCGCCGCGGTCCCCTTGCGGGACGCCATCGTGGAGCGATTGGGGTTCGACGAATCACAGCGCACCGCGTTCGCCGGCCTGCGCAGCGACCATCAGCACCTGATGGATTCGCTCACCCAGGCGCGGAATCGACTCCTCCGTGACTACTTCGCGCTGCTCAAGGATGATCAGGCCGATTCCGCCGAACGAACGGTGGCCCGCGAGCGGATTCTCGGCATCGAGGACGCGCGAATCGAGGCGACCTATCGGCACTTCGAGCGGGTCCGGGCACTGGCACGGCCGGACCAGTTGGCTCGTTTCCCCGAGATCGTCGATGCGGCGCTCGGCGTACTGATCGGGCCGCGACCGCCGGGAGGCGGGCCACCGCGGGGCATGGGACCCGACCGCAGGCCGCCCGACCCTGGCCGTCGGGATCGGCCCCCGGGACCGAGGCCGGAAGGCCCGCCCCGGTAACGCGGGGCGGCGACCGCCGTCCGTTCGGGGGGACCGAAGGATCGGCTCGCCGGTGACGTCCAACGAAATCAGGAAGTCCGATGCCGACGTTACCGCGTGAGAGCTACCGATGATGCAGCCGTACCGGACACCACTGGCGGGCGCCCTGATGCTGCTGGCTGCCTCGTGCACCGCGGCGGTCGTCGCGGACCAACCCGAGCAGCCCGTCGGCGTCGGCGGGCCGACACTCGACCTCGACCACCCGGACAACTACGCCGCACCGAACTATCCCGCGCACTACGACCTGCGGGCGCGGGCGGGCGACAACACGCCCATCGACAATCCGGTGACCGATCGCGGGGCCACTTTGGGACGGGTGCTGTTCTTCGACAAGAACCTGAGCGTCAATCGGGCTGTGGCGTGCGCGTCGTGCCATGCCCAAAGCGCGGGATTCGGCGACCCCAAGACCTTGAGCACGGGGTTCAATGGCGGCACCACCGCGCGGCACTCGATGCGCCTCGCCAACGCCCGGTTCTACGGCGGGGGCCAGATGTTCTGGGACCGCCGGGCCACCGATCTCGAGGACCAGGCGCTGCACCCGGTGCTCGACTCGGTGGAGATGGGGTTCTCCGCCGCCAACGGCGGCGTCCCGGCGCTGCTGGTGCGGATCAGGACGACGTCCTACTACCAGACGTTATTCCGGTGGGCGTTCGGCGATTCCGTGGTCACGGAAGCCCGGATCCGTTCGGCCATCGCCCAGTACATCCGGAGCATGGTGAGCACCGGCAGCAAGTTCGACGACGGCCTCGAGGCGGTCGGGGCCGGAAACGGGCCGCCACCGGTCGCGCTGCCGAATTTCACCGCGGAGGAGAATCAGGGCCTTCGGCTGTTCGTCGCCCCTCCCGGCCAGGGCGGTGCGGGGTGCGCGGGATGCCACGTCGTTCCCACGATGGCACTCGATCCGCAGAGCCGGAGCAACGGCCTGGACGCGGGCGAGACCACGATCTTCAAGGCGCCGTCCCTCAAGAACGTGGCGGTCACCGGACCCTATATGCACGACGGCCGGTTCGCCACGCTCGAGGAAGTGATCGAGTTCTACGATCACGGGGTTCGGCCGGGGCCGGCGCTCGACCGGCGGCTCACCAATCCCGACGGGTCGCCGCGGCGGCTCGGACTCACGCCGGGGCAGAAGGCGGCCCTGGTGGCGTATCTCCGAACGTTGACGGACCAGGGGTTGCTGACCGATCGCCGGTTCTCGACCCCGTTCTGAGCCGCCGAGCGCGGACGGCCCGGCGCAACCGGCGGCGTCCCGCCGCTGGCGTCAGCGGCGGCCCGAGTCAATCCCGGCCGACCAGACGGCGACGCCGTCCGGCCGCGAGCCGACCGGCAGCCGCCGGGTGATCTCGAACCGAACCAGATCGACCTCGACCACCTCGTCCCGCGCCTGGAGCGCGATGTAGGCGTAGCGGCCGTCCCGGCTCACCGCCCCGCCGACCGGCTGGCTCCCGGCCCCGGTGCCGACGGCGCCGAGCCGTTTCCGGGTGCGGGCGTCGAACACGAGGAGGCTGTCGGCTTCGGGGTCGGATACGACCATGGTGGAACCATCGGGCGCGGCATTGACGCGATACGGCAGCCGCATGCCGCCGAGGGTATCCACGGCCCGCCACGACGCGATGTCGACGACCACGACGATGCCCTGATTCCGGCTCGCGAGCCAGACCGTGCCGCCATCCGGCGTCACCGCCACACCCTCGGTCTGCGTGGCAACCGGCAGGCTGCGGGTCGGGCGGGCCGTCGCCAGGTCGACCTCGGTGACCGAGCCGTCGGTGATGTTGGCCGAGTAGGCATGGCGGCCGTCCGCCGGCACGACGGCCAGATGCGACGTGCGGGCATTCGTCGGCGCCGACCCCAGCACCACACCCGCCGCCACGTCGACGAACACCAGCGCCTGGGAGGTCTCGCTGGTGACCATGAGCCGGCCATCGGGCAGGAAGACCGCGCCATGCGGGCGCCGGTATTCACCCAGGTCGATGGTCTTCTCGACCCGGCGCCCCGGAAGGTCGAACACCGCCAGGGTGTTGCCGGGTGTCCGGTCGCCGTAGTTCGTGGCCACGGCCCAACGTCCATCGGGGGAAACGGCCACCTCATGAGGACCGGTGCCGGTCGGCATCCGGGTGATCTGCCGGCCCGAGGCAAGGTCGATCACCGTCACGGAGTTCTCGGCCTTGTTGGCGACGACGAGGAGGCCGGAAGGATCGGCCGCGGCGATGGCGGCGCCGAACAGGTATGCCAGCATGATGGGGACCGTACGGTACGGGTTCGGGGGAGTTTCCTCCGGCGGCGGGCAGTCCGCAAGGGAACCTTCGGGCCGGCGCGGCGTTAGACCCGGACCGGAACCGCTCGAAGTCACGTACGGGTCACTCCGGCCGACCAGGTTGCCAGCCGGAAAGAGGAATACCGCATGCGCGTTCGTTCATTGCTGCTGAAGATGCTGCCCGCGATCATCGCGGGCCTTGGAGCGGGCCGGCCCGCGGCCGTCGCGGCCCAGTCGCCGGCGCGGTGGGTTCCGAGCCTGCAAGTCACCGCCGGCACGGCACTGGGCCGCACCGGGTCGAACTGGGGAGCCGGGGGTGCCCTGGCCCTCATCCACCAGGGGAGCAACCTCGGCTTCGGGGTGGAGGCAGGCTACCAGGGATTCGGCACGGAGACGGTGCTGATCCAGGACTTCAACCTGGAACCGGGAGCCGTCCTCCAGGAGGACGTCAGCCGCTCCCATCTCCGGGCGGTCGGACTGGTCCGGTTCCAAGCCGGCACCGGAAGGGTCCGCCCCTATTTCCTGGGCGGCGCCGGCGTCTACCTCGCCCGGTTCCGTGACCGGATCGAGGTCCGGGACCCGGCCGGGCAGCGGGTACCGTTCTACGATTTCTACGGCACGGGCCACGACCTCAAACCCGGTTTCACCGGCGGCGTCGGTCTGGCGCTCCACCGAACCGGCCGGGGACCGGCGGTGGCGCTCGAGGGCCGCTGGCACGGCATTGTCGCGCTGGGTGAGGACGGATTCGAATCGGCGAATTTCCTCACCTTCGGCGTGGTGTTCAGACGGTAGGGGAGGCGGCCCTAACCACTCCTCGGGCTTGTTACGCCGGCGGCGCGGGCTCCACCACTGGGCTCGCGCTCCGCATCGTCAGTTGCTCCGGCCGCCTTCGCCGGGTAAATAGGGATCGTGAGCTGCCGCCGACGGCGGCCGAACCTCTCTCCCGTGAAGACCGTGCCTGTGTCGCAACAGTCGAAGATCACCGGGGAAGCAGATACCCGTGACGGCCCGGTCCCCGTCATCATCCTGGCCATGCTCGGACTCACGCCCGGTCTGGGCATCGTGTTCGCCGCCGCCGCGCTCACCTGGGCACTCGTCGCCAACCGGCGGGGGATGCTCGTGACCGGCGTCCTGGCCGCCGTCATCGGCATCGCCAACATCGTCGCGGTCATCGCCTTCTCCACCGGCATCCTCCGGAAGCAGGGCGGGATGGTGACCGTCACGGTGGGCAGCGATCTCGCCTCAGTGGCGGCCGCCATCGAGAAATACCGCGAAGCCAACGGCCGCTATCCGGCCGAGCTCGCGGAGCTACGCAGCCCCCTCAATCCGTTCGCCCGCGTGAACCTGACCGATCTCGCCGGCGGGTTCTCTCCTCGGGGCCCGATGTACCAGTACCGGCTGGGCGCAGATGGCGACAGCTACACCGTCTTCTCCGCCGGCAAGGATCGAACCCCGGGTACCGACGACGACATCATGCCGACGTTCGCGGGTGGGTACCCGGTAGCCCCGGGGTACCGGCCGCCGGCCCCGGAAGCCCGGCCGCCCGAGGAGCCCAAGTGACGGACGCGATCGTCGCCGACCTACGGACGCTGGGCGTTCCGAGCGGTACCGTCCTGCTGGTGCATTGCTCGTTCTCGAACGTCGGCCCCCTGCCGGGGGGCCCGGCCGAACTCATCGGCGCCCTCGCCGCCACAGTCGGCCCCAACGGCACGTTGGTCATGCCGAGTATGACCGACGACGACGAGCACCCCTTCGATCCGGCCACGACGCCCTGCCGCGGCATGGGCATCGTGGCGGATACGTTCTGGCGGCTTCCCGGCGTCCTGCGGAGCGACAGCCCGCATGCTTTCGCGGCGCGCGGCCCCGAGGCCGCGCGGATCACCGCCCCGCACCCGGTCGAGCTGCCCCACGGACGCGACAGCCCGGTCGGGCGGGTGCACGACCTCGACGGCCTCGTGCTCCTCCTCGGCGTGGGTCACGACGCCAATACGACGATCCATCTGGCCGAGTCCCTGGCCGGCGTGCGGTACCGGCGCCGCAAGTCGGCGCTGGTGCTCCGGGACGGCCGCCCGACTCGGATCGAATACGGGGAGATCGACCACTGCTGCGCGGGCTTCAATTTCGCCGACGGCTGGCTCGACGCGGCCGGGCTCCAGCGCCGAGGCCGCGTCGGCGGGGCGCACGCCCGGCTGATCCGTGCGCGGGACATCGTGGCGACGGTCGTACCCCGGCTTCAGGCCGACGAGACCGCGTTTCTCCATCCGCCCGGGGTCGACGAGGAGTGCGACGAAGCCCGGGCCAGCCTCGGCCCGGGGCCGGCCAGGTAGCTGCTACCTTTCGGCCATGATCACTCTCCGTCTTCCCGCCGCCCGCCTGGCCTGGGCGGCGGCCGGCTCGCTGGCGCTGGCGCCGATCGCCGCCGCCCAGTCGCCCCTGGCCGCCCGGCACGACGCCGAGCATCCGGCCCACGACGCCCTGCACTACGACGTCTGGGTCCGCCTGGCCGACTCCGGCAGCACGTTCGAAGCTGCCGTCTCGACTCGCTGGCGGCTCACCGGACGGGACCCGATCCGGATCAACCTCGACCAGAGCTACCGGATCGATGCCCTGACGTTAGGCGGCAAGCCGGCCGAGTACCGGCGGGCCGGCGAGGATCTCCTGCTGGTCGCCGTCCCGGCGGGAACGCCGGACACGGTGACCACCCGGATCGAGTACCGGGGCAACCCGCCGAAGTTCCAGAGCCAGAACCGGAACCGGAACAACGGCCAGGACGACGGCCTCGTGCAGCGGGGAAGCGGGGCCGGCCGGAAGATCTTCGCGGACAACTGGCCGGACCGGGCCCGCAACTGGCTCGCCTCGCAGGACCATCCGAGCGACAAGGCGACGGTCTCCTGGACCATCGAGGCGCCGGCGGCTCTCACGGTCGTGGCGAACGGCGCCCTGCAAGGTGTCGACCCGGCCGGCAACGGCCTCCGCCGTTGGCGGTTCGCGATCGCCGAGCCGATCCCGGTGTACACCATGGTTCTCGGCGCAGCCCGGATGGCCGTGACGAAACTCGAACCGGCCAGCTGCCGGATCCGCTGCATCCCGGTGTCGGTCTACACCTACCCGGAGGATTCGGCCTGGGCCGCGGCGGGGCCGTTCCGCCGCGCGAGCGAGATGATCGACTTCTTCGGCGAACTCTTCGCGCCGTTTCCGTACGAGGAACTGCGGCACGTGCAGACCTCGACGATCTTCGGCGGCATGGAGAATTCCACGGTCATCTTCTACGACGAGGGCGGCTACACCAGCAAGCGCCTCGGCGAGGGTACCGTCGCCCACGAAACGGCCCACCAGTGGTTCGGGGACGCGGCCACCGAGACGGACTGGCACCACATCTGGCTGTCGGAGGGTTTCGCCACCTACTCGGCCGCGCTCTGGGCCGGCCACGTCAGCGGCGACTCGGGCCTCCGCGCGGCCATGCGCGGCAACCGCACCGCGGTGCTCCGATCGCCGGCGTCAG
>JBFXAY010000018.1:55964-74891 GCA_050183815.1 Gemmatimonadales bacterium | reverse complement strand
TCCCCGCCCCAGCCGCCACCGCCCCCACCGCCGACCCTGGCCCAGGAGGCGACCGCGACCCACCACCTCCCGGTGGACGGCAAGGACCGGGAATTCATCGTCTACCAGCCGGCCGGCGTGCTGTCGACCGCACTGCAGCCGACCGTCTTCATGCTCCACGGCACCAGCGGCGACGGCCAGAAGTTCTACAACATCTCGGGTTGGAAGGAGAAGTGCGCCGTCGAGAAGTGTCTCGCGGTGTTCCCGTCCTCGCTCGCCTACTGCATCGACGAGGGCGATGGCCCCAAGGTGACCACCAAGTGGAACGCCGGCGAGGTAGGCACGATCGTTTGCCCGGGCCAGGTGCTCTCCGACGACGTGAAGTTCTTTCGGGAGATGGTCGCCTTCCTCAAGACGAACTACCGGAGCGATCCCGCGCGGATCTACGTCTCGGGCTTCTCGAACGGCGGGTCGATGGCCACGAACCTCTGGGGTGACGCGCCCGACCTGTTCGCCGCGGTGGCCGCCTCCGGCGGTTGGTCCGTCGATACCGCCACGACGCCCTCGGTCCTCGTTCCCTACTACTTCACCATCGGTTCGCAGGACGGCCACATCGCCGGCAAGACCGGCTTTGCCGTCCCGCTGCCGCTCGACGATACGGTCTTCGACGTGCCGGCGGTCCGCCGGATGATCGTCTGGCCGTTCACCAAGCTCGGTCTCCAGGACGTCCACACGACGACGACCACGGCGGCGGGCACCTTGTTCGTCTTCAGCACACCCGGTCCCGTGGAAATGCGGGTCGGCATCGTGAACGGCCTGCAGCACGAATACGCCAATGGGACGAACCACCCGCTGTCGTACGCCACGCTGTTCTGGGACTTCTTCAAGCAGTACCACAAGTAGCGGCCGCCGATGGCGGGCCGGCCGGGGTCGGTCCCCGGCCGGCTTCCCGCTGGCCTACCTGGGCGTGTAGAGTCCGTTCCAGAGGAACGGCCCGAAGTTGCTGCCGCCGTCGGTGGACCGAACCTGCGCCTGGCGAACGCTGCCTCCCGTGAGCGGTGTCCAGGTCCACCGATCGACCACCTGCCCCACCTGCGGTGTCAGCATCACGATCTCGGTCCCGATCAGCGAGCCGGACAACACGAGGCGGCCCGCCGACACGTTGGTGACATAAGTCTGATACCACTTGGCCGTGCCCGGATCGTACAGGTTCACGCTGATCCCGATCGTCCCGCCGAAGTCGCGGTAGTTCTCGAAGACGGCGCAGCCGCCCGGCTCCAGCGTGATGTCGCTCTGGGCGATGGTCTGGCCGCCCGCCGCCACGGACCACGCCCCGACCCAGAAATCGAACTGCCGGGACTCGGCGTCGGTGCACGGCGTCGTCGGGACCACCCGGCCCACCCCGTAGAGACCGGCCGAGGTCACATTGGCCCGGGCCACCTGGTTCACCGGCGCCGGCGCGCCCGGCTCCTGGTCGACCCAGCGGCCGTCGTATCGCCGGATCCCGAGCCCGGCCTCGGGCAGACCGGCCGGCCGCCCGCCCGGCGAGTACGCCAGCCGGAGCACCGCCGCCGTCTGGAACGAAGCGCCCCCGAGGGCGATGTCATAGAGGCTGTTGGCCACCATGGTCGGATCGAGCGCCGGGTTGGCCGTCGTTCGGATCTGAATCGGGGTCGGGCCGGCCAGGGCCCCGGCCGGGACCTCGAGTACGGCCGCTCCGTTGTACGCCGAAAGCGTTCCGCCGGCGGCGCCCACGACTCCGCCCTCGTTCACCGTGAACGCCAGGGTGCCGGTCGCGTCGCCCGACGTGCCCGTGATGGTCACCGATCCAGGCGCGACCCCGACGACCAACCCGGCGGCGTCGACCGTCGCCCGGCTGGAGTTGCTGGACGTGTACGCCACGACGGCCCCCGGCTGGACCGTGCCGCCCTGGTCCTTGACCGTGGCCGTCACCTGCTGTTGCTGGCCGGGAACCAGTTGGGTGCTCGCCGCCGACAGCGACACGGTCCCGCCGCCGTTCGGCCCGGTCGACCCGCCGCCGCAGGCGGCGCTCGCCGCCAGAACGACGATCCCGCCCCACCACGCGAATTGCCTCATGACCGCCTCCACCACTTCGAATTGGACCGGTTCAAGTGTAGGAACCGGCCCAGCGGGGTCGAGGCCCCCGGCGCACTCCTCACCGGAATCACACCGCCCCCAACCGAAGCTCATACGCCGGTGGCGCGGGGGGGCCCGACCCGGTAACGTCAATCCATGACACCCGCATCGATTTTCCGGCCTGCCACCCTGGCGTTGCTGGCCGCGCTGGGCACTGCCGCGTCGAGCGCGGCCCAGGGTCCGTATCCCGAACGTGCCATCCGGCGCGACATTCCGATCACCAACGCGATCCGCCGGGCGCTCGCCGCCGGGAGCCGTGACTCGACCGGACGGCCCACCAGGCGCTACTGGCAGCTGCGGACCGACTACACGATTCGGGTGTCGCTCGATCCCGCCACCCAGCGGCTCACCGGCACCGAGTCCGTCGTGATCCACAACGCGAGCCCCGACTCGCTCGACCAGATCGCCTTCCGGCTCGATCCGAATCTGTTTCTCGGCAACACGCCGCAAGCCGCCTCCTGGGTCCCGGCCGAGATCACCGACGGGATGGTGATCTCGCGAATGACCGTGGACGGCGCGCCGGTCAACCTCGACGGACCGCCCCCGGGCCGCGGCCGGCCCGGGCCGCCGGCTGAGGCCACGGCCGTGGGTCTGAAAACGACGACCGCCCGGGTGCTGCTGCCGAAGCCGATTGCGCCCGGCACCCGCACCACGATCGAGATCGACTGGTCCCACAAGCTCCCCGGCGGCCCCGGCCAGGGACACCGGATGACCCAGCGATGGGCGGATTCCCTGTTCCAGCCGACACAGTGGTATCCGCGGGTGGCGGTCTACGACGACCTCCGCGGCTGGGACGCCGAGTTGTACCTCGGGCCGAGCGAGTTCTACAACAATTTCGGCCGCTTCGACGTGTCGATCGACGTGCCGGCCGGCTGGCTGGTGAGTGGCACCGGCGTCCTCCGGAACCCCGAGCAGGTGCTCACGCCGGCGGCCCGGGCCCGGCTCGCGAAGGTGCTGGAGAGCGACAGTCTGATCACCATCGTGGGCGCCGATGACGTCGGGCCCGGTCGCTCGACAGCGCGCGGTGACCGGCTCACCTGGCACTTCGTGGCCGACACCGTGAACGACTTCGCCTGGGCCACGGCCCGGCAGTTCGTCTGGCGGGCCACCCGCGCCACGATTCCCGGCCACGGCCCGATTCCGATCAACCTGGTGCACCTGCCGGGACGCGCCCAGCTCTTCGACGAGGCCGGCGCCATCAGCCGCCACGCCCTCGAGTTCTACAGCAAGCTCTGGTTCGCGTATCCGTTCCCCCAGCTGACCCTCCAGGACGGCCCGAGCGCCGGCATGGAGTACCCGATGGTGATCAACTCGAACCGGGGCGCGGCGGACCACGAGACCGGTCACCAGTGGTGGCCGATGACCGTGAGCAACAACGAGACGTGGTACGGCTGGATGGACGAGGGCTTCAACCAGTACATGAACATCCTGTCCGCAGCGGACACCCGGCACGAGCCGGCCAACCTCGACGGCCTCGGCCAGTCCTACGGTCGGAACAGCGGCAACGAGGCCGAGCCGCCGATGATGTGGAACGCCAACTATGCCGGGCCGCAGTCCTACGGGTTCACCACCTACTCCAAGACGCCGCTGATGCTCTCGATGCTCGGCGGCATCGTCGGGGATTCGGCGGTCCAACGGGCTCATCGCGAGTGGGGGCAGGCCTGGATGTTCAAGCACCCGTCGCCGTGGGACTACATGTTCTTCATGAACCGGGCGCTGGGGCGGGACCTGAGCTGGTTCTGGTACTACTGGCTCTTCACGACCGAGAGCGTGGAGGGATCGCTGGCATCCGTGACGAGGCGGGGCGGAGAGACCACGGTGACCGTCCGCCAAGATGGCCAGATGCCGTCGCCCGTGGTGCTCGAAATCAAGCTCGGGCCCGGCGGCGGGCCCGGCCATCGGGAGATGGTCGTCGCACCGATCGGCGCGGAAGGGATCGCCCGCACCGTCGGCATGACCCTGATCGACGACCACACGGTCCGGGTCGTCTTCCCGGTGGACATCTGGTTCAACGGCGCCCGGACCTTCTCGGCGGCCTTCGAGTTCGGCCGCCCGGTCGAACGGGTCACCCTCGACCCCGACTGCCGCTTCCCTGACCGGAATCCGGCCGACAACGTCTGGCCCGCCGGCGACCCGCCGGCCTGCGCCACCCCTCGCCGGGGGCGCTGAGTCCTAACGATCACCTAACGCACCCCTTGCCGGTTCGCCGATCGGGCGATATGGTCGGCGAGGCCGGTCCCTTCCGGGCCGGCCTTTCCGTTTCCAGGCGTCCGAGGTGAGCCGGAATGAAGGTGATTCTCTCGATCATGGCCGGGCTGGCCCTGGTCGCCGTGGCGACCGGCCCCGAGGTGCACCGGCTCCCCGCCGATGCCGCCGGGGCGGCCGAGCGCCTGGCCGCCTCGCCGCGGCATGGAGAGTGGGTCACCATCCGGACCCCGGAACGGGACAGCGTCGTGGCCTGGGTCAGCTTTCCCGAACGGACCGACAAGGCCCCGGTCGTGGTGGTCCTTCACGACGATACCGGCCTCTCGCCCTGGCACCGCGCCGTGGCCGACCAGCTCGCGGCGGAGGGATTCATCGCGATCGCCCCCGAACTGCTGACGATGCGCCGGGCCGGAGATCTGACCGTGCCCCTCGCTCCGGATTCCGGCCGCGCGGCGATCCGAACGGTCCAGGACGCCGAGGTCGACCGGTGGGTGGACGCCGTCGCCGCCTACGGACTCGGCCTCCCGGCCGCGGCCGAGACGTTCGGCGTCATCGGTTTCTGCTGGGGCGGCGAGCAGTCGTTCCGGTACGCCGCCCGGACCCGAGGACTCGGCGCGGCGGTCGTCTACTACGGCGCCGCACCGGCCGCCCGCGACCTCCGGAAGGTCCGGGCCCCGATCCTGGGGCTTTACGGCAGCGCGGACGCCCGAATCGCGGCAACCGTCGAGGCCACCGCCGCCGCGATGACGAGGGCCGGACGGCCGTACGACTTCGCGATCTATGAGGACGCCGGCCACGGGTTCCTCGACAGCCAGGACGGCCAGGATGGCGCCAATCGGCGGGCGGCCGAAGCGGCCTGGCCTCGAACCCTCGACTTCCTTCGGACCAACCTCGAACACCGGTAGCTCCGACCGGCCCCCGGGGTTCGGCGGTTAGATTCCGCCCGTCCAAGCCAGCCCCGGTCCCGCTTGCCCCATCGCTCCCGCATCAAGTGGACGCTGTTCGCGACCCAGTCGTTCGGGTCGGCCGGCTTTCTGATCTCCTCCACCATCGCCCCCATCCTCGGGGCATCGCTCTCGGGGCATCCCGGCTGGGCCGGGGTGCCGGCGGCGTTCTACTGGGGGGGCGGTTCCGGCTTCGCGTTCGTCTGGGGGCGGCTGATGGAGCGGCTCGGGCGGCGCCGGACCCTGATGCTCGGACTCACCGCCGGCTTCGTCGGAGCGGGCATCGCCTCGGCGGCGGTCGCCGCCGGGCTGTTCTGGGTGTTCGTCGCGGGCCTGGCCCTACTCGGCGGCGCGAACAACGCCGTGCAGCAGTCCCGGTTCGTCGCGGCCGAGGTCCACCCCCGGCCGGAACGCGGCCGGGCTATCGCCACCGTCGTTCTCGGCGGCACGGTCGGCGGGATTCTCGGCCCCCTCTGCGTGGCGCCGATGTCCGAGCTCGCCCAATCGATCGGGACCGCCGGCCTCTCCGGACCCTACTGGGCCAGCGTCGTCTTCTTCGCCGTCGGGTTCGTCGTCGTCGCGCTCGGACTCCGGCCGGAGCCGCGCGACCTGGCCATGGCGCTCGAGGCCGAAACTACGGGGGCCGCCGGACCGGCCCATCCGGTTCGGCCGGTTCGTGAGGTCCTCGCCGACCGGCTCGTGCTCGCCGCCATCGTGTCGATGGTCCTCGCCCAGGGATTGATGTCGACCCTGATGGTCATCAGCTCGCTCCACATGCGCGACCACGCCCACTCCCTCGGCCGGATCTCGGTCGCGTTTTCGACCCACGTGGTGGGGATGTTCGGCCTCTCGATGATCACCGGCCGGCTCGCCGATCGCTGGGGCCGGGGCCGGCTGATCGCCGCCGGGGCCGTCATCCTGGTCGGGGCGGGACTCGGCGCCGTCGGCGCCATCCGGTTCCTTCCCGTCACTGCGGTGCTCTTTTTTCTCGGCCTCGGCTGGAACTGCTGTTTCGTCGGCGGCTCGACGCTGCTGTCGGACCGCCTCACCCAGCTCGAACGAGCCGGCATCCAGGGATTCAACGATTCCCTCCTGGCGGCGGCCTCGGCCACCGGCAGCCTTCTTTCGGGCATCGCCTACGGCGCCGTCGGCTATTCGTTCATCGGCGGCCTGGTCGCCGCGCTGGCGTTGATCCCGCTCGCCCTCGGCTGGCGCTTTCGTGAACGGGCCGGCACCTCGGCCGCCTCTGCCGCGGCCTGACCGGCCGCCGTTCGAGCGACAGTCGGCAGCGGGCCCGGGTCCTGGCGAGTCCACCTGCTGGTCCTCGAGCCGGCTCGACCACCCTTGCGAGTGCGCGCGCCGAAGCGACATTGAAACGGACCACCCGATCCTTCCGCCCCCGCGCCGAGGCCACCCGGGTCCGGCGCCAAACGACCTCCCTCGAGAGTGCCGCACCATGACCCGGACCACCCTCGCGTTGCTTGCCGCCCTGACCCTCGGCTGCTCACCGGCGCCGCGGTACGACCTGGTCCTCCACGGCGGCCGGGTCATGGATCCCGCCACCGGCCTCGACTCGGTGCTCGACGTCGGGATCCGGGACGGCCGGATCGCAGCGATCGCCGCCGGCCCGCTCGCTGCCGACACGGTCATCGACGTCGCCGGGCTCGTCGTCGCCCCCGGGTTCATCGACCTCCACGCGCACGGCCAGACCGAGGCCGACATGCGGATCCAGGCCCGCGACGGGGTGACCACCGCCCTCGAGATGGAGATCGGCGTCTATCCGGTGGCTCCGTGGTACGAGGAGCGGACCGGGAAATCGCCGCTCAATTTCGGCGCAACCGTCGGCCACCTCGCGGCCCGATTCGCATTGCTCAGCGGTTACGAAATCGGCCACATGGCCGTGAACCGGGCCGGGGTCGCTTCGCTCGGACCGAACCCCGCCGGTGCCAATGCGGCGGCGACCGACGCCCAGGTCGAAGCCCTTGGCGGGAACCTGCGCCGCGGCCTGTCGGAGGGCGCGCTCGGCATCGGGTTCGGCATCAACTACACGCCGGCCGCCTCCCCGGCCGAAATCGACGAGATGTTCAAGATCGCCGCGGAGCAGCGGGTGCCGGCCTTCGTCCATACCCGGGCATTCGGTCTCGGGCCCATCCGCGAGGCCGTCGAAACCGCCGCGCGGACCGGCGCCTCGCTGCACGTGGTGCATGTGGGGAGCAGCGCCGGGGACGACCTCCCGGCGGCACTGGCGTTGATCGATTCCGTCCGGGCGGCCGGGCAGGACGTCACGACCGAGGTCTACCCCTATACCGCCGCGTCGACCGCCCTCGAATCGGCGATGTTCAACCCCGGCTGGCAGGCGAACCTCAAGCTCGACTACGGTGACATCGCCTGGGCCGCGACCGGCGAGCGTTTGACGCGCGAGACGTTCGAGCGGTATCGCCGTCAGGGCGGTTGGGTCATCATCTACCTGATGAAGGAGCCGAACGTGACGGCGGCGATCGGCCATCCGGGCGTGATGATCGCGAGCGACGGCATTCCGTTCGTCAACGGCACCGGACATCCTCGCGGAGCCGGTACCTTCGCCCGGGTCCTGGGGCGCTACGTCCGCGAACAGCAGGCACTCGGCCTGATGGACGCACTCGCCAAGATGACGATCCTCCCCGCCCGGCGCCTCGAAAGCTATGTGCCGGCGCTCCGTTCGAAGGGACGGCTGGCCGTCGGCGCCGACGCGGACGTGACCGTGTTCGATCCCGCGACGGTCATCGACCGGGCCACGTTCGAGCAGCCGACCGAGCCCTCGGCCGGCATTCCGTTCGTCCTCGTGGGGGGAACCTTCGTGGTGCGGAACGGCGAAACCGTGACGGGAGCCTTCCCGGGACGCCCGATCCGAACGGACCGGACGCCGTAGTACCTCGCGTGGCGCCGGCCCGCGGAGCGATCAGCCGCGCGCCGCGATTTCGCCGAGGGCGGCGGCCAGCCGGTCGGCGTCCGCTGGCGTGTTGTAGAGCGTCGGCGTCACGCGGACGCAATCGCCCCCGGACAGTCCGGTTCGCCAGACCGTGAAGAGCCGATAGCGATCGAGCAGTTCCGCCGCCACCGCCTGGTTTTCCGCGCGACCGGTCCGGCCCCGAATCCGGAACGAACTGATCGCGGCCGACACGTCGTCGGCATCGGGCGTGATCACGTCCACGCCGGGCGCCCGGCGAGCGGCCTCGACCCAGCGGTTCCGGAGGTAGCGAACCCGAGCCGCCTTGTAGGCTGGCCCGACGGCCTCGTGCCAGTCGAGGGCCGCGGGAATCGTCAGCACGGTGGCGAAGTTGGTCGTGCCGGTGTGCAGGCGGCATTCGATCCGGTCGAGCGAACCGTCGTCGCCCAGCATCCGGTCCAGATCGCCCAGCCGTCCCTCCCGGACGTACATGACCCCGGCGCCCACCGGCGCCCCGAGCCATTTGTGGAGGTTGAGCCCGACGAAATCGGCGCCGAGATCCGCCATGCCGAGGTCGCATTGACCGAAGGAGTGGGCGGCGTCCACCACGACATCGGCACCCCGGGTTCGCGCCAGCGCCGCGATCTCCTTCACCGGAATGACGAGCCCGTTCTTGTTGTTGAGATGGGTGAGCAGCAGCAGCTTGACGCCCGGATTGGCGGCCAAGGCCCGTTCGTAGGCGGCGAGAATCCCGGCCCGGTCCGCCTGTTCCGGCAGGTCGAACCGCGCCACCCGGGCCCCGCGGCGCTCCGCCAGCGAGTCCATCGCGAACTGCATCGCGTTGTAGTCGAGGTCGGCGTACATCACCGTATCGCCCGCGCGCACCTTGTTGTACTGGACGATGAGACGCTGGAGGGCTTCGGTGGCGCCGCGGGTGATGACGATCTCCGTCGGCTTGACCCGGAGGTACTCCGCGACCCGCCGCCGGGCCGCCTCCGCCTCCGCCGGGAAGGTCCGCCGCGCAAAGTAGGAGCTCTCGAAGTTGACGCGGTCGATCTCCCGGTGGTACGCCGCGAGGACCGGCGCCGCCATCATCCCGAAGTAGCCGGCCTCCATGTTGGTGTATCCGCTCGACACCCGGTATCGCGCCGCGACCCGCTGCCAGTACGCCTCGTCCCGGGCGACGGCCTCGGGTGTGCCGGTCGGCCGGCGAAGGGGCGGCAGCTGTTGGGCTGATTCGGCCGCAAGAGCCGGGGAATCGGCCGGTTTGCGGCCACTCAGGGCCAGTCCGGCGGCCCCGGTCGTTCCGAGAAAGCGGCGGCGGGAGATCATGGGTTCAATGTACCCCCCGGGCCCACTCCTTGCATCCGACAGGGCCCGGCGAGAGTATCCGCCGCAGCCAGACAGCCCCCTCGACCCGGGCCAGATGAATTCTCGCAAACCGATCCTGATCCAGGCCGATCCGGAGGATGCGGACAGCGCGGAGCCGCGCCGGTCGCGCCGCTGGTTGCTCGTCCTGCTGCTGGTGGTCGTCGCCGGGCTCGCCGGCGGCGCGTACTACCTCCAGCTCGGGCCGGCGGCGGACCCGGTCGAGGCCGAGGTGCGGGTCGGGCGAACGCTGGTGGACACCCTCGGCGAGACCGATACCTTCGCCGACCTGCTCGCCCGCAACGGCGTGGCACCCGCCACCCTGCTCGCGGAGCTCTCGGGCGCCGGCATCGACCCGGCCGAATTGATCGAGGGCACCGTCGTCACGCTCCAGCGCGGGGCCAGCGATTCCGCCCCGACCAACATCCGCTTCCATCTGGACGACGACCACGCCATCGACCTCCGCTTCGAGGACAGTGTCTGGCGCTCGCGGACCGAAGCCGTGGGGTGGAGCAGCGAGCTGGTGGCGCTGGCTGGCCGCTTCACGGCGGAAGGCCAGCCGGTGCTCGACTCCGCCGCGCTCACGTCCCTTCCCGCGGGCGTCCGCGAAAGCTTTCTCACCCGCCTGACGGGCGTCCTCGCCTGGCAGGTCAATCTCGACCGCCAACCGCGGCCCGGCGACGGGTTCCGCGCCGTCGCCACCCTGCAGCAATCGAACGACGGTCAGGAACGCATCGCCGACATCCGGGCCCTCCGGCTCGCCGTCGGCGGCCGGACCCTGTCAGCCTACCGCTTCGCGGCGTCGACCGACGCGCCGTTTGCCTATTTCGACGACCGGGGGCGCCCGCTCGGACGGACGTTCCTCCGCGCCCCGCTGGCCTCCTCCGGCCGGACCAGTTCGACCTACTCCTCGGAACGGGTCCACCCGGTGCTCGGTACCATCCGCGCCCATCGGGGCGTCGACTTTCCCGCGGCGTCAGGCACGCCGGTCGTGGCGGCGGCGGCCGGAATGGTCCGGTTCGCCGGGGTGGGAACCGATCTGGGCAACTTCATCGAGATCGATCACGGCCGGGGTGTGACCACGCGGTATGGCCACCTGAGCCGGATCGAAACCCAGGTCGTCTCGGGCAGCCGCGTCCGCAGCGCCCAGATCATCGGCTACGTCGGCGAAACCGGTCTCGCCACCGCGCCGCACCTTCACTACGAACTCCGGGTTCGCAACCGCCCGATCGACATGCGCCTGCTGGACGTCGATCAGGCCCGCCCGATCGAACCGCTCTTCCGGCAGCCGTTCGACTCCGAACGGGCCCGGCTCGCCCCGCTCCTCGACCCGGCCTTGACGCGCCCCGGCGACTCCGCCGGCGCTCGCTGACCTTCGCCGCCCGCCCGGCGCCCGCGTTATCTTGCCCTTCCCCCGCGGCGGGCGTCGGTCGCCCGCCGCCGACCCAACCGTTCGGAGGAGGTGCAGGATGTTCAAGCCGTTTGCCGCCGCCGCGCTCGCCGCGGCCCTCGCCACGCCCGCCGCGGCGCAGGCGCATCACGACAACGGCCCGCTTGCCGATCTCGTCCCACTCCAGAAGATGTACTTCGGCTGGGCGATTCAGGCCGCGGAGCAGATGGACGAGGCCGACTACGGCTTCAAGCCGACCCCCGACGTCCGGTCGTTCGGCCAGCTGGCCGGCCACATGGCGAATGCCAACTTCGCGTTTTGCGCGACGGCCAAGGGCGAGAAGAGCCCGGCCACCGCGAACTACGAGAAGGTCGCCACCAAGGCGGAGATCGTGGCCGGCATGAAGGCCGCAGAGAAGTACTGCCTGAGCGCCTACGAAGGGCTTTCGCACGAGCGGGCCGAGACGACGGTCGACCTCTTCGGCCAGAAGGGCACCGTCAACTGGGTGCTGGCCTGGAACGCGGTCCACAACGGCGAGCACTACGGCAACATGGTGACCTATTTCCGGCTCAAGGGGAAAGTCCCACCGTCGAGCCAGGGCGGAAACTGATCGGTGGGGTTTCGGCGCGGGGCGGTCTCGCCGCCCCGCGCTCAGGCCGGCGGCATCGACAGGTGCTCCGCGATGATCATCCACCGCCCGTCGATCCGCCGGAACACCGCGGTCCACACCCCCGATAACACGTGCGGGCGCCCGGTCGGCGCGATATGGGGAATCGACCAGGCCGCCGTGAGGACGCCGTCGTTCGGTCCGTAGCGCTCGGCGTAGGCCTCCCCCCAGATCCATCTGGCGTCCTGCATGTTGCGGCCGGCGTTGGCCCAGAACGAGGCAATGCCGGCACGAAGCGAATCGACCGACGTCACCAGCACCCCGCCGCCCGCCGAGAGCACCCGGCCGGTATCCGGGTAGAGGGCCTCCATCCGCTCGAGGACGTCGGGTCGGGAGAAGTCGTAGGCGGCCACGATCCGGGCCTTGAGGGTGTCGGCCAGCGCGGCGTCGGGACCGACCCGGAACGCCGGCCCCGGCGAACAGGCCCCCAGGACCGAGAGGGCCACCACCCATCCGCATGTGAACGTTTTCACAAGGTCTCCTTGTCATCTCCCCGAGGCGACCAGCCGTCTGTCGTCGGGGGACCGGCCGGTCGTCGGTGTCGCTTCCGCAGTGCCGGGACCACACGGATGTTCCCCACCGCCCCCGGAAACTGGTACATTATCCGGTACGACCCCCGACCGCAGGAGGACCCCCGATGGCCGCTCGCCCCACTGCCCTTTCGCTGAGTCTTGTCGCTTCGGGAATCCTCGCTGCCTGCACGGCGCCGGCTCCGCCGGCGGCGGAGGCCGCCGCACCCCGCGATGTCCAACTGGTCGAGTCACCGGCCGCCGAAGCGGTCAAGGTCTCCGACCTCGAGGCCGGGCGGCCCCTGCGGGCCCGCCACGAGACCCATGAGGCCCCGACCCCCGCCCCGACCGAGGCGCTTCTTGGCCCGGTAGCCGGCCCAACGCTGAGCACCACGACCATGCCGGCCGCCGATCTGGCCGAGGCTCCGCTGAGCGCGGCGCCCGCGGCGGACGAGCCGGTGGTGGTGGTCGGCACCGGCGTCCAGCCGATGTACTCGGAGACCGGCGTGTCGTGGGCCGGTGGGCGCGGCCCCGGGGTCATGATCCGCGGCGGCCGCGGCGGCCCCCGGGACGACTGCGATCTCCATCGTCCCGGCGGGGCTACGGCAGTAAACCGGCTCATCCCGGTGCCGCAGGGCATTTCGCTGCGCGGTCCGGCCACCCTCCAGCGGTAGCCCGGGCGGGCGGGAGCGGCGCCGCCGCTCCCGCCTAACGCACCTCCACACTGGCAGTCCCCTCCTCGGCAGTGCAGATTGCGCCCGTCATGACCCGGGATTGCGCGGTATGAGGACCCGTTCTCTTCTCTGTTCGTTCGTGCTGCTCGCCGGACCCGCGGGGCTGGCCGCCCAGGGCGGCCCCGGGCGCGGCAACCAGGGCACCAGCATCAAGCCGGGGGAGGAATGCCCGGCCGGGATGACCGAGGTGCGGCCCGGCAACTGCCAGGCGCCGACGATGCCGCCCCCGAGCATCCTCGACTATCGCCCGCGGTCCACCCTGATCGTGCCGGAGCACCCGGTGCCGAAGGCCAAATTCCCCGCGATCGACTTCCACGGGCACCCGACCGGCCAGCTGTTGAGCGCCGACGGACTCGGCGAGCTCGAGGCGGCCCTCGACGGCCTCAACGTCCGGATCATCGTCGCCGCCAACAACAGCTCGGGCGCGAGCCTGACGCGCCAGGTCGAGACGGTTCGCGCCTCGGCGCGGATGAAGAACCGCGTCTGGTTCCTGGCCGGCATCAACTTCCAGGGCGTCGGGCCGGGATGGGCGGAAAAGGCCGTGGCCCAGCTGGAGGCCGACGTGAAGGCCGGCGCCGTCGGAATCGGCGAGATCGGCAAGGGGCTCGGCCTTTCGACCCGGAAGCCTGACGGGACCCGCCTCGCCATCGATGACCCGATGCTGGACCCGGTCTGGCAGGCCGCAGCACGGCTCCACCTCCCGGTCTTCATCCACACGGCGGATCCGCAGGAGTTCTGGCAGCCGATCGACCCGCACAACGAACGCTGGCTCGAGCTCGCCCTGTTCCCCAGCCGCCGGTATCCGGCCGACCAGTTCCCTTCGTTCGAGCAGTTGATGACCGAGCGGGACAACATGCTCCGCCGAAACCCGGGTACCACGTTCGTCATCGCCCACATGGGCTGGCATGCGAACGATCTCGGCCGGCTCGGCAAGATCTTCGACGAGTTGCCGAACGTGCATACCGAGGTCGGGGCCGTTCTGTATGACATCGGGCGGCAGCCCCGGGCCGCGCACGACTTTTTCGTCAAGTACCAGGACCGGATCCTGTTCGGCAAGGATTCCTTCCAGCCGGTGGAGTATCCCTACTATTGGCGGGTCTTCGAGACCCGGGACGACTACTTCGACTACTACCGGGACTACCACGCCAAGTGGAAGCTCTACGGCATCGATCTCCCGGACAGCGTCCTCAAAAAGGTGTACTACCAGAACGCTCTGCGGATCACCCCCGGTCTGCCCCAGGCCGGCTGGCCCAAGTAGCCCTTCCGGGCGGCGGCCGGCTTCGCTCGATCGAGGCCGGCCGCGCCGCAGGCACCGCTTCAGGGTAACGGACCGCCTCCGCGCTACACCTTTCCCCCTCGGCAACCGATAGTCCGAACCAGCCGCTTCCGCTCCTCGCCGGGCGGGGGCTTGTTCGTCCCGGTGAGGCCGATGACCCAAGCAGCCGAACGTTCCGACATCGTGGTTCGCCTCCGCCAGGTCGGCGCCGCCGCCGGCGTGGCGGCGGCGCTGCTGGCCGCGGTCGTGATCGTCCGCGCCGGCGGGAAAGCCGCCGGCGGCGTGGGCCTCGCGGTGAGCCTCGGCGTCCTTTCGGCATCGACCCTGATTCGCTACCGCCAGCCCCACTCGGTCGCCGCCACGACGCTCGCCGTGCTGGCGGCGGGCGGAGCCGCGGGCGCCTGGGTGCTGGAATCCCGGGTTGCCTCCCTGCTCAACCTCGCCGCAAAGGTGGCCGCCAATCCGGCCACTGCGGCGCTCGCCGCCCTGATCATTCTGGTCGCTACCGCGCTGGTCCTCGAACGGTTCCCCGGCGACCGGCCCCGCAAGCTGATGGAGTGGACCTCGTTTGCCGGCCTCTTCGCCGGCGCCGTCGTGTTGACCGGATCCGTGCTGGGTCTCGACCTGACGCCCCGCGTCACCGGCTTCGGTGATCCCGCCGTCATGTTCGTTTCCCTCGGGCTCCTCACGTTCGCGATGCTCGCCCGGCAGGCGGAAGCGGGCTCCCTGGCGGTCCTGGTGGACGACGGGGTGGCGGGCGAAGCCGCCCGTCGCTCGCTCCTCCTCCTCGGCGGCGGCATGCTGCCCGTCCTCCTGCTGGTCAGCCTCGGCCTGCGGGCCCGGTGGTACGAACCGCTGGTCGGCCAGGCGCTGGCACTCGGGGGAACTCTGGTGCTTGGGGTGTGGGCGGCGGCCAGCGGCTTCACCCGGCTCGCGCGGGCGGAGCGGCAGGTCCGCGACGCCGTCATCGAGAGCCGTCGCAACGAGCGCCGGTTTCGCGCCGCGGTCGAAGCCGCGCCCTCCGGGATGCTGCTGATCGACGACGGCGGCCGCGTCGTGCTGGCCAACCGCAAGGCGGTGGCCGAGTTCGGCTATTCGGCCGACGAGATGATCGGGCTCGGGATCGAGGACCTCATTCCCGAACGGTTCCGGCGGGGCCATTCCAGCCTCCGCCGCGCCTTCCAGCGGGCCCCCGAGGCCCGGCCGATGGGGCGGGCCCCGGCGTTCATGGCCCGGCGGCGCGACGGCACCGAATTCCCCGGGCAGGTGGTGCTCAATCCGGTCGAGACGACCGACGGCACCCTGATCCTGGCGTCCGTCGTCAACGCCGCCGAACGGCTCGAAGCCGAGTCGGCGATCGAGCGACTCAATGAAGAGGTTCGCGTCAACGAGGAGCGCTTCGCCGTGGCGGTGCAGGGGTCCCGCGACGGGATCTGGGACTGGAACCACCCGAGTCGCCGCCTCTGGCTGTCCGGCCGGGCCCGGGAACTCCTCGGCGTCGCGACCGACGGCGACGTCGCGCTTTCGGCGGCGTTCGCCAACCTGCACCCCGACGACCGGGAGGCCGTGGCAACGGCCATTCGCGACCACTTGGCCTGGAACGACCGGCTCGAATTCGAAGCCCGGATCCGGCAACCGGAAGGCGGCGTCCGCTGGCTGACCGTGAAGGCCCAGGCCCTGCGTCGCAACGGACGGCTGGTCCGCACGGCGGGCTCGTTCTCCGAGACGACGGCGCTGCACGAGAGTATCGCCGAGTTGGAGGAGTCGCGCCGGCGGTTCCGGGTCGCGCTCGACAATCACGGCGTCGGATTCTGGGAGTGGGAACTCCACACCGACCGGGTCGAGTGGGACGACAACTGGCGGCACGCCCACGGCCAGGCCGCGACCTCGCCGCCGGCCGGCGGGCTCTGGCTGAGCCTGATCCACCCGGACGATCGGGAGCGGGTCCAGGAGGCCATCCGGGCGACCCTCCGGCAGGCCGATCCGTATTTTCAGGTCGAGTACCGGGCCCGCACCGACGAAGGGACCTTCGTCTGGGTCTGCTGCCGGGGCCGCGTCGCGGAACGGTCGCCGGATGGCCGGGTGACCCGGATCCTCGGCACCGTCGAGGACATCACGGCCTGGAAGCGGGTGGAAGCGCTGCTCGAGCACCGCAACCGCGAGCTGCAAGGCCTCCTCCACGTCACCAGCCACGACCTTCGCGAACCGCTGCGGGCGATCCTCGGCTTCTCCCGAATCATCTCCGCCCAGCACCAGGACCAGCTCGATCCGGCCGGGCACGACTACCTCGGTCGGGTCGTTCGCGCCGCCTCCCGCCTGGAGCAGCTGATCAACGACATCTGGACCCTGAGCCGGGCCCGGCGCATCGAGCGTCCTCCGGCCCCGATCGCGACCGAGGGTCTGGCCCAGAACGCGGTCGCGAGCCTCGAGACCAGGATCGCGGAAACCCGCGCCACGGTCGCGATTCTCCCGGGCCTCCCGGTCCTCCCGGTCGACCCCACCTGGGTAACCCAGGCGGTGTACAACCTTGTTCTCAACGCGCTCAAGTTCACCCAACCGGGCGCCCCGCCGGAGATCGAGATCGGGCCCTTCCCTGCCGGCGGCGAGACGAACGGCATCGTCGTCAGGGATCGGGGGCCCGGCGTGCCGCCGGAGCACGCCGAGCGGATCTTCCGGCTGTTCCAGCGCGCGGTGGGTCGCGAGGTCGAGGGCACCGGGGCCGGCCTCGCGATCGTTCGGGAAGTGGCCGAGCGCCACGGCGGCCGCGCCTGGGTCCAGGGGCGGGCCGGCGGCGGGTCGGAGTTCGTCGTCACGTTGTCGGAGGCGGCGGTGGCGCTGAGGCCACAGGCGGCATGAGGCAAATCCGCACCCGTCCCGTCGACGTCCTCCTGGTGGACGATACCGACGACGACGTGGTCCTCACCCGCGCCGTGCTGGCCGGCACCGAACGGCTCCGGCTCCTCCATGTCGCCCCGGGCGGGCCCCAGGCGCTCGAGTATCTCCGCCGCCAGGGCCGGCACGCCGAGGCCCCGCGCCCGGACCTGGTCCTCGCCGATGTCAACATGCCGGGGATGTCGGGGTTCGAACTCCTGGAGGCGATCAAGCGCGACCCGGAGCTGCAGACCCTCCCGGTCGTGATCCTGACCGTCAGCATGAGCGAGGACGACGTGGCCAGGGCCTACCGGTCCGGGGCCGCCTCGTTCGTTCGCAAGCCGGTGAGTTTCGACGAGTTCGAACGAATCATGCGGCAGTTCGAGGAGTACTGGCTGGAGGTCGCTTCGCTGCCACGCTGAGGACGCCCACGGGGGGTGGGCACCGGGCCGGCCGGCCCGGCTAAACCCAAACGACCCACGAGCCGATAGTGGACGATTATGAGTGACTCCAGGGACCGACCTAACCGAACCGTGCTGCTGGTCGAGGACAACCCCGACGACGCGGCGCTGCTGGCCATCCAGTTGGCCGAGGCGTCCGGCGGGGAGGTCTTCACAGTCCAGCACGTCCAGTCGCTGGACGGGGCCCTCTCGGTCCTCTGGTCGAGTTCGGTGGACGTGGTGCTGCTCGACCTGGCCCTCCCCGACAGCTTCGGTCTGGGCACCCTCGAACTGCTCCTGGGCGCCCAGCCGGCCGTTCCGGTCGTCATTCTCACCGGGCTCGCGGACGACCAGGCCGCCGTCCAGGCCGTCGCCCTTGGCGCCCAGGACTACGTGGTCAAAGGCGCCTCCGGCCCCGACCTCGTCCGGGTCCTCAATCAGGCCATCGTCCGAACCCTGCACGACCATCCGGACCAGGCCGACCAGTCGAGCGCCTTCCGGGCCATGCACGATGCCTCGACCCAGCTCCCGAACCGGTACCTGTTCGAGGACCGGCTCCAGCAGGCCGTGGCCCGGGCCCGCCGGTATCGGGAGTCCCTCGGCCTCCTGGTGCTGCGGGTCTGGTCGATGCCGTGGCTGGGCGAGGAGCTTCACCCCGACTCCCGAACGGCCGTGATCTACGAAACGGCTCGCCGGCTCAAGGCCGGAACCCGCCGGAGCGACACCCTGGCGCGGCTCGACGAGGACACCTTTGCCCTGGTCCTGGAACGCCCGGGCACCCGCGAGGCGCTCCATGGGCACCTCAGCGCGCTGGTCGGCCGCCTCGAGGCCCCGATTTCCTGGCGCAGCTCGCGCGTCAGTGTCCGGGTCCAGCCGGGGCTGGCGTTCTGTCCGGAGGACGCCGGCGATTCCGAAACCCTGCTGGCCGCGGCCGTCACCGACGGCGCGATGCTCCGGTGAACCGTGCCCGACCGGCATCGGATCCTCCTCGTCGAGGACAATCCTGACGACGCCGAGTTGTTTCTCGGCACCTTCGGCACGTCCGGCCCGTTCGACATCGCCCACGTCGGCACCCTCGCCCAGGCGCTGGCGCAGGTCGCGCACGATCCACCCGACATCGTTCTTCTCGACCTGGGTCTCCCGGACTCCGACGGGATCGCCACCCTTACCACGCTCCTGCCTGCGGCGCGCAACGTCCCGATCACCGTGATGACCGGCCGGGACGACGAGGACCTTGCCGTCGCGGCCGTGCGGGCCGGCGCCCAGGACTATCTGGTGAAGGGATTCGTGGACAACCGGACCATGACCCGGTTGCTGCGCCACGCGATGGAGCGGGCGACAGGGTGCTGGCCGATTTCGGCACCCGGCTCCGCACGAATACCCGATCGTCCGACACCCTGGCCCGGGTGGGCGGCGACGAATTCGCGATCCTCATGGAACGGATCGAGAACCGCGGCGACG
>JBFXAY010000018.1:0-55864 GCA_050183815.1 Gemmatimonadales bacterium | reverse complement strand
GGCGACAGGGTGCTGGCCGATTTCGGCACCCGGCTCCGCACGAATACCCGATCGTCCGACACCCTGGCCCGGGTGGGCGGCGACGAATTCGCGATCCTCATGGAACGGATCGAGAACCGCGGCGACGCCGAACATCACTGCCGGGAACTCATCGACGCGGCGACCACGCCGATTCAGGTCCACGGCGACTGGATCCCGATCGCGGCCAGCTTCGGTGTCGCCCTCTATCCCGAGGACGGGATCGATGCGCCGGCGCTCCTCCGGGCCGCCGACGCCGAGATGTACCGCCGCAAGCATGCGAGCCGGACCCGCGCCTGACCTGCGGCACCGCCGGCAAGGTTTTCTCCCAACTTGAAGTCGGTCCGGCCGGCCGCTAGCCTCCGCGTATCAGGAGGTGGCCATGGCCCGCACCGTTTTCCTCGACGACGACATCGTTCCCCTGCGCCTCGCGGCCCCCGACGCCCACGGGAAGCGCCCCCTCATCGCCACGCTGCTCTGGGGCGACCGCGTCACCCTCGTCCGCACTACCGCCGCGGGCCCGGTCGTCCGGCTCCCGCGCCGGGAGTGGAACGAGGCGACCCGGACCTTCGACGAGAAGGTCTACGAGTGCCTCCTCCCTTCCGGGGCCCGGTTCCGCGATGCCCCGGTGCTCAAGGTGCGCTTCTTCGACGTCGGCCAGGGTGACGGCTCGATGATCGAAACGCCGGGCGGCCAGATCGTACTGATCGACGGCGGGGAGGAATCGCACGTGCGGCGCTACCTCACCTCCTCGTTCTCGCACATCCTCCATCAACGACCCCTCGATCTCGCCGCCATCGTCGTGACCCACGGCGACGCCGACCATTTCGCCGGTCTCACCGACCTCGCCCGGACCCGCCGGTCCCGCGGCAGCAACGCGCCGATGATCCGCGCCGAGCGGATCTTTCACAACGGCATCGTGAAGGGACCGAGCGCGAATCTCGGCACGACCACGAAGGTCGGCCGGCGGAAGTATCTCACCGAGCTGCACGACGACGTCCGGTCGCTGCCGGATGCCCGCCTCAACGAGCCGTTCAAGGAGTGGCGGACGGCCGCGACCGCCCTGCGGAAGAAGCGCGGCGGCAAACCGGCCATGCGTCGCCTGGCCATCGGCGACGACGCCCAGTTCGGTTTCCTGGCGGATGAGGACCTGGCGATTCAGGTGCTCGGACCGATTCCCGAAACGGTCCGCGGCCGCGAGGCGCTGCCTTGGCTCCAGGACGCCAGCCACACGATCAACGGTCACTCGATCGTCCTGAAGGCGACCTACGGAAACGTCCGGTTCCTCTTCGGGGCTGACCTCAACGCGCCGGCCGAGGAGCGGTTGCTCGAGCGGGCCCGGACCGATGGTCTCTCCCTGACGGCCGAGGTGCTCAAGGCGCCCCACCACGGCTCCGCGGACTTCAGCCCCCGGATGCTGGAGGCGGTCCGGCCGGTGGTGAGTGTGGTGTCATCGGGAGACGAGAGCGGCTCGAAGGAGTACATCCACCCGCGGGCCGGATTGGTCGGTGCCCTGGGCCGGTACTCGCGCGGCACCGTCGACAAGCCGCTGGTCTATGTCACCGAGATGGTGGCGTTCTTCGCTCGGAAGAAGGGTTCCTTCCGCGATTACACCAAGACGTCATTCGGCATCGTCCACGTCCGGACCGACGGCCGCCGGGTGCTCGTCGCCACCAACAGCGGCCGGGCGGACCAGAAGGAAGCCTATGCGTTCGTGGTCGACGAACGGGGTGAGGTGACGTTCGAGCCCGATGTCCGGCCTCTCCGGTGACCGGCGTCCGCTATTCGCGGCCCCAGGCCCGCACGAGGGCGCGCCCCCGCTTGATTTCGCTCCGGTAGCGGAACTCGATCCGCCGAATGACCCGGGCGTCACCGGGGAGATCGATGGTGCGGCTCCAGCTGCCCTGCTTGAACTCGAACCGCGTCTCCGGCGAGAACACCTCGCCATTGCCGAAGACCACGCGGACATCGAACATTTCCAGATTCCCGCCTTCGACCTCGATTTTGATGGCCCGGAAACGGCCCTGATGCTTGGCCCCGATGACATCGCGCTCGGCGGCGAAGGACACCCGGCGGGTTCCCAGCAGTTCCCAGTCGGCCCGGGGAGTCGGCATGCGTGCCGGGGCAGGGCCGCAAGCCAGCAGGGTCAGGACGGCAAAGACGATCGGCATGGCAGCTCCCGTTGTTCAGGATCGGTGATGGTTCCGGGCCGGCCGGCCCGGCCGGGTCCGGGGAAAGGGACGGCAATCCCCCTGAAAAGTTAGCGACGGGCGGCGGGCCGTTTTGGACACGGCCCGGTGACGCCCGGGCCGAGCGGCGGGTCAAAGGCAACCGGAGGAAGCCCATGCCCAAATTGCTCGCGGTCGCCCTGGTTGCCCTGGTCGGCTGTTCCACCGGCCCGGTCGGATACCTCAGTGCCCTCGACGAGGCCCGAGCGCGTTGGGCCGACGCCGGCATTACCCATTATCAGATGGTGCTGCATCGCGGCTGCTTCTGCGGCGGGCCGTCCAGCGTCCGGATCGAGGTCAACGGCACGACGATCACCCGGACGCCTCTCGGCGAAGGCGGGCCGGTGCCGGCCGGCTGGGAGGACTACTATCCGGATGTTGCCGGACTGTTCGATGTCGTGGCTCGGGAGGCGGTCCGG
This sequence comes from Gemmatimonadales bacterium, assembly GCA_050183815.1. Taxonomy (GTDB): domain Bacteria; phylum Gemmatimonadota; class Gemmatimonadetes; order Gemmatimonadales; family GWC2-71-9; genus SHZU01. Next base: position 53,199 of record JBFXAY010000018.1, on the reverse strand, counting down.
CCGGCGGCGGCGCTTCAGGTCGAATACGATGCCGCGCGCGGCTTCCCTACCCTGATTTCCGTCGACCCGATCGGCAACGCGATCGACGACGAGTACGGCTACACGGTGACCGACTTCGAGGTCCTGGGGCAGTAGCTGTCAGGCGCGGCGCTTGAGCCGGGTGAGGTGGCCGAGGGCCGAGTCGATGTCGATGAACCGGGTGGCCGAGACCTGGCCGCCGGCGTCCTCGACCAGGACGGTGATCGACCGGAGCCGGGCCCCCGGATCGGCGGCGAGCGGCAGCTCCTGAACCGAGCCGGTCGCGGGCGCCGGAGCGCCGAGTAGCTGGAGAATCTTCGAGCGCAGCCGGTCCGCCGAAAGTCCTTGGCCGAGGAGCACCGTGGCCGCAGGACTCTCCCCCTCGCGCACCACCCCCAACAGCACGTGCTCGGTCCCGACGTAGTTGTGCCCGACGTCCCGCGCCTCGACCATGGCCATTTCGAGCGCCCGCTTGGCCCCCGCCGAATACGGCAGCTCCTGATCGGCCAGCGGCGCGCCGCCCTGTCCGATCACGGCCAGCAGCTCGCGCCGCAGGGCGTCTTCATCGCCGCCGAGGGTGTGGATGGCAGCACTCGCCAGGCCCTCCGAGTGGAGGAGACCCAGCAGAATGTGCTCCGGGCCGATCTCCGGGTGGCCCAGGCGCAAGGCTTCGGTGCGTGCTTGCTGAAGACAGGCACGCACCCGGTCGGTGAAGCTGTAACCCGTCATGGATGCTCCCGGCGGCGGCGGTCTCAACGTACCCGGGCCGGCGGAACGATGGCAAGGCGCCTTCGAGCGCCCGTTCACCGGCAATTCGGCTCCCGTTCATCAGCCCGTCACTACCGTTGAATCGGCCCCGGCCTTCCCCCGCCCGGCCGGGGCGGAGGAGGTTTCCATGGGCATCAAGTCTTGGCACCCGCGCGCCCTGGCGATCGCGGCGGCCGCATTCATGTGGAGTGGGCGCATCCTGTCCGCCCAGACGCCGGCCGACGTCGTCACGATCCGGTTCGGTGGACCGCTGCAACTGGCGGCCGGCGAAACCGCCGGCGCGATGGTCGTGGTCAACGGCGATGCCACCATTGACGGCAGACTTCGCGACGGCCTCCTGGTCGTCAACGGTACCGCGCGAATCAACGGGCAGGTCGACGGCTCCGTGGCGGTGGTCACCGGGCGCGCCGAGTTGGGCCCGGAAGCCCGGATCGGCGAGAACCTGGTGCTCCATCGCAGCACCGTGTCCCGCGCGGCCGGTGCGACGATCACGGGCGACACGATCGAAGAGCCCGGCTTCAGTTTCGGCCGACGGTTTCTGATGTTCGCCTGGATCGGCGCGACGGTCACCCTGACGGTGGCGGCCGCGGTGTTCGCCGCAGTCGGCGGGCGGGTTCTCGACCGCGCCACCTGGCTGCTCCGGACGGCCCCCGCCGCGGCACTGCTCGGCGCGGTGATCGTGTATGCCGGCCTGCCGATGCTGGCGTTCTTCGCGTTCGTGACGGTCGTCGGGTCGGGCGTCGGGGTGGCCATCGTCGCCGTGCTGCTGCCCGGTCTCTGGCTCCTGGGTTACCTCGCGGCCGGGACCTGGCTCGGCCGGGTCATCCTGCCGTTCCTCAAGGCGGAGGACACGCCCGAGCGGCCGTACGCCGCCGCGATGATCGGGATCACCGCGGCCCAGGTCGTCGGCCTGATCCCGGTGGTCGGCGGATTGCTCGTGTTCCTCGCCGGCTGCGTCGGCGCCGGCGCGCTGGCCAGTCTGGCCTGGACCGGATGGCGGGCCGGGCCGGCACCGGCCGGGGCCTGATCCCGGCCGACCTCACGAAGATTTCATGTCCGGTTCCGGCGTCGGGCCGGACCTTGGGTGGGCACACCGAAACCGAGGAGGCCTTCATGCCGCGGTCTGCGAAACCCTCCGGCCGGCGCCGGGGACATCGTACCACGCCCGCACGTCCACCCCGCGAGCGGGTCACCCCGGCCGTCACGGTGACGGATGCGGCGGGCCTGCTCACGCCGGCGGAGTCCGCCTGGTTTGCCCGGCGCGGCGCCCAGCTCGCCCGGTACTTCCCGCGGGTGCTCGCGGTAGCGGTCACCGTCGGCGTGCCGCACCGGCGGCTCCACGAGGAGGCGATTCGGTACCGGATCAGGATCCGGGTATCGGTGCCCCTCCGCGATCTCGTCGTCCGGCGCCAATCCGGGGAGCAGTTGCGTACGGCGGCCGAGGAGGCATTCACGGCCGCGCGCCGGCTGGTCCAGGACTACACCCGTCGCCATCACCGGCCCGAGCGTCCCTCGAACCGCGCCCAGCGAGGCACCGTGGCCCGGCTGCTGCCCTACGAGGGCTACGGCTTCTTGCTCGGCGACGACGGCAGCGAAGTGTACTTCCATCGCAACGCAGTGCTCGGTGACGGGTTCGACGACCTCGAGCGCGGCGCGGCGGTTCGCTTCACCACGGCGGATGGCCGGAAGGGACTGCAGGCCAGTACCGTGGCTCCCGACTGAGCGCGATCCGGCCGGGTACCGGACAAACCGCCGCCGGCCGGCTCGCTGGCCGGCGGCGGCGCATTTCACCGAGAAACCCGATTCAGAGCCTGATGCCGAATCCGAGGCCGATCAGCAGCGGATTGATCTTCAGATCGTACGCCTTGGTGCTCCCCGATTTCACGTCCGTCTGGATGTTCACGTATTTGACGTCGAGGTTGAAGTAGGCGTTGCCGCCGACCGCAATGTCGGCTCCTGCCTGGAGCGCGTAGCCGATACTGGTGGTCAGATCGAGCGCCTCGAGGTCGCCGCTTTTGGCGTAGAAATACGTCAGGTTCCCGCCGGCACCGAGGTAGGGCTGGAACGAACCGGTCGGCACCGGCCGGTACTGGAAGGTGAGCGTCGGCGGCAGGTGCGATACCATGCCGAGGCTCGTGGTCGTGTTGCCGCTCGTGGCGGTGACTTCCTGGCTCGACGTCCCGAGCACCAGCTCGAACGAGAAGTTTCTGCCGACAAACCGGGTGATGTCCACCTCGGCGACGGCGTTGGCCTTCACGTCGAGACCGGTCGGCGTGGAGGAGGCGATCGGCGCAATGAGCAGGCCGCGGGTGCGGATCTGCCAGGGATGGTCCTGGGCACTGGCCGAGGACACGAGCACAGCGAGACCGAGGGCGCTCAATCCTGCGGAGAGTTGACGGCGCATGGTATCTCCTGAAGGGGTCAGGTGTTGAACAGCGCCGAAGCCTCGCCTTTCGCGCGTGAAGGCACCGAGAAAACTTGATGAGGCCCCGCGGCGGGATCCGGCGGAGGCTCATGACGCCTTCACGTTCGATTTCCCCTGCCAGATGGACCTTGTGTAGAGCAGGTCGGTCCTGACCACAGGCCGGCGCCGGAGGCACTGATGACCGCTCGACGGAAACCGGCAGCCGCAACGGGTTCGCTGGCGGAGTTGCTGGAGTTGGAACGCCGGCTCGCCGCGCTCCTGGCCGAAGCCCGCGCTGCCGCCGACGCCGACCTGGCCGAAGCGGCCCGAAGGCAGGAACAGGATGCGGCCCGTCAGGCCGCGGAACTGGCCGCCCACGCGGCTGGGGAGACTCGGGCCGTCGAGGCGGAGTTGGCGCGCCGCCGCGGCGAGATCGAGGCCGCAACCGCCCTGGCGCTCGCCACGCTGGATCGGCGTGCCGGCACCGATGCCGCGCCGCTGGCCGAGTGGGTCGTGACCGCGGTTCTCGCACCCCGCCAGGGTGGCGCCCGATGATCATCCCGATGCGGCGCATCCGGATGATCGGCCCGCGAGCCGATCTGGAACCGGCCCTCGCGGCCCTGCAGGATCTCGGCCTGGTCCAGCTCACCAGCCCCGGTCCCGAGGGCCTGCTCCACCCCGTATCGCTGACGGCCCGGGAGACGCGGCACCTCCGGCACCTCGCCGACCTCGGGCGGGAGCTCGACGCCCTCACCGATCGCGCCAACCTGGCTCCACCCGAGACCACGCCGCCAAGGCCGACCACGACCGATCTGGCTCGTCTGGCCCGAACGGCCGACCGGGTCACGCGCGCCTCGGCGCGACTCGAGCAACGGCTCCACTCACTCGAGGAAGAGCGGGCCGAGGTCGTTCGTTTCGAGCAGTTCGTCCGGGCCTTTCGCGGCCTCCTCCCTCGCGGCGAGGGCCGCACGACCCACAGCTACAACCTGATCCTGCGGGAGGATGACCCGGACGCCGCAGCGCGGCTCCGGAGCGCCCTGGAGCGGGTCATCGGCCCCGAGTTCGCGCTCGAAACCAGTCCGATGCCGACCGGCGAAACCGCCGCGATCCTCCTGGTCGCGCCCGCGGTGGCCGCTACCGTGGACCGCCTGATGGCGGAAAGCGGCATTCACGAACTCCCCCTGCCCGCAGGCGTGGCCGCCGAGTCGGCGGGGAACGCCTTGCCGGGGCTGGCCGCGCGCCGCGCGTCCCTCGACACGGAGATCGCCGCACTCCTCGAAGCGGAGGACGAACTGCTCGCCCGCCATCGGGCCGAACTCGCCAGCGGCCGCGCGGCGGCAGCGGACCGGGTCCTCGAGCTGGATGCCAAGCGGCGCGCAGCCGAGACGCCGCACGGTTTCGTGCTCGAAGGCTGGACCCCTGCCGCTGAATCGGCCGCCGTCATCCGCCGGCTCACCGAGCGGTTGGGACCCGCCCTGGCGATCGAGGAGGTGGCCCGCGAGGAATGGAACGCGGCGGACGCGCCCGTGGTGCTGTCGAATCCGCGCCTGTTCCGGCCTTTCGAGACGCTCACCGGAATGGTGCCGCTGCCGCGCTACGGCACCATCGACCCGACGCCGTATCTGGCCGTCTTCTTTCCGATGTTCTTCGGGCTGATTCTCGGCGACCTGGGGTATGGCCTCGTCCTGGCCGCCGGGGCGCTCCTGTTGCGGCGGCGGTCGCCGCCCGGCACGTCACGGCGGTCGATCGCCGAAGTGCTGGGTGCCGGCGCGGCGTTCACGGTCGTCTTCGGCGCGGCGTTCGGCGAGTTCTTCGGCGATCTCGGACACCGCTGGTTCGGCCTGGAGCCGCTGGTGTTCAATCGGGAAGAGGCCCTGATCCCGTTTCTCGCCCTCGCCGTGGCCATCGGCTTCGTGCACGTCGCCCTTGGCCAGGTTCTGGGCATCATCAACGCCGCCCGGGGGCATCCCCGGCAGGCCGTCGGCCGCGGTGCCGCGCTGGTCATGTTGCTCCTGGTGGCGCTGGCGCTCCTGGCCGCGTTCGAAGTGGTGCCGCGCCGGCTGCTCACCCCGGCGGTGGTCGGCCTCCTGGCCGCGTTTCCGGTGCTCGTCATCGCCGAAGGCATCATTGCGCCGATCGAGTTCCTCTCGACGCTCAGCAACGTGCTTTCCTACGCGCGCATCATGGCCCTCGGCACGGCGTCCGTCATGATGGCGGTGGTCGCCAACCGGCTCGCCGGCAGCGTCGGCAGTGTCGCGGTCGGACTGGTCTTCGGCCTGCTCTTCCATCTCGTCAATTTCGTCCTCGGCGTCTTCGCCCCGACCGTGCACGGCCTCCGGCTTCACTACGTCGAGTTCTTCGGAAAATTCTACAGTCCGGGCGGGGCCCCGTTCGCCCCGTTCCGGCACTGGCGCCCGACTGGGGCGCCCCGACCCCTGAATGGGAGGTAGCACGATGTCGGCAATGTGGATTGCCTTGAGCGCGGCCCTGGCGATCGGCATCCCCGCACTGGCCACCGGGTGGGCACAGTCGCGGATCGGTCCGGCCATCGCGGCCACCCTCGCCGAGAAACCGGAGCTCAGCACCACCGCGATCCTGATGATCGCCATCCCCGAAACGATGGCGATCCTCGGCTTCATCGTGGCCATGCTGATCGTGTACCGCGGCGGCTGAGGCGCCCGATGGCCCTGGCCGAGTTGCTGGCCCGCCTGGAAAGCGAGGCGCAGACCGAAGCGGCCCGCATCGCCTCGGACGCCGCCGCCCGGGCGCGCGAGATCGCCGACGCCGGGAGCGCCCGGCTCGAGCGGGAGCGGCGCGCCGCGACCGAACGCCTCCATCGGACCCGCGAGGATGCGGTCCGCCGCGGGCTCGCGGCGGCCGAGCGGTCGGCCCGGGAGCGCCGCCTCACCGCGCGCGCCGCCGCCGTCGACCGGATCCTCGCGGCGGCGCGCGGCACCCTGCAGTCGGTGCCCGCCGAGCGGTATGCGGCCCTGATTCCGGAACTCGTCGCCGACACGGTCCGCTATCTGGAGGGGCGCGCCGCCGTTCTGACCTGTCCGGCCGACGCCGCACCCCGGGTCGCGGCCCTGGCGGCGGGGGCGACGGTCGAGTCCCCGCCCGGCGCGCTGCCGGGCATTCTTGGCCGGACGGCGGACGGGCGCGTCACGGTGGACAATACTCTGGCCGCCCGCCTCGATCGACGGCAGGCGGACCTGGCCATCGCGCTCGCCGCGCGGCTCGAAGGAGGCGCCGATGCGCTGGGATGACGTGAACGTCAGGGCCGCGGGCCTGGTGACCCACCTGCTCGACCGGCCCACGTTGCTCTCGCTTGCGGAAGCGGGCACCTGGTCGGCCGCGGCGCGACTGGCCCTCGACCGTGGCTTCCCGGCCGCGGTCGAATCGATCGCTACCATTGGCGCGTTCGACCGCGCGGTCGGCCTGGTGGCGGCGAGCCGGATCGCCTTGCTCGAGCGCTGGCTCGGCACCCGGGCACCCGCGGCGGCGATCCTCATCGACCCCGTGGAACGCACCAATCTCCGGATCCTGCTGCGTGGCGTCGTCCAGAACGCGGCGCCGGCCGCGCGGCTTCGCGGCACGATCCCGGGCCGCGGCCTGCCGGCCCGGGCCCTCGAATCCCTGGCGGCCGCGCCGTCCCTCGCCGATTTCCTCCGGCGCCTCGGCCGAATCGGGCACCCGGCCGCGCGGGCGCTGGCGGCCGCGGGCCACGCCGGCGCCTCCGGACTCTTCGGGCTCGAGCTCGCGCTGGCCCGGGTGTTCGCCGCCCGGGCGGTGCGGCAGGCGCGCCGGGGCGGTCGCGCGGTGCGCGCCTTCGCGGCGCACACCATCGACCTCGACAACGCCTGGAGCCTGCTCGCGGCGTCCCAGTGGGGACCCGATGCCGCGGCTGACCGGATCTTTCTCCCCGGCGGGCACCGGCTGGCCTATCCGGACTTCGAGCGGCTGTCCCGAATCGCGGAGGAGTCCGCGGTGCTCGAGGGGTTGGCCGCCGTGTTCGACGGCGGTCCGTTCGGCGGGGTCTTCCGCGACCCGCCGGCCGGCCGGACCGGACTCGACGCGGCGGCCGCCCGGGCCCGCCAGACCTGGTATCGCGACGCGGCGCGGCGGGATCCGCTCGGACCCGGCCGCTGCTTCGCCGCCGTCGAGCGGATCCGCGCCGAAGCCCACGACCTGCGGCTCGTCCTCGGCGCTCTGGCCACGGGCGCCGGGCGCGACGCGGTCGAACCGCTGCTGGCGAGCGCCGCATGACGGGCCGGGTCGCAGTCGTGTGCCGGCCGGCGGTGGCGACGGCGTTCGGGCTGATCGGGCTCGCCCCGGTGAGTGTCCCGGAAGCGACCGACCCGGCCCCGGCCCTGGGGGAGTTGCTCCACCGCCGGGAAGTGGCGGTGCTGCTGGTCGAGGACTCCATCTACGACGCCCTGGCGGCGGAGCAGCGGACCCGGCTCGACCGTTCCGCCCACCCGGTGGTGATTCCGTTCCCCGGCCCCGCCCCGGCCGCCGCGCCGTCCGCCGAGGCGCGGGTCGTCGCATTGCTCCGCCGGGCCATCGGCTACCGGGTGAGGCTCCAGTGACCGCCCGGGTGGTGCGCGCGGCCGGCGCGCTGGTCGAGGCGGCGCCGTTAGGCAGCGCCGGCCTGTTCGAGATCGTCCGGGTCGGGCCGGCGCGGCTCCTCGGCGAGGTGATCCGGATCGACGGCGACACGGCGACGATCCAGGTCTTCGAGGAAACGGCCGGGCTCGCGCTCGAGGATCCGGTCGAACTCACCGGCGCGCCGCTCACCGCCGAACTCGGCCCGGGGCTCCTCGGCTCGGTCCTCGACGGCACCGGCCGGCCGCTCGACCGGCTCGCCGCGACCGAGGGCACCTTCATCGGCGTCGGGACCGAGGCGCCGACCCTCGACCGGAGCCGCCGCTGGCGGTTCGTGCCGACCGTCGCCGCCGGGACCGAGGTCGCGGCCGGCGACGTCCTCGGCACCGTGACCGAGCGACCGGGGATCGAGCATCGGATCCTGGTCCCGCCGGACCGCCGGGGCACCGTGGCCGACCTCGCCGCCGGCGACTACACCGTCGCCGATCCGATCGGGAGGCTGACGGACGGTACCGAGCTCCACCTCGCCCACCGTTGGCCGGTGCGCCTCCCCCGGCCGGTCGCCTCGTGGCTGCCCGCCGACCGGCCCTTCGTCACCGGCCAGCGGGTCTTCGACTTCCTGTTCCCGGTTGCCGAAGGGGGCGCCGTGGCGGTCCCGGGCGGCTTCGGAACCGGCAAGACCGTCATCGAGCAGTCGCTCGCCCGGTTTGCCGATGCCGACATCGTCGTCTACGTGGGCTGCGGCGAGCGCGGCAACGAAATGGCCGATCTCCTGGAGGAGTTCCCCCGGCTCGAGGATCCGCGCACCGGCCGGTCCCTGCTCGACCGCACGGTGCTGGTGGTGAACACCTCGAACATGCCGGTGGCCGCGCGGGAGTCGTCGGTATACCTCGGCCTCACCATCGCGGAGTACTACCGCGACCTGGGTTTCCGGGTGGCGCTGATGGCCGACTCCCTCTCCCGCTGGGCCGAAGCCCTGCGGGAAATCGGCTCGCTGCTCCGGGAAATGCCCGGTGAGGAGGGCTATCCGACCTCGTTAGGCAACCGGCTCGGCAAGCTGTGCGAACGGGCCGGCCGGGCCAGGACGGCCGGTCGCCCGGCCCGCGAGGGCGCGGTGACGTTCATCAGCGCGCTCTCGCCTCCCGGGGGCGACTTCAGCGAACCGGTGACCCAGGCGGCCCTCCGGGTCGTCGGCGGCCTCTGGGCCCTCGACCCCGCCCTGGCGCACCAACGCCAGTTTCCCGCCGTCGACTGGGAGACGAGCTACAGCCTCCAGCTGGATGAGGTCACCGGCTGGTTCGATCGGGAGAGCGGCGCGGACTGGGGCGCGCTGCGGCGCGACACGCTCGAGCTGCTGCAACGGGACCGGGAGATCCGCGAGGTGGCCGGGCTCGTCGGCCCGGAGGCACTCGAGGACACCGACCGGCTGATCCTCGAATCTGCCCGACTGATCCGGGACCTGCTCATCGGCCAGAGTGCCTTCGACCCGGCCGATGCCCGGTCGCCGGTGCGGAAGACCGCCGCGCTGGCGCGGGTCATTCACGACTTCCACCGGGCCGGCCTCGCCACCATCGCCGCCGGGGGCGGCCTGGCCGCGATCGATGCCGGGGCGGCCCGCCGCGCGGCCGTTGCGGTCCGGGCGGAAGCCGATCCCCCGGCGGACACGGTCTCCGCCGCCCGGACCGCCGCCATCCGGGCCGCCGGAGGTTCGTCATGAGCGGCATCACCAGGATTCACGCCGGCGCCCGCGGCGCCGCGGGCCCGCTCCTCGAGGTCGCCGGCGCCCATCGCGCCGCGTTAGGCGAGTGGGTGATCATCACCGACGCCGCCGGCGGAACCCGGCGGGGCCAGGTGATCGAGGTGCGCCGCGACGGCGCGGTGATCCAGGTGTTCGAGGACACCGTCGGCCTCGCCCCGGCGGCCGCCCGGGTGACCCTCACCGGGGACGTCGCCCGGGCAACGGTCGGCCGGGAACTCCTCGGCCGGGTGCTCGACGGCGCCGGCGAGCCGCTCGACGGGCTGCCGCGGCCGATCGGCGCCGGGCGGCGTCCGGCCTGGGCGGCGCCGATCAATCCGACCCGCCGGCGGAAGCCGAGAGATCTGATCGAGACCGGCGTCTCGGCCATCGACGGCATGAACACGCTGGTGCGCGGGCAGAAGCTCCCGATCTTCTCCGGCGCCGGGCTTCCGGGCCTCGAGTTGGCCGCCCGCATCGTGGCCGGGGCCCGAACGCCCCGGGACGAGCCGTTCGCCGTCATTTTCGTGGCGATCGGTATTCCCCAGCGTGAGGCCCGCCGCTTCAGCGACCGGTTCAGCGGCAGCGACGTGATGAGCCGAAGCGTCTTCTACCTCAACCGGACCGGCGACCCCACGATCGAGCGCCTGCTGGCACCACGGCTCGCGCTGAGCCAGGCCGAACATCTGGCGTTCGACCTCGGCCTCCACGTGCTGGTCGTCCTCGCCGACTGCACCAACTACTGCGAGGCCCTCCGGGAACTCGGCGCCGCCCGGGAGGAAATTCCGGGACGCCGCGGTTATCCCGGCTACCTGTACACCGACCTGGCCACGATCTTCGAGCGGGCGGGTGTTCTCCACGAGGGGACGGGGTCGATCACCCAGCTCCCGATCCTCACGATGCCGGACGACGACATCACCCACCCGATCCCCGACCTCACCGGCTACATCACCGAGGGGCAGCTCGTTCTGAGCCGGGACCTCGACCGCCGCGGCATCTTCCCGCCGATCGATGTCCTGCCCTCGCTCTCGCGGCTGATGAGCGCCGGCATCGGCGCCGCCACGGTGCCGGAGCACCGGGTCTGGGCGGACCAGTTGTACGCGATCTACGCCCAGGGGCGGGAGGCCAGGTTCACCGCCGCCATCGTCGGCGAAACGGGCCTGCCGCCCGCCGACCGCCGGGCGCTCGGGTTCGCGGACCGTTTCGAACGCGAGTTCGTCCATCAGGGATCGGGACGCCGCACCGTCGCCGAGACCATCGATGCCGGGTGGCACCTGCTGGAATCGCTGCCCCGCGAGGACCTCACCAAGATTCCCGACCGGATCTGGAACGCCCGGCGCGGCGCGGAGACCGCACCGTGATCGCCGGGAGAGTACCCCCGACGCGGTCAGCGCTGCTCCGAACCCGGCGCCGGCTCGAACGGGTCGGCAAGGGCATCGATCTCCTCACCCGCAAGCGGCGGGCGCTGGTGACCGACCTGTTCCGGATCGCCCACCCCGCGATCGCGGCCCGAGCGGAAGTCGATGCCCAGGCGGGCACCGTGTACCGCGCGCTCCTGGCGGCCCGAGCCGGGCATGGCGACGACCTCCTCACCGCCCTTGGCTGGCCGACACGTCACCTCGAGGTGGACGTGGTCGTTTCCGAGTCGTGGGGCGTGGCCACCGGCGCGGTCGAACGTCTCGTGCCGATCCGCCGGACGCTCGCCGGCCGGGGGCACGCCCCGCCGATTACCGGTCCGGCGGTCAGCGAAACGGCCGGGGCCGTCGAACGGCTCGTCGAAGTGCTGCTCGAGGCCGCCGCCACCGAGCTTCGGCTTCGCCGGCTCGCGGAGGCCCTGGCCCGGACCACCCGCCAGGTGAACACCCTCGACCGCCAGGTCCGGCCGGGTCTCGAACAGGAAGCCGCCCGGGTCCGGGCGCTCCTCGAGGAGCGGGAGCGGGAGGACCACGCCAGGCTCAAACGGATGACCGGGGCTCGGGCCCCAGCCGCCGCCGCAACGCTTCGAGCCGAAGCTGCCCGGCCAGCAACGGGAGCATCGACCCGGCCCCGATGAGCCACCAGGCCGCAGGCGTCGGGCGCGAGAGCCGGAGGAGGGCGGCGGCCGGCGGGAAAAAGACGGCGGCGACCACCACGATCACGCACCCGGCGACGGCGGTCCAGACAAAGGGATTCCGGACCACGGCGTTGTCGGTGGTCGTGCTGCGCACGCTCCGCAGATTGAAGACGTGGGTGAGTTGGGCGAAGGCGAGCGTGAGGAACGACACGGTAACCGCCGCCTCGACCGTCAGCTTCAGCCCCTCGAGGGCCGCCACGAACGCGCCAAGCACCGCGGCGGTGATCAGCCCGCCGAACCCCAAGACGCCGAGCCAGTGACGCCGGGTCAGAATCGGCTCGGTGGGCGGCCGGGGCGGCCGCCGCATCACCGCCGGATCGCCGCCGCCGGCCCCGAGCGCGAGCGCGGGGAAGACGTCGGTGACCAGATTGAGGAACAGGATCTGCAACGGGAGAATCGGGAGCGGCGCGTTGACCGCCGTCGCGACACCGACGACCAGGACCTCGCTCAGGTTGCACGACAGCAGGTAATAGACGAACCGCCGGACGTTCTCGAAGATGATCCGGCCCTCCCGCACGGCCGCGGTGATCGTGGCGAACGCGTCGTCCTGGAGCACCAGGTCCGCCGCTTCGCGGGCCACCTGGGTTCCCCGGCCGCCCATCGCCACGCCGATGTCCGCCCGCTTGAGCGCCGGCGCATCGTTGACCCCGTCGCCGGTCATGGCCACGATCCGCCCGGCGGCCTGATGCAGCTCCACCAGCCGGAGCTTCTGCTCCGGCGTCACCCGGGCGACGATCCGGCTCCGGAGGAGGCGGGCCCGGTCCGCCGCGGGGAGCCGGGCGAGATCGGCCAGCTCGGCACCTAACGTCGCCGCCTCGTCCCCGGGCGCCAGACCGACGACACCGGCAACGTGGCGCGCCGTTGCGGCCTGATCGCCGGTCACCATCACGACGTCGATCCCGGCCGCCCGGCACTCGGCGAGCGCGGCCGCCACCCCGGCCCGGGGCGGGTCCGCCAGCGCGACCAGGCCGGCGAACTCGAGGTCGCAGTAGGGCGCCTCCGCCGGATCGGCCGCCGGGCGCGATGCCACGGCGAGGACCCGCATGCCCTCCGTCCCCAGCGCCCGGCTCCGTTCCAGCCAGCCCCGGCGATCCGCCTCGGCCATCGGGCGCGGGCCTGCGCCGTCGCGGACCGCGGCGCAGGCCGGCAGGACGGCTTCCGGAGCGCCTTTCACCGCCACGACGAACCGCCCGCCGGCCCGATGGAACGTGGCCATCATCTTCGTGGCGGGATCGAAAGCCTCTTCCCGCACCTCGGGCAGGCGGTCCAGGAGGTCGCTCCGGTGAATGCCGGCCGCGGCCGCCGCCTCCAGCAACGCGGTCTCCATCGGGTCGCCGACCGTGCGGTCCGCCCGCCGCCCGGCGACTTCGGCGTTGCTGCAGAGGGCCGCCAACTCGAGCACGGCGCGAAAGCGTTCGGAGCCGGCCCGTCCGTCGCCACCGGGTTCGTCGAGCCGGAGTTCGTCGCCGGACACCACGATCCGCCCCACCGACATCCGGTTCTCGGTCAGGGTGCCGGTCTTGTCCACACAGATGACGCCGGTCGCGCCCAGGGTTTCGACCGCCGAAAGCCGGTTGACCAGGGCCCGGCGGGCGGCGAGCCGCCACATCCCGCGGGCCAGCGCGATCGTCGCGACGAACGGCAGCCCCTCGGGCACCGTGGCTACCGCAAGGGCGATCGCGGTCTCGAACATGAGCAGGGGATCGCGCCCGTTGAGCACGCCGCTCGTGATGACGGCGGCCGCGACGCCCAGGGTGAGCCAGACGAGCCGCCGGCCCAGCCGACCGAGCCGCCGCTCGAGCGGCGTCTCGGTCTCTCGGACCGACTCCGTCAACTCGGTGATTCGGCCGACTTCGGTCTCGAACCCGGTCGCGACGACGATCGCCTCGCCCGTCCCCCGGGTGATGGCGGTTCCCTTGTAGAGCATCGACCGCCGGTCGGGCAGTTCCGCGTCCGGGGCGACCGGGGCGGGATCCTTGGCCACCGGCAACGACTCGCCGGTGAGGACGGCTTCGTCCGCCTCGAGCCGGGCGGCGGCGAGGAGCCGGAGGTCCGCCGTCACGACGTCGCCCGCCTCGACCAGGACGACATCTCCCGGGACGAGGTCGGCCGCCGGCACCTCCCGGACCCGGCCGTCCCGGCGCACCCGGGCGGTCACCTGCCCGAGTCGGGCCAGCGCCTCCATCGTCCGGGTGGCCCGCCACTCGAGCGCAAAGCCGAGGGCGACATTGATCGCGATGCACCCGCCGATGGCCACCCCGTCCACCGGATCGCCGACGACGAAGGCGATCGCCGCGGCGGCCGCCAGCAGCACGACCATCACGCTCGCGACCTGCGCGCCGAGAATCCGCCACCAGGCCCGGCGCCGCAGCCGCCGAAGGCGGTTGGGCCCGTAGCGGCGGCGGCGTTCGGCCGGCTCGCCCGGGCCGAGCCCGACGGCGGAGCGGACGCCTAACGTCGACGCTACCGCCTCCGGCGGCCGGCTCCAGGGTCGGGGAACGGCCGGCGGGGCTGGTACGGGTGGGCGGCTGGCCGGCCGGGCCACGGCCTTACCACCGTACAGCGTGACCCGACCGGGGCCGGCTCGGGGCGGGCATCACCACCCCGCGGCGGACGGCACCAGGCGGCCGTCCGCGATCGCCCGCACCAGATCGGTCATGCTGAGGACGCCCAGCAGACCCTCGCCGTCGACGACGAGCGCCCGATGAATTCCCCGGCCGACGAGAAACCGGGCGGCCTCCGCCACCGGCGTGTCGGGAGGCAGGACCGCGAGTCGTCGCGTCATCGCCTCCGCCACCGTGTGTTCGGCCAGCAGATCCCATTCCGGCCCCTCGATCCGCTCGAAGCGCTCGGCGAGCTCGGCCCCGCTCTCGTTCCATTGTTCCGCGAAGTACCGTTGGGGAGCCTCGGCGCCTTCCTGCCATTCGCCGAGGGGCTCGGTTTCGCCCTGTTCGAGAAAGTCGGTGCGCGCCGTGGGAACCCCAGGAAGACCGGCCAGCAGGGCCATCACGTCGGTCGCCGACACGACGCCGACGGGCCGCCGCCCCCGCACCACGGGAACGCCGCTGACGTGCCGCTCGACGAGCAGGTTGATCAACGACCGGAGATCGACCTCCGGCTGAACCGCAACGACGCTTTTGGTCATCAGGTGGCGAACGGTGAGCATCGGGTCCTCCCGGGTCCGTCGCCTCAAGGTGCCCCCGCCGGCGCGTGGCCATCGGGAAGCCGGCGTGAAGCGCCGCTCAACCTCCCGCCTTACCAGCCGGAACCCACGACCCCCACTCATGAGGGCGATCTGAAGGCGAGTCGACGGGCTCCGGCCCGTTCACCTGTCGTTCACCGGAGTCGCCTAACGTCCCGTCTTCCCGACGGTTCTCAGACGTCGTTCAACGGCGTTTCAGCATCCGCGGTGCATATTCCGTCCGTGATCCCCGACCGGATGGTCGCTTCGTCACCAGGTGCCAGGAGGTGTCGATGGAGGCTTCCGACCACCAAAAAAGCCAGAAAGTTACGGGATCCGGCCCGGGTCCCGGGTCCGTTGCAGCCCGCTGGCGCTTCCCCCAACGCCGTCCGTGAAGCGGCCTCCGCCCGAGCCGGTCCCCCGCAGGATCGTTCGAGCAGAATCGCCGGTGCGAATCCACCGGCATGGAGGCAACCATGACAATCACGACCAGGCAATCCGTGCTCCGGCGTGCCCTGGCGCGCCTGCGCGGGCCGGCCATCCGAACGGCGGTCCTCGCGACCGCGACGTTCGCCTGGATCGCCGGGTGTAGCGACAACAACACCGGCGAGCCCGAGCATCAACACACCGTGGCGACGCTGGCGCTCGACCGCGTTTCGCTCGCGCTGCAGACCGGCGAAACGGCAACGGTCGCGGCCGCCGCCGCCTGCTATTGCGGCGCCCCGGTCACCGCGACAACGGCGTGGACGTCCAGCGACCCCGCGGTCGCGAGCGTCACGCCGGCCGGCGTGGTCACCGGCGTTTCGTTCGGCAGCGCCACCATTACGGCCACCGCGAGCGGCAAGACGGCGACCCTGCCGGTCCAGGTCGCCCCGGTCGGTACCGTCGTCGGCGTGACCGGCGGGACCGTCACCTCGGCCGACGGCAGCGCCGTCCTCATCGTGCCGCCCGGTGCGCTCGACGCACCGGCCGACATCCGGATCGTTCCGGCACCGGACGCGACCTTCGCGAGCGACCCGCTCTACATCGCGGGCTCCGCCTGGCGGATCGAGCCGGCGGCCCTGCAATTCCGGACCCGGGCCCGGCTCCGGATCGTCTTCAACCCGGCGAACGTCCCGCCCGGGATCTACCACGAACAACTCCGGATCCGCGCCCGGGACCAGAACCAATGGCGGGTCCAGGAGCACCAGGGCCTCGCCGGCCAGATCGTCGAGGCATTGATCGACGGGCCCGGCGTCTTCGCCGTGGTGATTCAGCCGGCCCAGGGTGCTCTGGTCGGCCCCCTCGGCGGCACCGTCCTGTCGAGCGACGACAACGTCGAAGTGCTGATCCCCGCCGGCGCCCTCGGGCAGATGACCGACATCGTCATCAGCAAGGCGGATGACGCGGCGTTCGGCGGCGATCCGCTCTTCCTCGCGGGCTCGGGCTACCGGATCGACGCCGAGGCGCTCAATCCGGCCGCGGCCCCGCCGTTGCCGGTGCTCGGGCGGGCGCCCGAAACAACGGCACCCCCGCTCAACGCCCAGATCCGGATCCGGCTCCGCTATCGGGCCGACCAGCTGCCGCCCGGCGTCTTCGGCGAGCAGTTGCGAATCCGGCTCCGGGAGCAGACGCAGTGGCAGGATTGCGACCAGCAGGGCCTGGTGCTGGCCGAGCGCCGGGTCCAGGCCTGGACCAACCGGTTCGGGCTCTTCGGTCTCGTCGTCGTACCGCCCGTCGGCGCGATGATCGGTCCCGCAGGGGGAACCGCCCTCTCGGCCGACGGCAACGCCGAGTTGATCGTGCCGGCCGGCGCCCTGACCGTGGCGACGGACGTCGTCATCACCAAGGCGGCCGACGCCGCGTTCGCGGGCGAACCCCGCTACGTCGCCGGCACCGGCTACCGGGTCGAGCCGGCCACGGTGCAGTTGCAGACCCAGGCCCGGCTCCGCCTCCGCTACGATCCGGCCCACCTGCCCACGGGGACCTATCCGGAGCAACTCCGGATCCGCCTCCGCGAGCAGGACCAGACCCATGACTGCGACCACGACGGCCTCCAGACCCAGAACCGGGTCCAGGCCAGGATCAACGGGTTCGGCCTCTACGGGCTGGTGGTCGCCCCACCGGCCGGGGCCCTCATCGGCCCGGCCGGCGGCATCGCGGTCTCGGCGGACGGCAACGCGCAATTGCTCGTCCCGGCCGGCGCGCTCGACGTCGTGACCGACGTCGTGATCGTCCCGGCGGACCCAACGGCCTTCCTGGCCGATCCGCTCTACATCGCGGCAACGGCCTACGAGGTCCTTCCCGGAACGGCCCAGTTGCGAACGGCCGCCCGGCTGCGGATCCGATTCGACGCGGCGCACGTTCCGGCCGGCGTCAACGAGTCCTGGCTCCGGATCCGCCAGCGTGACCGGGTGCAGAACCGGTGGCGGGATTGCACCCACCTCGGGGTCGCCGCCGGCATCGTCGAGGCGTCCATCGTCGAACCCGCCGTCTTCGCGGTGGTCTCGTCGAAGGCGCCGACGCCCGCGTCGATCACCGTCACGCCGACGCCGCTCGCGCTCGAGGAGGGCGACATCGTCCAGCTCTCGGCCGTGGTCCGCGACGCCACCGGAGAGGTCATCAGCGTTCCGGTGACGTGGACCAGCGACCAGCCGACGATCGCCACGGTGGACCAGACCGGCCTCGTGACCGCCATCGCCGAAGGCAGCGCCACGATCTCCGCCACCGCGGGGACGGCGGCCAGCCAGGCACCGGTGTCGGTCAAGCGGAAACCTCGTCCGGCCACCGTCACGGTCACGCCGGCGACCGCGTCGGTCGCCGTCGGCGCCACGGTGCCGCTTGGCGCCGAGGTTCGCGACGAGACCGGGGCGATCCTGCCGCTCGCGCCGAACTGGAGCAGCAGCGCGACCGGCATCGCCACGGTGTCCGGGACCGGTCTGGTGACCGGCGTAGCACCCGGCTCGGCCGTGATCACCGCCCGGGCGCAGAACGTCACGGGTACCGCGGCGATCACCGTGCTCCCGCCGGTCACGTCGGTGGTCATCGACGAGATCGGGAAGGAACCGCTCGAAACCGGGCTCACCCTGCAGCTCAACGCGACCGCGTACAACGCGGCCGGCCAGCCGATTCCGGCGGTCATCACCTGGACGACGAGTAGCGCGTCGGTCGCCACCGTCGATCAGACCGGGCTCGTCCTGGCCGTCGGCCGGGGAACCGCCACGATCACCGCGGCGGTGGGTCCCGCCTCCGATGCGGTGAACGTGCGGGTCGTCGGCGAGAGCACCGAAGAGGCCGGCAACAACATGTCGTGGCCGACCGTCTTCGCCGACGGGATCGGCATCACCGGCCTCGCCGTGGCCACCGACCCCGGCGTCCGGCCCACCACGGCGGAAGGCATCGTCGTGACGGCGCTGCCGTTCTTCTGGAGCGGCAATGCCCCGACCTTCGGCGCCTACTACGAGCAGCAGACCTTCAACACCTGGCGGGCCATGTACCTCGACGGCAAGGGTCATGCGCCGTTCGACGGCGAGGCCTACTGGGGCGACAACCTCACCGTGCGTGACTGGAGCGCGGCCCGGCCGATCCGGGTGGAAATCGCCCTGTCGGCGACCGGCGTCGGGACCCTGACCGGATACCCGATGACGTTCCTCTACGGCGAGGGCACGACCGAGATGCAGGGAAGCAACGGCACCACGGCGGAGTTCGTCCCGCTGATGTATTCGGTTGGCGCCACGATCACGGTCGAGAAGCTCACCGGCCAGGGCGGCACCGTATCGGCGACGGTGGTGGACGAGCCGATCGGCTCGGAGGTCAACGTCGGCGGGCGGATCGTCTACGGCTACCAGCTGCAGCTCGCCGCCGCCGGCGAAGGCTGGTACCGGCTCCGGTTCCGGCTGCCGGCCACGGCGAACGTCATGATCAAGACCGTCGGCAATACGACCGGCACCTATTTGCCCGTCGTGGTCAACGACAAGGAGACGATGATGGAGATCCATGTGACCCCGTGACGGCGAGCCGCTCGCGGCGGGGCCGCCGGTTCGGGATGGGCCGAACCGGCGGTTCCGTTTGCGCCCCCCGGCCTCCCCTTGTGTTTCTAGGGAGCACTGATACTTTCTCTCCCTAGACTTTCTGGGGAAGCCGATGGCCGTCGAACTCCTCCGTGGTTCGCTCGACCTGCTCATCCTGCGGGCAATTTCCCGCCGCCCGCTCCACGGGTACGGCGTCATGCGGTGGATCGAGCAGGCCACCGACCATGCCCTCGCGATCGAGGAGGGCTCGCTCTACCCCGCCCTGTACCGATTGGTCGATCGCGGATGGGTCGACTCGGACTGGGGCGTATCGGAAAACAACCGGCGGGCCCGTTTCTATTCGCTCACTCCCAAGGGCCGCACCCAGCTCAAGACCGAGGTGCGCGACTTCACCCGGTTCACCGACGCGGTCTTCCAGGCGCTCCGGGCGCCGGAAACGGCCTGACATGCGCGACGATCCGTGGTGGCGGCGCTACTGGCGCTCGTTCCGGTACGGGCCCGAAGTGGCGGACGAGCTCCAGTTCCACATCGATCTGATCGCCCGGGACCTGGTGGCCCAGGGCATGTCCCCGGAAGCTGCCGCCACCGAGGCGGCCCGCCGCTTCGGCGACCGGCAGCGGGTCCAGGCCGACCTCGAAGGGATCGAACGCCGCCGCCGCCGGCGGCTCCGCCTCGGTGTCTGGGCGGCCGAGTGCTGGGCCGACATCCGGTTCGGCCTCCGCGGCCTTCGCAAGCGCCCCGGCTTCACGCTGGCGGCGGCGCTTTCCCTCGGCCTCGGCATCGGGGCGTCGACGGTGGTACTCACCGTGGTGGACACCTGGTTGCTGCGGCGGATGCCGGTGGAGCGGTCCGACGAACTCGTGGTCATCGGCGCCTCGATCACCGCGCTCGGACCGATGGCGGTTCCCGCGATTCCGGTCCCGGCCCACCACGAGTTGGCGGAACGATCCGACCTGTTCCAGTCCCTCGGCGCCTGGCGAGTCCGGAGTGCCGGCCTCGAGGGAGCGGACGGCAAGACCGACGTCGCCTACGTCCTCAGCACCTCGGCCAACTACTTCGACGTCATCGGCGTGCGGGCCGAGCTGGGGCGGACCTACGCCGCGACCGACGGGACCGAGCGGCATCGGGTGCTGGTGCTCACCGACCGGGGCTGGCGGCGGCGCTTCGGCGGCGATTCGGCGGCCATCGGCCGCTCAGTCCGGATCAACGGCGTACCGTTCACGATCCTCGGGGTGACGCCGGCCTGGTTCGCGACGACCGAACCGATTCTCGAGGTCGACGCGCTCTTTCCGCTCGACGTCGAGCCCGACCTCGGAATGAGCCCGGCCGGCTACGACCATGAATGGGCCAACGTCGGGTTCTCGCTGATCGCCCGGCGGCAACCGGATCGGTCGGTCGGCGCGATTCAGGCGGCCCTGGACGTGCTGTCGGCCCGAATGGTCGGCGCGCATCCCGGCCTGGCCGGTGGGTTTCGGATGCTCGTCTACCCGGAGTCGCGGGCCCGACCGTCGATCAGCTCGGCGGGCCTGTTCCCGGTGGCCGCCGGCGTGCTGATCGTGCTCTCGCTGCTCGTCCTCGCCACGGCCGCCGCGAACGTTGCGAACCTCATCCTGGCCCGGGTGAGCGCTCGCTCGTCGGAGTTGTCCGTCCGCTTCGCCCTCGGCGCCTCACGCCGCCGGGTCATCCAGCAACTGCTGACGGAAAGCGGCCTCCTCGGCCTGCTCGGCCTGGCCCTCGCGCTCGGCTTCGCGGCGGTGGCGGTCCGCTGGCTGGCCGGGCTCGTCGTGATGAGCGCCGTACCAATCCGGATCGACTTCGCCCTCGACACCCGGATTCTCGCCATGGCCGCGGGCGTGGCCATCGGCGCCGGCCTGCTCGCGGGCATCGGCCCCGCCGTCCTGGCGTCGCGCGATCGCCTGCACGACGACCTGCGGCGGTCCGGCCGCGCGGGACTCGGCGGCCAGGGCCGGTTCTTCCGATCGGCCCTGGTGGTGAGCCAGGTCGCGGTGGCGCTCGTGGTGCTCGCGGCGGCCGGCCTCGTCGTCCGGAGCGCGCGCAACGCCGCGACGGTGAAAACCGGTTTTGATCCGCACGACGTGATGACGGCCACGGTGGAACTGGAGCACAGCCAGTACACCGCCGAAACGGGGGCGGCGGTGCTCGAGCGGGTCGTCCAGACCGTCCGCGCGCTGCCGGGCGTTACGGCGGCCGACTGGATCGACGGCCTGCCGCTCAACGGCACCGGTGGCGCGTTTCGGGATGTCTGGACCGGCAGCGACAACGGCCTGACCAATCAGGCCGGGGCCCGCTCGGTGGCCACGAGCACGGTCGGGGCGGACTATTTCAGGACCGTCGGCATGCGATTGCTCGAGGGGCGGCAATTCGGGCCGGGCGACACCGCCGGCGGTCGCCGGGTCGCGCTGATCAACCGCCAGGCGGCGGAGGCGCTCTGGCCCGGCCGGCCGGCGGTAGGCCAGGTATTCCGGCTCGCCGCGGACGGGCCGCCAATCGACGTGGTGGGCGTCGTCAACGACACCAAGGTCTGGCTGATTTCCGAAGCGCCGCGGTCGGTGATCTATCTCCCCTGGTTCCAGGAGCCGCAACGCTACGCGATGCTGGCCGCCCGGTGGAGTTCCCGGGACCCGGCGGCCGCCGGCCGGCTCCGCGAGGCGTTCGCCGTCGCCGACCCGAGCCTCGCGCCGCATGGCTTCCTCTGGTACGACGATGTGCTCCGCGACGCGCCGAACGGGCTCGGACCGCTGCGGCTCGGTGCCACCTTCGGTACCGCGATCGGAATGCTCGCCCTGGTGCTGGCGGTGGTGGGCCTCTATGGGGTGATGACGCTATCGGTCACGCAGGAAACCCGCGAGATCGGCGTCCGGATGGCCCTCGGCGCCGAGCCCGGCACGATCGTGGCCGGGGTGCTGCGGCGCGGCCTGCGGCTCGTGGCCCTGGGGGTGGTCATCGGCCTGGCGTTGGCCCTCGCGGCGACCCGGGCGTTAGGCGGCCTGCTGGTCGGGGTCCGGCCGGCCGACCCGGGGGTCTTTGCCGTGGTGATCGGCGGGCTGGCCGTCGTGACCGCAGCCGCCGCGCTCCTTCCGGCCCGGCGAGCCGCCCGGCTCGATCCCCTCAGCGCACTGCGGTCGGATGGCTGAGGGCCTCGCGGCCTAGCCGCACAGCACCGGGTCGTCGATCCACGCGGCGGCGAATCGCCAGACGATCCGCCCGCCAGGTACCCTGACGTCCACGGACCCGTCGATTCGATCCGGCTCGACCCGGGTAAGCCGGACCTCGCCCGGCCCGGCCGGGGCGCAGGCCCCGCCGGAGCACCAACTCGCACTGGCCTCGGAACCGTCGACCGACCAGCGCCCTGGTTGCAGGGCCGTACGGGCGCCGAAGATCGAGACGTGGAGGACCGGCGGCTCTCCCCCACCGCCCGGCGACAACTGGAACGCGGTGGCCGGCCCGTCGTTGGGAGCGCAGCCCAACGAGGCGAGGGCCGACGGAACCTCCACCTCGAGCGGGCTTCCGCACGCGGTGATCAGCATCAGGGCCGCTGCCAGGACGCCGGGCCGCCGCCCGGATGAGTTTTCGGTCACGGGATGTCACCTCCTGCTCCCGATACCCGGGGAGTGGACCCGTCGTTACCCGAACCGGCAGCTGCAGCTACCGGAGCGGAATCGGCGTTCTGAGGAAATCGCTCCCGGATGAATGGCACCCCGTGCAACTGCCCAGCCCGACGCCGGCGAAGTCCGGATCGGTCCGCCGCCCCGGATCCCGGCCGGTCACTTCGTACCAGTACCAGGCCCGACCGTCAGTCCGATCCTCCCGCACCTTGATCATGACCGCCCAGCCGCGAAGCGTCCCGTCCCGAAACAGTTCCTTGACGGCCGTCGCGCCGATCGGGTGGCGGGCCCGGCCGGCGCGGACCGAACTGTCGAGCGGCGCATTGAGATAGGTCAGCACCTCGACCGGATGCGGTCCGGCCGACGGATGAGCGGCGGATTCCCGGGCGTACCCGCGGTACTCGCCCCGCTCCAACCAGTCGAACAGCTCGGCCGGAGCGGTCGGAACGTCACCGGGTGGATCGGGAGGCGGCTCGACGGGACCGGAGCAGGCCATTGCGGCCATGGCCGCCAGCGGGAGCACTAGTCGCACGAGGACCTCGGCAGGTTCAGTCCTCTGCTAACGACCGGAATCGGAAACCGGTTCTCCCCGGTCCGTGCCGCCCGCTACTCTGCCCGAAGCGCCTCCACCGGATTGACCACGGCAGCCCGCCGGGCAGGCCACCAGCACGCCACCAGGGCCAGCAGCGTCACCCCTCCCGCCGTAACGAGGTACACGGCCGGTGTGACCGCGACGATTCCGAAGAGCGCCTGCCGCAGTACCCCGGTCAACGCGACGGCGGCCGGCACCCCCAGTCCGATCCCGAGGAGACTCAGCCGCGTGCCGTGGCCGAGGACCAGTCGCACGAGGTTTCGCGGCGCCGCGCCCAGCGCCATCCGGATGCCCAGCTCCCGGGTCCGCCGCGCGACCAGGTACGCCAGGACCCCGTAGATCCCCATCGCCGCCAGCACGATCGCGATCGCCCCGAGCGAGGCAAGAACCCCCAGCATCCCGCGCAGGGGCGCGAGCGACACCCGTTCGACCTGGGCCAGCGACATCAGGTCGTCGATCGGCTGGTCCGGGTCGAGGTCCCGGGCGACCGCCCGCAGGGCGGCGGCCTGGATCGTGGCCGGCCCCGCCATGGCCACGAGCACCGATAGCGGCCGGGCAGGCTCCTGGCGGAACGCGGTGTAGACGAAGGCCCCGGACTGGGCATCGAACGGCCGACTCGAGGGCGTCCGGACCACGCCGACGACCGTGTACCACCTGGGCTCGGGAGACCCGTCGATCCGGAGACGGCTGCCTAACGGGGACCGGCCGGGCCAGAGGCGATCGGCCGTGGTCCGGTTCACCACCACCACCGCCTCCTCGCCGGGCCGATCGCGGTCGTCGATCAGCCGCCCCTCTTCCAGCGCGATCCCCCGGATCCGGAAGTAGGCCGGCGTGACCGCGAACCCGAACCGCGGGCCGACGGCATTCGGGAGCGGCTCGGCGGCGCCTTCGAGCGTGACCCGGCTGGCGGTGCCGACGAAGGTGCCGAGGAACTCCTGATGCTCGACGGCGGCTCCCAGCATGCCGGGCATCGCGGCGAGCCGATCCACCAGATCGAGCCCGAACTGGCCGACGGCCTCGGGCCGGGTGTAGCGGGTCTCCGCCAACGCCAGCGACCCGGTGAGCACGGCGTTCGGGTCGTAGCCGCGCTCCATCCGCTGCCAGCGCGCCATCGAATAGAGGAGCGTGCCGGTCCCGGCCAGGAGAATGACGGCGAGGGCGATCTGCACCACCGCGAGGCTGTCCCGGAGCCGACCGTCGCCCCGGCTGCCGGTCGTGGCGAGGGTGGTGCCTTTGAGCACCGTCTGGACGTCGGTCCGGGCGGCTCGAAACGCCGGCAGCAGGCCGAAGAGGAGGCCGGCAGCCGTCGCCGCGCCGAGCGAGAAGCCGAACACCCTCCAGTCGAAACCGAGGTCCAGCCACGCGGGAAGCTGGCCGCCGATCAGGGCGGCCGCTCCCTGAATGATCCACACCGCAAGGAAGAGACCTGCCAGCCCGCCCGTCAAGGCGATCACCAGACTTTCCGCGACGAGTTCTCCGACGATGATCCCCCGCCCCGCGCCGAGCGCCAGCCGAACCGCGGTTTCCCGGGTGCGGACGGTGCCTCGTGCCAGCAGGAGATTCGCCAGATTGGCGCAGGCAATCAGCAGCACGAAGGCAGAGGCTGCGAGGGCGACCACCAGGCCGCGGTCGAGCCCCGAGTCCGCGAGTGGTCGTTCGAGCGGAAGCACGCGCGGCACCCAGCCGGCGTTCGTTGCCGGCTCCGCCGCGGCGATCGCCGCCGACCGAATCGCCAACTCGGCTTCCGCCACCCCTGGCGACACCCCCGGCGCGAGGCGCCCGACCACCCCGAGACTCCGGTCGTCCCGGGCCTGAGTCGCGAGGCGGCTCCGAAGCGGAATCCACAGTTCGGCGAACTCCGGAAAACCGAAACCTCGCCGGGCAATGCCGACGATCGTCGCCCCCTCGCCATCGAGGCGAACCGTCCGGCCGATCACGTTGGTGTCGCCGCCGAAGGTATTGGTCCAGAGCCGATGGCTGATGACGACCACGAGCGGGGCGCCCGGCTCATCGTCCTCCGGCTGGAGCAACCGCCCACGCTCCGGAAGTTGTCCGAGCAGGTCCAGCAGGCCGGCGGTGACCAGCGCGCCGCCGATCCGCTGCGGGTCTCCGATCCCGGACACCGCCACTTCAGTCTGCTGGTACGCCTCGAATCGGTCGAAGGCCCTCACCGTTCTCCAGTCGCGAAAGGTGGGGAACGTGGTCCCCACCGCGCAGCCGGCACAGAGTTCGGCGGGGTTGTCTTCACTTACGTCGACCAGCCGGTCGATTTGCGGATAAGGCAACGGTCGCAACAGCACCGCGTTGAGGAGAGTGAACAGGGCCGTGTTCGCGCCGAGGCCGATCGCCAGGGAAACGATGGCCACGGTCGTGAACCCCGGCGACCGGCGAAGCGAACGAATCGCGCTGCGGATGGACATCGGAAGCCTCGGTGGTACCGGAAGCCCGCCGGGAAACCCTGGAGCGTTCAGGAGAAACCCGTGCCAACCAAATGACGGTGACACAGGCCGTTGCCCCGCTTCGAGTTAGCAGGAAGATACCGGGGCACGGGCCGCACGCGGAGTGTCCGGAAATGGGACGATCGGTTTCGATTCCGGTGGCGCGACCGGAACCTAACGCCCCCCAGCGCTATCACCGGCCGCTTTGATCCCGGCAAAGAAGCCGTCGGTCACGTGGAGCACGGCGTTGCCGGTCGCATGACCCTGGAGGACGAGGCCCTCGGCCCGGGGGAGGAGTCGGAGAATCGCCGTGCGGTCGAGCGAGGCATCGAGAAAGACGCCCGGGACCAGTTCGCGGTTCATTCCTTTGACCGCCAGGTCGGAGAGACGCTCGACGACGTTGCTGGCCGGAAACGCCGCCCGGGCCCGCAGGAAATCCCGGAACTCGTCGGCCTTGAGCCAGGCAAGCCCCTGCACCAGCAACGGTGCGGTCGACGCGTCGTAGTCGAGATCCGGCACCACGACCGTTGCCGTCGCGGAGTCGTAGCGAGGGGTACCAACGAAGTACAGTTGGCCCCGCGCCGTACCGGCGAAGCGCACCCCGAGCGCCAGCCGCCCGCCGCCGATGGGATAGACGCCAAGCTCGCGAATCTCCACCGACCCGCCCGGAACCTCGACGGCGGTGCCGGCGAGTTGTTCGGTCAGTTCCGCGCCAAGGAGATCGTAGTCGAGCCGGCCTTCGACGAGCAGGTTCAGTCCGGTTGCGGACCCGGCCGAGTCGAGGGGGGGCAGCGCCCGCGCCACAACGGCCGGGCGGGCGCCGGTTTCGATCCGGGGCCGCGCGCTGATGCCGACCGTGCCGCCCAGGCGCTGGCGTGACCCACGAAGCTGCCCGAGCCGGACGCCTTCCGGATTGAGCATCAGCCAGACACTGTCGGCGAGGTGGATCGGCTGCTGAATCTCGCGCCACACCTTGTCGACCTCGCCCCGGACGTCGAGGGAACGCAACCGCGCGGCCACCCGGGGGAGCTGGCGTCGGAGCACGCCGCGCGCGGCCTCGAGCACCTGTCGCGTGACATCGATGTTGAGAAACGTGACGATGCAACGATCCCGATCGGTCGTGGTCAGCGGGGCAAGCTGCGCCACGCGGGGCCGGGCGTCCAGCGCCCAGGCCGAATCGACCTCGGGTTCGATGGCCACGACGATGCGGGCTCGCGGCCGCGGCCCCTCCGACCCGCACGAGCCGGTCACCTCGGGTCCGATCGGCGGATCGTACCAGCCCCGGCCCTGATACTCGAGGGTGGCCCCGATCAGGAAGGTCTCGCCCCGCATCGTCACGTCGAAGGCACTCCGCCGCACTTCGAACGCGATCCGGGCCCGCCGGTTGCCCGGCACCGGCCGGCGCCGCTCCGCGTCACCGAAGCGGCGCGGCAGCTCTTCTTCCATGATCGAGAGGGCCGTGGGGAGGTCGATCAGCAGCGGCAGGTCGACGACCGTCAGCGGGAGGTCCGGCGGCCGTTCGCCGCCTCCGGCGGTGAGCCGGGCCGGCGGCGGCGCGAGGACGTCCGGATCCCCGCAGGCGAAGAGCGCCAGCAGCATCACCAGGCCGCCGCGCCTCATCCGACCCTCCCCCCGTCGATCATGCGGTGGTCGACGACGGGGGACTGCCCGGCGCGGAGCGGGCCCGCACCTCTTCCTCGGTGAGCCCGAAGATCTGCGGCGCCGCGACGCCCAGCAGCCCGAGCATGAGGTGGATCTGGCCCCGGTGATGAGCCTCGTGCTCCACCATGGCCCGCAGCCATTTCGAGGTGGTGATCGGCGTCCCGGCCGGCGTCACCGACTTCGCGGCGAGTTGCTCGGAAGACAGGCCGGCGAAAATGGCGCATGCCTCCAGGTGCATCCGGTCGAGATACTCGCCCACCTCGGCGGCCGTGCCGGCGAGTGCCGCGTCATGACCGGGGTACCGGCTCGGCCGGCCGGCCACGTTCTCGGCATACATCCACCGCTCGATGGCCGCGAGGTGGCGAAACAGGTCGCCGAACGACCAGCGTCCCGGGCCCGGTTGCCATTCGAGTCGGCCGGCCGGAACCAGCGGCAGCAACCGGCGAGTCCGGCGCCGGACCCCGCGCCAGTAGTCGACGAAATCGGACGCCTGCACGACGATCACGGTGCTTTCCTCGCGGTGTCCCGATCCCGGATCATACCCGCGCGGCGCACGCCGGGGAATGCGGCGCCCCTCCCCCGACCTGAGCGGAACCCCTATGTTGCAGCATCCCGCCGGCCCGAGTCGACTTCGTGCTCACCGTTTCGGTCCAGGATCTCTATCTCCGCTACGAGTCCGTCCTCCGGCCGCTGCTGCGGGTCGGCCCGGTGTTCGGCGGCATCGTCCTGCTCGCGTGGCGGGTCCGGGAGACCCGGGTACCGGTCACCCCGGCCGCCATCCTGATCCCGCCGCTCGCGATGAGCAGCGCCTTCTTCATGTTCCTCTCGCCCGCGACGCGGATACCCTGGTCCTGGGCAATCACGGCGCTGCTGGCGGGGTTTCTGTTCCTTTCCTGGCCCCTGGTCCGGTCCTCGCGGCTCGAAGTCCGCGACGGCGTCGTCTACCTGAAGCGGTCGCGGGCCTTTCTGGCCATTCTTCTCGGCCTGCTCGCGGTCCGGCTGCAGCTCCATGACTACATCGGCCACCTGATTTCGCCGCTGCAGACCGCCTCCTTGTTCTACCTGCTGGCCTTCGGCATGATCGTCCGGTGGCGCACCGGCATGTATTTCCAGTATCACGCGCTCCGCCCGGACCGACCGACACCCTGAACCCGACAACCCGGAGACGCCGCCGTGCTTGGAGTCGTGGGAATCCTCCTTTCGCTCGCGTTACTCATGTGGCTGGCGTTCCGGGGCATCACCGTCCTCGTGCTGGCGCCGCTGCTCGCCATTCTCGCCGTGCTGTTCAACGGCGACACCCGCCTTCTCGGCCTCTATACCCAGGTGTTCATGACGGGCCTCGGCGGGTTTCTGATGAAGTATTTCCCGCTGTTTCTCCTGGGCGCCATCTTCGGCCAGTTGATGCGCGACTCCGGATCGGCGGACGTCATCGCCCGGTCGATCGTCAACCGGCTGGGGGGCCACCGGGCGGTCCTGGCCCTCGTCTTGTCGTGCGGCATCCTGACCTACGGCGGGATCTCGGTGTTCGTCGTGATCTTCGCGGCCTACCCGATCGGTGCCGCGATGTTCCGGCGGGCGGGGATTCCGAAGCGACTGATCCCCGCCGCCGGCACCCTCGGCGCCGGCACCTTCACGATGACGGCGCTGCCCGGAACGCCCTCGATCCAGAACGCGATCCCGATGCCGTATTTCGGCACCGACCTCTATGCCGCCCCGGTCCTCGGCATCGTGGCCGGGACGATCATGCTGGTTGGCGGGATGTTCTGGCTCAACCGCGAAGTGCGGCTCGCGGCTGCCCGAGGCGAGGGATACGGCGATCATCCGATCGACGCCGCGGAGCCGGGCGAGATCGCCCATCCGCCCGCCCTGGTCACGGCGCTCGCGCCGCTGGTGCTCGTCATCGGCGGCAACTACCTGATGACCCGGTTCGTCATCCCGGCGATGAACACCGAGTATCTGGCCGAGGTCCGGTTCGGGAAAGTGACGCTCAACGACGTCCGGGGGCTCTGGTCATTGATCGCGGCGATGGCGGGGGCGATCGCCTTCACCGCCCTGCTCCACCGGCGCCGCTGGGCGGACCTCCGCGGCTCGATCAACCGCGGGACGATGGGCTCGCTGCTCCCGATCTTCAACACCGCATCTGAGGTGGGCTACGGGACGGTGGTGGCCTCGCTGGCGGGGTTCGCCGTGATCCGGGACGCAATGTTCGCCGTGGCACCGGGCAATCCGCTGGTCTCCGAGGCCATCGCCGTGAACGTGATGGCCGGCATCACCGGCTCGGCCTCCGGCGGCCTCGGGATCGCGCTCGCCGCGATGGGCCAGTCGTTTCAGTCGATGGCGGCGGCCACGGGAGTGAACCCCGAACTCCTGCACCGGGTGGCGGCGATCGCGGCCGGGGGACTCGACTCCCTTCCGCACAACGGGGCGGTCATCACCACGCTCGCCATCTGCCACCTGACGCACCGCGAGTCATATCGCGAGATCTTCGTGACGTCGGTCGTGGTGCCGTTGCTGGCGCTCGCCGTGGTGCTGCTGGCGGCACCGCTGTTTTCCTGATCGGGCGGGCCGCCCCCGGGCGGAACCGGCGCCGCGGCGCGGCGCGGCGCGGCCCGACAGGCTACTCGCTGCGGATTGCCCGCTGCGGATCCACCAGCGTGGCGCGCCGGGCCGGCAGGAGCAGCGCACCGAGCGCGGTGAGCAGTACCAGACCGACCGCTCCGAGCCAGGCCAGCGGATCGAGGGGACTCACGCCGTAGAGCAGCCCCACGAGCAGCCGACTGATCCAGAATGCGGCCACCATCCCGACGAGGAGCCCCGCACCCACCATTCGACCGCCCTGCAGGAGCACCAGATTCCGGGTCCGGGCCGGGGTACTCCCAAGGGCCATCCGGATCCCGATTTCGCGGGTCCGTTGCGCCACGAGATAGCTCATCAGCCCATAGAGTCCGGCCACGGTGAGGAGCACGGCAACCGCGGCGAACGCCCCAAGGAGGGCCGCGAAGAACCGCGGCCGCCCGACGGATGCCTCGATGACCGACCGCATCGGCCGGATCAGGCTCACGGCGGCAGTCGGGTCGACGGTGCGGATCGCCGCCCGGACCGCCGCCGCCTGGCCGGCCGGATCCCCGTCGGTCCGGACCAGCAGCGAGTACTGCGCCGGCGGCCGGCTCAACGCCGCATAGTGGTAGTCCACCTCTGGATACGGCCGTTCGACCGGTCCGAAATTCTTGATGTCGCGTACCACGCCGACGATCGTCGCGAACGTGGTATCGCCCAGGTGGAAGCGTTTCCCGATAGGGTCCCGGCCCGCAAAATCGCGAGCCACGAGTGCTTCGTTCACCACGACGTTGGCCGGCCGGTCGGGGTCGGCGTCCTCGGGGCCGAGCAACCGGCCGGCCACCAGCTGGACCCCAAGCGCCTGGTAGACGCCCGGCGTCACCACCCGCGATTCCGCCAGCGGAAACCGGGTCGGATCGGTGGCATCCTGGCCCTCGTAGCGAATGTTGAAGTTGTTGCCCCAGTTGTCGTACGGCACGAGGTTCATCGCTCCGGCACCGGTCACGCCGGCCTGGGCGCGAATGGCGGCGAGCGCCGGCTCGAGAAACGCCGTGACGGAGCTGGTGCTCCGGTATTTCTCGGCGTCGACGGTGACCTGGACGGTCAGCAACCGCTCGTCATCGAACCCCGTGGGCTCATCGAGCAGGCCGGCGAACCCGCGCAGCACCAGTCCGGCCCCGAGGAGCAGAACCGCGGAGAGCGCCACCTCGGCGGTGGCGAGCAGCCGGAGAAACCGATGGCGGCTCGAGTCGCCCCCGGCCCGGGCATCGCTGCTTCGCATGGTGGTCTGGGGATCGACCCGGGCCGATCGAAGAGCCGGGACCACGCCGCACGCGAGCGCCACGACGACAGCCAGCACCACGGCGAACGCCACCACCGGTCCGTCGAGCCCGAGTCCGGCGAGTTGCGGCTGTCGCGCCGCCGCCATCGCGCCGATGACCCGGACACCGAGCCAGGCCAGCCCGAGCCCCAGGACGGTGCCGCCGCCCACCAGCACGCCGGCCTCGAGGAGGACCTCACGAACGAGGTCGCTCCGGTCAGCGCCGAGGGCCGAGCGAATGGCCACTTCCCGATGCCGCTCAGCCCCACGCGCAAGCAACAGACTGGCCACGTTGCTGGCCGCGATCAGCAGGACGAACCCGACGGCAGCAAAGAGCAGCAGCAGCGGCCGGCGGACGCTCCGGCGGGATTCCGGCTGCAACGCCGACAGGCGAAGACCCTCGCCGGCCAACTGCGGGAACTGTTCGGTGAGGCCCCGCATCAGACCGTCGAGCTCCGTCGTCGCCTGCGCGAGCGTCCAGTCGTCGCGCAATCGCCCGGTCAGCCAGACGAAGTTGCTCCGCCGCTGCCCGGCCTCCGTCGAGTCGAATTGCAGCGGAATCCAGATGTCGGCCCGGAACAGTTGGGGGCCTTGCGGGACCCGCAAACCGGCCGGCAGCACCCCGACGACCGTCACCGGCCGGCCATCGATCTGAATTGTCCGGCCGGTGACGCCCGAGTCGGCCCCGAAGGTGGTCCGCCAGATCTCGTCGCTCAGCATCGCGGCCGGCGGGGCGCCCACTTCCCCGTCGGCGGCCGTGAGAAGCCGGCCCTGCGTGGCCCGAACGCCGAGGAGCCGGAAGAGATCGGCGCTGGCCCGGATCATCCGGACCCGGTCGCTGCCTTCGGGCCGCTGAAGAAAGCCGGTGGAGGGAGCCATGGCGGCGAGTTGCACGGTCCGGGCGTCCCGGATCAGATCGGTGACGTTGGCCGGGGCGAACGGAGCGTCCGAGAATTGGGGCGTGGTCCGAAAGACCGAGACGAGCCGGTCCGGCTCCCGAAACGGCAGCGGACTCAGCAGGGCCCGGTTGACGGCGCTGAAAATGGCCGTCGTGGCCCCGATGCCGAGGGCCAGGCAGATCAGGGCGGCACCGGTGACGGCAGGCGTCCGGCGGAGGGATCGGGCGGCGATCCGGAGCTCCGAACCGAGCGGCACGGCCAGGGCACCGCGCCGGGCCCCGGACCGCCCGGCCGAGGCGTCCGAGCCGCCGGCGGCGATCCGCCGGGTGGGCACCGGTCGCGGCGTGAGCGACCGGAGCGGCCGGTCCGTCTCCGCCCGGCCGGTGAGCGCTTCCCGGAGCGCCTCGGCGCGCTGCCAACGGTCCGCCGGATCGGGCGCGAGGCACCGATCGATCACGGCCACCAGATCCGACGGAGCGTTAGGCGCCGCCTCCGCCAGCGGGATGCGCCGCCCCGTGGCGGCGGCGGCCGCGATCGATTCGGCACGGGCGGCGTCGTACGGAAGCCGGCCCGCCAGCAGGAGGTAGCCGATGACCCCGAGCGAGTAGAGGTCGGCCCGCCCGTCCACGTCGTGCTCCCCGGCGGCCTGCTCGGGGGCCATGAACGCCGGGGTGCCGAAGAGGAGCCGCCGCTCCCCGGGGCCCTGGTCCCGACCGGCCCGCTTGGCCACG
Organism: Gemmatimonadales bacterium; assembly: GCA_050183815.1. Lineage (GTDB taxonomy): Bacteria > Gemmatimonadota > Gemmatimonadetes > Gemmatimonadales > GWC2-71-9 > SHZU01. The sequence goes on along the minus strand of JBFXAY010000018.1, from coordinate 20,540 downwards.
CCGAAGTCCGCAATCACCGGCCGGGGGCGATCCGGCGCGCCGTCGAGCAGGACGTTGTCCGGCTTGAGGTCCCGGTGCACCACGCCGGCGCGATGCGCGAACTCGAGCGTGTCGGCCAAATCGGTGAGCAGTTGCCTGACCAGGCCGGCCGGCAGCGACCCCTCCCGACGGAACCGGTCGGCGAGCGATTCGCCTTCCACATAGCGGAACAGCTGCCACGAGCCACTCGCGTCGTCGACGAAGTCGTAGACGGGAACGATGCCCGGGTGCTGGAGGCGGGCGGACAGTCGGGCCTCTTCGAGGAAGAGGGCCCGCATCTCCGGATCGTGGCGGAAATCGTCGCGAATGACCTTGAGGGCGCCGAGTCGATGGAGCCGGGTATCGCGAACCAGGTACACCGAACCCATGCCGCCCGCTCCGAGGGAGCGGACCAGTTGAAGATGGGCGGGCACGGTCGGAGGGAGGCCGTCGGCGGGGGCGTTCATGGCTGCGCTGCTCCGCGGGGTTCCGGTGTTGGATTCGGCATCCCGCCAAAGGGTTGCACCGCTGGGTGCTGCGGCTGCCGGATGGGCCGCCAGGCCGTGCCGTCCACCGCCGGTGCTACCCCCAGCGCAGCGCGCGCTCCAGCCGGCGATCCAGCGTGTCCAGCGGTTCGGCCGGCCCGTCCCCGACCCGGGCGGTCAGGGCGCGGCAGTCGATCTCGGCCGTGACGTCGGCGGGCGTGTGATTGCCCGGATACTTCCGGAGGGTGAGCCGGAGCGTGGCCGGCCCGGTCCAGAGGGCGGCGTCGAGCGACCAGTTGCCGTCCTCTGGGGTCCAGAGCACCTGCCCGGTCGCCGAGTCGGCCAGCGACGGCGTTTCGATCCAGAGAGACATCCTGACCTCCCAGGCGGAGGTCGTGATGGTGTATCGCCCGTCCGGCGAGGCGCTGTTCATGGAGGACTCGGAAGCAGGTTGGAAGCAGGCCACCGTCCACCCGCCCGCTGGAGCGACGGGCCGGCGCGGGGCACGCCGCTCCAAGATACGGCGTGACCACGCCGGGCCGCTGCCGAACGGCCGGCTCCCCGATCAGCATCCGCCGAACGGACTGTCCGGCAGGGCCGAGGGCGGCCGCCGCCCGCGAAGCAACGCATCCAGCTTGAGGAACAGCATCCCCGGGCCCGCGGCCCCGTGCAGGAAGCCCGTGAACGTCGCGGGAATTCCCGGATCCTCCATGAAGGGCCGGCGCGGCCTCGTCCACCGCAATGCCGTGCCCGTGTCGGCCGCCGCTGCGATCCGCTCCGCGAGCGCCACCGCCCGGGTGAGATAGGCGCGCCGGCCGGTGAGGTCGTAGAGATCGGCAAACAGGTCGGCGATGCCGGTCAGGCCAAAGCGATAGTCGAGTTCGAAGGGTTCGGTCCCGTACGCCGGCGCGGGGCCATCCAGCAACCTGGCCGAGTCGAGCCCGGCGACCAGCGCCTCGACCGTCGCCAGGTGGGCGGGATCGTGGGTGGCCCGCCACAACTCGACGAACAGGCGAGCCGTGCCGGCCTGACCGTGGGCCCAACCGACGTCGAACGGCCGGGCCCATCCTCCCTCGGGGATCGGCCAGCCGTACGGCACCCGCATACCCAGGGAATCGCGGGTGGCGATGCTGGAGAGGTAGGCTCCGCCGGCCAGGGCCGCGTCGAGGAGTTCCGAAGGGGCGCCGGGATCGCGACTGATCGTGGCCAGCACCGTGGCGATCCCCGCGGTGCCGTGCGAGAAGTTCGGCAAGTTCCACGGGGCGCCGTCCCGCCAGTGCCACCAGCGCCCGCCATCGTCGGCGATCCCCCGCCGCGCCAGCGTCCGGGCCCCGGCGAACGCCAACAGCCGCGCCGCCGAGTCGTCGAGCCGGCGCCAGAAGCCGAAGAGCGCGGCCACGGTCCCGGCATTGCCGGTCAGCACGTCGTCCGCGCCGCCCCACCGCACCGCACCGCCGGCGGTGTCGGCGGCGGCCCTGATCCGGGCGACCTCGGCGCGAGCGCGGACCCGCAGCGCCGAGTCGCCGAGTGCGTCGGCGGCGTCGAGCCAGGCGATCGCCACGCCCGGGCGGCCGCTGTAGAGCGAGTTTCCGGCGGACTCCGGCACCGGCGTCGCGGCCAGCTGCTCGACAGCGCGCCGAAGCGCGGCCCGCGACTCGTCCGCGCCACGGGCGAGGTGCCAGGCCGTAAGGAACCGGACCCGGCCGCCTGACCCGTCCCCCAGCCACGGCGTCGCGTCGCCGGGTTTCCGCAGGTCATCCCACCCGGGACCGATCCCCTCGGCGACCCGATCCGCCGCCCGTCCCCAGCGATCGTCGGCCGGCTCGACGGCGAGCGCCCGGGTGAACCACTCCGCCAACCGTGGCTCGATCCCCGGACTCTTGAGCAGGTCCGTCGCGTGAGCCTGGTCGCGGACCACGATGACCCGCGCCCGGCGCGAACCGCGTCGGGTCCATTGATCCATCTGCCAACGGCGGACCGTGATCTCCCGGGTCGAGTACGCGAAGAGCCAGGCCCGGGAATCGCCGTCGATCAGGGCGAGCGAGCTGTCGGAAAACGACCCCGGCGACAGCGCCGCGACGGCGATCGGCCCCCGGTCGAGGCCGCCGGCCCGCAGCGCGATGGCCAGCATCTCGGCGCTGTAGCTGGCGCCGACTGCCCCGAGGCGTTCAGCGTCGATCCCGGGGCTGCGCGCCAGCCAGCGGAGCGCGGCGACGACGTCCGTCCAGGAGCGACCGAACCCGATTGCCTCGTTGTTGCCGGTGCTGTCGAACGGAATGAAGCGCCCGAGATTGGTACTCTCGCCCATGCCCCGGAGGTCGATCCGCAGCGAAGCGATGCCGAACCCGGCGAGGCGGTCCGCCAGGTCCCGATACGCGGCGCGATCGCGGCCGGCCCCGTTGAGGAGCAGCACGGCCGGGCTGCCGCGTGGCGGCGCCGCCGCCGGCCGGACGAAGTCACCGACGAGCCGCCACCGTTCGTGGACGATCTCGACCCGTTCACCGATTCGCCGGGCCGAATCGACCGTCGTGGCATGCAGGCAAACCACCGGCATGCCGATGGCCGCCGCGAGGCCCCACCAACGTTTTCTCCAAGGCATGCCTCCCGTACGGACCGCCGCCGTCGGGGTTCCAGGGCCGCCATCTGGCGCGCCGGCGGCGGGCTTCATAACATCCACGTGCCCCTGACCAGCAGCGCTGATGAAAACCGAGCATCGCCCGGCGGCCCCGCGCCGACCATTCCGGCGCCTGGCGGCCGTCGCCGCCGTCGTGGCCGCCCTCTGGTCCCTCCCGATCGTTGTGCTCGCGATCCTGGCACCGCTCCGGTGGCGGGGCATGATGCTGCCGCTCGAGGGGGCCGAGGACACCCAGGATCCCTTTTGGCGAGCGCTGGAGCACCTGAGGCTGCCGCCCGACACGAGCATCACCCCAGCGGCCGCCGGCCGGACGCTGGTCGATCTGGCTCCACCCTGGCGGTCCCGACCGGAGGACAGCCTCGGCCGGCGGCCGCGGCCGGCCGCGGACACGTTTCACGTCCTGATGAAGGGCCTGACGCCACCGGGCCAGCCCGCCGCGTGGGTCTCGCCAACGTTCGCGGCGACGGTGACGGACCGGTTGGCGGATCCCCGGACGAAGTACCTGCTCGACCGCATCGCGATCCTGGCCCGGGCGCCCGGAGTGGACTACCTGGCCGCGCTCACCGACTCGCTCGAGCGGCAACAAGCTCTGGCGTCCCCCTGGGTCGCCGACCCGAACGTCGGAACCCTCGGCGTCGCGGTGCAGCTGCTGGGCCTGGCGGCCGTGGCGGATGCCCGGGCCGGACGGTACGACGCGGCCCTCGAGCGGCTTCGAACCGGGATTTCGGTGGCGTTGGTGCTGCGCGCGTCCGAGCGGGCCAGTCACCTCGCCGGCGGCGCGACCGCCTACGTCCCCGACTTCCTCCGGGCCATGGGCCGGACCTACGACCTGGCCCAGCGGCCGCAACCCGAATGGCTCGTGACCGCCCTGGACGGCGTCAATCGCCTCTATTACGGCGTCGACTTCAAGAATCCGTCGCCGGCCCCGGCCAGCCTGGCTGAGGCCCGCGAGCGGCTCGTGAGCACCATGCTCGACGCCAATCTTTCGCCGGGAACCCGATGGGGCCGGCTCCTGGCGGTCAACAGACTGGAATGCACCACCGCGGCTGAGCTGGTGCTGGGACTCCGGGCGGCCACCCGCCGCGACCGCGCCGCCGCGGAACGAGCCCTGGTGGTCACCCGGTCTGATTCGACCTTCCTGGGCGCCCACCGGATCCGGCGGCGCCCCGGCCCGATTCGCGGGATCACGCTCACCCGCGGCCAACGGGCCGAGGCGTGGCTCGGCCGGGCGGCCACCCGACTTACCGGAAATCCCCGGTTCGAGCATTGCTCCGCAATGTGGACCACTGGGGTCGCCTTCAACCAGGCCCTCGAGCGCCAGCGAGCCGAGCGGGCGATCGCCGCCAAGCAGCTCGAGGCCCTGATCGCGAGCCGGAAGCGCCAGTAGTCCGGCTCCTCCCCTTGCGCTTCTACACGACACGATCCATCTTCATGTAGAAGCGCAAGGGGAAAACCGTGGATCCGAAACTCGATCTCCCGCAGGGCACCCTCGACCTGCTGATTCTCAAGGCCGTCTCCACCGGCCCGCTGCATGGCTGGGCCATCTCGGAACGCATTCATCAGGTTTCCGAGGCCGTCCTTCAGATCCCTCAAGGATCGCTCTACCCCGCCCTTCACCGGCTCGAGCGGCGGGGCTGGATCGCCGCCGAATGGGGCGCCAGCGATTCCAATCGCCGGGCCAAGTTCTATACCCTGACTCGGGCCGGCCGGCGCCAACTGGAAGCCGAGGCCATCGCCTGGGACCGCCTCACCGCCGCCGTCTCCCTCGTCATGGCCATGCGTTAGGCGGATATCCGGATGCTGAACGAGTGGTGGAGTGATCTCAAATACCGCCTCCGGGCGCTGGTATCCCGACGCGTCCTGGATCGCGAACTCGACGACGAAGTCCGTTTCCACCTCGACCTCGAGGCCCGGAAGCTCGAGCAGCAAGGCGTCCCGCCGGCGGAGGCCCGGCGGCGGGCGGTGCTCGCGTTCGGCGGCGTCCAGGCCGCCAAGGAGGCCAGCCGCGACGGCCGCGGCCTCGCCTGGCTCGACCACGCGCGGCGGGATCTCCGCTACGCGTGGCGCGGGCTGCGGACGAGCCCGGGCTTTACGGTCGCGGTGGTCGCCACGCTGGCCCTCGGCCTGGGCGCCAACACGGCGATGTTCGGCATCGTTGACGAGTTGCTGTTCCGGCCGCCGGCCTATCTCCGGGACCCGGCCCGGGTCCATCGGGTGTTCCTGGAAAGTACCGACCGGAACGGCCGCAGTTCGCTCCCCGAGATGGCGTACCGCCGGTTCCTGGACCTGACTCGGGGAACCTCGTCGTTCACGACCACCGCGGCCGTCTTCGTCTCACCGCTGGCCGTCGGGACCGGCCGTGACGTCGGGGAAATGCCCGTCGGAGGAGTCAGCGCGAGCTTCTTCGACTTGTTCGATGCCCCACCGGTCCTTGGCCGCTACTTCAGTCGCGCCGAGGACAGCACGGGGAACGGGGCGGCGGTGACCGTGCTGAGCTACGGCTACTGGCAGGGGAAACTGGGTGCGGATTCAACCGTCATCGGCCGCACCGTGCAGGTCGGGCCGAACGAAGCGGTGGTGATCGGGATCACCCCGCCGGGCTTCGCCGGGACCGAGTCCGGCGCCCCGCCGGTGCTCTATCTGCCCATCAACACCTTCGCGGCATCGCTCATCGGACGGAACGACGAGTATTACCGGAACTACGACTGGAGCTGGATGCAGATGCTGGTGCGTCGGGCTCCGGACGTAACGGTGGCGGCCGCCGCGACCGACCTGACCCGGGCGCTGCAGACCAGTTGGCTCGAGGAGCTGGCCCTCTCGCCCCGCAGCCAGCCACCGCTCGACGTGGCCCGTCCCGCGGTCCTGGTCGAGCCGGTGCTCGAGGAACGCGGCCCCAACCAGTCGAGCACGTCCCGAGTTGCCGGGTGGGTCACCGGGGTGACGCTGATCGTCCTCCTGATCGCCTGCGCCAACGTGGCCAACCTGCTGCTGGCCCGGTCCCTCCGCCGCCGCCGCGAGATCGCGCTGCGGATCGCCTTGGGGGTGAGCCGGGCGCGGCTGGCGGCGCAGCTCCTGACCGAGAGCCTCCTGCTCGCGACGTTAGGCGGCGCCGCCGGGCTTGCCGTGGGCTTCTGGGGGAGCCGGCTGCTGCGGGTCCTGTTCCTGCCCGACCGGCCCACCGGCCAGCCCCTCGGCCCCCGGGTCCTGGGCCTCGCGTTCCTGGCGACCGTGTTCGCCGGGATCGCCACCGGACTGGCCCCCGTCTTCCAGAACCGCCGCGGCGACGTGGCCTCGGGCATCGGCGGACGAGAGCTGACGCCGGCCCGATCGCGCCTGCGGGCGGCACTCCTCGTGGCCCAGGCCGCCCTCTCGGTAGTGCTGCTGGTCGGCGCCGGCCTGTTCGTCCGGAGCCTCGCGGAGGTCCGGTCCCTCCGACTCGGGTACGACGCGGAGCCCGTCGTGTACGTGCGGACCCGGCTCCGCGGCCTGAATCTCCCCGACGAGGCCCGCGCCGACCTGGCCCGGCGCCTCGAGGACGCCGCCCGGGCCCTTCCCGGCATCGAATCCGCGAGCCGCGCCCTCACCGTTCCGTTCTGGCTGAGCCGATCGTCCGATCTGTGGGTAGCCGGCATCGACTCGGTCGAGCGTCTCGGCCACTTTGGCCTCCAGGCCGGAACCGCCGACTATTTCAAGACGATGGGCACCCGGATTCTCCGGGGCCGCGGCATCACCGCGGAGGACCGGGCCAACACCCCGCTGGTGATGGTGGTGAGCGAGGCCATGGGCCAGACTCTCTGGCCCGGCCGGGACCCGATCGGTGAGTGCGTCCGGGTCGGCGCCGATACGATGCCCTGCACCACCGTGGTCGGGGTGGCCGAGAATACCCATGTCCGGAGCTTCACCAGCGACCCCGGTCTCCAGTATTACCTGCCCGCCGATCAGTTCCTTCCGGCGGAGGACGGCCTCCTCCTCCGGGTCCGGGGCCGGGGCGCTGACCGGGCCGAGGAGATCCGGAAACAGCTGCAACCGCTGATGCCGGGAACCGCCTACGTCGCAGTCATGCCGCTCGCCTCGATCGTCGCCCCCAACCGGCGCTCCTGGGAACTCGGCGCCGCGATGTTCCTGGTCTTCGGGGCCCTGGCCCTCGTCATCGCCGCGGTCGGCCTCTACGGCGTCATCGGCTACGGTGTGGTCCAGCGGACCCGGGAGTTCGGCGTCCGGATCGCGTTAGGCGCCTCCCGGCCGGCGATTCTCCGGATGGTCGTGGGTGACGGCTTCCGGTTCGCCGCCGCCGGCCTGATCCTCGGCGGTCTCATCGCGCTCTTCGCGGGCAGCCGGATCGGCCCGCTCCTGTTCGGGATCGGCCCGCGGGACCCGCTCGTCTTCGGTACCGTGACGGTGGCCCTGCTGGTCGCGGCGGCCCTGGCCAGCCTGGTGCCCGCCTGGCGGGCCACCCGGGTCGATCCCAACGAGGCCCTGCGGAGCGAGTAGCGCCTCGCCAGGGGGGAACTCGCCGCTCCGGCGCGACCCCGGCGTGTCGCCCGGGCCTCCGGTGCTCAGACGTGGAACCGGTAGCCCTGGCCGTGCACGGTCACGAGGTGCCGGCCGCCGCCGAGTTTGCGGCGCAACTGGGCGACGTGCTGATCGACGGTCCGGGTGACCACCGCCGGTGAATACCGCCAGACTTCGCGGAGCAGTTCCGCCCGCGAAATCGCCCGCCCCCGGTTCCGGGCCAGATAGCAGAGCAGCTCGAGCTCGGTGCGGGACAGCGCAACGGGATCGCCTCCGGCTTGGAGCGTTTCGCGCTCGAGGTCGAGCACCCAGGATCCGAAGGCGATCGTCCGCTCGCCCGGCGACAGCTGGGCGCCCCGGACCCGCCGGAGCACGGCGTCGAGGCGCGCGAGCAGTTCGATCGCGCGGAACGGCTTGGCCAGGTAGTCGTCCGCCCCGGCCCGCAGTGCTGCGACCTTCGCGTCCACCTCTCCCCGGGCGGTCAGCATCACGACCGGGGTGACGACCCCCTCCTCCCGGAGACGTTGCAGCACCGTGAACCCGTCGAGTCCGGGCAGCATGACGTCGAGGACGACGATGTCGGCGCGACCGGTCCGCGCCAGGGCGAGTCCGGTGTCGCCCGCGCCCGCCGTTTCCACGGTCCAGCCTTCCGCCGCCAGCCGGTCGCTCAGGGTCCGGACCAGCCCGGGTTCGTCCTCGATCAACAGCACGGTGCCGCGGCCGGTCATTCGGCGCCCGGCAGGCTGAGGGTGAATCGCGACCCGCCGCCCGCCTCGGTCGCCACCGAGAGGGATCCGCCATGGAGCGCGGCCACTCGGTACGCCAGCGCCAGGCCGAGCCCCAGCCCGCCTTTCGATGACGCAGTTCCGGCCCGCCCTCGAGCAAACGGCTCGAAGATCCGGGCCGCTTCGTCCGGACTGATACCCGGCCCCCGGTCGGCGACGGCCACGTACACGCTGCCGTCCCGGCGCCCGACCGTGACCGCCACCGGTCCGTCCGCGCCGGAGTAGTCGAGCGCGTTGGCGATCAGGTTCCGCACCGCGATCGCCAGCGCCGCCGCGTCCCCGCGGCACCAGGCCGCTTCGACGGTCGAGAACACGATGCGGCCCGGCTCGCCCGCAAGATCGGCGGCGCCCTGGGCCACGAGCGCCAGGTCGACTCGTTCCCGGTCGCCTTGCGAACGGTCCGCGGCCCGGGCAAAGGCGACGGCATTGGCCACGGTGCCGGCCAACCGGTCCGAATGTGCCTCGATCAACGCGCCGTACTCGGCAACGGCATCCGGCCCGACCACCCCGGCGCGGAGGTTCTCCGCCGCCGAGTGGATCACGGCAAGCGGGGTGCGGATTTCGTGCGAGATGCCCGCCAGGATGGTCGCGCGGTCCTCGGCCAGCCGGGCGTTGCGCCGGAAGGCCCGGAGCGTCGTCGCCCCGACCAGGGTGAGGAGCAACATCAGACCGAGCCCGAGGGCCAGATTCCGGCGGCGGCCGCCGGCAGCGGCCCGCTCGAGCGATCCCGCGGCGTGGGTAGCCCTCAGCTCGAATCCGCCCGCCGTCACGCGACGGTCCGTCGGTTCGGCCGACTCCGCCGACCAGTCGAGCCCGCGTGCGCGCGGCCCCGGCTCCCCGGCGGGCGCGGCCTCGCCGATGAAGACGACCCGGCGGCCCGGGGCCAGAATGGCTGCGGTCACGTCGCCGGGCCGGTCGCACGACGCTCCCGCGCAGGCGAGGACCACGGCACCCGCGCCGGTGTCGCGCCGGAGCGAGAGGGCAACCTCGAGGTCCGCGGATTCGGCGATTCGCGTGGCCAGCCGGGGAACGAGCGTCGAGGCGAGGAAGAGCGAATCGAACCGGAGAACCACACCACCGGGGAACTCCGACGCCGCGAGGAGCGGACCGGCGCCCGGCCGTCGGACCGAGCGCGGCGGCCGGCCGCCCTCGATCGAGCCGATCAGACCGGCCAGGTCGGGGTGCTCGGCGTCCCAGGCGGCCAGCACCGCGTCGAACGAGTCCGGCGGCGCGGCCTCGACGGCGGCTGCCAACCGGCTGAGGGCCACGTCCACGGCGGCCGCCGTCGTCAGCGTCGCCGCCCGCAGATCCCGGCGCATTCGTTCTTCGCTCTGCCGCGCCAGGTCGCCCAGCCATCGGTACTGCAACACCGAGATCGCCACCACCAGCACGGCGAGGAGCACCGCCGGCAGGACCGCCCGCCAGCGTGCGCCGCGCCCGGACCGACCGGCAAATCTCGTCACTCGATCTTCCGGAAGCTGCCGGTCACGCTCCAGGAGAAGGCCTCCAGTTCGAGCCCAACCACCCGCGAGCCCACCCTCCCGAACCGCGCAGACGCGACGAGCCGGGAGTCGATCGAGAAGCGTTCGCCGTCCCGGGGCATCAACGGGAACTCCCCCAGCCTGGCATGCGCGAGGAACAGACCGCCGTTCCGGAATCCGACCCGGAAGGCCGCGCCGGTTTCGTCGCTCACATACCAGCCGAGGTACGGGGCCGCGGCAGCCGAGTCGAGCGGCACCGGGTCCGGCAACCGCTCCCCCGGCACGTCCGGACCGCCCCGCCGGAGCGACCGGGCGACCGTCTCCCGGACGAGCCCCGTCGCGGGGCCGGCGGCGGGCGTGAAGCGATAGACGTCCCACAGCGGCACCGTCACGAATCTCCCATCGGCGAGGGGAAACAGCGGGCGGAACGGCGCCCGGCCTTCCATGGCGTACTCGAGGCCGCCGTCACGAACCCGGATGACCAGCCGACTGGAATCGTCGCTCATGCGGTAGGTCCCCGCCAGGAGCGGGAGCCGATCGGCCGGTACCGTCACCCCCATCGACTCGGCGGGTCGCCGGTTGAGCTCCTCGTCCGTGATCATGATCATCCGGGTGCGTCCCGGGGTCTCCGGCGGGCCGAGCCGGTTGCCCACGAAGGCCTCGATGGCATTCCGCGCCAGCGTCGACGGATTGAGCCCCGTCGGCCCGGCAGCCACCGCCACCACCGCGAAGTCGAGGTCCGGCAGCACGATCAGCTGCGCCTCGGTGGCCGGGCCGCTGCCGGCATGCGCGAGCATGGCCTGCCCCCGCAACTCCCCCGGCGCGATGCCCCAGCCATAGCGGACCGGTTCGCCGGAGTTGAGCCGGCCCGGCTCCCTGAGCCGCAGGGTCGCCGCACTGTCCCGGCGGGGACGCATCAGGTGCTCCGCCCAGCGGGTCAAATCGCCCACCGTGGTGACCAGGCCGCCCGCACCGGGATATCGATCGATCCGGCTCGTGCGCAAGCGGCCCGCCCGGTCACGCTCGTAGGGCAACGCCAGGTCGGGCACGATGTCGCCCGAGTCGTTCAGAAACGCCGTCGACGTCATCCCGAGCGGCCGGAAGACGGTGCTGTCCAGGTACCGGTGAAACGAGGTGCCGGAAACCCGGCGCACGATCTCGGCGAGCAGGACGTAGCCGCCGTTGCTGTAGAAGTGCCGCTCGCCCGGCGGGAACCGGAGATGCTGCTGGGAGCAGAGGAGTCGAACCACGTCGGCGAACGGGGTCTCGCCCCCCGGAAGCCAACCGGCCAGGACCATCAGCCCGTCGGCGTCTTCGACACCGGCGGTGTGATGGAGCAACTGCTCGATGGTGACCTTGGCGCCTCCGAGATCGAGTTCATGGAGGAACCGATCGGCCCGGTCGGCCGGGGCGAGTTTCCCTTCCGTGACCAGCCGCGACACCGCGAAGCCGGTGAATTGCTTGGCGATCGAGGCCACGTCGAAACGGGTGTCGAGCGTGGCCGGCACGCGATGCTCGAGGTCCGCATACCCGGCGACGTTCCGGTAAACGATCCGTCCCCGGTAGCTCACCATGATCGCGGCCGCCGGTGCAGGCGGCCCGGCACGGAGCCCCCCGAACGCCGAGTCGAGCGTGGCGACGGTGGCCGCCGGGGCCTGCAGCAGCAGGGCGGCGAGCGCGAGAATCGTCACGCGCCCGGCTTGACGAACGCGATCGGCATCTTGCGCCCGCCCCGGACGACCGTGAGCTCGATGCGGCTTCCCGCGGCAGCGTCACCGTAGAACTTGGTGAGGCCGAGAAGCGCCGCGATGGAGCGGCCGTTCACGGCCACGATCACATCGCCGACCCGAAGCGGGACGGCCACGGCCGCGGGATCCGAGCGCCGGCTCATCACCTCGGGCATCCCCTCGCCGTTCTCGCGGATCTCGGCCCCGGCGATCGCGAGGGACTCCGGCGCGTCACCGCCGCCGGTGACCCAGGCCCCCGCCCCGGCGCCGCCCCCGCCGGTGACCACCATCGCCCGCCCGCCGCCGGCCGCCGGCTTCGGGAAGCGAACCTCACGCGGCGCCGCCGCCCCGCGCACCAAACGAAGGAGGACCTCGCCGCCCGCCGGAATTGCCTCGAGGAGCGCCGTCAGCTGCTCGGCGGTCGGCTGATCGCGGTCCTGAATCCGCACCAGGCGATCGCCGACGGCGATGTCCACGGCCGCCCCCGGCCCCTGGCCGTCGACCAGCGTCTTCACGGTGAGGACGCCGTCCACCGGCTGAAGCACCGCGAGCCGGCCGTCCGGCAACGGGAGCGCGGCCCCTCCGGCACCGCTCATGGTAAAACCTTGGGCCGCGAGCGGACTCGCGGCGACGAATGCGGCACACAACAGGGAACGAACCAGCATCGAACAAGGCTCCGCAGTACGGGACGGAGCATGGTAGCACGGCCGATCGGCTGCCCCGGAGTTCTCTTACCATCCTTACAAACCAAGGCCGGGCATGCTCCGTCAGGATGGAAAACCCATCCCAGCCCGGAGCTTCGATCGATGCCCGCTCACCCATCCGTTCGTCTTCTGGCCCGTCTCCTGTTCGCCGTCGGCCTCGTGCCGGCGGCCGCTTCGGCCCAGGCCCGGTACGACCTCCTCGTCTCGAGCCGCGCCACGAACTCGGTCAAGCGATTCGACGGCGAGACCGGCGCCTATCTCGGCGACTTCATTGCCAACGGCACCGGCGGCCTCTCGCTCACCCAGGAGGTTCGCCAGGGCCCCGACGGCAACATCTACGTCACCGGCCGGGGCAACAGTGCCGTCCTCCGTTTCGACCGGCGGACCGGAGCATTCCTCGGCCCGTTCACGAAGGGCTATTCGCTGGACGAGCCGACCAAGACCAATTTCGGGCCGGACGGCCGGCTCTATGTGTCGCAATGGGGACAGACGAAGTCGACCGTGGCGGTCTTCGACGGCACGACCGGCGACTTCATTCGCGAAGCGACTCCCGCACTCAACCAGCCCATGCAGCAGCTGTTCGAGCCATCCGGTGGGATCCTGGTGGCCACGTACGGCGGGCATCAGGTCCTTCGCTTCGCCGCCGACGGCTCGCCCGGCGGCTCCGCCGTGTCCGGCAAGGCGCTGCAGGGCCCCGTCAACCTGTGGCGCCATCCGTCCGGCGACCTGCTCGTGATGGACTGGCAGGCCGGCTCCGTCGAGCGTTTCGACGGCGCCACCGGCGCCTTTCGGAGCACCTTCGTGTCCGGGCTGACCACGGCCGAGGGCTGGGCTATCGGCCCGGACGGGGCGCTCTTTCTGGCCGACTGGTCGCGAAACCTGATTCTCCGCTACGACGCCACGACCGGGGCCGCTCTCGGCGAGTTTGCGAGCGGCGGCGGGCTGACCCAGCCGAACAGCCTGATCTTCGTGGAGCGGTTCCCGGACTTCGGACTCGACGTGCAACCCCGGACCGTCAGCCGACCGGACGGCATGACGGCGGACGTCCGGGTCATCGTGGCGGCTGACCGGGGGCTCGCCTTCCCGGATCCGGTTGCGCTCGGGTGTAGCGGCCTTCCGGCCGGCTGGGCGTGCCAGTTTGCCCGACCGACCGCGGCGCCAGGGACCACGGCCGACACGGTGGGCCTGGTGGTGAAGGGGCCCGCCGTCGCGGCGGCGGACGGATCCCTGGCCTGGTGGCTGGTCGGACCGGGGCTACTGCTGGTGCTCGTCATCGGCCTGCCACCGCGCCGGCAGCTGGCCCGCACCGCGATCCTGATTGGCGCGGCCGGCTGCGGCGGCGGGGCCACTCCCCCGGTCGACGAGTCGGTCACCGCCACCGTCACGATCACGGGAAGCGCCGCCGGCCTGACCCGCTCCACCCAGGTCACCGTCACACTCGGCGGGTAGCAACCCGCCCACCGAGCCTCGCCGACTGCCGTTTCGGACGGGCTACATCCTGAAGAGATAGCTCGCCTTGAGGAAGAACCCGTCCGCGGTCCGTTGCAGGTCACCGAAACGGAACCGACCGTTGTCGCGGTAGCTGCCCCCATAGCCGGCAAAGAACACGGTGCCGGGGGTCGGCTGGAAGGAGAAGAGGAAGTCGCCCCGAAAGCCGTTGGTCTCCTGGCGTTGCGCGGGCTCGCGGGCATAGACGCCGCTGGCCGGGTCGAGCAGCAGGATCGGGTCGTCGGTCCGGCCGTCGTCCCGCAGGTCGTCGCGGTGAGACGAACGGTACTCCCCCACCATCCGGAGGAAGAGGGACCGATTGATCTGATACTCGAGCCGCACCCGCGGGATGTGGGACACCGACACCACGGTCCCGTCGCTCCGTCGCCGAAAATGGGTGAGGACGTAGGTTCCGTCGATCCGGAACTGGTTGGTCGGCCGGAACTGGATGCTCGAATTGACGAAGAGGATCCGGGCCGGTGACCACTCTTCGTAGTTCACGTCGTTGCCGTAGAGGGCGTTGAGCGCCGCGGAGAACGGCCCGACCCATGGGGTGTTCAGGGTCAGACTGGTTCCCACGTTGTGCACCGTGCCGCTGCCGGGATACGGCGCGATGGTGTCCACCGCGGCGCCCGGAGCATGCCGCTCGACGGCGTACCCCCGGTACAGCCGGGGGTCGTAGCCGAAGTACTCGAACCAGTTGAAGATGTCGAGCGACCACCCACCCCGGAACGCGAGATTCCCGGTGAGAAAGAGCTGCTTGTCGAGCAGGCCCCGCCCGGAGACGAAGTCATCGTAGATCCATCGACCCGCGGCCCGGAGCCCGACCGTGCCACGGGCCAGAAACGCGCCCGGCCGCCCATAGCCGGTGGCTGACCCCCCGCCGCTCCACTGCACGGCGTCCGGCTGCGACACGAACCCGGCTCCGGCGACGAACTGGTCGCTCACGCCCTCGAAGGCGGTGCTGAACGCGAACGTCCGCCCGGCCCGGCGTACGTCCACATCCCAGAGTGGGGCCAGGTGGCTCACGCCGTCCCGGGCGGTGACGCTGCCGACCGCCTGGGCCGAGATGACCGTGCCGCCCTTGAGCACGAGCCGGGTGTCGACGCCGCTCAGGTGATTCGTGAAACGCGGCTCCATGCGCCCCGTGTAGACGAAGCCCGCCCGTGACCCGCCGCCCAGATCGCGCTGCAGCCTGGCGATCGCGAACGCCGGATGGTCGTCGCCGGTGCGGGACACTTCCTTGCCGTCCAGCGCGAACATCGTGGCGACGGTGGTGCCGGCCACCTTGCCGGTGAGCTTGGTGGCGGCCACCGGTGCCGCGATCCGGCGGGAGTAGATCAGCTGGTTGGGCGTCGAGAACTGCTCGATACCCTCGAGAAAGAACGGCCGCTTCTCCGGGAAGAAGAGCGCCCGCCGCGGGTCGGTGACGATCTGGCTGGCGTCCGCCTCGACCTGCGAGAAATCCGGATTGAAGGTGCCGTTCAGCGTCAGGTTCGGGGTGACACCCCACCGCACGTTGCCGCCGAACTCGGCGGCTTCGTCGTAGTCCCAACCGTCAAGCTGACCGGCCCGCGGTCCGCCGGTGGCTCTCGCGGTGATGACGGGGTTGAGGTCCATCACCAGCCCGCGCCGCAGCTCGGTGAGTCCTTCGAGCGTGCCGGACTGACCGAGGAAACTCGGCGCCGCCCGCACGGCCGGGACCCAGGAATCCTCATGACCGGTCGCCTGGATCCGCCGGATCACATGGAGTCCCCAGGCCTGCACGTCCTTGGTCTGGTACCGCAGCGTCTTGAACGGGATCCGAACCTCGACTTCGAAGCCGCGCTCGGTGAGGCGTCCCTTCGACGTGAAGACGAAGTCGGGACTGAGGTCCGTTCCCTCCCGGCCGCCGTTGGTCCGGCCCTGTTCGGCGAGCGCGCCGTCCTGCTGGACCCCGAGCGGATTGACCGCGAACACCAGCGCCTGATGTCCGTCGTTGTAGGTCCCGAGGTAGAACTCGATCCGGTCTTCCTCGGCCAGCCGGTCCCGGTTGGCCAGAGTGGCCCGCACCGTTCCCGGGCGCGCCTCCGCCACGACGCCGAAGTGGAGGGCGGTCGGCGAATACCAGACGAGGATCGTAGTCGCCTGCTCGGCCGGGCGGCCGTCGGCGGGTGAGTACTGCGAGAAGCCGGTGAGTCGAGCCGCCTGCCGCCAGGGCGCTTCATCGAGCGCCCCGTCGACCGACACCTCCGCGGCGATTCGCGGAATCGTGACTCGGATCTTCCCCTGGCTGCCCGGATATTCGACCGCCAGCGTGTCGGCGGAAAGCGTCAGGGCCGGCAAGAGCCAAAGCAGCATGTCGATCCTCGAAAGAACGCGCGGGGTCGGACTGGCCGGGCCGAATCTACCCGGTCCCTGAGCTGGTTGTCAGCGGAAGGGAACTCCCGAGACTACGCTCGGCCCGCGGCCCTGGTTTCCATTGCGGTCGGCGGCGACGAGCCGGGAGCGCTGGACGCCGCGAGAGCTGCGGTCGCCCGAACTACCGGCCGGGGACGCCGGCGGCCTCTGCCCCGGGATGATACGCCCGCTCCTCGTTCGCCCGGATCTCGTCGAGCGTGAACCACGCCGGCCGCATGCGACCCGAGGCGAAGAGCGTCGCCTGATCGAAGTAGTGGGGCGATTCCGGGTCACCGCTCGCGCCGAAGGCGTGGACCGCCGCCGCCCGGACCCGGGGGCCGAACTCGACCACGCTGACGTAGCTACCGCCGCCGGTGCCGTACCAGCGACGGGCACCCGGCACCGGCTCCGGCCACGACGTGAAGATCGCGCCGAGGGATGGATCGACCGCGGCGAGCGGAAGACTGGCCCGGTCGTCGCTCGGGCCGGCGAGGTCGAAGCCGTCCCACCGCTGGGTGCGATTGAGATCACCCCAGCGGACCTGCCAGGTGCCGAAGTCGCGCTCGAGGCCCGCCAACGCGGCGTCCAGCGCCGGGCCGGGGCTGCTTCCCGACCGGACCTGTCCCGCCCAGACGGCAAGCACCGTCATCGCCACCGACGCCGTGTCGCTGCGATGGTCCCAGGCCGCGAGCGAATCGAGCGCGGCCGCACGCCGGCCGTCGGCGCCGGGACGGGCGGCCACGATCCATCGGGGTAGCACGCTGTCGGCGGCCAGCACCCGGGTATCGAACGCCGCGGCCACCAGCCCGTCGAACGTCCAGCCGGTCTCGGCGCCGAGGAGCCTCCGGGACATCATCGCTCGCGGCGTATCGCGCTCGGTGGCAACGTACGAGGGATAGTCGGCCCGCCGCGGATTGTCCTGGTCCGACAGCAGGAACGGCGTCCCGTTGCAGTTCTGCATCCAGCCGCTGGCCGGGTTCTCGAGCTGCGGCAGGTCGGCAAAGTCGAGAAATCCCTGCCACTCGGTAGCCGGGTTGGACCCGTCGACCGGTCGGCTCCAGTCGAAGGACTCGTCCCGCCGCGGGATGGCGCCGTTGTAGACGTAGTAGATGTTGCCGTCGGCGTCGGCGGTCATCGCGTTCCCGAACAGCATGGCCATCGGACGCATGGCGTCCTTGAAGTCGGCGAGGCTGCGGGCCCGGGTCATCCGGTACCACTCCTCCAGCCAGCCGTCGTCCTCGAGCCGGGCGATCCGAAGGGCCACCGGCTGCCCCGCGACCTCGCCCACGATCGGACCGTGATGGGTCTGGACGAACCGGAACACCCGCGACTCGATCGTGTCGCCGGTGCGAACCCGAATCGTGTCCGTCCACACCGTGGCCCGGCGGTGCCCGGGACCGTACCGATAGGCCAGCGAGTCTGCCGGATCGTCGAAACGCTCGAGGTAGAGATCCGCGACGTCCGCGGCGTTGTCGGTGCTCACCCAGCCGAGCCGGTCGTTGTGACCAACGTACGGCAGCGGAAAGCCGAGGCGGGAGTAGCCGGTGAAGTTCCAGCCGTCCCGGCTCATGAGGTGGCCTTCGTAGACCTGGCCCGGTCCGAACCAGGGCAGGTGCGGGTTGATGAACAGGAGCGGGTGACCGTCCGCGGTCCGGCTCCCGGCGATGGCCCAGCCGTTGGAACCCTGCCCCGCCGCCGCCACCGCTTCACCGGGGGAGGGACGGCGAATACCGGCCCGCCGCAGCTCACCCGCGGCGAAACCGTTCTGGAAGTAGTTGTAGCGAATGAAGGCGAGCGGATACCACGGCTCGATCCGCGGGAGGAGCCGCGGCTTGGCGTCCGGATGAGCCGCGATCCAGGCGTTGATGCCGCCGACGAAGCCGTCGACGAGGTCCCGGACCGGAGGCTTCATGCGGTCGTACTCCGCCCGGGCCAGCGCCGGGATCCGGAGCACCCGGTTGAGGCGATCATTATCGACGGCGCTCTCCCCGTGCACCTCCGCACCCCGGCCGAGGGAGAGGATGAAGTTCTCCTCGAGTTGGCGGAAGTTGTCTTCGGCCTGGGCGTAGCCGAACCCGAACGCGGCGGCCGCATCGGTTTCGGCTTCGAGGTGCGGGATCCCGTATCGATCGCGATGGATGATCACCTGGTCCGCGAGGGTTGCCGGCCGGGGTCCGCACGACATCGCGGCGGCCGCGGCCAGCCCAAACCCCGTTGCTCGCCTCATGGATCCGCTCCGGTCCGGGATTCCTCAAAGTATCAGCGTCCGGCCCGTCATGGACCGGTGACCTTGATGCCGTAGTGGTGCCCGCCCTCCACCTCGACGAAGCCGCTCGCCAGGTCCCCGCCGCGCTTCGGGTGAATCTCGAACTGGACGTCCCGATGTCCGTAACGGAGCCAGTCGGGCAGCGCGAGCGTCTTGACGGTCCCGCCATCCACTTCGCCGAGCGGCAGTTCCTCCTCGCCGATTTCGAGGTACACCTCGACCGAACGCGCCTCGTTGTTCTGGATCGTCACCGTCGGGGTCTCGTCGGCGGCCAGTGGCGGCTTCGCGGCGGCGGCAGTCGTGGCGGCGAGCAGCGTGAGCAGGGTCAGCATCGGATCCTCCCGGAGCGCGCGGGCTCCATCCGGTCCTCGGCACCGTCCGCCCGATCGGGTGACGGCCGGCGGTGTCGGACTCGGGCACCGTCGTCACGACTACAGTACCGGTCGCAACCTTACGCCAGGCTTACGCCCTGCCGGTCGGGACCACCACCAACGCAAGCGGGCCGCCCGGTGATGACCCGGCGGCCCGCCACGTACCTCGGAACGGTCTCAGGTGGGCCGGTAACGCCGGTCCAGCCGGACTCTGACGCGCGGTCTGATTTCCCCGAGGTCTCGCCCGAGTTCCCGCATTTCGACCCGGAGGTCTCGCAGGTCATCCTGCAGTTCGCCGCGGAGTTCGCGCCGAAGCCGGCGATGCAGGTCCCGATCGAGCCGGGGCGCAACCGTGCGGATCCGGACGTTCGGCCGGACGACCGACCCGATCCGAACCCGGGGGCGGATCTCCTCCGGAGCAATCCGGATCCGCGGTGTGACGACCGGCCGCGCCACCCGGGAACGGATCGAACCCGCCGTACCGACGCGAACCCGGGGCACCACGACCGGGCCGCGGGTTCGAACCCGGACCCGCAGATCGTCGAGCCGGTCCCGGAGCCGTTCGGCCCGCTCCCGGGCCCGAGCCTCCCGCTCCGCCTGCCGTTCGGTTTGGGCAGCCAGCGAGCCGGCCGAGACAACGACGAACACCGCGGTCAATCCGACCAGCACTCGCATTCCCGCCTCCGCGAAAAATTGGGATGGATACCCTCTTCGATGCCCCGACGGCCCAAAGCGTTGCCGCCCCCTCCCCGCGAGCGCCGGCCCCTCATAGCTTTTCGGCGGCATCAACGCTGCGGACGGCCCCGCCGGGGACCCGCTCCGACGGCGCCGCCGCTCCGGGAGGAGTCTTCATGCCGCGCCAGCGCAGGACGACCCCGCCGGCTGCCACCCCGCGACCGGGCATGGCCACCGCCAGCGTCTTCAATTCCGGCCTCGAGGTCTGGTTGTTCGACGCCGGCACCCTCGACCGCCTCCGGGCGAGCCCCGGTTTCGACCCCGTCGACGAAGGCGCCCTCGGCCCCTTGTTCGCCGACGGCAGCCTCGTTGCCTGGTCGCTCCTGCAGGACGACCCGGTGCACGTCGGGGTGTTGGTAGGCGACCCGCTCAGCGCCGAGGAGCTCGCCGTCGCGGCGTGGCTCGAGCCGCAGCGGGCCTTTCTCTCCCTCCCCACCGGCCAACTGCGGATCGAGTCGAACGACTCCGCGCCGATGCTGCCCGAGGGCGGCTCCGACGAAGGCGGCCGCGTATCGGTCCCGCCCGGCGACTACCGGCTCACCCTCTACCGGATCGACGACGAAGCGCTGAGTCGCGAGGGGCGCGCCTGGTCCGGCCCCCGCGAGGTGATCGTGCTGACGGCGGGCGGTACCCGGGCGGATGCGGCCAGGGAGATCCTGCCCTTCGAGCCCCGCCGCGATCTGTCCTGGGTCGGTCGCTACACCATTGACGGAGACCGCGGCGACGTCCTGGTCTGGTTCGCGGACCCCTTGACGACGGCCACCGTGAATCTCGACCGGAAGGCCGTTGCCGCGCTCCGACTGGAGCCCGGCCGGTGCCTGCGGATCACCCTCCGCAAGCCCAGGGTGTCCCTCCTGATCACCTATGCCAACGAGTGGGCGGAGGCGGCCAAACTGGTCCCGCCGGATCTCGATCTCGCTGAGTACGGCTGGGGATCGCTGGTGACGATGGCCG